>DASZOL010000088.1:0-48815 GCA_035550795.1 Candidatus Methylomirabilota bacterium
CTTGAACTGGGGCTGGAGGCCGACGTCCGGACGGAGAAGAAGCGCTTCCTTCGGGTGCTTGTAGACCTGAGGAGGCTTTCCCTCCGGTCGCTTGCGGAGCTGCTTGCCCTTCGCCGGCTTTCTCGCCACGCCCGCCTCCTCCTGCTCGGAGCGGACCGGACCGTTGCCCGCGGGCATCTTACCGCAGCGCGCGCTCCCCCGGCGGCACCTGGCGGATCATCAGGTCGGTCAGCCCGGCGTGGCCCGGCGCTCGGCCAGGGCCCCGGACTCCGAGGGGGAGATTGCGCGAGGGTCTCACTCCCTGGGGAGGAAGCCCTCGGTCATCGCGTTGACCTCGGGGACGCTGGTGCGGGCGATGGCGTTGATGCGCGCCTTGACCTGGGCGAGCGGGGCGAAGGGCTTGGCCGCCAGGGTCTCCGCGTACTGTCGCACGGCGGAGGCGAGCTCTCCTCCCGGCACCACGCGATGGACGAGGCCCATCGCGTGCGCCTCGGCCGCCGTGTACCGCCGGCACTCCATGATGATCTCCTTGGCGCGCGCCTGGCCCACCAGGCGGACGAACCGCGTGGTCGAGGCCACGCCCAGGGGGACGCCCAGGTCGACCTCCGGGATCCAGAGCTCCGCCTCGGTGGCCGCCCACCGGAAGTCGCAGGCGAGCGTCAGCCCCAGGCCGCCCCCGACCGCGTGGCCGTTGATCATCGCGATGGTCGTCTGCTCGAGGCTCTCGAGGAGCGTGGTGACCCGCTCGAAGAGGCGCCGGAACTGGTTCGGCGTGGAAAGGAAGACCTGCCGGCGCTCCTCGGCGGACATCCCGCGCCGGGCCGGATAGTGCGCGCCGGCCGAGAAGACCGGCGGCGCGCCCGTCACGATCACGACGCGGGAGCGCGCGTCGTCGCGGAGGGCGCTCAGCGCCTCGATCAGCTCGCCCAGCATCTCGTCGCTCAGGGAATTCCGGAACTCGGGGCGGTCGAGGGTGACGGTCGCGATCGGACCGTCGTGGCGGAGGGCGACGTAGGCCTTCGCCGCCACCCTACGCTCCGTCGACGAAGACGAGGTTCGCATTCGAGGCCGCGAGGCGGATCGCCTTGGGCTCCCGGTACTCCTCCGACTCGTACCACCGTCGGGCCTGGGCAAGGCTGGGGAACTCGAGCACCACGAGACGCCGCGGCTGCCAGCTGCCCTCCACGACCTCGTGCGCACCGCCTCGGACCAGGAACCGGCCGCCGTACGCGGCGAGGGTGGCCGGGACCCGCTGGCGGTACTCGGCGTAGCGGGCGGGATCGGTCACCTCGAGATCCACGATGACGTAGGCGGCCATGAGGATCCTCCTTTCGCGGCGGAGTACGCTTCGGCCGGCCGGGCCGGCGGCCGGTATGGTAGCCCGGGCCGTGGCCCTGACGCCAGGCACCCCCGCGGCGCGTGCGCCCCGCTCGCGCCCGCTCACGCGCCTGGGCGGCGCGGGCGGCATCGCGGCAGCCAGTCGCGGCTGAGCGCCAGACCGAGGAGCGTCAGGGTCGCGCCGGCGCCGCTCTGGGGCCCCACCATCTCGCCGAGCAGAGAGACCGACTGGCGTCTCGCGGGCCCGGACCGGGTGCGGGACGGCGCGACGATACGAGGCTAGGGCGGGGCGACCGTCCGGAGGCGCGCCGAGACCACCCACTCCTTGCCCTGGCGGCCTTCGGCGGACGCGAAGGGCACGTAGCTGTCGACCAGCTCGAAGCGCGGGGCCAGGAGCTCCCGGACCTCCGGCTCGCTCACCGCGAACGGAGGCCCCCCCGGCTTGTCTTCCATCGGGAAGAAGCAGGCGAGCAGCCAGCCGCCCGGCTTGAGGATCGCGGCCAGCACCTCGACGTACTCCGCCCGCCGCGCGGGGTCGATGGCGCAGAAGCACGTGTACTCCCAGACGCCGTCGAAGAACCCGGGATACGCAGAAGCGAGCTCGAAGACGTCGCGCGCCTCGAACGTGGCGTCCACTCCGTCACGCTCGGCCAGCTCCCGGGCGGCGCGGACGACGTCGGGGACGAAGTCGAAGCCGAGCACGCGGTACCCGCGTCGGGCCAGGAGCCGGGCGTCGTGGCCGCGGCCGCAGCCGGGGACGGCCACCGTGCCTCGGGGCGAGGGGAGCTGCTGGCGCGCGAGGTGGGCGCCGAGCGAAGGGTTTGGACGGCCGAGCTCCCAGCGGTCGCTGCCCTGGTCGTAGAGACCCAGCCAGAACGCGGGGTCGCTGACCGGCGGGTCGCTTGTCACCCGCGCCCGCTCCTGGCGGCTCCGCCGACTCCCATGGAATCGTTGACTTTGCCCGCGCCATCGACGGACGATAGCGGCCGAGGGGAGGCTCCGATGCACCTCATCCTGACCGTCGTGGTCGCCGTGTGCTTCCTCGCCTCTCTCCTGCCGTTCATGGTGCCCGGGGCGGTGATCGGTCTGTTTGGCAGGGTCCTGAACGACGCCCTGGGCGATCCGCTGTGGACCTTCGTGCCGGCCGCCCGGGGCGCGCTGGTCCGGAGCGGGGCGGAGGGACCGATGCTCACGTTGCCGGGCGTGCTCGTGGTCTACGTCCCCCTGCTGCTCGTCCTGCTGGGCCTTCAGCGGGGCCGCTGACGGCTCAGCGCCCCGAGGACGGCCGGGGCGTGAGCCGGCTGCCGAGCAGGAGCAACAGCGCGCCGGCGACGAAGAACCCCACAGTCAGGTAGAGCACCTGAGGCACGGCGCGGTCGAGGTAGAGCTCGATCGCCGGTCGCACCTCCTGGAAGCGGGGCAGGGTGCCCGCGAACCAGTTCAGCAGCACGTCGCGGCCGAACAGCGTGAACAGGATGCCCAGGAATCCCGGCAGGAAGGTCAGGAACCCCAGCGCCCTGAGCGACCCGCTCAGCGAGCGCGTCACCAGGAGCCGCACGAGCAGGGCGGCGGTCATCAGCCCGATCGCGAGCCACAGCAGCACCGGGGACGTTCCGACCGGCACCAGTCGGAGCTCGGCGGGCTGGATCCTGAACACGACGTACGGGATGAGGAGCGTGAGGCCGGTCGTGTAGGCGGCGCTCACGAAGGCCCGCCAGGCGATCGCCCCCGCGACCCTCTCGGCCAGCGCCACCGGGGCGTCCCGGCCCTATCCCGGCCGGGCCGCGCCAGGCGCGGCGACCGCCGGGCCGGCCGGGCTCGCCGACGGACCCTGGTAGAGCTCCAGGGTGAAGCCGTCCGGATCGCGGAAGTAAGCGGCCCAGCCACCGGCGTGGGCCCCCGCCGTGATCTCCGTCGGCTCCGAGACGAGCGTCACGCCGCGGTCGCGGAGCTCCGCCCACGCGGCCCGCAGGTCGCCGACCTTGAAGCAGAGGTGGGCGTTTCCCGGACGGTTCGTCGCGCGGTCGGTCGCAGGAGCCGGGTGCGACACGTACTGGAGGAGCTCGAGCATGCTGCCGCCGTCGGCGGGCTGGAGGAGCGCGATCTCGAGTCGCACCCCCTCGAAGCCCGTGACGCTGGCCAGGTAGGGGGCGGTGCCCGTCTGCCGCCGCACGAGCCGCATGCCGAGGACGTCCTGGTAGAAGGCGACGGAGCGCTCGATGTCGCTCACGGTGAAGCCGGTGTGGTATGCGGACCCGACCTGCATCGCCTCCTCCTACTCGAGCACCGCGATCGCGTCGATCTCGATCAGGGCGTCGTCGTCCCAGAGCCCGCGGACCTCCACCAGCGTCGTGGCCGGCCAGTGGCCCTCCATCATCTCGCGATAGACCCGCCCGATCTCGCGGGCCTTCTGGCGGTAGTCGCGCTTGTCGACCACGTAGAACGTCACCTTGACGAGGTCACGGAGCGTTCCGCCGCGGGCGCCCACGACTGCGCCCACGTTGGCCAGCGCATGGCGGAACTGCCCGACCAGGTCGCCCGCCGGCGCTATGCGGCCGTCGGCGTCCTGGGCCGTCTGACCCGCGACGAAGAGGAGGCGCCCGCGCGCCTCGATCCCGTGCGAGTAGCCCGACGGCTTCGGCAGCCACGCGGGGTTCACGATCACCTTCGGCACCGCGACCTCCTCCCGGACGGCGCGGGCCCGCGCGGCGGGCCGCCGGCGTCCTGACGGGCGCTCCCGTGCGGGGCCATCAGCGGCCGGTGAAGCGGGGGGGCCGCTTCTCGGTGAAGGCGCGGTAGAACTCCTTGTGGTCCTCGGCCATCAGCAGGAGCGCCTGCGCCTGCGCTTCTGCCTCGATGGCCGAGACGAGGTCCATGCCCCACTCGTTGTTGAGCATCCGCTTCGTCATGCCGAGCGCCTGGCCCGGTCCGTCCGCGAGCCGTCGCGCCAGGGCCCGGGTCTCGTCGGCGAGGCGGTCGGCGGGCACGACGCGGGTCGCGAGACCGTAGCGCTCGGCGGTCGCGGCGTCGATCGTGTCGCCCAGCATGAGCAGCTCCGTGGCCCGCCCGAGGCCGACCACCTTGGGCAGGAGGAACGTCGCGCCCATGTCGGCGCCCGTGAGCCCGACCTTGGTGAAGAGAAAGGCGAAGCGCGCCGTGTCGGCCGCGATGCGGAAGTCGGCGGCCAGCGCCAGCACGGCGCCGGCGCCGGCGGCGATCCCGTTGACCGAGGCGACGACCGGCTTCTCGAGGAGGCGCAGGTTCCGGACGACCGCCCCGGTCATGCGCGTGAACTGGAGCATGCCCCTCACGTCGCGCTTCCCGAGCTCGCCGATGATCTCGTGGACGTCGCCGCCCGAGCAGAAGCCCTTGCCGGTGCCGGTGAGGACGAGGACGCGCACGGAGGCGTCGGACTGACAATCGATCGCCAGCCGCTCCAGCTCCGCGTAGACCTCGAACGTGAGCGAGTTCAGCGTGTCGGGGCGGGCGAAGGTCACCGTGCCGACGCCGTCCTCGATCCGGTAGTCGAACCCGCGGTAGGTGCCCATCGAGAGCTTCAGGCCTGCACCGCGCCGCCGTCGACGTTCCAGGCCTGCGCGGTCACGCCGCGCGCCTCGTCGCTGGCGAGGAGCACGGCCAGCGCGGCAACCTCCTCCGGCTCGATCAGGCGCTTCTGCGGGGAGAAGGCCGCGAGGGCCTGGACCGCGTCCTCGTACGCGCGTCCCGTGCGCTCCTGGATGTTCCGGGCGCCCGCCCACGTCAGCTCGGTCGCCGCGTAGCCGGGGCAGATGGCATTGACCGTCACGCCGGCCGCCACGACCTCCTGGGCGAGCGCGCGGGTCAGCCCGAGCAGGCCGTGCTTGGAGGCCGCGTAGGCCGCGACGAGCGGGTATCCCTGGCGCCCCGCGATCGACGCGACGTTGATGATGCGGCCCCACCGCGCGGCCAGCATGCCGGCAAGGACGGCGCGCGTCATCAGGAACGCGCCGGTCAGGTTGACGCGGAGATGCCGCTCCCAGAGCGCGTCGTCGGTGTCGAGAAGCTTCGCGGAGACGGCGATCCCGGCGTTGTTGACCAGGACCTCCACGGGGCCCAGGCCGTCGACCACCCGCCGCACGGCGGCATCGACCTGGGAGCGCTCGCCGACGTCGCAGGAGACGGCGAGCGCCTTGCGCCCGAGGCCCCGGATCTCAACCGCGACGGCTTCGATCTCCGTGCGGGTGCGCGCGGTGACGGCCACGTGCGCGCCCTCGCGCGCGAAGGCGAGCGCGATCGCCCGGCCGATGCCCCGGCCGCCGCCGGTGACGAGCGCGATCCGGTCCCGAAGCTTCACGGCGCGAAGTATAGACGCCGCCCGGAAGGGCGGTCAACGCAGGCGCGCCACGCGGGCGCACTCCGCTGGATGGCAGGCGCCGGCTCGCGCGACCCGCGATGATACACTAGCCCGCGACCCGACCCCGGCTCGCGTCCGGCGGGGGTCGCCAGGGGCGCCAGGGCCGCCAGGGGCGCCAGGGGCGAAGGAGGCGCGGCGGTTGAGGATCGTCTGCATCGGCGGGGGTCCGGCCGGGCTCTACTTCGCGGCGCTCATGAAGAAGGCCGATCCCGGGCACGACGTCACCGTCGTCGAGCGAAACCGCCCGGACGACACCTTCGGCTTCGGCGTCGTCTTCTCGGACGCGACCCTCGAGCGCTTCGCGGAGGCGGACCGCGAGACCTACGACGAGATCGTCGGCGCCTTCGCGCACTGGGACGACATCGACATCCACTACCAGGGCGCCGTCGTGACCTCCACCGGCCACGGCTTCGCCGGGATGTCCCGCCAGCTCCTCCTCGACATCCTCCAGCGGCGGTGCGCCCAGCTCGGGGTGGAGGTCCAGTTCCAGACGGAAGTGCGCGATCTCGACGTGTACGCGGACGCGGACCTGATCCTCGCCGCCGACGGGGTCAACAGCGCGATCCGCGCCCGGTACGCCGAGCACTTCGGGCGCCGGATCGAGTGGCGGCCCAACCGGTTCGTCTGGCTCGGCACGACCTGCCCGTTCCCGGCGTTCACCTTCATCTTCAAGGAGGACGTGCACGGGCTCTGGCGCGTTCACGCCTACCGCTACGACGCCCGGCACGCCACGTTCATCCTGGAGACGACCGACGCGGCGTGGCGCCGGGCGGGCCTGGACGAGGCGTCCGAGGACGACACGGTCGCGTTCACGGAGGCGCTGTTCGCCGACGAGCTCAAGGGCCACCCGATCCTGAAGAACCGGTCGCTCTGGCGGAACTTTCCGGTGGTCCGCAACGAGCGCTGGGCGCACGGCAAGGTCGTCCTGGTCGGCGACGCCGCCCACACCGCGCATTTCTCGGTGGGCTCGGGGACGAAGCTGGCCATGGAGGACGCCATCGCGCTCAGCCGGGCCCTCGGGCGCTCGCGGGACGTGCCGGCGGCGCTGGCGGCGTACGAGGCGGAGCGGCGGCCCGAGGTGGAGAGCCTCCAGCGCGCCGCCCAGGTGAGCCTCGAGTGGTTCGAGACGACCGAGCGGTACCAGCGCCTCGAGCCCATCCAGTTCGCGATGAGCCTCCTCACCCGGAGCCTCCGCGTCACGCACGACAACCTCCGGGTGCGGGATCCCCGCTTCGTCCAGACGGTGGACCGGTGGTTCGCCGAGGGGGCCGCCCGGCAGAGCGGCGTCCCCGTCGCGGCGCCGGGACCGCCCCCGCCGCCGATGTTCACGCCGTTCCGGCTGCGGGACCTCGTCCTCTCGAACCGCATCGTCGTGTCGCCGATGTGCCAGTACTCGGCGGAGGACGGGACGCCGGGCGACTGGCACCTCGTCCACCTCGGGAGCCGCGCGGCAGGCGGAGCCGCCCTGATCATCGCCGAGATGACCGACGTCAGCCGAGAGGGGCGCATCAGCCCGGGGTGCACCGGCATGTACAAGCCCGAGCACGTCGACGCCTGGCGGCGCATCGTCGACTTCGTCCACCGCCACGCGGGCGCGCGGATCGCCCTCCAGCTCGCCCACGCCGGGCGCAAGGGCTCGACGCGGCGCATGTGGGACGGGATCGACGAGCCGCTCCCGGAGGGGAACTGGCCGCTGATCTCGGCGTCGCCCCTCCCGTACTTGCCGCACAGCCAGGTGCCGCGGGCGATGGACCGCGACGACATGGACCTGATCCGCGACCAGTTCGTCGAGGCGACGCGGATGGCCGAGGCGGCGGGCTTCGACATGATCGAGCTCCACATGGCCCACGGCTACCTGCTCGCGAGCTTCCTCTCGCCCCTCACTAACCTGCGGACGGACGCCTACGGGGGACCGCTTGACCTCCGGGTGCGCTACCCCCTCGAGGTATTCGACGCCGTGCGTGCCGCCTGGCCCGCCGGCAAGCCCATCTCGGTCAAGATCTCGGCGACGGACTGGGCCCCGGGGGGGACGACCGCCGACGACGCGGTCCGGATCGCGTCGCGGCTCAGAGCGCACGGCTGCGACGCCATCACCGTCTCGACGGGGCAGACCGTGCCGTACCAGCGGCCCGTCTACGGGCGGCTCTACCAGACGCCGTTCAGCGACCGGATCCGTCACGAGGCGGGGATCCCGACCATGACGGTCGGAAACCTCTCGACCTATGCGGACGCCAACTCGATCCTCGCCTCCGGCCGGGCGGACCTGTGCGTCCTGGCCCGGGGCCACCTGTACGACCCCTACTGGACGCGCCACGCCGCCCGGGACCAGAGCTACGATCTTCCGTGGCCCGACCAGTACCTGTCCGCCAAGAGCTACACGCCACGACCGCGCTAGACCCCGCCGGGACCGCGCCGCGCCGCTCGCGCTGGCCCGTCGTCGCGGCGCTGCTGGGGCTCGGGGCCCTGGTGCGCCTGGGGACGATGTTCTACCACTCGATCTCCGGGGACGATGCGACCGTGGCCTTGATGGCCAAGCACATCCTGCACGGCGACGACCTGCCGATCTTCATGTACCGGCAGGCCTTCATGGGGTCGCTCAACGGCTTCCACCTTGTCCCCGCGCTGTTCGTGCTCGGGCCCTCGGTCCTCCTGGTCCGGGTGAATGCCGTTGCCTGGTCCTTGCTCTTTCCGCTCGCGCTGTACGTCCTCGCGCGCCGGGTGTACGACGAGACCGCCGCGCGGATCACACTGCTGCTCGCCGCGGTGTCGCCCTTCCTCCTGACGTACTACAGCACGGTCGCGGAGCCGCACTTCGAGACGAACACCTTCGGCGCCGTCCTGCTGCTGCTCGCCCTCGTGGCGCTGACGGCGACCCGCGAGCCGCGCCGCACCCGCGCCCTGGCGTGCCTCGGCTTCGTGGGAGGTCTCGCGTGCTGGACGAACATGAAGACGGCGGTGGTGCTGGGGCCGATTCTCCTGCTCCTGCTCGTCCAGGACCCGCGGCTGCCCGTGCGGCGAGGCGGCTTCGTCCTCGGCGCGGGCCTGGTCGTCGGCAGCCTGCCGGCGTGGCTCTTCTACTGGACGCAGCCGGACCCCGGCCCGGGCGGCCTCGGCTCGGCCCGGCGGCTCCTGGAGATCACCGTCGATCCGTCGTGGGCGAAGACCCGGGACCTCCTGACGAATCTCCTGCCGTACCCCGTGGGCTCGTACTACTTCGGGCCCTTCACTCCCGGGCGGCGCGCGGCCCTCCTCGTCGCCTGTGCCATCCACGCGGCAGCGACCGGCGTCGCGGGCGTGGCGGCGGTGCGCGCGCTGCGCGGGGGCGTGCCAGCCCGCCGCGCGTGGGGTCTCTGGCTCCTCCTGCTGACGCTCGTCGCGACGTTCGGGGCGCTCTATGCCTCCGGCCTCAACGTGCTCGACGACGACTCGCGGGGGCGCTACCTCCTGCCGGCGTACATCCCGCTCCTGATCTTCCTGGGCGCGGCGATCGCCGGGCTGGCCCAGCGGTCGTGCCTGGCGGCCGGTGCGGTGCTGACGTTCGTCCTGGCGTTCCACCTGTGGACGAACCTCGACTACCTGTGGCCGCTCTGGGCCGAGCAGCGTGCGCGGCGAGGTGCGGAGATCGCCGAGCGGGAGGCGCTCGCCGGGCACCTGCGCGCGCGGCTCCCCGGCGCGCTTCTCGTGGACGGCCGATCGAGCTTCCTGTGGCAGTTCCTCCTCGACGACGCGGTGGTCTCGGAGCTGACGACGGACGGCTACCATCCGTCGGCGGTCGCCGCCGACGCGGCGCCGCGCGTGGCGATCCTGGGCGCGCAGCGCGACGAGCGGATGCCGGCCCAGCTTGCTGCGCTCGGCGCGACCGCGACGGCGACGCGATTCGGCGAGTGGCGCCTGTACGAGGACGTGGACGTGCCCGGCCAGAGCTATCGGCTCGTGCCCCGGGCGGGCTGGCGCTCTCCCGGCGAGCCCGACGGGCCGCCGGCCGCCGCCGACGGCGATCTCGGCACGGCCTGGCCGGCACGGCGCCTGGACTCGGCGGAGGCGGGCGAGCTCATCCTGGATCTGGGCGCGCCCCGGAGCATGGCGCGCCTGGTCCTCTGGCCCACGGCCCTGACCGACGTGGTCGTGCCGCTCGAGATCGCCGGCTCGATGGACGGGGCCGAGTGGCGGCGCCTGGGCGTGGCGCCCGGGCGCGTTGGCCGGCCGGCGTTCGCCATCGGTCATCGGCCGGTGTTCCGCCCGCGCAACGGCTGGCTCGAGGTGCGGACACCGCCGCGACCGGTCCGGTACCTGCGCGTCCGCCCGGTCCAGCCCGGCTCGGTGGGGGCGGGGATGGTGGGGGAGCTCGCCGCGTACGAGGCGCTCGATCGGCCTGCGGCCGGCGAGGTCGACCTCGACGCTCTGCTCCGCCTCGTTCGAGCGCGTGGCGTGAGGCGGCTTCTCGCCGACCCCGTCGTGTCCGCGCGCGTCGCCCGGGCGACCCACGGCGCGGTGAGGACCCTGCCGGCGAGCCGCGCGCTCAACAGCCACGGGCTCGCCCCGCCCATGCACCTCTTCGCGCGTCTCCGCCTCCGGGCGACGGACGCGGCCCTCGTGGCAGCCGAGGATGCGGAGGAGGTGCGGGAGCGCTTCGCGTCGTCGGGCCTCCCGGTCGTCACCGAGCCGATGGGGTCCTACGTCCTGTTCCAGCCGGCCCGGCCGCTCGCCACGTCGGCCCGCTGCCGCCCGACCGAGTGGCGCATCACGGCCGAGGTCCCCGAGCCCGATGAGCAGGGCGCGCACTTCGTCGTGGAGGCGCGCCTCGCGGAGCCGATCCGCCTCGCCACGGTCCGGCTCGAGCACCCGCGGGTGTCCACCCGGCACGCGTCGGTCCGCGCGCTCCGGGTCTCCGGCGACGGGCGTGGGTGGCGGACGGTCGACGACCCGCAGCCCGTGACCGAGTGGGCCTGGGCGGGCCGGACGCTGTTCACCTTTTCCGGCGGGGTGACCGAGCTGGCCGTGGGCGGCGCATCCGGACGGGCGGTGCGCGTGGAGGTGCGGCTGCCCTACCGTGGCGCGGGAGCGATCACCGCGCTCTGCGTGCGGGGTGAGGCCACGTCGGACGCCGGTGAGTCTTCTTGAGCGGGCGCGCGCGCTGGTCCGTGGTCGTCGCCCTCCTGGGGGTCGGAGGCCTGGTCCGCGTCTCGGCGATGTTCTACGCGAACATCTCGGGCGACGACGCGACCGTCGCCCTGGTGGCCAAGCACATCCTGCACGGCGAGAACTTTCCGGCGTTCTTCTACCGGCAGTCGTTCATGGGATCCCTGAACGGCGCGCACATGGTGCCGGCGCTCTTCCTGTTCGGGCCGTCGGTCCTCCTGGTCCGGCTCAACGCCGTCGCGTGGTCCTTGCTGTTCCCCCTCGGCCTGTACATCCTGGCGCGGCGGATGTACGACGAGTCCGCGGCGCGCATCACGCTCCTCCTCGCCGCGGTGCCGCCCTTCCTCCTGACGTACTACAGCACGGTCGCGGAGCCGCACTTCGAGACCAACACGTTCGGCGTGATCCTGCTGCTGCTCGCCCTCGTGGCCCTGACGGCGAGCCGCGAGCCTCGCCGGGCTCGTGCCCTCGGGTGCCTCGGCTTCGTGGGAGGCCTGGCCTGGTGGACGAACGCGAAGACGGTGGTGGTGCTGGGACCCATCCTGCTGGGCCTGCTCGTCCAGGACCCTCGGCTGCCCGTCCGGCGCGGAGGCCTGCTCCTCGGCGCGGGGCTGGCCCTCGGCAGCCTGCCGGCGTGGCTCTTCTACGCGACGCAGCGCGATCCGGGTCCCGGCAACCTTGGCTCCGCCCGGCGGTTCCTGGAGGTCAGCATCGATCTGTCGTGGCCGCGGCTGTGGGAATTCGTCACCAATGTCCTGCCCCTCGTCGTCGGGAGCTACTACTGGGAGCCCGATTCCTCTCGCCGGCGCGTGGCCCTCCTCGCCGCGTGCGCCGTTCACGTCGGGGCGATCGGCGTCGCGGGCGTGGCGGCCGTGCGCGCGCTCCGGGGAGGCGTGCCGGCCCGCCGCGCGTGGGGCCTCTGGCTCCTCCTGTTGACGCTCGTCGCCACCTACGTGGCGCTCTACGTCTCCACGTTCAACCTCCTGCGTCAGATGTCGCGCGGGCGCTACCTCCTGACGGCATACATCCCGGTCCTGGTGTTCCTCGGCGCGGCGATCGCCCGTCTGGGGAGGCGGTCGCGCCTGGCGGCCGGCGTCGTGCTGGCGGGCGTCCTCGCCTTCCACGTGTGGACCAACCTCGTCTACCTGTGGCCGCTCTGGCCCGCGGAGCGGGCCCGCCGTGCCGCCGAGATCGGCGTCCACCAGGCGCTCGCCCAGCATCTCGGCGCGAAGGGCTCCGAGGCCGTCCTGGTGGACGATCCGATGGAGAGCATCCGCTGGCAGTTCTTCCTGACCGGGACGCGCGTCTCGGGGTTGACCACGGAGGTCTACTACCCGTCAGCGGGCCCCGCCGATGCGGCGGAGCGCGTCTCGATCCTGGTGACGCGCCACGAGGCGCGGGTGCCCACCCACGTCCGGATGGCGACGCAGCTCGAGCTGCTCGGTGCGACGCCGACGGTCACACGCTTCGGCGGTCAGTGGCTCTACGAGAACGTGGCGATCCCGTCGCGAGTCTACCGGCAGGTGCCCCGGGCCGGCTGGCGCGCGCTCGGCGAGTCCGACGTGCCTCCCGCCGCCGCCGACGGCGATCTCGGCACGGCCTGGCCGGCGCGGCGGCTCGACCGGACGGAGATGGGGGAGCTCGTCCTGGACCTCGGCGCGCCCCGGGTCGTGGCGCGCCTCGTGCTCTGGCCCACGGCCCTGACCGACGTGATCGTGCCACTCGAGATCGCGGGCTCGATGGACGGCGCGGCGTGGCGGCGGCTCGGCGTCGCGCCCGAGCGGGTGGCGCAGCCGGCCTTCGCCGCCGGGACCCGGCCGGTATTCCGCCCCCGCAACGGCTGGCTCGAGCTCGTCATCGCGCCGGAGCCCGTCCGGTACCTCCGGGTACGCCCGGCCGAGCCCGGCTCGGTCGGGGTGGGGATGGTGGGAGAGCTCTTCGCGTACGAGGCGCTCGACGCGCCCCCGGCCGGGGACGCGGACCTGGACCTGGCCGCCCTGCTTCGCCGCCTCGAGGCCCGCGGCGTCACGCGGCTCCTCGCCGACCCCGTCGTCTCCGCGCGTGTCGCGCTGGCGACCGGCAGGACCGTGGCCACGCTGCCCGCCAACGGCGCCCTCAATAGCCACGGGCTCGCGCCCCCGATGCACCTCTTCGCGCGTCTCCGGCTCCGGGCGACGGACGCGGCCCTCGTGGCGGCCGAGGACGCCAGCGAACTGGGCGCGCGGCTCGCGTCGGCGGGCCTCTCGGTCATGGTGGAGCCGATGGGGCCCTACGTCCTGGTCCAGCCGGTCGGTCCGCTGGTCCCGGCGACGCGCTGCCGGCCCACGGACTGGCGCGTCACGGCCGAGACTCCGGAGCCGGACGGCCGGAGCGGGCGCTATGTGGTCGAGGGGCGCCTCCCGGGCTCCACCTCCGTCGCCGTCGTCCGGCTCGAGCACCCCCGGGTTTCCACCCGCCACGCGACCGTCATCCGGGTGGAGGTCTCCGACGACGGCCGCTCCTGGCGGGCGGTGGACGCCCGGCCCCTGGGGGAGTGGGCCTGGGCGGGCCGGACCCTGTTCACCTTCTCGAGCGGGGCGTCCGAGCTTGGCCTGACCGGGGCGTCCGGGCGCGCGGTGCGGGTCGAGCTGCGGCTGCTGTATCGCGGCGCGGGGGCGATCACGGCGCTCTGCGTCCACGGGCCCGCGGCGCTCGACCGGAGCGCCGCGGGCGGAGCAAGTCGGTCGCGACCATCGTGACGGCTCGGCGAGGGCCGCGACGTCCATTCGGGGGGCTTGTACGCGTCGTGGACTTCGTCCTGGCGACCCAGCCCAAGGAATGGCAGAAGCTCGCCCAGCACCACGGCGGGGCGGTGCGGCGATCTTGATGACCCGCGGCGAGATTCACTCGTGGGGTGTGATGGGCAATGCGAAACCCTCCCCGCGTCAGGCCGCGGGAGCGCGGCGGCGGTGGACCCAGTAGTGGTCGGGACGGCGGGCGACCCGCTCGGCGAGGAACCGCGTGGCCCGGTCCGCGTCGCCCGCCCGGAAGCAGGCCTCCAGCAGCGTGTCGTGAAAGACGTCCCGCTGGGCGCGGCTGCCGCCGAGCTCGACGATTCGCGGGCCGAGCGGCTCGATCCGGTCGATCGCCGTCCGGTAGTCCTCGCGGGCGAACGCGTGGAGCCCCTCGGCGAGCGGGATCAGGACGCCGTCGATCAGCCCCGTCGCGTCCTTGGGGACGCGCTGGCGCAGCATCTCGAGCTGGGTCTCCGCCGTCGTCCCGTCCCTCGCGCCCGCGAGCGCCATGGCGAGGTGCGCCGCGTGAAAGAGCAGGCCCTGTCGGTGGAGACGCTCGCGCGCGATCGCCGCGAACGGCGCCCACCGGGCGGCGCCGACCGGCAGCCCGAGGAGGTCCTGCCGCCAGAGGAGCGCGATGGAGTCGTGGAGGTCGCCGGCGATCGCCGACGGCGCCCGCTCGAACGCCGCCCGCGACATCGCCACGGCGCGCGCGTAGTCGCCGCGGGACAGATGCATCAGCGCCAGGTGCCAGACCAGGTGGTTCCGGAACCAGTTGAGATGCTGGCAGGGATGGATGGCCGGAGGCAGACGGTCCACGCCCTCGCCGAACGCGGCCAGCTCGTAGAGGGCGTGGGCGAGGGCGTGCACGGCCCAGGCGTCCTCCCGGTTGCGGGCGAGGGCGGTCTCGGCCGCCTGCACCGCCTCCCGGCAGCGGTCCGCCTGCTCGAGGCCGAAGGCGTGAAGGCCCAGCACGAAGGAGTCGTCGCCGTAGACGGACAGGACGCGGCTCGTCAGCTCCAGCATCTCGGGGAAGCGACCCTGCCAGAACCAGACGAAGTAGAGACGCTGGAGGACGACGACGTCGCGCGGCCAGGCGGCGAGATGCTCCGTCATCTGACGCTCGGCCTCGATGACCCGGCCCTCGACCAGGAGCGCGACCGCCTCGACGTGGCTCCGCTCCCGCGCCGTCTGGGTGGCCGCGGCGGCGCGCGCCGCCCCGGCGGCGTCCCGCGCCGGCACGAAGCGCTCCTCGAGGAACAGACACACCGCTGCGCCGGCGTGTGCCAGCGCCAGGCCGGGGTCGAGCGCGGCCGCTGCCTGGAACGCGTCGAGGGCGCTCCGGCCCCAGCCGAGCAGGTCGCGGACGCCGTCGTCGTAGCGCTCGATCGCGGCGGCGGTGGCCGTCGTGGCCGGGAGCCCGTAGGCGTCGGCGCGCGTCATGCGGTCACAGCCCCGGCTCGTCCAGCCGGCCCAGCCAGGCGCCCGCGATCACGTTCCGCATCATCTGCACCGTGCCCCCGCCGATCGTGAACATGCGGGCGTCCCGGACCATCCGCTCGAGCGGGAGATCGCGCGAGTACCCGCTCGCCCCGAAGACCTGGAGGGCGTCGTTGGTGACGCGGATCGCGGTCTCGCTCGCGATGGTCTTGGCCATCGCCGCCTCGACGACGTCGGGAAGGCCGTGTCCGGCGTTGGCGGCCGCGCGGTAGATGAGCTGCCGCGCCGCCTCCACCTGGAGCGCCATGTCGGCGATCATCCAGCGCAGCCCCTGGAAGTGCCCGACGGGCCGGCCGAACTGCTCGCGCCGCCCCGCGTGCGCGACCGCCGCATCGAGCGCGCCCTGCGCCAGGCCGAGCGCCACCGTCGCGGCGCCAAGGCGCTGCCCGTTGTAGGCGGACATGAGCCGCTTGAAGCCGCCGGCGCCGAGCAGGAGGTTCTCTCCGGGCACCCGGCAGCGGTCGAAGACGATCTCGCCTTCCGGGATGCCCCGCATGCCCATCGCGCGCTCGCGCCGCGCGACGGCCAGCCCCGGCGCGTCCGCGTCGACGATCAGCGCGCCGATCCCGGCCGCGCCGGGAATGTCGTCGAAGCGACAGAAGACCACGTACGTCTGCGAGACGCCGGCCCCGGTGATCCAGCGCTTGGTGCCGGTGAGCGCCCACGCGTCCCCGTCGCGCGCCGCCCGTGTCTCGAGGTCCGCCGCCGCCGAGCCCGCGTCCGGCTCCGTGATGGCGATCGCCGGCTTGTCCCCGCGGACCACGCGTGGCAGGTACTTCCGCTTCTGCGCCTCGGTGCCGTGGTGGACGATCGCGCCGACCGGCCCGAGGTTCGAGTCGACGAGGATCCGCCCCGTCACGCCGCAGACGCGGGCGACCTGCTCGATCGCGAGGACCGCGTCGAGGAGCGGGCGACCCTGGCCCCCGTACTCGGGCGGGATCGTCATGCCCATGAGCCCCGCCTCGACCAGCTGCTTGACGTTCTCCCAGGGGTACTCCTCCCGCTCGTCCCAGCGCGCGGCCCGCTCGCGGAACTCCTGGTCGGCGAGGGCGCGGGCGCGCGCTCGAACCGCCTCCTGCTCCGCGGTCAGCGGGAATCGCATCCGTCCTCCCCCCGGGCGCTCCGGGCGCGCCCGACGACACGCGCGACTGTAGGGGTTCGCCGCGCCGCCCGTCAAGGCGCCGAGGCGGGCGTCGGATCCTCGGGGCCGATCGCGTCGAAGATCTCGCCACATCACCGCGGCCGGCGGGGAACGTGACGGCTGGGCCGGGCGTTCCAGAAGAGGGAGGCCCCGCGCCTGCGGACGCGCGGGACCGACTGGAGGGCACACCATGAACGGACGAGAGGCGACGGCATTGACGCTTGCGGCGAGGGTCCTGGGTCTGGGAGTCGTCCTGCTGGTGCTGCTGGCAAGCCCCCCGGGGGTCGGCGCCGACGGGGGCGGTGGCGGGGGTGGCGGCGGTGGCGGGGGTGGCGGCGCCGATGGAGCGAGCGCCCGGGCGGAGGACCCCGAGTACACGGCCGGCGTGAAGGCGATCAAGGCGGGGCAGTACGCGGCGGCGATTCCCCTCCTCGAGGGGGTCGTGAAGCGCGACGGCGTGAACGCGGACGCCCACAACTGGCTGGCCTACGCCGTGCGCCGGAACGGCGATCCGGCCCGCTCGATCCCGATCTACCAGAAGGCGCTGGCCATCGACCCCAAGCACCGCGGGGCGCACGAGTACATCGGGGAGGCGTATCTGGCCCTCAACGACCTGCCGAAGGCGAAGGAGCACCTGGCGCGCCTCGACAAGCTGTGCTTCCTCCCGTGCGGGGAGTACCGCGACCTGAAGAAGGCCGTGGAGGCCTACGAGTCGAGCGGAGGGCGGATCAAGCCGGCCGCCGCCCGCTGAGCGCCCGCCGTTCCGCGAGGCGCGCCGATGGTAGACTGCCGTCGGCCGCCTCGCGAGTGGCTCCGGGCGGGCCATCCGGGAGAACGCCGATGACCGACCCGGCCCGCCGTCCCATGGTCCCGGAGGACCTCTTCCGGATCCGGTTCGTCAGCGATCCCCAGATCTGCCCGGACGGTCGTCGCATCGCCTTCGTCGTCACCACGCTCTCCGAGGCGCGCGACGAGTACCTCTCCACCATCTGGATCGTCAATGCGGACGGGGGTGAGCCCCGCCCGTTCACCCGCGGGCCCCGGCGGGACACGGCCCCGCGCTGGTCGCCGGACGGCCGGTCTCTCGCCTTCGTGTCCGAGCGGGAGAAGAAGGGCAAGGGGCAGCTCTACGTGATGCCGGCGGACGGGGGCGAGCCTCTCCGGCTGACCGACCTGAGACACGGGGTCTCCAGCCCCGCCTGGTCCCCGGACGGGACGCGACTCGCCTGCGTCGCGCGCGTCGGTGGACGCGAGGAGCCCGAGGACGAGGACGAGCGCGAACGGTCCAGGCCGCCGCGGATCATCGACGTCCTCAAGTACCGGTCGAACGGCACGGGCTTCATCTACGACCGGCCCCGCCAGGTCTTCGTCGTTGACGCGGACGGGGGCCCGGCGCGGCAGCTCACGGACGGGCCCTACGACCACCAGCATCCCGCGTGGTCGCCGGACGCGCGGTCGGTGGCGTTCGTCTCCGCGCGCCACCGGGACCGCGACGAGGACAGCGCGGCCGACGTCTTCATCGTGCCGGCGGAGGGAGGAGAGGCGCGCCAGGTGACCCCGACCGCCGGGCCGGTGTCCTGGCCGGCGTTCTCCCCCGACGGCCGGACGCTTGCCTTCCTCGGGCACCCCCACGCGCGCGACGTGTCCCGGCACCACCGCGTGTACGTGGTGTCCGCGGAGGGTGGCGCGCCCGAGTGCCTGACCGAGGCCCTCGACCGGAACTGCGAGCCCATGATGGGCGCGGCCGGTCCGCGGTGGCTCGGCTCGACGGGCGCGCTCCTGTTCCAGGTGGAAGACGAGGGCGACGTGGCGCTCCACCGCGTGGCGGCGGCGCGCGGCGACGCTCCCGCGCGCCTGGTCGGCGGCACTCGCCAGGTGACCGCGTTCTCCGCGTCGAGGGACGGCACCCGCATCGCGTTCACCGCGACGGACGACGTGTCGCCCTACGAGGTCTTCATCTGCCGGGGCGATGGGACGGACGAGCGGCAGCTGACGCACCTCAACCGGGAGTGGCGGGCGGAGGTGGCGCTCACCCGCCCGGAGCGCTTCCGGTTCGAGCGCGCGGGCTTCACGGTGGACGGCTGGGTCATGGCGCCGGCCGGCCGGACCGCGGGCCGGCGCTATCCCGCGCTGCTCAACATCCACGGCGGCCCCGCGAGCCAGTACGGCCACCGCTTCTTCGACGAGTTCCAGGTCTACGCCGGGGCGGGCTACGCCGTCGTCTACCTGAACCCCCGGGGCAGCCGGGGCTACGGGGAGGCGTTCGCGCGGGCGGTCGTGGGGGACTGGGGCGGCGGCGATTACGCGGACGTGATGGCGGGCCTCGACGAGGCGCTCCGCCGGTTCGATTTCCTCGATCCCGAGCGGCTCGGAGTGATGGGGGGGAGCTACGGAGGCTACCTCACGAGCTGGATCGTCGGCCACACGCGCCGCTTCCGGGCCGCGTGCTCGGAGCGGGCGGTCAACGCGATGTGGAGCATGTTCGGGACGAGCGACATCGGCCACGCGTTCCAGGAGGCGCACGCCGGCGGGCGGCCGCCGTGGGAGGACCTCGGCTGGTACCTCGAGCGTTCCCCGCTCTCCTACGCGCGCGACATCCACACGCCGCTCCTGATCGTGCACTCCGAGGACGACCTCAGGTGCCCGATGGAGCAGGCGGAGCAGCTCTACGTCGCCCTCAAGAAGCTCCGGCGGCCCGTGCGCCTCGTGCGGTTCCCCGACGAGGACCACGAGCTCTCGCGCGCCGGACGGCCGCGTCACCGCCTCGCGCGGTTCCGGATCCTTCTCGAGTGGTTCGGAGAGCACCTGCCCGCGGGGCCGGGGCCGTCCTGACGGGCGAGACGGCGGGCGGACCGGGCGCCGGCGGCGCCCGGTCGTGAGACGCCTCGTCCTGGTGGGCGGCGGTCACGCCCACCTCCAGGTCCTGGCCGGGCTCGCCGCCCGCCCGGTGCCAGGCGCCCAGGTCACGCTCGTGTCGCCGTCGACCCGGCACTACTACTCCGGGATGGTGCCGGGCTTCCTCCAGGGCGTGTACGAGGAGAGGGAGCTGACGGTCGACCTCGTGGCGCTCGCCGGCCGCGCCCGCGCCCGGCTCGTGGAGGCGTGGGCGGCCGGGATCGACGTGGCTCACCGCGCGGTCGAGGCCGGCGGTGAGCGCATTGCGTTCGACGTGCTCTCCCTCGACGTGGGGGCGGACGCCGCCGGCGGGGACGTGCCGGGGATGCGCGAGCACGCGGTGACCGTCCGGCCGATGCGGCGGGCCGTCGAGCTTCGAGGCCGCGTCGACGCCCTCGCGACCGCCGCGGGGCGCGGGCCCGTCCGCGCGGCCGTGGTGGGCGCGGGCGCCGGGGGGGTCGAGGTGGCGCTCGCGATTCACCGGCGCATCCGCCAGGCCGGCATGCGCCCCGAGGTCACGCTCATCGAGACCGAGCCGGACGTGCTGCCCGGCTACGAGGCGCCGGTGCGCCGTCGCGCCGCGGCGATCCTCGTGCGTCGCGGTGTGGCGGTGATGCTGGGCACCGCGGTGAGCGGGGTCGAGGCGGGCGCCGTGCGGCTGCGGAGCGGGACGCGGCTGGCGGCGGACCTGGTCGTCTGGCTGGCCGGCGCCGCGGGTCCCGCCGTTCTTGACCGCACGGGGCTTCGGCTCGACTCGCGGGGGTTCGTGCTCGTCGACGCCACGCTGCGTGCGGTGGACGGCGCGCCCGTGTGGGCGGCCGGCGACTGCGCGACGCTGGCTGACCATCCGGCGACGCCGAAGGCAGGGGTGTACGCGGTCCGCCAGGGCCCGGTGCTGGCAAAGAACCTTCGGGCGGCCCTTGGCGAGGGGGCGCCCGGGCGCTACGTCCCGCAGCGGAGCTTCCTGTCGCTCCTCAACACCGCGGACGGCAAGGCGCTCCTCCGCTGGAAGGGGCTCGCCAGCCACTCGCGCTGGGCGTGGTGGCTCAAGGACCGCATCGACCGTCGCTTCGTCCGCGGGTACCGCGCGCCTCGATGAGACGTCCCCTTGCGCGATCCGGAAGGCCGCCCTACCGTGGACGCGCGGTCTCCGAGCGCCCTGGACGGAGGGAGGACGGCGGACCATGGCACGTCGAGCGCTGTTCTGGTCCGGTGCGGTGCTGGTCGCGCTCGTCCTGCAGCAGGGCGCCGTCCGGTGGTTCGGTCCCGACGCGAACCGCTGGCTCGGGCTGGCCCTCCTGATCGTCGTTTTGCTCTCGGTGCCCGCGGCGCTCCTGGGGAGCCGCGTGGGAGGCATGAGCCGGTGGCGGCGATGGCGTGAAGCCCGTCGACGCGCTGTGAGGCATCACCGGACCTGACCCCGCCGTCCTGCTCCCGCCGGCTCCGACCCGCGCCCCGTAGTACCAGCGGTGCAAGCGATCCGGTCCAACGCCGCAGAAGTGGAGCACGCGGAGTGTCCACATCAGCAGGATCGTCCGCACGACTCCCTCGCGCTCCCACTTGCGGGCCGCCGTCGTGACCGGGAGTCGCAGGGCGGCCAGGCTGCCCACGCGCTTGAGCCGGCGCGTCAGCTCGATGTCCTCCATGAGGCTGATCTCCGGGTAGCCGCCCAGGGCCGTGAACGCCGCGCGCCGGACGAAGATCGCCTGGTCCCCGGTGCAGATCCCGGTCAGGCGTGAGCGCACGTTCATCAGACTCGCGATCAGCCGGAAGGCGACCCCTGGATGGTCGAAGCGCACGTCGAAGCGGCCGTAGGCCACGCGCGGGTCGGCGAGCGCGCCCAGGACGGCCTCGGCGGCCCCGTCCGGCAGACGCGTGTCGGCGTGCAGGAACAGGAGCGCCTCCCCGGTCGCGGCGGCCGCGCCGGCGTTCATCTGGCGCGCCCGCCCGCGCTCGCTCGACACCAGCCGGATGCCTGGCGCGCGGCGGGCGATCTCCACGCTCCCATCGCGGCTCCCGCCGTCGACGATGACGACCTCGACGGGGAGCCGGCCCCTGGCCAGCTCCCGCAGCCGGGCCTCGAGGTGGCAGGCCTCGTCCAGGACCGGGATGACGATCGACAGCTTCACGGGACGGGCGTCCGGCGGTCCGGCCCGAGAAGCTCCCGGGCGACACCGCTCCGGCGCGCGAGCCAGCGGGGCGCGAGCGACACGAGCACGATCAGGACCCCCGCGACGGCGAGGGTCCACACGGTGCGGGCCGGGCGGCCCCCGCCGGAGAAGGCGCCGCCGGCCAGCGTGAACGCGATGGTCCCCGGCAGCATGGAGACGGCCGAGACCAGGAGGTACGTCCAGAAGTCGATGCGGGTCAGGCCGTACGCGTAGTTCTGCAGGTTAAACGGGAAGAGCGGCACCAGGCGGGTGACCATCACGATCCGCCAGCCGTGCCGCTCGACGGCGTGGTCGATCCGGGCGAACCGGGGACGGCTGGCCATCCAGCGCTCGACGGTGTCCCGTGCGAGGTGCCGGGCCACCAGGAACGCGAGCGCGGCGGAGAGCGTCGCCGCGAGCCACACGTACAGGATGCCCCGAACCGGCCCGAACACGAGGCCGCCGAGCAGCGTCAGCGGCAGCGCGGGGACGAAGAGCAGCTCCCCCAGGACGTAGCCCGTCACGAAGAGCACGGGCCCCCACGCGCCGTGCCCTTCGATCGCCGCCCGCAGCTGGCTGAACCGCTCCGGCCGCACCCAGTCGTGGAGCCCCAGCCCCCAGGCCAGGAGGCCCACCGCGGCCAGGCCGAGGGCGAGGAGCGCCAGGCGGCCGGGCGTCCGCGCGTGATCCGGCGTCCGGTCGGGACCGGCTGGGCGTGCCTCGCTCACCGCGTCCACCTGAGCCACGCGGCGAGCGCGCGCCGCACCAGGGGTGTCAGCCGCGTCCGCTGATACTGATCACCGAGCTGGCGCATGGCCTCGGCCCGCGTGGGGTAGGGGTGGATGACGCTGGAGAGCTTGCCGAGTCCAACCCCCGTGGCCATCGCCAGCGTCAGCTCGCCGATGAGGTCGCCGGCCCGGCGCGAGACGATGGTGCCCCCGACGATCCGGTCGGTGCCGCGGCGGACATGCACCTTGACGAAGCCGTCCGCCTCGCCGTCCGTTCGCGCGCGGTCGACGTCCGCCAGGCGGCGCACGAGCGTGTCGACCGGAACCCCGCGCTCGCGCGCCTCGCGCTCGTTGACGCCGACGTGCGCCACCTCCGGGTCCGTGTACGTGCACCACGGCATCACGAGCGCGCTGACCCGGCGCCGGCCCGCGGGGCCGAAGAGCGCGTTCTGGACGACGATCCGCGCGGCGGCATCGGCCGCGTGGGTGAACTTCCACGTGAGGCAGACGTCGCCGGCGGCGTAGACGCGCGGGTTCGTCGTGCGGAGGTGGTCGTCCACGACGATGCCCGCGGCCGTGTAGCGCACCCCCGCCGCCTCGAGACCGAGCCGCTCGACGTTCGGCACGCGGCCCGTGGCGACAAGGATCGCGTCGGCGGTCACCGTCTGCTCCCGCCCGTCCTCCCGGTAGCGCACGACCTTGCGCGGCCCGTCGCGGGAGACGTCGACGATCGCGGTCCCGAGGACGAGGTGCACCCCGTCGCGGATGAGCGCCCCCCGGACGACGTCGGCCGCGTCCGGATCCTCGCGGGGGAGGAGCTGCGCGGCGTCGCTCAGGAGCGTCACCTCCGCGCCGAGGCGGCGGAACGCCTGGGCCAGCTCGCACCCGATGGGACCGCCGCCGACGACCGCCAGATGGCCCGGCAGCTCCGTCAGGTCGAAGATCGTCTCGTTCGTGAGGACGCCCGCCTCGGCGAGGCCCGGGATCGGCGGGTGACCGGCCCGCGCGCCGGTGGCGACGACGGCCCTGGCGAAGCGGAGCGCCCGCCCCTCGACCCGGACCGCGTCGGGGCCGCTGAACTCGGCCTCGCCCAGGAAGACGTCGACGCCGAGCTCCCGGCTGAAGCGCCACGCGGAATCCTGTGGGCTGAGCTCCGCCCGGACGCGCCGCACCCGGTCCATGACGGCGCCGAAGTCGACGGCCACTCCGTCGGGAACCTTCACGCCGAGCGCCGCCGCCTCCCGGAGTTCCGCGATGACGCGCGCGGAGCGGATCAACGTCTTCGAGGGGACACAGCCGACGTTGAGGCAGTCGCCGCCCAGGAGGTGCCGCTCGACGAGGGCCACCCGTGCGCCGAGCCCGGCCCCGGCCGCCGCGGTCACGAGCCCCGCGGTGCCGGCGCCGACGACCACGAGGTTGTACCGCCGGGCCGGCTCGGGATTCCGCCAGCCGGGCGGGTGCACGTTCTGGATCAGCGCCCGGTTGTGGGCGTCGTCCGGGACCGGGGTGGGCGCAGCCCTCACGTCGTGGCGCCGCCGCAGGAGCTTCCCGCGCCGGCGGTGCACCCGAAGCAGTGGCGCGCGGTGCGAATCCGGCGCGCATCGAGCCAGGCCGGGTCGAAATCGCGCACGTGGGGGCGGCGCCCCGGCGGGGCCTCCACCGGGAGCTCGAGCATCTGGTTGAAGTCGCAGTCGTAGAGCGTCCCGTCCCAGGCGACCGAGATCGTGTTGCGGCACATGAGCCCGGGGACGGCCGCGGGGTTGAAGGTGTCGACCAGCCGCTCCATGTAGCCCTGCAGGTTGCCGCTGTCGACGAGCCAGTCGAGGAAGCGGCTGATCGGCATGTTGGCGAGGGTGAAGAGCCGGTCGAACGTGACGCCGTGATGCCTGGAGAGTCCGGCTTTCCAGTCGCGCTCGAGCGAGGCCTGTGACCCCGGGAGGAAGGCCCCGACGGGGTTGCTGACGAGCGTCAGGCGGCGCCTCGGGTCCCCCTGTCCGTATCCTGCGGCGTTCAGCCGGCGGAGCGCCTCGATCGACCGGTCGAAGGTCCCCGCGCCCCGCTGCGCGTCGGTGTTGAGCCGCCGGTAGTGGGGGAGCGAGCAGACGATCTCGACACCGCGCTCGGCCAGCCACTCGGGCAGGTCCGCGCAGCGCGGCAGCAGGAGGATCGTGAGGTTGCACCGGTCCAGCACGTGCTTGCCGCGGGCCACGGCCTGGTCGACGAGGTACCGGAAGTGTGGGTTCAGTTCCGGCGCGCCCCCGGTGATGTCGACCGTGTGCGCGGTCGTCCGGTCGAGCGCCCGGAGACAGAGGTCGACCGTCTCGCGGTCCATGTTCTCCGCGATCCGGTCAGGGCCGGCGTCGACGTGGCAGTGGCGGCAGGTCATGTTGCAGAGGCGGCCCACGTTGATCTGGAAGATCTCCAAGGCCGCCGGCCCGAGCTCCGGCCAGCCGCAGGCTCCGAGGGTCGCCGCGAAATCGCCGCCCGGGAGCGGCAGCGTCCCGAGAAGCCGGCGCTGGGCGGCGGGCGCCGCCAGCGGAGCGCCGCGGGCGCGGAGGCTCCGCGTGCCCTTGGGTCCCGCCTCGGGCGTCGCGAGATCGAGGTCGACCACGAGCGTCCCCGGCAGGATCATTGCGCCATCCCCGCGTGGCGCGCGTGCTCGAGCATCTGCACGCCGTGGACCAGCGAGGAGCCGCCCCGGATGGCGGAGGCCACGTGGACGGCCTCGGTCATCTGCTCGAGGTCGGCGCCCTTCTCCAGGCAGGTCTTCGTGTACGCGTCGATGCAGTACGGGCACTGCACCGCGTGCGCCACGCCCAGCGCGATCAGCGCCTTCTCCCGCTCGCCGAGCGCCCCCTCGGCGAAGACCGCGTTGTACCAGACGAAGAACTTCTCGGCGAGGTCCGGGCTTCCCTGGGCGATCGTCCCGAACTTCCCGAGATGCTCCGGCGCATAGTAGCTGGCCATGGGAATGCCTCCTGGGCTGGGAGCCACGCCGGTATCCGGCGACATGACTCGACTTGATTGTTGAGATGCGGCCGGCTCCCGCGCCGATTCTCCGGCGCGGCGGCGCGTCACGGTGCCGCGCTCGCCGTCCCGGGTGGGCCCCAGGACGGCGGAGTCAGCCGGCGCCGCCCGTCGCTCGCGAGTCTCACGCTCCCGTCGTCCGGAGCGAGGTCGCGGTCCCAGAGCTTGCAGGTCACCTGCTTGTGACGCTGGTCCAGACCCTCGCAGTAGTTGGTGAACTCGCAGCGGCGGACCAGCTGCCCCTGGCCCAGGCGGATCTTCCTGAACCAGTCCGGGTCGGCGAGGGTCTGGCGCGCGGCCGCGACCACGTCCGCCTCTCCGCGAGCCAGGATGCCCTCGGCCTGGTCGAAGGTCGAGACGCCGCCGCTCGTGACCACGGGGATCCGATGCCCCGCCGCCCTGAGGCTCGCCCGGATGGCGGCCGCCAGCGGCACGTTGCGACCGAACGGGCCTCGTTCGTCCGAGATCACCGTGGGCATGCATTCGTAGCCCGACTCGCCCGTGTAGGGGTAGACCGCCTCGCCGACCTTCGGTTGCCGGGCGTCCTCGAAGCGCCCGCCCTTCGAAACCGACAGGTAGTCCGCGCCCCCCTCGCCGAAGCGGAGCCCGAACCAGACCGCGTCGTCGACGTCGTTGCCTCCCGCCACGACGTCGTGGCCGAGGTAGCGGATGCCGACCACGTAGTCGGCGCCGACGCGGCTCCGGACGGTGTGGAGCACCTCGAGCGGGAGGCGAGCCCGCTCGGTGCGAGGTCCCCCGTAGCCGTCCGTCCGCCGATTCAGCCGGGAGAGGAACGACGCCATCGTGTACGCGTGCGCGTAGTGAAGCTCGACGCCGTCGAAGCCCGCCTCGCGGGCCCGCCGCCCGGCGTCGCCGAACAGGTCCGGCAGGACCCTGGGCAGGTCACGGATGTGCGGCAGGTCGAGGTCGGACACCCGCTCGCGATAGCCGTAGTCGAGCGACTCCCGCTCGCGAGCGGTCAGGACGGCCTCGACGAGCGGGCGCTCGGCCGCGGCCAGGCGCGCGCGCACCTCGGCGTCGGGCGCCGCGGCCACGTCCCGCCAGCGCGCGTCGTCGAGCGCCTCGGCCAGGCGGCCCCGGAGGTCGCTCCCGATCCGGAGGTAACGCGCGAAGTACGCCGTCGGCTCCGGCCGGCGCCGCACCGCGATGAAATCGATCACCTGGATGAAGAGCCGCGTGCGTCCCTCGCTCCGCTGCCGCACGGTCTCGACCAGCCGGCGGAACCCCGGGAGGAAGCGGTCGCTGCCGATGCGGAGAAGCGGCCCGCTCGGGACGTCCCGGATGCCCGTCGCCTCCACGACCAGCACCCCGGGCTGGCCCTCCGCGAAGCGCCCGTACCACTCGAGTACCTCGGGCGTGACGTGGCCGTCCTCGGTCGCCCGCCAGGGGACCATCGCGGGTACCCACGTGCGCTCGGCCGCCACGCAGCGGGGACCGAGCCGGATCGGCGAGAACCATCGGGCCCGGGCGGCCTCGTCGCGCGTCGGCCAGCGCGCCGGGGGGAGCGGATGTCGGACGCGGAGCCTGGGCGGCGTCGCGACGGCCACGCTGTCAGCTTACCCCGGCCCCGCGCCGGGCGCCCCAAGGGGGGCCTCCCCGGCCCGTGACGTCGATGAAGGAGGCCCTCCCCCTGGGCTTGGCGGGGAGGCCGGTTGGTTGACCGCGAAACCGCGCCGGTGCTACGGTTCGGATGTGCGCGTAAGATCGACCCGGATGGGGCGACGGCCCGCGCGCCACGACCATCCGTGGCGATTGCGGGACGCCGCCGTCGCGATCGCGGTGTTCCTGGTCTCTGGGCTGGCCGGCGGCTGCAGCGCCCTGGGCGACGGGCCGAAGCCGGCGAGCGAGGCGCAGGCCTCGGCCGATCCGCTGGTCGCCCTCCGTCAGGACCTGGATCGCCTGCGCGGAGACCTCGGCGAGCTTCGCACGCAGGTGGAGACGGTCCAGCGCACCGGCACGGAGCACGTGGACCGCGCCGCGCAGGAGACGCGGGCGGAGTTCGACGCGGTCCAGAGGGCGATGGAGGCCTCGGCGCGCAACGACCTGCAGCGTCAGGTCGAGGTGCTCGACGCCCAGTCGCGCCGCATCGACCTCCTGGAGAGGCGCGCTGCGGAGCTGGGTCAGGCGCTCCGCCGGATCGAGCTCGGGTTCTCGAGCCTCGAGAGCCAGCTCGCCCGAGTCCTGGACGGGACGCCGGGAGCCACCGCACCCAGGTCCCGGGGCGGCGCGGCGGCGCGAGCACCGGCCGCCGGATCGGGACCCCGGCCGGCCGCCGAGCCCGAGCCGTCGGGCACGCCGTCGGACGGGGCGGCCGCGGGAGCCGGTCTCACACCCCCGGCGATGCCGGGATCCTCCCGGAGCCCGGGGAGCGGGACGCCGGCCGCGCCTCCCGCGCCCGAGCGTGATGCGAAGGCGAAAACTGCCGAGCGCCCTCGGCCGGAGGCGCCTCCGCCGGCGACGAAGCGGTCCGACGGGACACCGCGCGAGACGAAGACGGCGCCCCCGGTCCGTCCGGCTTCCGAGGGAGCCGGGCGCGCGGCGACGGCCCCTCCGACCCCGTCCGAGACGAAGGCTCCCGCCCCCGCGCGCGGGGCGGGAGGGACGCCTCCCCGCGAAGCCAAGGCGAGCCCGCCGCCCGCGCCGGCTCCGGCGGGGGCCCTCTCGGCGCGCGCCCTGTTCGACCGCGGCATGGACAACTGGAGCAAGGGCGAGCCGGGGCAGGCCGTACTGGACTTCGAGGAGCTCGTCCAGGGGTTCCCGTCGGACCCGCTGGCCGCGTCGGCGCAGTTCCGGATCGGCGAGGCCTACTACCTGGCGCGCGACTTCGATCGCGCCGCGATGGAGTACCGGAAGGCCGTCGAGCTTGCCCCGAAGGGCAAGGACACGCCCCAGGCCCTGCTGCGGCTCGGCCTCGCCTACCGGGCGCAGAAGCGCGAGTCCGACGCCCGCCAGGCCTGGAGCCAGCTCATGCGCGACTTCCCGGAGAGCGACGCCACCGAAGAGGCGCGCCGGGCGCTGCGCGGGCGCTGAGCCGGCCCGCGAGCCCGCCCGAGCCCGCCGCCGCGAGGCCCATGGAGTCAGCGGAGGACGTTCGAGCGAGCCTCTCGGTTGCGTCGCTCGCCGACCTGCGCCGGCATGAGGCCACGTCCCGCGATGGCGAGGCGCGAATCGCCGACATCCTCGCCGCGGCGCGGGTGTTGTCGTGGCCCCTCGTCGTCGACGACGTCTCCGGGCTGATCCTCGACGGCAGCCACCGGGCAGTCGTCCTGGCCCGGGATTTCGGAGCGCGGTACGCCTTGGTCCAGCGGGTACGGCTCGACGCGCCGGACGTCCAAGTCGAAACCTGGTGCCGCGTCCTCGAGGGGGTGTCCGGGCCCGACTTCGATCGCGCCCGGCGGGCGGTCGGGCTCGAAGCAGGAGCGCACGACGGGCTCCGCTGCCACTACGGCGGCCGAGTCTACACGCGGCCGGGGACCAGCGCTTCCGAGGGCCACGCACTCGCGCAGGCGCTCGAGCTGCTGCTCGAGTCGAGGGGCCACCGTCCGCGTGCGCACCTCGTCGAGGAGGAGGCGGCGACGGCGTGGCTCGGAGCGGCGGACGTCGCAGTCCTGCGACCGCCGGCCGTGGACAAGACCACTCTCCGGCAGAGAGCGGACGGGACGCTCCTGCCGCCCAAGTCGACGCGCTTTCTGCTGCCGTACCGCGTGTTCGGGCTGAGCGTCCCGCTCGGGGCGCTCGGGGGCACTCACGAGACCCTCCTCGGCCTGCTGGAACGTGAGCGGGCGCGACCGCTCCTGTGCCTCGGTGCCGAGCTTGCCGTCGACCGTCGCTACCCCGAGCGGCTCTGGCAGTTCGCCGGCCATCGCATCCCCGACCGGCTCTTCGCAGACGAGGCGGGACGCCAGGCGTACACGGACGCGCTCGCGCGGGCGGCTCGGCCGATCCCGTCGCGAGCCTCCCAAGGCTGAAGGAGGTTCCTGTGGCCCAGACGAAGTTCCTCCTCGACGAGAAGGACCTGCCGAGCCGCTGGTACAACATCCAGGCGGACCTGCCGGTGCCGCTCCCGCCGGTGATCCACCCGGGCACGCTCCAGCCCATCGGTCCCCAGGATCTGGCCCCCTTGTTCCCGATGGAGATCATCAAGCAGGAGGTGAGCCAGGAGCGGTGGATCGACATCCCGGAGCCCGTGCGCGACGTCTACCGGCTCTGGCGGCCGACGCCCCTCTACCGCGCCCATCGCCTCGAGAAGGCGCTCGGCACGCCCGCGCGGATCTACTACAAGTGGGAGGGCGTCTCGCCGGCCGGGAGCCACAAGCCGAACACCGCGGTCGCCCAGGCCTACTACAACCACCAGGAAGGCGTCCGGCGTATCACGACCGAGACGGGCGCAGGGCAGTGGGGCTCGGCGCTCGCCTTCGCGTGCCAGCTCTTCGGCATCGAGTGCAAGGTGTACATGGTGCGGGTCTCGTACGACCAGAAGCCGTACCGGCGTCTCATGATGGAGGCCTGGGGCGGCAAGGTGGTGGCCAGCCCGTCGCGTGAGACGGCGGCCGGCCGCGCGGTGCTCGAGAAGGATCCCCAGTCGCCGGGGAGCCTCGGCATTGCGATCTCGGAGGCGGTCGAGGAGGCCGCCCAACGCGAGGACACGAAGTACTCGCTCGGCTCGGTGCTGAACCACGTGCTGACCCACCAGACGGTCATCGGACTGGAGGCACAGCGTCAGCTCGAGATGGCGGGCGATCGCCCCGACATCCTCATCGGCTGCATCGGCGGCGGCTCGAACTTCGGCGGCTTCGCGTTCCCCTTCCTCCAGGACAAGCTGAACGGGCGGCGGAAGGACCTCCGCGTCATCGCCGTCGAGCCCCAGGCGGCCCCCAGCCTCACCCGGGGCGAGTACGTCTACGACTTCGGCGACACCGGGCAGATGACGCCGCTGGTCAAGATGTACACGCTCGGTCACTCCTTCATCCCGGCCCCGATCCACGCCGGCGGGCTTCGCTATCACGGCATGGCGCCGCTCGTGTGCGCGCTCTACGACGGGAAGGTGATCGAGGCGGTCGCCGTGCATCAGAACCCGACCTTCGAGGCGGCGCTGACCTTCTCGCGGGCCGAGGGTATCCTGCCGGCGCCGGAGGCGGCCCACGCGATTCGGGTGGTCATCGACGAGGCGCTCCGCTGCAAGGCCTCCGGGGACCGGAAGGTCATCGCGTTCAACCTGTGCGGCCACGGCCACTTCGACCTCTCGGCGTACGAGCGCTACATGGCGGGCAAGCTTGAGGACTTCGAGTACCCGGCCGAGCAGGTGAAGGCGGCGCTGGCCAGTCTCCCCAAGGTCAAGGCGTGAGGGCTGCCCGGGCCGACCGGCTCGGGACCTAGGAGCCGCCGCCAGGCGGCGGCTCGCGGCGATCAGGTCGCGAGGAACGTGCGGCGGGTATCACCAGCGAGCGCCGCGTCGACCGGCGCCATCGCCGGGAGGCGCGCAGGCCGGGGCGCCCTCGCCCGCCATCTGCCGGTGCTGGCCGCGCTGACCGTGTTCGGCGGGCACGGCGCGCTCTTCGGCGGATGGCTCATCGACGACGCGGGCATCTCGTTCGTCTACGCCCGGAATCTCGTCACGGGCCACGGTCTTGTCTCGCAACCGGGGCTCGCGCCCGTGGAAGGGTACTCCAACTTCCTGTGGGTCCTGCTCGTGGCCCCGCTCTACGCGGCGAAGGTGTTCGTGCTGCCGTGGACGGCCAAGGCGCTCGGGGCCGGACTGGTGGCGCTGGCCTACCTCGCGTGCTGGCGAGCCCTCGCCGCCGCGGCTCCGTCGAGGGCGCTCCGCCCTGGCCCGGAAGTGGCGATGCAGGAGCGTGACGCCGAAAAAGTCCCTCGGCCAGATGGTCAGGATGGATGCGCGCAAGGGCGCGACTCCCGGGCTCGTGTCCGGGCGCGCGGGGATGGCGGGTCGCAGGGCCTTGACGGGCGCCGGGACCCGCCATATACGCATGGCATGACGCAAGTGACCCGGACGGCGGAGTGCGCGCGCCGGCATGGCGGCCGAGGCCCTGCGAGCCTGGAATGGACTTCCGGCTGAGCGCCGAGCAGGAGGAGTTCCGGCGGGCCGTCGCCCGCTTCGTGGAGGCCGAGATCACGCCGGTCGCCCGCGAGATCGACGAGGCGGGCGAGTTCCCGCGGGTGATCTTCAGGCGCCTCGGCGAGCAAGGGTATCTCGCCCTCCGCTACCCCGAGGCCCTCGGAGGCGCCGCCGCGGACTTCGTGACCTACTGCCTCTTCGCCGAGGAGCTGGCCCGCGGCTCCATGTCCCTCGCGGCGCTCGCCGCGATGCAGAGCCTGATGGGGACCCACTTCGTGTGGAAGTACGGGAGCGAGGCGCTCCACCAGCGCTACCTCGTCCCGGCCCTCCGCGGGGAGAAGGTCGCCACGTTCGCGCTCACCGAGCCGAACGCGGGCTCGGACATCGGCAACCTCGCCACGACGGCCGAGCGCGTCGAGGGCGGCTGGCGCCTCAAGGGCACCAAGACGTGGGTCACCAACGCGCCCGTCGCCGACATGCTGACGGTCTGTGCCAAGACGTCCCGCGAGCGCGGGATGAAGCACATCGCGCTCTTCCTCGTCGACCGGCAGTTTCCCGGCGTGACCCTGGGGAAGCGGATCGACAAGCTCGGGATCCGCGCCTCCGCTACCGGAGAGATCGTCCTGGACGACGTGCTGGTGCCGGACGAGCACCTCCTCGGCGGCGAAACGGGCGGCGTCGAGAAGGTGGGCGGCATCCTTTCCGAGATCAGGGTCATGACCGGGGCCCTGTCGGTGGGCCTCGGCCGGGCAGCCTACGACGCGGCGCTCCGCTATTCCCGGGAGCGCGTCACCTTCGGCAAGCCCATCGGCGAGCACCAGGCGGTGACCTTCAAGCTCGTCGACATGCTGACGCAGCTCCACGCGGCGAGCCTGCTCGTGTACCACGCCGCGTGGTGCGTCGACCAGGGCCGGCCGGTCACGCGCGAGGCGGCGATGACCAAGCTCTTCGCCTCCGAGGCCGCGAACCGGATCTGCGACGAGGCCTCGCGGATCTTCGCATCATACTCGTTCGCGACAGAGTATCCCGTCGAGCGCTACTTCCGGGACGCTCGCTTTCTCCTCTGGGGAGGTGGCACCTCCGAGATCCTGCGGGTCATCATCGGACGCGACCTCGACCGCCCCCCGAGCCTCGGATGACCTTCGTCCCGCGCGGCCGATACTTCGGGGAGTTCATGGTGGGCGAGGCGTTCACGTCGGCCGCCCGCACCGTCACCGAGAGCGCCGTCGACCTCTTCGCCGGCCTCTCGGGGGACTTCAACCCGCTCCACACGACGAGGAGTCGGCGCGGCAAGGGGCCCATGAAGGGGCGGATCGCACAAGGCATGCTCGTCCGGGCGATGGCGACCGGCCAGGTCAACCAGCTGGGGCTGTTCGAAGGCACGACGCTCGCGCCGCTCGGGATGGACCGGATCCGGTGGACGGTCGTCACCATGGACGTGGTGGTGCGGAACCAGCGAGGCGAGACGGTCTGCCAGGCCGGGTGGACGACGCTCATGGCGCGGCGTCGAGGGGCGGCGTGACCGCGCCGGGCCTCGCCGCCGCCACCTGGCCGCGCGCCGGAGGGCGGCGTGGGCGAGTGGTTCACTGACGGGTCGTTGTGGGCCGACCTCTATCCGTTCACGTTCACGGACGAGCGTCTTCGCCTGGGAGCGCAGGAGGTCGCGAGGGTGCTCGACCTCGTCGGCCTCCGTGCGCCCGAGGGGAAGCCAGCCCTCGACCTCTGCTGCGGCCCCGGGCGGCACGCCGTCCCGCTGGCCCAGCGCGGCATGCGGGTCACCGGGGTCGACCGCACCCGCTTCATGCTCGACAAGGCCCGTGAGCGGGCCCGGCTCGCCGCAGTCGACGTCGAGCTGGTCGAAGCGGACATGCGGGACTTCCGGCGCCCGGCCGCGTACGATCTCGTGATCTCGCTCTTCACGTCGTTCGGCTACTTCGACTCGAGCGAGGACGATCTCAAGGTCCTTGGAAATGTCCGCGCGAGCCTGAAGCCCCACGGCGCTTTCGTGATCGACGTGATGGGGAAGGAGTGGCTCGCCCGCCACTTCCAGCCCACGCGGTCAAGGTCGCTGCCCGACGGGACCTTGCTGCTCGACCGCAACGAAGTCGTGGACGACTGGACGCGAGTCCACAGCGAGGGAATCCTGATCCGCGATGGGCAGGTCCGAACGTTCCGGCAGCGACTCTCCGTGTACTCCGGCCTGGAGCTGAAGGACCGGCTCCGGCAGGCCAGCTTCGCGACGGTGGCGCTCTACGGGGGCCTGGACGGCGCTCCGTACGGTCTCGACGCCGCGCGGCTCGTCGCGGTCGCCCGCGCGGGCGCCTGACCCCGGGAGGGACGAATGCGACTCGAGGGGCGCGTGGCGCTGGTCACAGGCGCGGGGAGCGGGATCGGCGAGGCGACCGCTCGGCGGTTCGCCCGTGAGGGCGCGATCGTCGTCGTCAACGACGTCGACGTCGAGCTGGCGCGGCCGGTCGCGGCCGGGCTGCAGAAGGAGGGCGCGCGGGCGCTGTCCGTCGGGGCCGACGTGACGAGGCGGGCCGAGGTCGAGGCGATGATGAACCACGTGGTCGGGGAGTTCGGCCGGCTGGACGTCCTCGTCAACAACGCCGGGATCAACCGCGACGCGATGAGCCACAAGATGACCGAGGAACAGTGGGACCAGGTCCTCACGGTCAACCTCAAGGGCACGTTCCTCTGCGCCCAGGCGGCCCTGTCGCGCATGCGGGAGCGCGGCTGGGGACGGGTCATCAACACGTCGTCGATCGGGTCGCTCGGGAACATCGGCCAGGCCAACTACGCCGCCTCGAAGGCGGGCGTCATCGGTCTGACCCGCACGCTCGCGCTCGAGTACGCGAAGTTCGGGATCACCGTGAACTGCGTTGCGCCCGGCCCGGTGATGACGCGGATGCTGGCGAGCGTGCCCGAGGCGATCCGCGACAAGATCGTCGCGAAGGTTCCGATGGGGCGCATCGCCCGCCCCGAGGAAGTCGCCGGCGTGCACGCGTTCCTCGCCTCCGAGGACGCGGCCTTCATCACCGGCCAGGTCCTGTTCGTCGACGGCGGCACGTCGGTCGGAGTTTGACCCGCTTTCCAGGCGCGGCGACTCGCCGGCGGGCTTCTTCGAGGCGACCCGGGCCGGCGATCTGACCCGGGTGGCCGTGCTCCTGGCCGCCGATCCCTCGCTCGTCCGCGCCTCCGGTCCGCGTGGCGAGACGGCCGTCCTGTGGGCCCGCTACCACCGCCGGCCAGCGGCGGTGGGCGTCCTGCGGGCGCGCGGCGCCGTTCTCGACGTGTTCGTTTCGCGGGCACCTTCTGCCAGCTGCACCACATCGCGGCCTTCTTCCTCGCCGGCCTCGCGCCGGCGCGCGCGGGCTGAAGGCCGGCCCGCCCCCGGCTCTCGTCGCCCGGGCCGCGCCCGCGGGGGGTATTGAGGTATAAGGAGAGCGTGGCGGCGGGGCCGCCGTGGAGGCATGGACATGCGCAAGGTGGCGCTCGTCGGGGCGGGCATGACGCGCTTCGGGGTGCGGAAGGCCACGTACCGGGACCTGATCTGGGAGGCCGGCAAGGCCTGCTTCGACTCGGTGCCCGCCGTGCGGCCAGCCGATCTCGAGGGCATCGTCGTGGGCTCGGTCATGCCGGAGCGCACGGTGTTCCAGAGTCACATCTCCTCGCTCGCCGCCGAGGCGCTCGGCATCAAGCCGAGCCGGCTGTCCGCCCGGACCGAGCACATGTGCGCCTCCGGCACGGTCGGGCTCCGGTACGCGTACGCATTCATCGCCGCCGGCCTCGCCGACCTGGTCATGGTCCTGGGCGTGGAGAAGCTGAACGTGCCGACGCCGGACGAGGCCCTCCTCAACATGGGAACGGGCGTCGACCGGGAATGGGAGGCCGCCCACGGGCTCACCGCGCCGCCCTGCTTCGCGCTCGCCGCCCAGGCCCACATGGCCCGCCACGGCACGACCGAGGAGCAGATGGCGCTCGTCAGCGTGAAGAACCACACCCATGCGGCCAGGAACCCCTATGCGCACTTCCAGAAGGGCGCGACCCTCGACCAGGTCCTCTGCTCCCGGATGATCGCGACCCCATTCCGGCTGTTCATGTGCTCGCCCATCACGGACGGCTCGGCGGCCGTCATCGTGGCGAGCGAGGATCGCGCCCGCGACCTCACGGACCGCCCCGTGTGGATCCGCGGCACCGGTCAGGCGCTGGACGGGTTCACGCTGTCCTCACTGCCCGAGGACTACGCGGACTGGCCCGCACTCCGGCGCGCCGGCCAGCACGCCTATCGCATGGCCGGCGTCGCTCCGGAGGACGTGGATCTCGCAGAAGTCCACGACTGCTTCGCGATCGCCGAGATCATCGCGTACGAGGAGCTCGGTTTCTGCGCAAAGGGGGAGGGGGGACAGTTCGTCGAGAAGGGCCTATCCGACTACGGAGGGAAGGTCGTGGTCAACCCCCGCGGCGGGCTCATCGGCTGCGGCCACCCGCTCGGCGCCACCGGGATCGCCCAGGCCTGCGAGGCGTTCTGGCAGCTTCGCGGCGACGCCGGCGGGCGGCAGGTGCCCGATGCCCGGCTCGCCCTCACTCACAACAACTCCGGGATGGGCGAGCACGTCGTCATGGTCTACGGCCGCGACGCGGGCTGAGGGCCCGTGAACCAATCTCTTCGGCGCCACGCGACTGATCAATGCGGTGGGGGGTCTGGGGGTGGCGCGCCGCCGCTCCCCCCCAGGTGGACTGAGTCGCCCGAGCGGATCTCGTCCCGGCCCGGGCGCCTGCGTCAGTCGCGGCCGGGACGCGGGACGATCGGGACAGTACTCGCGCGAGAGGTCAGACGGGCGGAGGACCCGGAGCCGACTGGCGCGGACCCCCTCGCCACCGTCGGCGGCGGCGGCGGCGCCCGCGGCCGGGGTGCCCGCTCGGCGGCTCGGCGCGATTGCCGTCGACGTCGGCCCGGTTGCCGTCGACCTCCGACACCTCGGCCTCATCCCCGGGGTCTCCGAGGAAGTCCGGCTGCCGGTCGTCGTCGGCCTCGTCGATCGGCTCCGCCTCGACGCGCGGTCGGGCGTCGACGGGCGGCGCGGCCGTCGCGTGAGGTCCGTTGACAGGCGCGACACCGTCCTCGGCGAGCGTGATCGTGCCGGAGGGGCTGACGAGGATCTCGCGGATTCGCCGCAGTCTCGTGACGAGCCGGGGAGAGCCCGGCGGCCGCTGGAACCCGCGGGACTTCAGGGCGTTCGCGACCGCGTCGATGCTGACGCTGCGCTTGGGCGAGGCTTCGACCAGGCCGCGCACGACCGAGACCAGCTCGTCGTGAGGCGCGGTGGTGTGCGGCGCCTCCGCCGGCGGCCGTGGCGGGTGGGCGGGCCCCGGCCGTCTCCTCCCGGCTCCCGTCCGGCCTCCCTGGCCGCCAGGGCCGGAGGGCCGAGCGCCCTCTCGCGATTCCGTGCTCCGGCGCTCGGCACCCGGGGAGGGCGGGGGACCGCCGGGTCCACGGCCGCGGCGGCGGCGGCGCCGGCGCGAGCCGGAGACGCTCGCGCTCGCCGCCGCGGGGCGCCTCTCCGGCTCGACGGGGGGCTCCGCGCCGTCTTCCTTGAGACGGCGATAGGACAGGCGCCGGAACTCGATCCCCAGGCTCGCCGAGACGTCTCCCACGGCGTCGAACGCCCGGTCGTCGGAGACGATCTCGATGAGATCTCCGGGGCGCGCCGCGGCCAGCCAGATTCCCGCGGCGACGGCGATTCGCAGGTCGCTCCAGTCGCGGACGCCCGTGGACGGGGCGCTGTGCACGAGGTGGGCGCCGCGCGCCGCGAGCAGTCGCGCCGCCTCGTGACCGACGACTCGCCAGTTGGCGACGGCGACGAGCTCGGTCCGGCGATCCCAGGGATCGACCCCCAGATAGTCGATGACGTGCGCCAGGTGCTGCGCGCGGCTCGTGTTCTCGACGTCCAGGAAGATCGCGCGCCGGCCCGGGGGGCGCGGGCGCTCCGGCTCGGGCGGCGGCACGCGCGCGGCGAACACGGTCTCCACCGCGGACGCCGGAAGCGAAAACGGCTCGGGCTCGTCAGCGATCGGAGGAGCCGGGGGGACTGCCTCGGCAACCTGAGCTGCCGGCGCTGGCTCCGGTTTCTCGACGCTCAGGCGACGGGGCCGCTCTGCCGGCTTCCTGCTGCTGCGGGCCTTCGACGCCGGGCGGGAAGCGCTCCTACGCGTCGTCCTCCGGCCGCCGTCGCGATTCGGGCTGGTCGTCACAGTCGCCTCAGTGTAACGCATGACGGTGGGTTCTGGCGCGGGCGGCGGAAAGAGAGCGCCGGGGCCGCCCCGGCGGGCGGGGCCGGCCAGGGGGCCGGTCGCGCCCGGGACGGCGCGGACCCGCTGGTATACTCCCGCTCGTGTCTGGCGTCGTGACCCCTCCGGTCGGGCACCCCCTGCAGCTCGTCCACCCCGTGCTGCCGTCTTCGGCGCGGCTGTGGGGCGCCGGGCGCCCGAGCTATCCCGACGAGCCCCCGAAGCCCGACGCGGTCGAGGCGGGCGTTCGCGCCTGGCGGGAGTCCGGGGTCAGCCTGGTGCTGAGCCTCATCGAGGACTGGGAGCTGCCGCGACGTGCCCCCGGGCTCTTCGAGGCGCTCGCCCGTCAGCGGATCGAGGTGCGTCGGTTCCCGATCGTCGACTTCGGCGTGCCCCGAGAGGCGGCGGAGTTCGGCCGACTGCTCCAAGAGGTGGGGAGCCGTCTCGCCGTCGGCGACGGCGTCCTGGTTCACTGCAACGCCGGCCTCGGCCGGACGGCGGTGGTCCTCGCGTCGATCCTGAAAGCTCACGGGCTTGCCGCGGATCCGGTCGTGGAGCTCCGGCGGATCTACCGGTCGACGGCGATGCAGGAGCCCGTTCAAGAGGCCTTCGTCCGCGGTCTCTTGACCGGCTGAGCGCGGGCGCGCCGCCTCGACCTCGCGCGCTCCTGCAACCGACCGACGCGTCAGCACTGCGCCGCCCCGGCTGCCCCCGTCCGTCGCGCGGGCGGTGATAGACTGCCGCGTGGGAGAGCTGATCCGATGACGCAGCCCGCCACCACGCCGGGCGCCCCATCCCGGCTCCCGTACGCCCGGGTGGTGGACCCCCTGCCCCTGGAGTCCTCCGAGCACAACAAGCTCCATGCCTTCTACGCCCACCTCGCCGAGGGGCGGCTGACCACGACCCGGTGCCGCGGGTGCGGCCGGATCGACTGGCCGCCGCGCGGCTTCTGCCCTGCGTGCACCTCGGACGCGTTCGACTGGGAAGACCTTCCGCGCGACGGGCGGATCCACGGCTTCAGCGTCCAGGAGACGGGCGTGCCGGCCGGCTTCCCGCGGCCTCTCGTCTTCGCGATCGTGGAGATCGCGGGCCTTCGCGTGTTCGGGCCGCTCACCGGCGTCCCGGACCCGGCGAGTCTGGCGGTGGGCGCCCGCGTCCGGCTGGCGCCGATCCGGGTGGCCGACGATCCGCAGGGGCAGCCGCGCTATCTCCCGGCGTTCACGCCGGCGGCGGCGGGATGACGGCGGAGCGCCCCCTCAAGGTGCTGATCGCGAAGCCGGGCCTCGACGGGCACGACCGCGGCGCCAAGGTCGTGGCGCACGCGCTTCGTGATGCGGGGATCGAGGTGGTGTACTCCGGGCTCAAGCGGACGCCCGAGGAGCTGGTCGCCGAGGCGGTCCAGGAGGACGTGGACGTCATCGGGCTGTCGGTGCTCTCGGGAGCCCATCTCACGCTGTCCAGCCGTCTCATCGAGCGGCTCCGGGACGCGGACGCGGGCGACGTGGCCGTGGTCGTCGGGGGCACCATCCCCGCGCGCGACGCCGCGGCGCTCCGGGCGATGGGCGTGCACGCCGTCTTCCCCATGGGGACGCCGCTGCCCGAGATCGTGTCCTACTTCCGGTCGTTCCGGCGGGCCGACCCATAACGGGTACGGGGAGGATTGGCGATGGCCGAGGGGCGTGGGGAGAAGAGGCTGCGGGACGTCGCCTATCTCGACGGGATCGAGGTGAAGCCGGTCTACGGACCGGCTGACCTGGCGGGATTCGACTACGCGCGCGACCTTGGCGACCCCGGCGAGTACCCGTTCACTCGAGGGATTCACCCGCACATGTATCGCTCCCGCCCGTGGACGATGCGCCAGTACATCGGCTTCGGGACCCCGGCGGAGACGAACGCGCGCTTCAAGTACCTGATGGCCCACGGCCAGGATGCGCTCAACGTCGCGTTCGACCTGCCGACGCAGCTCGGGCTCGATTCGGACGACCCGCGCGCCGAGGGTGAGGTCGGTCGGGTTGGGATGGCGGTCGACTCCCTCCTCGACATGGAGGAGGCGTTCGAGGGCATCGCCGCGGACGGCGTCTCCATCTCGTTCACGATCAACTCGATGGCGGCCTTCATCCAGGCGATGTTCCTCGTGGTGGCGGAGAAGCAGGGCGTGGCCTGGGACCGCGTGGTCACCACCCCCCAGAACGACATCCTCAAGGAGTTCGTCGCCCGCGGCACGTGGGTCTATCCGGTGGAGCCTTCGCTCCGCCTGGTGTGCGACATCGCCGAGTTCTGCGCGCGGCGCGCGCCCAAGGTCAACCCCATCTCGGTCTGCGGCTACCACATCCGCGAGGCCGGGTGCACGCCCGCCCAGGAGATGGCCTACGGGCTCCTCATCGTCGCCGCGTACACCGACCTTCTGATGAAGCGCGGCCTCCCGGTCGACGAGTTCGCGCCGAGGCTGTCGTTCAACTTCACGTGCTGGGGCCGGCTCTTCGAGGAGGTCGCGAAGTTCCGTGCGGGGCGGCGCCTCTACGCCCGGATGATGAAGGAGCGGTTCGGAGCGCGGAATCCCCGGTCGATGATGTTCCGGTCCCTGATCGGAGGAGGTGGCTCGGGGTTCACCGCGCAGGAGCCCGAGAACAACATCGTCCGGGGCGCGTACTACAGCCTGGCGGCGGCGCTGTCCGGGTGCCAGACGAGCGCGCTGCCCACGTACGACGAGGCCTACACGATCCCGTCGCCCAAGGCACAGCTGATCGCGCTCCGCACGATGCAGATCTGCGCGGAGGAGACCGGCGTCGCCGACACGGTGGACCCGCTGGCCGGGTCATACTTCGTCGAAGCGCTCACCAACGAGATGGAGGCGCGGATCCAGGCCGAGATGGACCGGGTCGAGCGGTTGGGGGGGATCGTCGAGGGCGTCAAGTCGGGCGCCATCCAGGCGGAGGTCGCGCGCCAGGCCTACCGGTTCGAGCGGATGATGGTGTCCGGCGAGTACCCTAAGGTGGGCGTGAACCGCCACGTCGCGCCGGACCGGGCCGCGGAGACTCCGGACGCCATCGAGCTCTACGCGTTCGACCCGAAGGTCGCCGCGTCGCAGGTCGCCCGGCTCCAGCGACTGCGACGGGAGCGGGACGCGGGGGCCGTCGCCCGGTCCCTCGCGGGGTTGCGCGAGGCGGCCCGCGCGCCCGACAACCTCATGCCGCCGGTCCTCGAGGCGGTGCGCGCCTATGCCACGCTGGGGGAGATGGCCGGCGCCCTCCGCGCCGTGTGGGGCGAGCACAAGGAACCGACCGCGCTCTGACCGGCGCCGTGGGGACCCGGGAAGACGGCTGGCTCGGCTACAAGGCCCGGAGCTTCGAGCTCCTGTCCCTCGCGGACGGCGACCAGGTCCTGGACGTCGGCTGCGGGACCGGCGAGGACGTCCGGACGATCGCGGGCCGGGGCGCGGTGGTGTCGGTCATCGGGATCGATGCGAGCGAGGAGAAGGTCCGCGAGGCGCGGGCGCTCACCCTGGGCCTGCCCCGGCCGGTGGATTTCCGCGTCGCCGACGCCTGCGCCCTGCCCTTCGAGGACGAGACGTTCGACGCCTGCCGCGCCGACCGCGTGTTCCACCACCTGGTCGATCCCTCTCGGGCCCTCGCGGAGATGGCGCGCGTGACGAGACCGGGCGGACGGGTGGTGGTGAGCGACACCGACTATGACAGCCTGGTCGTGGAAGCTCCGGACCTCGAGCTGACCTGCCGGATCCTGGCGCATCACGCGGACCGGATGGAGAGCGGCCGCGTCGGGCGCCGGCTCCCCGGGATGTTCCGTGATGCGGGCCTGGCGGCGGTCACCGTGACGCCGTATGCGGCGCTGGCGACGGGGTACGACGAGGACGGGCTGAAGCTCCGGGACAAGGCCGAGCGCGCTGCCAAGACCGGCGCCGTCGCCCCCGGCGAGGCCGCCCGGTGGGTCGACAGCCTGGTCGCGGCCGACCGCGCCGGGCGGTTCGTCTGCGCCCAGATCGTCCTCACGGTCGGCGGGCGCAAGGCGTGACCCCGGCGGCCCCGCCGCTTCCGGAGCCGCCGTACGCCACGCTCGCGCCCTACTTCGCTCAGCTGTTCGAGCCCCGAGGGATCCGGCGGTGGTTCGTCGGCGCATCGAGGCTGGTGGCGGCGGCGGGACTCATGGCGGGACGCCACCTCGACGTGGGCGCCGGGACCTGCCGGTACAGCCGATACTGGGCGCGCGCCGGGTTCCGGTCGGTGTGCCTCGACATGCTCCACCAGATGCTCGCGCGGGCGCGGCTCGGGGGCACCGGCGGGCGGCTCGTCCGCGTCTGCGGCACCCTCGACTGCCTTCGGCGCGCGCCCACCTTCGATCTGGTCACGGCCGTCGACGACGTCATCGCGTACGTGGGCGCGCAGGACGGAGGCCTCGATCGCTTCCTCGATGAGCTCGCGCCCCGTGTCCGCACGGGCGGCCTCTTCCTCTTCGACTTCATCACGCCGGACGGCCGCCGGCGTTACACGTTCCGCAACTCCCGGTCGGTGGGGGGCGGGCGCATCACGGCCGACAGCCGGGGGTGGTTCGATGAGGGGGCGCGGATGCTCTCGGTCGACCTCACGCTCGAGACGCCGGACCACGTCGCGCGCGAGCGCCACGTGATGCGGCTCCACTCCATCGAGGAGATCGAGGCTGCTCTCCGACGCCACGGCTTCGACGTCGTCGTCGTGACCGATCTCTACGACGGCCCCGGGGTGTCCTTCCGAGCCGGCCAGCCCTCCTACGACGTTCTGGCCCGCCGCCGGTGAGACCGGCACGTCCCGTCCGCCTTGACGTGATCGAGCATGGTCATTAAAATGTGACCATGATCGCGAGGAGGAGACCATGAAGACGGTGCCGGCCGGCGAGTTCAAGGCGCAATGCCTCAGGATCATGGAAGAGGTGCGGACGAAGCGCGTGACCGTGCTCATCACGAAGAAGGGGCGCCCCGTGGCCAAGCTGGTCCCCGCCGAGGAGGACGTCGACGAGGTCTTCGGCCGGCTCCAGGGCCTCCTGGAGATCACCGGGGACGTCGAGTCGCCGGTCATGGCGCCGGAGGACTGGAAGGTGCTCCGGTGATCCTGCTGGACACCCACGTCTTGGTCTGGCTGGTCGCCGAGCCGGCCCGCCTATCCCGGGCGGCGACCGACGCCATCCGGCGGGCCCGCTCTGCCGGCGGTCTGGCGGTCGCGTCGATCACGCTCTGGGAGCTGGCGATCCTGTTCGTCCGCGGACACGTGCGGGCTCACGGGACGGTGGACGCCTCGATTCGGCAAGTGGTGGATGCCGCCCGTGTCTCGGTGCGGGAGATCACGCCGGTGATCGCCGCCCTGTCCGCCCAGTTCCCCGACGACTTCCCGCGCGACCCGGCGGACCGTCTCATCGCCGCGACGGCGCGAGGCGAGGGATTGCCGCTCGTGACGAGGGACGAGCGCATCCGCGCGAGTGCACTGGTCAGGACGGTCTGGTGACATCCCCCCGATGGCCCTCGGGGCCGGTCACCGGCGGCATCGCCTGATGCTGCTGGAAGGCGTCCGGGTGCTCGACCTCTCCCGCATGCTTGCCGGGCCGTACGGCTCGATGCTCCTGGCCGATCTCGGGGCCGAGGTCATCAAGATCGAGGAGCCGCAGGGAGGCGATCCCATGCGCACGATGGGGCCGCCGTTCCTCGGCCCCGGCCGCGAGAGCGCGTACTTCCTGTCGATTAACCGGAACAAGAGAAGCGTCGCCCTCGACCTCGCGACGTCCGAGGGCCAGGGGGTGTTCCACGACCTCTGCCGGGTGTCCGACGTCGTGTGGGAGAACTTCCGCCCGGGCGTGCTGGCCCGCTTGGGCTGCGCGCCCGCAACACTCCGCCAGCTGAACCCGCGGCTCGTGGTCTGCTCGATCTCGGCCTTCGGCCAGGAAGGGCCGTATCGGGAGTGGCCCGCGTTCGACCTCGCGCTCCAGGCCATGGGCGGCGCGATGAGCCTGACGGGCGAGGCGGGCCGGGCCCCCGCGCGGATGGGGCTCCCGATGGGGGACCTCGCGGGCGGCATGTTCGGCGCGCTCGCGGTCACGAGCGCCCTCTTCCGCCGGGCGCAGACCGGCGAGGGCGTGCACTTCGACCTCTCTCTCCTGGATTGCCAGGTGTCCCTGCTCACGTACATCGCCCAGTACTTCTGGGCGGACGGCCGCGTCCCGGGGCGCGTGGGCTCGGGGCATGCCTCCGTGGTCCCGTACCAGGCCTTTCCCACGCGGGACGGTCACGTGGTCGTCGCCGTCTTCGCGGAGAAGTTCTGGGCGGGCTTCTGCCGGGCCATCGAGCGGCCGGAGCTCGCCGCCGATCCGCGGTTCGACTCCAACCTGAAGCGAGTGGAGCGTCGCGGAGAGCTGGTCCCCCTGCTCGAGGCGGTCTTCCCGGCGCGGCCGACCGCGGAGTGGCTCACCCGGCTGCAGCGGGAGGGGGTGCCCGTCGCTCCGATCAGCACGGTGGACCAGGTCGTGACCGACCCCCAGGTGCGTCTGCGCGACATGGTGGTGGACCTCCAGCACCCGACGCTCGGGACGCTCAGCACGCTCGGAACGCCGATCAAGGTGCAGGGGGCGTCGCCCCTTCGTCCCGACCCCCCGCCCGCGCTGGGCGAGCACACGGAGGCGGTGATCCGGGAGCTCCTGGGGTACTCCTCCGAGCGGATCGACGACCTCCGGCGCCGCCGGGTGATCCTCTGACGTGGCGCTGGCGACGCTGCGGCGGGCGCGGGACGTTTCCGCCGACATCGGCTGGCAGGGGGTGCTCCGAATCGGGCCCCGCTGGCTTGTCTGCCGCCGTTACCTCGCCATCGTCGCGGAGCTTCGCGACCTCGCGCCCGAGCGTGCGCGACCCCGGGAGATCCGGGTGACGGCTCTTGACGATGCGGCCGTGCCGGCGGTAAGCGCGCTCGACTCCGCGATGACGGCGGACGAGGTGGCCCGGCGTCTTCGCGAGGGGCAGCGGTGCACCCTGGGGTGGTGGGGCTGCGAGCTCGCGCACTATCGATGGGACTGCACCGGGGCCGTGCACCTGCCGTATCTCGGGCGCGCCCTGAAGCCGGGCCAGGACGACCAGGTCGTGGTGGGCATCTACACGGGCCCCGCCTTCCGCGGACGCGGCATCGCAGGGGCGGTCATGATGGACGTGATCCGTCGCGCCCGCGGGGTCGGCGTGGGGCGCCTGGTGTGGCTGGCGGCCTGGTGGAACACGCGGTCGCTCGCGCTGACCGAGCAAGTCGCCTCGCGCGTGGTGGGGACGGTGGGGTACTGGGTCGTCGGCCCCTGCCGCCGGTACTTCGCCGCGGGCGAGGTCCGGATCGGCGCGGATGGCGCCGTTCGCATCGACGTCGTCAGCGGAGGCGCCCGGTGACCGACGAGGTCCCGGGCGATGCTAGACTGGCACCGACGAGCCGCTGAGGAGGAAGTCTGAGGCCCTCGTTCGCCTACCACCGTCCCGCGACGCTCGAGGAGGCGTGTCGGCTCCTCGCCGCGGAGCCGCGTGCCGCCATCCTGGCCGGCGGCACCGACCTCATGGTGCACCTTCGCCAGCACCAGCGCGGGAAGCGCCCGCCGGCGGTGATCAGCGTCAAGCGCATTCCCGGGCTCGGCGCGATCGACGTGCGCGAGGAGGCGATCCGCCTGGGCGCGCTCACGACACTCACCGCGCTCATCGAGCATCCGGTCATCCGGGCGGAGTACCCGGTCCTGCCGTTCACGGCGCGATACATGGGATCCCCCGCCATCCGGCACCTGGCGACGGTCGGGGGCAACGTCTGCAACGCCTCGCCCGCGGCCGACCTGTCGCCGGTGCTGCTTGTTCTCGACGCCGAGGCGGGGATCGTCGGCCCGGCTGGGTCGCGCCGGCTGCCCGTCGAGCGGTTCTTCCGGGGGCCGGGAGAGACGGCGCTCGCGGCGGGCGAGCTGCTGGCGTGGCTGGAGCTCCCGCGAAAGCACGGGGGGTGGACCGTGCGGTACGAGCGCCTGGACGTCCGTCGCGCGATGGACATCGCCATCGTGGGGGTGGCCCTCGCGATGCGGCGGGACGGCGCTCGCGTCGCCCAGGCCCGGCTGGCCCTCGGCGCGGTGGCGCCGACGCCGCTTCGCGTGCCGGAGGCCGAGGCGGTGCTCGTCGAGGGCGGGCTCGCCCCGGCCGCCATCGAGCGGGCGGCCGAGCTCGCGATGGCGGCGGCGCGGCCGATCGGAGACGTGCGGGCCACGGCGGAGTATCGCCGCGAGATGGTGGGCGCCCTGGTCCGGAAGGCCCTCGCCGGTGAGTGATCGGACCGTGGCGGACCGCTATCCGCTGGAGCTGACGGTCAACGGGCGACGGGTGCGCCGGGACGTCCCGGGCTCCCGTACCCTCCTCGAGCTGCTTCGCGGCGACCTCCGTCTCACGGGGACGAACCTCGCCTGCGACACCGGCGACTGCGGCGCCTGCACCGTCCTCGTCGACGGCCGGCCCGCCACGGCCTGCCTCGTCCTCGCGCTCGACGCCGACGGCGCCGAGGTGACCACCATCGAGGGGCTGGCCGCGCGGTGGCACGCGCAGTCGGGCGACCGCCCGCCGTCGCTCCACCCGGTCCAGCAGGGCTTCCTCGAGGAGGGCGGCGCCCAGTGCGGCTATTGCACCGCGGGGATGATCGTGGCCGCCGCGGGCCTCCTCGACGCGACGCCCGCGCCCAGCGAGGCCGAGATCAAAGCGAGCCTCGAGGGGAACCTCTGCCGGTGCACGGGCTACGTGAAGATCGTCCGCGCCGTTCAGCTCGCCGCGGCGCGCATGCGCGCGGCGCGCCAGGGGAGAGCATGAGCGGGGCGGGCGCCGGGAGGCCGCGCGCGCCCGGCGGCGGCGACGCGCGCGTGGACCCACCGGCCCGGCCGGCGCGACCGTTCCGCGTCATCGGCACGCGCGTTGCCAAGCTCGACGGCGTGGAGAAGGTGACGGGCGCCGTCCAGTACCTGCCGGACCTCGAGGTGCCGGGAATGGTGTGGGGCAGGATCCTGCGGACTCGGGTCCCGCACGCCCGCATCGCCCGGATCGACACGAGCCGGGCCGAGGCGCTCCCCGGCGTCCTGGGCGTGGTCACGGGCCGGAACGTCGAGCAGCGCCCCTTCGGATACGCGAAGGACCACCTGGCCCTGAAGGGCGACGTGGTGCGGTGCATCCGGGACGAGGTGGCGGCGGTGGCCGCCGACACCGAGGAGATCGCCACGGAAGCCTGCGGGCTGATCGACGTGGAGTACGAGGAGCTTCCGGCGGTGTTCGACCCCGAGGCGGCGCTCTCGCCCGACGCGCCTCGGATCCACCCCCAGTTCCCGGGGAACCTCGTGAACTTTGCCTACAAGTTCACGGCCGGCGACGTCGACCGCGCCTTTCGCGAGGCGGACGCGGTGGTCGAGGGGATCTACCGGCTGAACTACGTCACCACGGCCTGTATCGGGACGATGGCGGCGATCGCCCAGTGGGACGCGCGCGGGAACCTCACGATGTGGTCGACGACCCAGATTCCGTTCCTCTACCAGAAGGACCTCGCGGAGGCGCTCGGGATCTCCGGGGACCGCATCCGGGTCATCCAGCCCCCCGTCGGCGGCAACTTCGGCCGCGGGCTGGACCTCTACCCGATCGACATCATCGCGGCGCTCCTGGCCCGGCACGTCCAGCGGCCGGTGAAGATCGTGTTCGACCGGGAAGAGGAGTTCGTCGCGAGCCCGACCCGTGAGCCGTGCGTCTTCACGCTGCGCACCGCGGCGCGGGCCGACGGGACGCTGCTCGCCCGTGACGCCCGGGTCCTGATCGACAACGGCGCCTACGTCTCGTGGGGGTCGACGACCCCCTACGTGATGATGACCACGCTGGCCGGCTTCTACCGCTGCCCGAACATCCGCTTCGACACGGCGATCGTTTACACGAACAACGTGTACTCGGGCTCGATGCGGGGCTACGGGAACCTCGAGTCCACCTTCGCCGTGGAGGCGCAGATGGACGATCTCGCCGAGCGCCTCGGGCTGGACCGCCTCGAGATCCGGCGCCGCAACGCGAATCGCCCGGGGGACGTGACGCCGCAGGGCCTCCGGATCACGAGCTGCGGCCTGACGGAGTGCTTCGACGCGGTCGCTCGCGACATCCGGCGCCCGGTCGACCGGCCGCTCCGGCCCGGCTGGACGCGGGGGACCGGCTACGCGGGCATGTTCCACGTGGGGGGCGGGGCCCGCGTCTACCGTTCCGACGGCTGCGGGGCGATCGTCAAGCTCGACGACTTCGGGAGGGTCACGCTGATCACCGGTGCCAGCGAGATCGGGCAGGGCTCGGAGACGGTCCTGGCGATGATCGTCGCCGAGGAGCTCGGGATCCCGCTCGGGCGGGTCGTCGTCGTGAACAACGACACGGCGGTCAAGCCCTGGGACGTCGGCGTCCACGCCAGCCGGACGACGTTCATCGCCGGGAACGCCGCGCTCCTGGCGGCGCGCGACGTGAAGCGGCAGCTGCTGGCGCTCGCGGCGTCCCAGCTCGAGGAGCCCGCCGAGGCGCTGGACGTCGAGGACGGGTACGTGTACGTGGGGACGGCGCCCCAGCGCCGGATCGCGTACGAGCGCGTCGTCCGCGCCGGCCACTTCCGCGAGGAGGGGCGGATCCTGATCGGCCAGGCCTTCTACGACCCTCCGACCCAGATGCTGGACAAGAACTTCCGGGGGAACGTCTCGGTGACGTACGGCTTCGCCGCGCAGGCGGCGCTGGTCGAGGTGGAGGAGGCCACCGGCAGGATCGAGGTCGTGCGGGTGGCGTCGGCGCACGACGTCGGACGGGCCCTGAACCCGGTCGGCTGCGAGGGCCAGATCGAGGGCGGGATCCACATGGGACTCGGCTACTGCCTGACCGAGGAGCTCCGGCTCCAGGGCGGGCGCGTGCTCAACCCGGGCTTCCTCGACTACAAGCTCCTCACGGCCCCGGACATGCCGGAGGTCCTGATCACGCTGATCGAGACGGTGGACGAGGCCGGGCCCTTCGGCGCGAAGGGGCTCGGCGAGGCGGGCACGATCCCCATCTCCGCCGCGGTTGCGAACGCGGTGAAGGACGCGACCGGCGTGCGGATCACCGAGCTTCCCATGACGCCGGAACGCGTGTACCGTGCGCTCCGGGCGGCGCGAACCGTCGAGGCCGCGACCCGTACCCCCTGAGACGCCCCGGGCCCCCCTGGGCCCCGGGACACCGGAGGCAGACCATGCGGATGACGCGACGGACCTTCCTGCGTGCGACCGGAGGCGCGGCCGCGCTGGCCACCGGCGTGCGGTCCACGCCAGCCCACGCCCAGAAGAAG
>DASZOL010000089.1:0-43539 GCA_035550795.1 Candidatus Methylomirabilota bacterium
CTTGCCGGTCGTCTGCGTGTCGAAGAGGCGGTAGGCGTCAACCGCTTCCGCCAGGCGGAAGCGGTGCGTGAGAAGCTGCTTGAGCGGGACCTTGCGTTTGACGATGAACCGCGCGCACTCCTCCTGGATCAGCGTGCTGAAAGTCCACGAGGCGTGGAGCGTCAGCTGGCGCCGGAGCAGGTCCGGGCTCACGTCGAACGTCACTTGGTTGCCTTCGCCGACCAGACCGACGCGGCCCCAGGTGCGGGTGGCCCGCGCCGCGGCGAGGCGGGCGTCCGGGTGCCCCGAGCAGTCGAGCGCGGCGTCCACGCCCTCGCCGTCGGTGAGGGCCTTCAGTGCCGCCACGACGTCCGTCGCGCCCGGATCGAGGACGGCGTCGGCGCCGAACCGGCGCCCGAGCTCGCGCCGTTCGCCCCCCACGTCGATGGCAACGACGCGGGCGCCCATCGCGACCCCGAGCATTGTGGCAGACAGCCCGACCGGGCCCTGGCCGAAGACCGCGAGGGTATCGCGACCGGAGACGTCGAGCCGGCGGAGCGCCTGGTACGCGGTCCCGGTGCCGCACGAGATGGCGGCGCCCTCCTCGAAGGACAGCTCGTCCGGAAGCGCCACCAGCGTCGATGCCGGCACGGTCATGTACGGGGCGTGGCCGCCGTGGCCGGTCATCCCGTAGACGACGATGCCCCGGGGGCACAGCTGAGCCCAGCCGGCACGGCAGTGCTTGCAGTGTCCGCACCCCTTGTAGTGGTGGTTCATGACGCGGGCGCCGGTCGGCGCGGCCGCCTCGGGGACTTCGGCACCCCGCGCGATCACGACACCGCACGGCTCGTGGCCGGCGATGCAGGGCCCGCCGGTGCCGCCCAGGCCCAGGCTCTTGGCCGCGCCGCCGCTCCGGGACGCCCGGTAGGGGTGCAGATCGCTCCCGCACATTCCCGAGGCCTTCATGGCCAGCACCACCTCGCCGGGGCCCGGCTGCGGGTCCGGAAACACGCGCAGCTCCAACTCACGCTCGCCGAGAAAGACCACTCCGCGCATGTCTCCGTGACCCCCTCGTCCTTGTCCTTGCCAGTCGCGCGGCGGCCGGCCGCGCACGGGTTTCCATGATGGCACGACACGGCGGTGGCCGGGGGCCGGCGGTGCGCGGGCCGGGGGTCAGGCAGCGCGAGCGCGAGGCGAGCCCCTTCCGTCCGCCGGCGGGGCAAAGACGCGCGCCTGGAGCACGATGCCCACGACGAGCAGCCCGAAGAAGAGCCAGATCTGCCCGGCTCGGGGAATCGGGATCAGCGGAGCCAGCAGCGCGGCGCCCGTGAGCGCGGAGAGGAGGATGAGGACGGGGTCCCACAGCCAGAGGACGAGGGCCGCGGCGACGATTCCCGCCGCAAGGACCACGGCCCAGAGCCAGGGGGCGTCCAGCCTGAGCGCGCTCGCGGCGAGCAGGCCGCCGTGGACGCCGATCGCGAATCCGGCCAGACCGACCGCCAGCCACTGGAAGAGGATCGCCAGGACCGCGCCCAGGACCCCGAGGACGAGCGCGGCCACCAGGACTAGCCACTCCGGACCGTCGGCAAAGGCGATCCGCGCCACGTGAAGGCCCACAGCAAAGCCGGCCGCCCCGACGAAGAGCCAGAACAGCCGCCGTCCGAACAGGAGGACGGCCAGCCCGACGAGGAGGGTGGCCCACCAACCCACCATCGTGTCGAGCCTACTATGGGCACTCGGCGCCCGTCACCCCCAGGCCGCGACACTCCAGGCCGCGGCCGTGTCAGGGCACGATCCGGGTACCTTCGCGACCGTCGAGCGCGGCGACAAGGCTCGACAGCGAGGTGATGATCGCCTCGCGCCCGCCCGACTGGACGAAGTCGATCGCCGCCTCGATCTTCGGGCCCATCGACCCGGAGGGAAATTCGCTCGCCATCAGGAACGCGCGCGCCTCCGCGACCGAGAGACGCTCGACGGCGATGGCCCGGGGCGTCCGATGCGCCACCTCGACCCGGTCGACGCCGGTGAGGAAGACGAGCCGATCCGCCCCGAGGGCCGTGCCGAGGAGCGCCGCGGTGGTGTCGGGCTGCAGGATCGCCTCGACGCCCCGATGACCGTCCGGCGTCTCGATCGTGGGGACCCGGCCGGCCCCGGCCGCGACCAGCACGCCCGTCGAGGACAGGCGCCGCAGCGCGTCGGCATCGAGCAGGCGGCGCGGTCGGGGGACCGGCACGACGCGCCGGTGGCCCCGGGCGGCGCTACCCGCGAAGCTCCACCCGCGCTCGCGCTCGAGTCGGCGCGCCTGGGTCGCCGAGTAGGCCGGCCCGACGGGCCGGCTGGGGCGACCGAATGCGGGATCGTCCGCGTCGACCCCGACCCGCGTCACCACCGCGGCGATCGGCACGTCGACCCCGCGGCGCCGGCAGAGGTTCGCGAGCGCTTGCTGGATCGCGTAGCCCAGGGCCCCCTGGACCTGCGCCCCTCGAACGTCCAGGCTCAGCGGCGGATCGGCGCGCCGGGAGCCGTCCGCGCGGCGGCCACGATCCTCCGGCGACTCGCCATCGTGAGCCACCACGAGCCGGAATCCGGCCACCGCAACGTCGGCGAGCGGCGGCAGGCATCGCTCCAGCGCTCCCAGCCAGGCGCCGGGGCCGACCGCGCGGTGGCCGGCGGCCCGGAGGGCCCGGCCTCCGAGCGCGACGACGAGAAGCCGTGGGTCGCGGAGAGGGGTCACGCCACCCCGCGTGCACGAGCGCGCGCCGCGAGCATCCCGGTGAAGCAGCCCAGCGGTGCCCGGACCGCCCCCGCACCGACCCGATCCCCATCCGCCGCGATGCCGGGCCGAGACCCCGTCGCGGAGAGGTGAGGCCGAGCATCCCTGACGCGCCCGGGCCCGGTCGAGCACCTGGCTCGCGCGCGAGCCAGGCGAGCGACCCCGCGAGCCCGACGGCCCGCGTCGGGACCGGCACCAGGCACGCCACCGGCCTCCGACCTCTTCCGTGAGGCGCGGGACCGGGGTGGCGATTTCGCTGCCGCGACTCGCATGGCGCAGATTCTCCACGGATGGCCCCGCTCCTTCAAGGTTCGCGGCCCGAGCCGGCGCACATCGAGTCTGGCTCGCGCGAAGCTCCCGGGTGTAGCCTCCGGGTAGCTGGCGCGACCGCCCATGTGCACGCACGAGACCCCCGACTCCCTCGACGCCCTCGCCGACGTGCTTGAGGCGCTTCGTGCGACGCGCTCCCGGATCGAGAAGCGCCGGCTTCTGGTCGACTACCTCCGGGCGCTGCCGGACGAGACTCTCCCGCTCGCCGTCACCTATCTCGGCGGCCGGCCCTTCCCGCGGGGCGACGGCCGGACGCTATCAGTCGGCGGCGCGACGCTCGAGGCGGCCCTGCGCGCAGCGCGACCGGAACTGACCGACCCGGCCGTCACGGCCGCCTGGCGCCGGCATGCGGACGCGGGCGACACCGCGAGCGAGCTGTGGGCCGGCACCATGCCGCGCGGCCCGCTGCCCGTCAGGCTCGCCGACGTGGCGGCGAGCTTCGAGGCGCTTCACGCCGCCCGGGGCCCCCGGGCCAAGACCGCGCTCCTCGCGGAGGTCTTCCCGCGGATGGGCGAGCGGGCGATCCGGGCCTTCGTCAAGGCGATGCTCGGCGAGGCGCGGATCGGCGTGCAGGAGCAGACGCTCGAGGACGCGGTCGCCCATGCCGCCGGCCAGCCAATCGAGGCGGTGCGCGCCGCGAACCGGCACCGGGCGGACCTGGGGGTGGTCGCACTCGACGCCCGCCGCGGGCGGCTCGAGCCCTTGCGGTTCACGTACTTCACGCCGGTCGACCCCATGCTCGCCCAACCGGCCGTCGACGCCACGGACGCGGTCCGGCGCCTCGGGACGCCGCTCTGGGTGGAGGACAAGTACGACGGCGTCCGCTGCCAGCTGCACAAGCTCGACGCGGAGGTGCGGCTCTTCTCGCGCGACCGCCGTGAGCTCACACGGCAATTCCCCGAGGTCGTGGCGGCCTTTGCGGCCGTCGCGGGGCGCTACGTCCTGGACGGCGAGGTCCTCGCGATGGAGCAGGGCCGGGCGCTCCCTTTCCTCCGCCTTCAGCAGCGGCTGGGCCGGATCGAGCCCACGGCCGCAGTCCTGGCGGCGCACCCGGTCGCCTTCGTCGCGTTCGACTGCCTGGCGCACGAGGACCGGGGATTGCTCGACGACTCGCTCCGGAGCCGGCGGGCCGCCCTGGACGCGCTGGCGCTCCCGCCTGGACAGACCCTTGCGGCGGTGTGGACCGCCACGAGCGCGGAGGAGCTGGAGACTCTCTTCCACGCGGCGCAGGCTCGCGGCAACGAGGGACTCATGGTCAAGCACCCGGAGTCGCCCTACGCCTCAGGCCGCCGCGGCGCCCAGTGGCTCAAGGTCAAGCGGCCTCTCGACACGCTCGACGTCGTCGTGGTCGGCGCCGAGTGGGGCCACGGCAAGCGCCGCTCCGTCCTATCGGACCTCACCTTCGCCGTGCGCGACGAGCAGACGGGAGGCCTCGTAACGATCGGCAAGGCCTACAACGGACTCACCGACGTCGAGATCCGCGCGATGACCGAGCGCCTGCTCGGCCTCACGCTCGAGGACCAGGGTCACTACCGGACCGTGCGGCCCGAGATCGTCCTCGAGGTGGCCTTCAATCATCTCCAGCGCTCCCGGCGCCACACGTCCGGCTACGCGCTTCGCTTCCCACGCATCGTGCGCGTCCGCGCGGACCGGTCTCCGGCAACCGCGAGCACGCTCGCCGACGTGGCGCGCCTCGCGGCGGTGGTGGCCGCCGGAGCCGGTCCCGAGCGCGACGAGCCCGAACCCGCATGAACGCGGGCCCGCCGATCCGGCCGTCAGGCCAGGGCTACGCGCGCTCGCCACCGGGCGGGCCGTAGAAGACGACCCAGGCCGCGAACCCGTCCGAGAACTCCTCGAAGCGGTGCTCGACCTTGGCGGCAACGAACAGCACGTCGCCGGGCCCGAAGGCGACGCGCTGGCCCCCCACGAAGAACGTGCCCCGTCCGCTCGCGATCACGTAGAGCTCGTCCTGGTCGTGGGGCGTCTGGAGGTCGGGGCCCCGGGGCTGGTAGTACCGCAGCGTCATGCTGCCGTGCTGCATCAGCAGTGACGAGCGGAATCCGGGGGGGATCGGAGCAGCCCTCGCTTCCTCGATCGTGGCGCGGACCGGCTGGCTCATGCGTGTCCTCCCGTGACAGCCCGATGGTGCTCGATGCTAGCATCCCAGCGCGGGCCCGTCGGCGCGGGGGTCGCCGCCTCCGACGAGGAGCCCGCCCGGCTCGAGCCACAGTGCCTGGGCGTGCCCGGCCGTGTCGCTCCAGGGAGCGAGGACCCGCACGGCGTGGCCACGCCCGGTGAGGTCCGCGGCCACCGCGTCGCCGAACCGGCTCTCGATCGAGAGCGCTCTCGTGGACGCGCCCCAGGTCCGACCGTAGACCCAGCGCGGTGCCTCCACGGCCGCCTGGACGTCGAGGCCGAGGTCGACGACACGCGTCGTGACCGCGACCAGCGTCTGGGGCTGGCCTTCCCCGCCCATCGTCCCCGCGACGAGGAGCGGCTTCCCGTCTCGGAGATACATGAAGGGCGTGAGCGTGTGAAAGGGCCGCTTGCCCGGGGCGAGCACGTTCGGATGAGAGGCGTCGAGCGTGAACCCGGCGCCGCGGTTCTGGAGCACCACACCCGTCTCGCCGGCCACGACACCCGAGCCCCACTCGTGATAGATGCTCTGGATCAGCGACACGCAGTTCCCCGCCGCGTCGGCCGTGACGCAGGCAATCGTGTCGCCGCGCTCGATTCCGGACGGCACGGGGGGCGGCGCGGCATGATCCATCGCGATGCGCCGCCCGCGATCCCGGAGGTAGGCCGGATCGAGGAGGTTTCCGACCGGCACGGCCGCGCGCTCCGGGTCGGCGATCCAGCGGTCACGGTCGCCGAAGGCGAGCTTCGTGGCCTCGACGGCCAGGTGGATGTAGTCGGCCGGATCGCGGGCGCCGGCCCGGACATCAGCGCCGTCGAGCATGCCCAGGACCGCGAGTGCGACCAGGCCCTGACAGGGGGGCGGGACTGACGCCGCGACGCCCCCCCGGTACGGGACGGTGACCGGCTCGGCCCAGCGCGACCGGTGCGCCCTGAGGTCCCCCGCGCGCAGCGGGCTTCCGGCCGCTTCGCACGCGCGTCCGAGCTCGGCGGCGAGATCGCCCTCGTAGAACTCGCGGCCACCGCCGCGGGCGAGCCGCTCGAGCGTGCACGCCAGCGCGGGCTGGCTGAGGGACCGCCCCGGGGCCGGCGCCGCACCGCGATCGAGATAAGTCGCGCGGAACGGGAGGAACGCGGGCTCCTCCGCCCGCAGCAGGTCGGTGGCCCCCGCCGTGACGCGCGACTGGCAGGGCGAGACGGGGATGCCGTCGGCGGCGTGCCGGATCGCGGCCTCCAGAAGGTCTCCCCACGGCATCGGCGAGCCGAGGCGCTCCTGGCTGTAGCGATGGGCCGTCCAGAGACCGTCGGGAGCGCCGGGCACGGTGAGCGCGGCCAGCGGCCCACGGGTCGGGATCGCGGCGAGCCCCCGGCCGCGGTAGAGCTCGGGGGTGGCGCGGGTCGCCGCCGCACCCGCCGCCTGGAGTGCAGAGAGACGCGCGGCCCGTGCGTCCCAGCAAAGCCAGAAGCTGTCCCCGCCGAGCCCGGTCATGTGCGGATAGACGACGGCCAGGGCCGCGCCGGCGGCCACCGCGGCGTCGACCGCGGTGCCGCCGCGCAGCAGGATCTCTAGACCGGCCAAGGTGGCGAGGGGATGGGGGGAGGCGACGATCCCGCGGCGCCCGAGGGCGGCGGGCCAGCGCGTCTCAGGCATCAGGCCGGGCGGACTCCTCGCCCTTCCGGGGCACCGCGATGCCGTAGGCCTTGAGCTTCCGCCAGAGATTGACGCGCCCGATGCCGAGCGCCTGCGCGGTGCGGGTGATGTTCCACTCGTGGGCGCGCAGCTCGCCCACGATGTACGCGCGCTCGAAGGCGTCTCGCGCCTCGCGGAGGCTCTGGAGGCCCACGTCCACCGGCACGGTCACGGCCTCCCGCGAGCGGAGCGGCGGCGGGAGGTCTTCGGGCGCGATGACGTCGCCGGGCGTCATGATGACGAGGCGCTCGACCATGTTGCGGAGCTCGCGCACGTTGCCCGGCCAGTCGTAGACCATGAAGGATCCCATGGCCTCGCCCGAGAGCGTCTTCGACCGCTTCCCGTACTCCGCCGAGAACGCCTTCAGGAAGTGCTCGACGAGGAGCGGGATGTCCTCCCGGCGGCGCCGGAGCGGCGGCACCTCGATGGGGATGACGTTGAGGCGGTAGTACAGGTCCTCGCGGAAGCGCCCCTGGGCGATCAGGTCAGGCAGGGCCTGGTTCGAGGCGGCGATCACGCGCACGTCGACCCGGATCGGCTCGTGCCCGCCGATCCGCTCCACCGTCTGCTCCTCGAGCGCCCGCAGCACCTTGGCCTGCGTCTTCAACGACATGTCGCCGATCTCGTCGAGAAAGATCGTGCCGCCGGTGGCCAGCTCGAACTTCCCGCGTCGTCGCGCCATCGCGCCGGTGAAGGCCCCCTTCTCGTGGCCGAAGAGCTCCGACTCAATCAGCTCGTCTGGAATCGCGGCGCAGTTTACCTCGACGAAGACCTGGTCGCGCCGCGCGGAGAGAGCGTGGACGGACCGCGCGGCCAGCTCCTTGCCCGAGCCGTTCTCCCCGAAGATCAGGACACGGCCGTTCGTCGGCGCCGCCGTCGCGATCTGGCGGCGCAGCTCGACGATGGCGGGGCTGGTGCCGATGATCTCGTGAGCGCGCTCGATGCGCTCGCGAAGCTGCCGGTTCTCCCGCTCGAGCCGCGCGTGCTCGAGTGCGCGCTCGACGACCAGGAGGGTCTTCTCGAGGGACAGCGGCTTCTCGACGAAGTCGTAGGCGCCGAGCTTGGTGGCCTTCACGGCCGTCTCTATCGTCCCGTGGCCCGACATCATGACTACCGGCAGCTCGGGCCACTGGCGCTTCACCTCGGCGAGCACCTCGATGCCGTCTATCTCCGGCAGCCAGATATCCAGGACCACCAGGTCAGGCACCTCCTCGCCGATCCGGGCCAGCGCCTCCTGACCCGTCGCCGCCGCCAGAGGCCGGTATCCCTCGTCCCCGAGGATTCCGGAGAGCGTCGACCGGATTCCACGCTCGTCGTCGACGATCAGGATGCGCTCGCCTGCCATGGCTGGCCGTCGGCCCCTCAGGCGGTCCCCGCCGGCCGGGGCGCCCCCGCCACGTCCAGCATGGGCCTGGCCCCCGCCGGGGTGCTCCCGCGAAGCACCGGCAACTCGATCGTGAAGCGGGTCCCGCGCGGAACGTTGTCCTCGACCTGGATGCGGCCGCCGTGGTCGGAGACGATCTGATGCACGATGGGCAGGCCGAGGCCCATCCCCGTGGTCTTCGTCGAGAAGTACGGGAGGAACACACGATCGCGCAGGTCCGGGGGGATTCCCGGCCCGTTGTCGGCGATCAGCACCTGGACGTGCTCGCCCCCGTCCCACCGCGTCCCGATCACGACCTCCGTCGCACCGGCCTCGACGGCGTTGTCCACGAGGTTCAGGACGGCCCGCTTGAGCTGGTCGCCGTCGGCGTCCAGCGTCGGCACGTCTCCCGCAAGGTCGGCGCGGAGGAGGATCGTCGGATGCGTCTCACCGTAGAGCCCGAGCACGCTCTCCAGCAGCCGGTGGAGGTCCGTCGGCCTCGGCGTGAAGCTCGGCATGCGCGCGAACCGCGAGAACTCGTCGACGAGACGGCGGAGCCCTTCGACCTCGCCGATGATCGTCGCCGTGCACTCGTCGAGCAGGCCGCCGTCGTCGGGAAGGCGACCTGCCAGGCGCCGCCGGAGCCGCTGCGCGGAGAGCTGGATCGGCGTGAGAGGGTTCTTGATCTCGTGGGCGATCCGCTGCGCGACTTCCCGCCACGCAGCGAGCCGCTGGGCGGTCAGCAGCTCCGTGAGATCGTCGAAGACCAGGACGATGCCGAGATGCTCGCCCTCGGGTCCCCCGAGGGCGGTGAGGCTCGCGAGGAGCGTGAGGCTCTTGCCGTCGAGCGGCAGCTGCAGCTCGCGCTCGACCGTGCCGGCGCGGAGGCGCTCCATCCGCTGCATCAGGGTGACGACGTCCAGATAGGCGGGGGCGCCGAACGCGACCGCGTACTGCCGGCCGACGGCGGCGGTCGGCGCCAGGCCGAGCATGCGGCTGGCGGCTCGGTTCACGGTCGTCACGATCCCGGCCGCGTCTGTCGACACCACGCCCGTCGCCACGGCCTCCAGCACCGTCTCCGTGTACTGGCGCCGCTCCGTCAGCTCCGCGTGCTTGGCCTGGAGGTCCGCGTAGGCCAGCTCCAGCTGCGCCTTCGAGGACTTCAGATCCTGGGTCATCTGGTTGAATGACTCCACCAGGATCCCGACCTCGTCGTCCGCCTGGGCGTTCACGCGGTAATCGAGGTTGCCGGCGGCGACCTCGCGTGTCCCGTGGGCGAGCAGCTGGATCGGCACCGTGATGCCGCGGGCGAGGTAGAGGCCGAACCACGTGACCGAGAACACGATGACGAGGGTCATCAGGAGGAACAGCAGGATGTAGATACCCTTGATCGGCTGCCTCAGGAGCTTCAGCTGCTTGTACTCCTGGAACGCCTGGGCGATCCCGCGCACCTGCGCCTCGAGTCGCTGGGGCACGTGGATGGCCACCACGGCGGCACCGACCACGCGCGGCGGGTCGCCGGGCGCCAGAACGGGCACCATCCCCTGGATCAGGTCGCCGGTCGAGATCTCGCGCCGCGTGGAAAGCTCCCGCCCCGCGAGAGCCATGCGGACCTGCTCCGAGTTGACGACGGTCTCCAGCGAGGGGACCAGGACCGGATCGTTCACGTGCACGATCTCGTGGCCGCTCGCCCCGTAGAGCGCGATCCCGGCCAGCCCGTACTGCTCGGCCTGCTCCTGGAGGAACTCGATCAGGTCCTCGCGGCGGTCCTCGGGCAGGAGCCCGTCGCGGGTCAGCGTGCGCGCGACATACTGCCCGTGACGGACGGCCTCGTCCTGGACCCGCTCGTAGAAGGTCTGGGCCACCCGCATCGACTCGTCGAGCGGGCGCTCGACCTGGATCTTGAACCATCCCTCGATCGACGTGTTGATGAGGTTCGACGCGATCAGGAAGATGAGGATCGCCGGCGCCAGCGCTAGCGACAGGAACGCGGCGACCAGCTTCGTCTTGAATCGGGAGCCCAGGACCTTGTGGCGCCGTTCGAACCAGAGCTTGGCGAGGTTCCGGAAGAGGAGAATCAGGAGCAGCAGGAAGACGATGAGGTTGAGGTTGAACAGCGCGATGACGACGACGTTCGACGCGACCGGAATGTCCGGGAGCCGGACTCCGACCTCGACCGCCGTCGCCACGACGAGCACGAGGAGCACGGCGACGATGATGACGAGGTTTCGCTTCCGCTTCCCCCGGTCGTCCGGCGGCCGGACGGCGAGCGGCGGGAGCCCTTGGGGCGTCCCGCTCCCTCCCGGCACCGGCTCCGTCCCGGCCCCGGCCGTGCTCCCGGAGCTACCCGTGGCGCGCTGGAGGCTCGTCGGAAGGCCTTCGGCCGGTGGGCTCACGGGGACATCCGCAGGGGTCATCGGGCCCGCCGGAGGGTCAGGAGCGGTGTCTGCTCCCATGGTGTCTCCGCCCGTGAGGACACGAAGGGCAGGATCCGCGAGACAGACGCGTCCGGAGCGCCGGACCGGACCTCGCCCCGCACCCGGACGTAGTAGAGCTCGTCCAGGTTGAGATGGGCGATCGGCGTCAGCCTGAAGCCGCGGACTTCCGAGAGCACTCGCTCCGCCTCCCAGACGTCACGCGTGACGTAGGGCTCCCGCTCCTCGCCCTGGACGGGCGAGACGCGGAACTCCTTCGTCAGGACATCGTAGACCACCTGGCGCTCCACGAGCTTCGCCACCACCCGGCGATCGACCCACCAGGAGTTGTACTGCCACAGCTCCAGCTGGAACCGCACGCCGGCCGGGATCCCGGTCCCGAGGCCCTCGACGATGCCATCCGGCATGGTTCCCAGCAAGACCAGGTTCACCAGCAGCGTACTGTCCGAATTCGTGACAACCAGGTTCGAGATCCGCAGAGGAGCCGTGGCGCCCAACGCCGCTCCCGCCACGAGCAGGAGACCCAGCGCGACCGCCAGGCATCCGGTCGGCCAGCGCCGCCTGGACATAGCGCAACATTATAGCGCCTGGCTCGAAGCAAGACGCCGCCGCGGTCGCGCCGGCGAGGGGAATGGACGGGCGGGAGAAATCGCTCCTTCAGTGGGCGGCGACGCGCGGGCGTCGTCGGGTCGTGCCTTCCCAGGGTGCCTCGACCGGAACCGGCGCACGGCGCGGCACCGCATCCTCCCACCGTCGCGCGGTCTTCACGAGCTCCCGGACCAGAAGGTGGTTCAGTGCGTGTCCGGCGTTCCGCGCCACGACATGGCCGAGCACCGGCCGGCCCACCAGCACCAGGTCTCCGATGACGTCGAGGATCTTGTGGCGCACGAACTCGTCATGGAACCGGAGGGACCCGTTCAGCACCCGCTCCTGTCCCACGACCACCGCGTTGGCCAGCGACCCGCCCCGGGCCAGGCCCTGCTGGCGGAGCAGCTCGAGGTCCTTCAGGAAGCCGTAGGTCCGCGCGGGCGCGAGCTCCTCGACGAAGACTCGCTCGCTCGGCACGAACGAGGCGACCTGGACACCGACGGCCGGATGCTCGTGATCGAGCGTGTAGCTGATCCGGAGCTCGGTCGCCGGCAGGATCTGGAGCCAGCGATGCTCGTCCCCGACCCGGATCGGCTCGACCACGCGCAGCGGCGGACGTCGCATGGCAACCTGAGCCTCGCGTCCTGCCGTGTAGAGAAGCGACACGAACGGCGCCGAGCTACCATCCATCGCCGGAAGCTCGGGTCCATCGAGCTCGATCATCAGGTTGTCGATGCCAAGGCCGCGAACGGCGGCCAGGAGATGCTCGACGGTCTGGATCTGGACTCCCTCGGCGCCGATGGTCGTCGCGTAGTGCCCGTTGAGGAGCGACTCCGGGCGCACGGGGACGTGGGTGCGCTCGACGCCGACGACGAAGACGATGCCATGGTCGGGAGGGGCGGGGAGGAGCGTCAGCGCCACCGGAATGCCCGTGTGAAGCCCCACTCCCTCGCAGGCCACCGGCTTCCGGATCGAGTGCTGAAGTTCCATCGGTCAGGGATCCTCCATGGTCCCGGGCGGGGGAAGCGAGCAAAGAGAATGCCAAGGGATCGGCGCGCACGTGACAACTGTAAGTAGCTGTAATTCAACCGCATCGAGCTCAGGATACGCGCCTGACCCGTGGATCCTGCTACCAATCGTTGCCTGGGATCAGCATTGAGAACCGAGTGGCTGTTGCCGATATGTAACATGCACCGTCAGATGTCGAGCACGAGTCGCACGCTCACGCGATCCCTCGTCTCGCTGATCACCAGGCCGCGGCGCGTGGCACCCTTGACGGCGGTCCCGGGACGGTGCCGCGCAGGATCGACCGGCTCACCCCGCAGCACGCCGTGCACCCCCGTTGGGGTGACTTCCGGGCGCGCCACGTCCCCTACGGCGAAGCCCTCAAGGTCGTGGACGTAGAGGCACTCGTTGAGCCAGCTCACGAAGAGGGCCTCCAGCGTATCGCCCCGGGCGGCCACCTCCCGGCTCTCGATCAGCTGCACGGCGTCGGTCGGCACGATCAGGTTGAACACCCCGAGGGCACACTGCCGGAGGCAGGCCGGAAGGTCCCGTCCCCAGGCCGAGACGCCAACGTCCTCGGCCACGTCAAGGTACTCGTAGCCCTCCGGCGTCACCGCACCTCCTCACCGCCGGGGACTCGCCCGGTCTTCCGGCCGCCGAGATCCCCGAACAGGAACTGGCAGAGGGCGACCGCCGTGACCCCGGCTGACTCCGCCCGGAGCGTCCGCGGCCCGAGACTCACGAGGCGGGCGCCCGCCCCCTCGGCCAGCGCCACCTCCTCAGAGGTGAAGCCGCCCTCGGGGCCGACCAGGAGCAGCAAGCGGGCCACGTCGCCCGCCTCCGCCGCCGCTGCGGCGAGCGCTTGGCCACCACCTTCCCAGAAGACCCACGCGGCGTCGTGACCCGCGGCCTCACGGACCACCTCCGCGAAGGTGCGCGGCGGATCGACCGCCGGGACGACCACTCGCCCGCATTGCTTCACGGCCTCGCGCGCGATGCGCTGCCAGCGGGCGTGGCGGCCGGCCGGCCCGCCTGCCGGGCGAGCGACGACGCGTGCTGTCTCCATGGGAAGGAGTCGTGCCACGCCGAGCTCCGTGACCTTCTGGACGAGCCAGCTCATGCGGTCGCCCTTGAGAATCGCCTGCGCCAGGGTGATCGCGCAGGGAGACTCTTGCCTCGGCTCCGTCCGTCCCTCGATCGTGCCCCACGCACCCGCGGCTTCGACGGCCACGAGCCGGATCGCGTAGAGACGGCCGGTCCCGTCGGTCGCGTCGACCATCGCACCGGGCCGGAGCCGCAGCACCCGCCGGAGATGATGGGCTTCCTTGGCGTCGAACTGGACGCGGTCCGAGGCGACCGCTTCGGGACGAACGAAGACCCGAGGCACGTCCGCTCACTCGCTGGAGCGGCGGCGGCGCGTCATCTCACTCTCCGCGCCGCAGGAGCACGGCGGCCCATCCCTCGTGCTCCGTCAGCTCGACGAGCCAGCAGCCGGCCGCGGCGAAGGCACCGGCCACCATGGGCACCTCGTGAGCCAGGAGACCCCCCGCGATCAGGCTCCCCCCCGGTATCACCAGTCCGGCGAGCGTCGGCGCCAGCGTGAGGTGGGCGGCCCCCAGGAGGTTGGCGAGGACGAGCGGCCCCGCGGATCCGGTCCACGCCTCCACGGTGGCCACCGACGTGCGGACGCGGTCCGCCACGGCGTTGCGCCCGGCGTTCTCGGCGGTCGCCGCCACGGCATCGGGATCCGGGTCGATCGCGTCGACCTGCGCCACCCCGAGCCTGGCTGCGGCGATCGCAAGGATACCGGACCCGCACCCGACGTCGAGGGCGTGCGGCACGGGGGGGCCGGCGAGCGCCCGCTCGAGCAGCTCGAGGCAGCTCCGGGTCGACCCGTGCCCCCCGGTGCCGAAGGCCCGCCCGGGCTCGATGAGGACCACCACGCGGCTGTCCGCGGCCTCCGGCCCCGGGACGTCCCAGGGCGGGCAAACGAGGAGACCTCGTCCCACCGGGACGGGCCGGAAGTGCGCGCGCCAGGCGTCCGCCCACGCCTCATCGCGGAGGGGCGCAACGGCGACGCGGGCTCCGGCCCCCGGCAACCCGAGGGCCGAAACGTCCTCCAGGTAGTCCCGGAGGGCGCCGGCCACCGACGCCGCGTCGGTGCCCGGTGGAAGGAAGGCGCGCAGCTCGGCCGCCCCGGCGGTGGCCTCCTCCACGACCCCGACGGCGCCCAGCTCCCAGAGCCGATTCGTGACGGCCTCGGCCGTCTCGACCGCGTCGGTTCCGAGGGTCACGGTCAACTCCCAGTAGGCGGCCGCCGGGGCGGCGGGGTTCGGCAGCACGCCCGTAGCCTACCGCCCGCCAGTGTGCGTGTCCCGCAGAATCTCCGCGGACGCGCGGCGCCGCGGCTCCGGTGGCGTGCCGCGCCCAGCACCGCGCGGTGGGCGGATCCGTCCAGCCGCCTGACGGTGCCTGTCATTCCGGCCGAATCCGTCACTCGTGCCCTCAAGACGCGGGCCTCGGGGAAGCCATCCTGTAGAATTTCTGGGAAGCGACTCATGACGCAAGCGAGTTGGCGCGGCCGGTTCGACGGGCCCCCTGGCCCGACCGGGACTTCCCGGTGGCCGAGCAGCTCCGGTCTCACGGTCACCACCGTCCGGACCGCCCAGGAGCGCCTCGGCGTCCTCATGCCGCGCCCTTGAGCCCGCGGCGCGCGGCACCGCGCCGGTGGACGCGTATCGGCCGTTGGCTGGCGCTCGGCCTCGCCCTCGTCGGGGCCGGCCTGGTCGCGCCCTCGCCCGCTGGCGCCCAGCGTGTGGACCGGGACCGCGAGCTCAGCCCGCCCTACGACCCTCTGCTCGGCATGGACGAGAGCGGCCGGATCCCGAAGGTCCCCCTCCCGGAGGATCTGCCGGAGCCCGCCCGCTGGCGCTACATCCCCGAGGGCCGGATCATGCCGGGCAACATCGTCCAGCGCCTGCTCGTCTCGAGCTTCGTGTCGCCGCAGTTTTTCTTCAGGGAAGACGTGGGGTTCGGGGGCGGCATCGCCATCACCGACATCGACTTCCGCGAGCAGCGGCGCCGTGAGTTCCTGGGCGCCTTCCTCACCTACACCACCGAGGGCCAGGAGCGATACCGGCTCATCTGGCGGCGCTGGCTCCACCATCGGGAAGTCCCCGGGGGCGGCGTCGTCGTGGAGGAGCGGAGCTTTCTGGCGGCCGCCGGGGGGTATCAGCGGACCCTGACGCGACGGTTCTTCGGCCTCGGGCCGGACACGCGCGAAGGCGCCGAGTCGAGCTTCACGGACGAGGTCGTGGACGCCGGCCTCCGGGCGGACCTCGCGCTCCCGGGCCCCGGCGGCGACTGGATCGCCACCGCCGGGCTGCGTGGCGAGCATCACAACCTCGCGCGCGGCCATGTCTCCGGGGTCCCGAGCACCGACGACGCGTTCGCCGGGCTCTTCGCGGACGCCGACGGCCGCAGCGCGGCGTACGTGACCGCGGGCCTCCGCTACGACACGCGCGACAGCCAGGCCCAGCCATACAGCGGCTGGCGCGTCGGCGTGGTGGTCGACGCGGCGCCGTGGCAGAGCGACGGAAGCCTGGGCGCCGTCGTGACGGGCTACGGCAGCATTGTCTTCCGCGTGCCACCGCTCTTCCACTCGGGTGGCGACCCCGGGGAGGAGAATCCTCCCACCGATACGATCGCCCTCGGCTTCCAGGTCGACACCACCGTCGGCGATCTCGCCTTCTACGACTTGCCGAGTCTCGGCGGAGGGTCGACGCTCCGCGGGTACATTGCGAACCGCTTCACGGACGACTCGGCCTGGCACGCGTCGGCCGAGTATCGATTCTGGGTCATCCCGCGAGGGTTCCGACTGACCCGCACGATACGGGTCGAGCGAGTTGGCCTCGCGCTCTTCGGCGACCTGGGCACGGTGGCCCCGAGCCTGGGCGACCTGCCGAGCGCCACCGTGCACGCCAGCTACGGCGTGGGGCTGAGAGTCGCTCTGGAGCGGGTGGCCACCTTCCGGGTCGACCTCGGCTTCTCGGACGAGGGCACGAACCTCACGGTGGCGTTCGGTCTCAGCTTCTGACCGGGCGGCCCCTTACCCCTCCCGAGGCCATCTGCTACCCTAGGTCGCACGAACGCATGGCCATGCCTCCGTCGGCCGACCGAGCCATGGAGCTGCTGAGCGCCCACCACGGCGACACCGTCGTCCTGAGCCCGCGTGGCCGCATCGATCACGCCAGCGCCGAAGCGTTCAGGACGGCCCTCGCCTCGCACCTGACCCAGGCCGGGCCCGGGTGCCCCCTCGTGCTCGATCTTGGCGCCGTCGACTACATCGCGAGCGTCGGCCTCCGCGTCCTCATGTTGGCCTCACGGCAGGTCCGGGCGCAGGGCGGCACGATCGTGGTCGCCGCCCTCCAGCCGCTCGTGCGGGAGATCTTCGAGATCAGCAAGTTCACCCTGGTGTTCGCGTGCTTCGCGACCGTGGCCGACGCGCTGGCCGATCTCCTCACGCGACCGCGGCCGAGCGCGACGAGCCGGTGAGACCTGCCCGTCGACGGCCCACGCCGGAGCGCCGTGGCTGATCCGATGCTGATCCGCTTCTGGGGCACGCGGGGCTCGCTGCCGGCGCCGCTGGGCACGTCCGGTCTCCGCCGCAAGCTGGTCCGGGCCGTTCGCCGAGCTGCCGGACGGCAGCTCGATACCGAGGCGGCCATCGAGCGCTTCGTCGCGGAAGAGCTCGACTTCGCGACTTCCCACACGTTCGGAGGGAACACGGCCTGCGTCCAGATCGACGGGGGAGGCCCCGAGCACGTGCTGTGCGACCTCGGGTCGGGAGTACGCGAGTTCGGGCTCGCCGCGATGGGCCGCTACCGCCCCGGCGTCGCCCAGGTGTTCCACGTCTTCATGTCGCACCTTCACTGGGACCACATCCAGGGATTCCCCTTCTTCGTGCCGGCCTACATCGCCGGCAACCGCATCCGGATCCACGGCTGCCACGACGGCCTCGAGGCGGGGTTCCGGCGGCAGCACGGGGCGCCCAGCTTTCCGCTCGACTTCTCGCAGCTCCCCTCCACGATCGAGTTCGTGCCCCTGGTTCCCGGCGAGACCTACGAGGTCGCCGGGCTGCGGGTCACCGCGAAGCGGCAGTTCCACTCCGGCGACTCCTACGCATACCGGTTCGAGCGAGACAGCAAGGTAGTCGTCTACTCGACAGACTCCGAGCACAAGCTCGACGATCCGGCAAGTGCGCAGGCGTTCGCCGACTTCTTCCGCGGCGCCGACCTCGTGATCTTCGACGCGATGTACTCCCTGGCCGACGCCTTCTCCATCAAGGAAGACTGGGGCCACTCTAGCAACATCGTCGGCGTCGAGCTCTGCCAGATGGCGGGAGTCCGGCACCTCTGCCTCTTCCATCACGAGCCGGCCTACGACGACGAGAAGCTGACCGCCATCTGGCGGGAGACGGAGCGCCTCGAGGAGCTGACCCGGGGTGAGCACCCGCTCCGCATCACGGCCGCGTACGACGGCCTCGAGCTCCGCGTCTGACGGGGACGGGCCCCCCGCGCGTGGCTAGCGGCGGGTCCGGCCAGGCACCGGGGACGCCCGCCTCGGCGTCGCGCGGTTCGGCGGCGCTCTTGGCCGGCAGCGCCGGCCGGTCGGTCGGGGCGCTGGTGCTCATCGCGCTGACTCTCCTCCTCGCCGTGTGGGGACCCGAGACCCGGCTGCAAGGGCTCTGGTTCGACGTCTGCCAGCGGCTCGCGCCGCGTGTCCGGGAATCGGGACCGGCCGTCATCGTCGCCGTGGACGAGCCGAGTCTCGCCCGCTACGGCCAGTGGCCCTGGCCCCGCCAGCTGATGGCCGAGCTTGTCGACCGCCTCCGCGGGGCAGGGCCGGCAGCGGTGGGACTGAATCTTCTGTTTCCCGAGGCGGACGGCTACTCAGGGTCAAGCCTCGCCGCCCGCTTGCCGGGCCTGGCGGCGCGCACCGCGGCCTGGGTGGCGTCGGTGCCCGACGGCGATCGCACGCTCGGTCGCGCCCTCGCCGCCATGCCGAGCGTGATCGGACTGGCGGGCCTCGACGGGCCCACGGCGGGAACGCCCCAGGGTCGCTTCACGCCGGCGGTCGTCCGCGGCCCTGACCCGTCGGGGCGGGTCAGGCGCTTCCGGACGGTTCTCCGGAGCGTCCCCGACATCGACCTCGGCGCCCAGGGCCATGCGCTGCTGAGCGCAGACGTCACGGGCGGGGTCATCCGCCGCCTGCCGCTCGTGGCCACGGTCGGCGACATGCTGGTTCCCGGCCTCGGCATCGAGATGCTGCGCGTCGCGACGGGCGCGCCGGCCTTCGCAGTCCGGAGCGACGCCAGCGGCGTGCGCGCGGTGGGTGTCGGTGACGTCTGGGTGCCCACGGAGGCCGACGGCACGATGTGGATCCACTTCACGCCTCACGACGACGCGCGGTTCATCTCGGCCGCCGCGGTCCTCGCGGGCGAGGTGCCGCCCGATCGCATCGAACGGAAGCTGGTCCTGGTCGGGGTGACGGCGCTGGGCCTCGGGGATCAGCATGTCACGCCGCTCGGGGAGCTCCTCCCCGGCGTCGAGGTGCACGCCCAGGCCGTCGAGAACATGTTCGACGGCCGGGTGCTCGTCCGGCCGCGGCGGGCGGCGTGGGCCGAAGCGGCAGCCCTCCTCGTCTCCGGGGCGCTCGTCGTCGCCCTCACGCCGACGGGGGGGATGGTCCGAGGCGCGCTCCTGGCGCTGGGCCTGGGCGCGGCCCTGCTCGGCGGGAGCTTCGCCGCGTACCGGGAGCTCGCGCGCCTGTTCGACGGTCTCACGCCGACCCTCGGCCTGGGGATGGTCTACACCGCCACTCTCGGCGGCGCCCTGGCCGAGGCCGACCGCCAGCGTCGCGCCCTCCGTCAGAGGCTCCAGGAGGAGCGCGAGGCCGCGGCCCGGCTCGCGGGGGAGCTCGAGGCCGCGCGCCGCATCCAGCTCGGGCTCCTGCCCCGGCCGGAGACCGCGTTCCCGGGCGAGGGCCGCTTCAGAATCTCGGCCGTGATGGAGCCGGCGCGCGTCGTTGGCGGAGACCTGTTCGACTTCTTCCTCCTCGACGGTGACCGCCTCCTGTTCCTGGTCGGCGACGTCTCGGGGAAGGGTCTCCCCGCCAGCCTGTTCATGGCCGCCACCAAAGCCTTCTACCGCAGCATCTCGACGCGTCATGCCGTCGAGCTGGCCAGGACGATGCGGGAGGCCAACGCGGAGATGGGCCGGGACAACCCGGAGGCGTTCTTCGTGACCCTCGTGGCAGCCGTCCTCGACGTCAACACGGGGCGGCTCTGGTACTGCAGCGCGGGGCACGAGGCGCCCTGGGTCGTGCACTCCGGGCCCGGGGAGGTCGAGCGGCTCGAGGGCGCTGGCGGCCCGCCGCTCTGCGTGCTCGACGATTTCGCCTACGCGACCGCCACGACGCTGCTCCGCCCAGGAGACACCGTGCTGATGGTCACGGACGGCCTCACCGAAGCGCCGGACGGGGGCGGCGACCTGTTCGGCACGCCGCGGGTCACCGGCCTCCTGAGGGAGGCCGCCCGGGAGCCCGCTCACAGCGAGCCCGCCCGGCTGGTCGCGGACCTGGTGACCGCGCTCAGGACCTTCCGCGAGCCCGTGGAGCCGGCCGACGACGTGACGCTGCTCGCCCTCCAGTGGCTCGGGCCTCCGGATGCGGGCGCCCCCGGGGACCCCGGGCTCAGCGCACCGTGATCTCGACGCGCCGGTTTCGCGGCTCCGCCACCCCGACGGGCGTCGGCACCCTGGGCTCGCGCTTGCCGCGGCCGACCGCGACGATGCTGCCGGGGGCGATCCCCCGCCCGATCAGGAGCGTCCGGACGCGCTCGGCCCGGCGCAGCGAGAGGGCGTCGTTGTACTGGTCGCTGCCGAGCGCGTCGGTGTGGCCGGCCACCGTGAGCTCCGGAGCCGGCCGCGCGGCGATCGCCACGAGGATCTGGTCCACGAGGGCCTGCGACTCCGGCGTGAACTGGTCCGTCGCCTCGACGAAGTAGAGAATGAAGGTGACCGGGCGGGGTGGGACGGCCGAGAGTGCCTCCGCGAAGATCGCCCGGACCTCGTCCGGGGTCGCCTGCCCGGCCTCCATCTGGCCGGCGGCGCCCGTGCGCGCGCTCGCGTACGCAGTGTTCAGCGTGGTTTCGCGCCCGCCCTCCTGCACGACGACGGCCCCGATCCCGCCCTCGCGGCCGGGAAGGAGCACGACGAGGTCGGCGCGAGCCGTGGGCGTCGCGGGCGGCGGCCGCTCCGGCTGGGCCGCACAGGCGGCCGCGAGGGCGCCGGCCAGGACGAGGAGGAGAGGCCGCCCGCCGCTACGGCGAGCCGTCACTCGCACGAACGACGAACTCGGTGCCGCGCACGCCGAGGATCGCCGCGGGCGTCTTGATGCGCATGGCATCGGGCGCCTGCTTGGCGATACGGCCAGAGACGACGGCCAGCGTCCCCTTGGCGAGCGCTGCCTCCAAGGCGCCTGGCTGGGCTCCGTTATAGACGAAGCGGTCGATGGCGAGGATGCTGTCCGGGCCAGCCGACAGGATCGTGTCGTCGGCCAGGGTGACTCCTACGGCGCCGTCCGGTCCCGTCACCAGGGTGTCCGCCTGACGCACGCCGGTGCCGACCAGGACGAGCTCGCGCTGCCCTCCCCGCTCGATGTGAACAGTTCCCTTCACGGTCTTGACCCGGCCGACGTCCTGGCCCGCTGCCTCGCCGACCCCGAGCATTGCGAGGGCGGTGCCCAAGGCCACGACGAGGAATCGCCCCGTCCACGCCTCCATCCGCATCGTGACCTCCTTCTGGTGGGTTCCCGCGGCCCGGGCCGCCCGGCGGCCAGGCCCTTGATCATACCCCGGGCGCCCCGCCGGCGACCACCGGGCGCGATGGGGGTCTGACCGTGCAGGCCCACGGCACGTTCCGAGGCCGGCTGTCCGGCTTCGGGGAGGTGCGCGCCCTGGCCGAGGCATTCGCGGCTGCCGCGGGCGCCGATCGGGGCGCGGCGCTCCGGCTCGTCCTCATCCTGGAAGAGCTCTTCACAAACACGGTCACTCACGGCTATCCTCCCGGCGCCGAGGGACCGATCTGGGTCGCGTTCGCGAGCCGGGCCGACACCATCGAAGTGACCTACGAGGACGAGGGTCCGGCCTTCGATCCTCTGGCCGACGCTCCGGGGCTTCCCGGGGACTTTCGCGAGGACGCTGGGGACCTCTCCGGCGGGCTGGGTCTGGCGCTCGTGCGCGGCTTGAGCGCGGCGGCGCGCTACGCGCGGGTCGGGGATCGGAATCGCATCACCCTCGCGGTCCCGACCCACACCTCTCCCTCCCCCGGCGCCGGCCCGTGAGGGCGGTCGGGACCGGAGCGGGGGGGGCCGTCAGGAGCGGGCTTCCGCCCGTCGCAGCCTCGCCTCCTCGGGCGCCGGATCCCAGTCGGTCCCGGGAACCGGAGCCGCCGGAGGAGCGGCGGATCCCATCCGGGCCAGGAGCCGCTCGTGGAGGACGGCCGTCTTCGACGCCCGCCGCCGGTCGCGGTCGGCGAGCATCGGGTCGAGCGCCGCGCGCGGGGCGCCGAGGGTCCGCGGCGCCGCCGCGAGCCTCGTCGATCACACGACGATAGAGATGCGCGTGAGCTCCGCGATGAGGGGGGCGGGATACTCCCGCCCCCGGATCTTGAGCGTGGTCACGCCGAGGGCCAGATAGCGCGGCACGTCCTCCGCCACGGCCTCGGGACTGCCACCGGGGACGAGGAGAAGAGCCATCAGAGGATCCCGCGCGAGGCGCTCAGGGGCTGAGGACCTCGTGGGCCGCGCTGTACGACCCGCCGGGCTGCGGGCCCCCGGAGAGGACGTGAATCCGCCCCTCGAACGCGATGGCCGTCAGGCCGTGGCGCGGAGTCGGCATGGCGGCGAGGGCGCTCCAGCGCTCGGTGGCGGCGTCATAGACCTCGACCTGGCCGAAGGTCCCGGCCGGCGCCTCCCCGCCGAACACGAACATGCGCGACCCGAGCACCGCCGCGGCAATCCCGGAGCGCGCGGTCGGCAGGGCGGGCCGGGCGGCCCAGCTGTTGGTCGCGGGGTCGTAGACGTGGTGGGCGTCGAGGTTCCGTGCGTAGCTCCCTTCGAGACGGCCGCCGACGACGTGGAGCCTCCCGTCGATCGCCGCCGCCGCGTGGTGGTCGCGAGGTACGGGCATCGGCGCCCGCAGCTCCCAGCGATCGGCGCGGGGGTCGTACACCTCCAGCGCGTCCGAGTTGCGGCGAGCGGCGTTCATACCCCCGGCCGCGTAGAGGCGGCCGCCGACGACGGCGGCGGCGAGAGCGCCGCGGGCGGTGGGGAGGGGCGCCCGCGTGCGCCATCGGTCCGTCGCGGGATCGTACTCGAACACGGTGTCGAGCACGGCCCACTGCCCACCCGAGTAGCCGCCGACGACGTAGAGCCGGTCGCCCACCGCGGCGGCCGCCCCGTGATGAAGGGGCGCCGGAAGCGGCGCCCGGCGCTCCCACCGGTCGGCCCGCGGGTCATAGGCCTCGACCTGGTCGCCGCCCTGGCCGAACCCGCCGATCACGTAGAGGCGCCCACCGAGCTCCGCCCCGGTGACCTCCGTGCGGCTGCTGAGAAGCGGCGCCGACCGCGTCCACACGCCCGCCCCCTGCGCCCAGCCCGCCGCGGCGAGGAGGGCGACGAGGACCAGCACGGCCCCGCCCCGCTGGACAGCCCTCATGCGCCCCCCGACCCTCAGAACAGGGTGTAGATGAACGGCGCGATCGCGGAGCTCTGGGCGAAGACGATCAGCCCCCCGATCAGCAGCAGCAGGAGAAGCATCGGGGTCAGCCACCACCACTTCCGCTCCCAGAAGAACTGCAGCAGCTCGCCGACGATCCCCGCTCGGCTCTGAAGGCTCTCGATCAGTCTCACGGGTGCGAACCTCCGGCAGCGCGCTTCTCGACGACGCAGTCCCCGAGGACGAGCGCATCCATCCCGCTCCGGGCGAAGGTGGCGAGCGCCTCGGTGGGCGTGTTGACGATCGGCTCGCCCTTGAGATTGAAGGACGTGTTCAGCAAGACGGGAACGCCGGTGGCCTTGCCGAAGCGCTCGATGAGCCGATGATAGCGCGGCGTGGCTTCCTCGCGCACGGTCTGAAGGCGGGCGGTGCCGTCGACGTGGGTGACCGCCGGGATCGCGTCGCGCCTGGCGTCGTGGACGTCCACGACATAGAGCATGAACCGCGCCGGGTAGTGGCGGGCAGCGTCCGGCAGCGCGAAGTACTCCTCGGCGTGCGACACCGGCACCGAGGGCGCGAACGGCCGGAACGGCTCCCGGTATTTGATCTTCACGTTCACGAGGTCCTTCATCTCCGCCCGGCGGGGGTCCGCGAGGATGCTGCGGTGCCCGAGCGCCCGCGGCCCCCACTCGAAGCGGCCCTGGAACCAGCCGACCACCCGGCCCCGCTCGAGGTGGTCCACCACGTGATCGAGCAGGCGGTCCTCGTCGTCGAACGGCGTGTAGACGGCGCCCCCGGCCTTGAGCGCCGTCTCGATCTCGGGCCTCCCGTACTCCTGGCCCCACGAGGCGTGCTCCATCACGAACCCGCGCGGCCGGCCGAGGACCGCGTGGTGCGCCCAGAGCGCCGCTCCTAGCGCCCCGCCCGAGTCGCCCGCCGCCGGCTGGACGTACAGCTCGTCGAACGGCGCTTCCCGCAGCACGCGGCCGTTGGCCACGCTGTTGAGGGCAACCCCGCCGGCCATGCACAGGCGAGACAGTCCCGTCTGGCGGTGGGCGTACCGCGCCATCCGGAGGACGATCTCCTCCACGACGGTTTGGATGCTCGCCGCCACGTCGGCGTAGTACTGGTTGCGCTCCGCCTGCGCCGCATGGTCCGCGGGGCGAGGTCCGAAGTAGACGGGGTACCCGCTCCCGGCCGTGAAGAACGGCAGGCCGGGCTCCCGCGGCGGCCCGAACAGCTCCACGAACCGCGAGCTGTACGTGCGCTCGGTCGAGCGGTGGAACTCGAAGTAGTCCATGTCGAGCTCGAAGCCGCCGTGAGCCGAGACGCGGACCATCCTCCACACGCGGTCGACGTGGCGCGGGGTGCCGAAGGGCGCCATGCCCATCACCTTGTACTCGCCCTCGTTGACCTCGAAGCCGAGGAACGCGGTGAACGCGCTGTAGAGGAGCCCCAGCGAGTGCGGGAAGCGTATCTCCTCGAGAATCGTGACCTCGGTGCCGCGCCCGACGCCCACCGTCGCGGTGGTCCACTCCCCGACGCCGTCGACGGTCAGGATCGCCGCCTCCGCGAAGGGCGAGCAGTAGAAGGCGCTGGCGGCGTGGGACAGGTGGTGCTCGCTGAACAGGATCTTCGACGGGGCGACGCCGAGCCGCGTCTGCAGGAGGTGCCGGATCCACACCTTGTCGCCGAGCCAGGGGATCATCGCCTCCTGGAACAGCCGGCGGGAGCGCGGAAACGACTGCATGCAGGTGAGCAGGAGGCGCTCGAACTTGAGGAAGGGCTTCTCGAAGAACACGACGTGGTCCAGCGCGGAGGCGGGAATGCCGCCCGCGCGGAGACAGAAGTCGATCGCGTTCGACGGGAACCCGTAGTCGTGCTTCTTCCGGCTGAAGCGCTCCTCCTCCGCGGCCGCCACCAGCTGCCCGTCCCGGAGAAGCGCCGCCGCCGAGTCGTGGAAGTAGCAGGAGACTCCGAGGATGTCCATCAGGACTGCCGGCGGGCCTGTTCCGCGACCGAGCGGGCGATGTCCTCGCGACGCTGCCAGCCCACCGTGGTGCCCGGCCGGATCCTGAGTGGATCGCTCCGCCGAAGAACGAGCGCGAACGGGCCGAGGATCACGTAGTAGAAGAAGCTCAGCAGAACCCGCGCCTGGAAGTCGCCGATCCGGTGGGCCACGCGGGTCCACCATCGCCAGGCGGCGAGGGCCGCGGCCTTCAGGCCGCGCTCGGGGCGGGGTGGAGCGGCAACCACCCCCGGAGTCTAGCATGGCGCGGAGGCGGTCCCGCGATGCGGCACCTCGCATCGGTCGCGCCGGTTCAGGGAGCCGGCCGGCGCATCCCCTGGAGCTCGAGAATCCAGTCGATGACGCGGCCGGCCACCAGCCGCGCCCCCGCCTCCGACAGATGCATGTCGTCGTAGAAATACTCGGCGCGCGGGGGCACGGCTGCGGCCAGGTCGCGGCACGCCATGCCCGGTGACCGGCAGACGTCCCGCAGGACGTCGTTGAAGGCGCGCATCCCCTGCGCCAGCGCGCGGGGCGAGAAGTACCGCCGGTGCGTGCACCACGTCTTGATGGGACCGATCCCGCCGGCCAGGAGCCGCGCGGCCGCGTCCGGCGGCATCTCCTCCGCCCAGAGAGTCGGCTGGGTGAGGAAGAGCATGGGGGCGCCGTAGGCGCGGGCGCGCTCCGCGAGGGCCACGATGTTCCGCCGGTACTCGGCCAGGCCCGGCGCGAGATCGGGCAGCACGTCGACGAGCTTCGCCGGCGGCGCCGTCTGCCGGCACTGCCGCAGACGCGCGTAACCCTCCGCGGTCCGCGTCTGGACGAGGCCGAGGCGCGCCCGCCGCCACGTGAGCCATGCGAAGCGGGCCGCGCGGATGGTGGCGAGCCGGCTCCAGAAGCCGCCTTCGGGCGGTCGAAGGGCGAACGCCCACGCGAGGTGCGTCTCACGGGTCGGGGCGGCGAGGTAGCTCGACTTGAGCGCGAGCTGAAGGTCGTTGACGCCGACGAGATTCACGAGGAGATCGGCGCGGGGAAGCTCCGGCAGCAGGCGATCGAAGTGGATCAGGCTGTGGACGCTCGCCAGCGAGGGCCGCGCCAGGTTGCCGACCCAGGTCCGCGGCGCCGCCGTGTCGCGGTTGAGCCCCTGCTGCACGAGGGAGACCCAGGCCTCCTCCTGGTCCAGATAGAGGTCGGCGGCCGTGCTTCCCCCGAGCACGTACACGATCCGCGCGGGGCCGGCGGGCGGCTCATCCGCCCGAAGACCGAGGCTGTTGGTCCGGAACCGTCCGCGCCCGGTGACGCCCGGGGTCGCGGCGTCCGTCGGCTCGAAGTCGACGCGGAGGTTCGGGGGCCAGACGAAGTGACGCGCGGGGGCGGGATACCACGCGCGGAGCAGGCCCTCCGCCGCCGCGAGCGCGGCGACCAGGAGGACCGCGACGTAGGCCGCCCGGCGGCGCCAGGAGATCATCGCCGCGTCAACCGGAGCACAGGAGCGGCGCCAGGAAGGCGGCGAGCGATTCCGCGGCGACGCGGTTTCCACGGGGCGTCCAGTGGTTGTCGTTCCGCTTGTACAGCGGCTCCCGGGCGGCGGCATGCTCGGCGGCGAACACGGGCGTCAGGTCGACATGGGGAATGCCGCGCGACCGGGTGAACTCCTCGAGCAGGGCGTTGGGGAGGCCGGGATCGATGTCGCGGCTGGACAGACCGCGATACCTGAGCGTGGCGGAGAGCCGCGACACTGTCTCGGCCCGCAGCGTGGCATCCACCTGGAGCACCGACGGCAAGAACGCCAGCGCCACCTGGCTCCCGGCCCGCGCCGCGGTGCTCGCCAGCCTGTCGAGATCCGCCAGCAGGGGCTGCCAGGCGGCCCGGAGGTCCCGCAGATCGCTCGGCCGGTAGAAGCGGCCGAGGTCGGAGGCCAGTACCGTCTCGTAGGCCGCGTCCGAGAGCAGTGGGCCCACCAGCGCCGGGTCGTCCGGGGCCAGCTCCGTCGTCCCCTGCACGGGCGTGCCGCCCCGCGACACCGGCGCGCCGGGCGGGACCGCTGCGATCCGCTCGGGGAGCCGAGTCTCGCGCAGACCGCGTCGAGCACGGAAGAAGTTCTTGAAGAACGTCCAGGTGTACGAGCGGCGGAGCAGCCGTTCGGTCGGCGAGCGGTCGTGCACGTGCCGGTGGAGGTCCGGCGGGTCGTTGCCCAGGAAGATGTTCACGAGCACGAGGTCGGGCGAGTAGCGCGGAGCGCCGAGTGCAGCCAGGGTCCGGTACTCGGGCGACCCGGCGCCCATCAGGCCCATGTTCAGCAGATCCACCGCCCGCCCGCCGCAGGCCGCGCGGAGACCGCTCTCCGTGAGCGTCATCACGCCCTGCGGGTACGAGACGGGGCCGAACGTGTACGAATCGCCGACCGCGAGCACGCGGAGTCGGCCCGCCGGCTTGGGCTCCACGAACTCCTCGTCGTGGAAGCCGAACGCATTGCTCCAGTAGTTGTACCAGGCCCGACGCGGAGTGATGTGGGCCGCCTGCGCCCCGATGAACTCCTCCAGCGTCGTGTAGGTCACCGCCGGCCGGCTGGCGCGTCCCGTCGCGAGAAACCGCACCCGGGGATCGAGGGCCGCGGCGACGCGCAGGATTCCCTCGGCGAGGCCCAGGGCGGCTACGATCCCGAGCGCGAGGAGACCGAGACGTCCTGTCACCGGCAGCGTCCGGCTCCCTCGGACACGCGCACGTAGAACGCCCGGTAGTCTCCCGCCGGTCCATGCCGGTACGGTGCGCTGACGCGCGCGACGGGGCTCGCGGGGGGCACCTCGGCGGCGAGGCGCGTCCGAAGCCACGCGCGGAGGTCCTCCGGGATCCCACCGGCGTCCCCCCGGTTCCACACCACGACACACTCCCCGCCAGGGCCCTCGCCCGCCAGCACCGGCAGGTAGCCGGGCGACTCCAGGCTCACGACCCGCGAGCTCGGGAAGGCAAGCCGCAGGTTCCCGCCGAGCGGCCCGTGTCCGGCGACGATCGTGCCCCGCCGGAATCCGGCGGCGGTGACCGCCGCCGCGACCGCGTCGTAGGGCGTGTTGAGCCGGGCCGGCACGCCGAAGCGCGCGCCCAAGCGAACCTGCAGCAGGATCGCCCCCACCATGAGGACTTCGGCGATCACCAGGACGGCGGCGTACGCCCGCAGCCGTCGGCGGCGCACCGCGTCGACACCCAGCCGGTCCAGTCGCCAGCACGCGCACAGGGGAAGCAGGAAGAAGAGCGGGATGGCCCAGCGGAACTTGAGCTGGCCGAGAACGTTCAGGAGGGCACCGACGACGAGGAGGCCCAGGCCGGCCACGAGAGTCCGGCCGACGAGCTGTCCCGCGGGGCTCTCCGCGCCGGCCGCTGCCAACCCCGGGCGATAGATCTCCGGAAAGAGAGCGAGGAACAGGAGACCGATCGGCGCCGCGTAGTAGACGAGGGCGCGGAGCACGGCGCCGAGTCCGTCGACAACGCCGGCGACGAATGAGCGCGCGCTCCCGGCGCCGAGCTGCTGGGCGTAGAGGCGCGCGAGGTCGTCCTCGTGCCCAGCAAGCCACAGCGCGTACGGGAAGAGCAGGACCACCGCCACCGCGAGGCTGAGGACCATCCGGCGCTCCAGAAAACGCCGCCGGTAGGGGGCGAGGCTCAGCGCCGCCAGCCCGAGCGCCCCGGCGAAGACGAGGTAGGTGAGCTTCGACAGCGTACCGGCGGCGAGGGCGAGGCCCAGCCACGCGTAGCGCCCGGCCGTGGGGGCTGCCTCGAGCCGGATCAGCGCGTAGACCGTTCCCGCGGCGGCCGCCAGCACGGCGACGCTCTGGGTGAGGTCGTCGTGAACGAACCAGCCGACGGGCAAGAGCAGGAGCAGCGAGAACGCCGCGAGCGGAGCGAGGCGGGGCTCCCGCAGGATCCGCCGGGCGATCCCGTAGGCGAACGCGTAGCCCACGACGAGCACCGCATACTTGAGGACGGTCAGGCTGGCGACGCTCACCCCCGCGAGGTGAACTGTCGCCCACACGAGCCACGTGTACAGCGGCGGCTGGCGGGGCTCATAGCCCCAGGCGAGGGTCTGGCTGAAGATCGCCTCCCTCGCGTCGTCGATGTTGAGGACGGGCGAGATCCATACCCGGAGCGCGGCATGCCCGATGGCGTAGGCCGCGAGGAGAAAGGCGACGGTCCGGGTGCCGGGCCTCAGCGCAGGCTGCTGCCGTTCGATCGATCCACCCTCCGGCGGGACCGCGACGAGCCCGAGCACACCCCGGGAATCGGACACGACCGCGCTCGCCGCTCGCCTGTCGAGCCGTTGCGGGATCGGGGCAGCGGCAGTAGCGTAGCATGGCCGGAACGATGGACCGGCGCTGCCGCCTGAACCGCCACGGCTTGATGCGTGCCGACCCGTGAGACCATCGCGAGCGGAGTGGGCGCTCCTCGCCCTTGCCGCCCTGCTGCGTCTCTGGCTCGTCTCCCAGGCCACGTGGCTCCCCGTCAGCGACACGCGCGACTACCACGAGCTGGCGCGGAGCCTGGCCAGCGGCGAGGGCTACGTCCAGGTGTACGAGGGCGGGCGCCCGGAGTACCAGGGCTTCGCCTTCCACGCCTTCCGGATGCCGGGATACCCGGCCTTTCTGGCGGCTCTCTACTCGGTCTTCGGCTGGAACCCCGTGGCGGGCTACGCCGCCAACGTCGTCTCCGAGCTGGCGACGCAGGTGCTGCTGCTCGTCCTCGGACGCCGGTTGCTCGGCCCGGTGGCCGCCGTGGCGGCTCAAGCGCTGTTCGCGACCCACGTCGTCTGGACGCCGAGCCTGATGACCGAGTCCCTGTTCACGCTTCTCTTCACGGCCCTCGTCCTCATGACCGTGCTGCGCCGGGCGGCCGCGTCTCCGGACAAGGCCGCCTGGTTCGGCCTTCTGCTGTCCATGGCCCTGTTCGTCCGGCCCATCGCGGTGTCGGTCCTGCCGGTCGCGCTGGCGCGCCTGGCACGCGCCCGGCCGGCCCGGCGGGGCGTCCTTCTCGCCGTCCTGGTGCTCCTCCCGTCCGTGCTAGGGCTGGCCGTCTGGACGGCGCGGAACTATCAGCGGCTCGGCTCGGTGGTGGTCCTGACGACCAATCTGGGCACGCACAACGCGCCGTTCTTCGGCATCGATCGGGCTCGCGTCGTCGAGAGAGGTCGAGCGCAGGGGCGGAACGAAGCGGAGATCAACGCCACGCTGATATCCGAGATCGGCCGGATCGTCCTCCAATCCCCCGTGTGGGCGGCGGGGCTCTATGCACGCCGCGCGATCGACCTCTTCTCGCTCGGCCGGCCCTGGGAGGTCCGCCACCTCCTGGCGACCCGCACCTTCGCGCCCCCCGCCGGGTCGCCCGGCGCCTACCGAGCGTACCGCGCTCTCCTGTTCCAGTACTACGTAACCTATCCGCTGGCGCTCGCCGGCGCGCTCCTGCTGGCGCGCGAGCGACGGCCCCTCCGCGGCGTGTGGGCAATCCTCGTGAGCTACGTCCTGATCCACGCCCTGGTCTCCGACGGCAACTTCCGGCTGGCGGCCCCGCTCTATCCGCTGCTCTGCCTGTTCGCCGGTCACGCCATCGCGCGGCTCGGCACGCGGTACGGGTGGTGGGCCAATTGACAGGCCCCGAGCCGCATGCCTGAATCGACCCGTCTCCGGACGCCGTCGGCCCCAGGCTTCGCCGCGGGTCCACGGGGGGAAAGTGGAACAATGGGGTCGGTGGTCGGTGCGCCCAGCGGAAGCCGGCGTGTCACGTGGGCACCCCGCGTAATCCTGCCCTTTCTCGGGCTCGCGGCCTTCGTGCTCGGCGTGGGGCTGCTTCCCCCGACGGCGTTTCACTGGCTCTTCGTGTCGGAGTACGGGCCCGTCGAGCTGGGAACCGCTGCCTGCTTCGGCGCCGCGGGCATCCTGGCCTTCGGGCTCGCCGCGAGGTCGCGGGGGCGCGTCCCCGCCGGCTGTCGGGTGCTCTACGTCCTCTTCGCGCTGGGCAGCATCTTCGGAGCGCTCGAGGAGATCAGCTACGGACAGCACTTCCTCGGGTGGCAGAGTCCTCGCTGGTTCGTGGAGCAGAACGCCCAGCGGGAAACGAACCTCCACAACCTGTTCAGCGACAAGCCGGGCCGGACGCTCCGGAACGCCGCCCTGGCGGGCGTCGCGCTGGGGGGCATCGTGCTGCCCGCCGCCGCCATGTGGGCGGGGTCGCGGTACGCCCCGGGACGTTGGGCGTACTACCTCCTGCCGCGCGGCGAGCTGGTGCCGCTCGTCGTCACGATTCTCCTCATGCGCCTCTTCCGGACGCTGCCCAGAGCCGTGCGCGCGGGGTGGGACCTCGGGCTCTTCGAGGTGATGGAGCTCTACATGGCCGCCGCCGCCGTCCTGTACATCGGCGTCCTGCGGCGGCGCTTGCTGTCGCCTCACGCTGCCGGAAACCGCGATGCCTGAATCGATCCGGCCGCGCGCGGCCTGGGGCTCGTGCGCGCTCACCGTTGACGGGCCAACGGAGCTCGTTCCACACCGGGAGGAAGGCAACTCATGAAGTCCGGGCTCCTCGTCCTCGGCGTCATCGCGCTCGTCGCGATCCTCGGCCTGGCCTGGGCGATCTCCGTCAACAACCAGCTCGTGACGCTGGACCAAGGCGTGCAGGAGGCCTGGGCCCAGGTTCAGACCGTCTACCAGCAGCGGGCTGACCTCATCCCGAACCTCGTCGAGACGGTCAAAGGCTTCGCGGCGCAGGAGCGCGCGGTCCTCGAGGAAGTGACTCGTGCCCGCGCGAGCGTCGCAGGAATGACCGTCACGCCTGAGGTGCTGAACAATCCGGCCCTGCTCCAGAAGTTCCTCGAAGCGCAGGCTCAGCTCAGCGGCGCGCTCAGCCGCCTGCTGGTGACCGTCGAGCGCTACCCGGACCTCAAGTCGAATCAGAACTTCCTGGCGCTCCAGAACCAGCTGGAGGGCATCGAGAACCGGGTCGCCGTCGAGCGGCGACGCTTCAATGAGACCGTCCGCGCTTACAACACCACGATCCGCCGCTTCCCCACTAGTGTGGTGGCGTCCTTCCGCGGCTTCCGCGAGAAGCCCTTCTTCGAGGCGACGCCGGGCAGTCAGACGGCACCGCAGATCAAGTTCTGACGGGGTCTGCGGCGCCACGATGTCGTGGCGCCGCCACCTTGACGCTGGTCGGACGGCCCGGGCGAGCTACCGGTTGGGGGGCGCGGCGCTGATCCCGCCGAGGGCTGACGCCGGATCACGCTCCTCGGCGAGGTCACCCAGCGAGACGATCCCGACGGGCCGGTCCCCCTCGACGACCGGAATCCGGCGGATCGCCCTGTCGCGCATGGTCTTCACCGCATCCTCGATCGCATCCGCCGGAGACAGCGTGGTCAGCTCCCGGCTGCAGATCTCTCCGACACGCGTCCGGGCCGGATCGCGCCCCTCCGCGATCGCGCGGACCACGATGTCGCGGTCCGTGAGGATCCCGTGGATCCGCCCCTCCTCGAGGACGACGACGTCTCCGATGTTCCCGTCCCGCATGGAGCGTGCCGCCGCGGTGAGGGTGTCACTCGTCTGGAGCGTCAGGGGCTTCTGAGTCATGATGTCCCGCAGGTACTGAGCCATGAAATCGCCTCCTTCGCCGTGGATCGGTCCTCTTCGATCGTGTACGCTCAATGGAGGGTCCGAGTACGATCCGTGCAAACGGGTTGCCGGGCGTGCGACGGCCTTCTGCGCCCCGGCGTTCTGGCACGACGGTTGCCATTCGAGGGGCGGGCAGTCCCACGTCAGGCGAAGCTCCAGGGAGGTGTCGATGCGGGGCGCCGGCGGGAGGAGGGCCGTGAGCTGGCTGTTGGCCGTCGCCGCGCTCACCGGGGCATGTGCCGAGCGGCGGGTGTCGGCAAGCGGCCCCCTCCGTGAGGCGTGGGCCGAGCTCAAAGATGCGCAGGGACAGTCGATGGGCTCGGCCGTTCTCCGGGAGGAAGACGGCAAGGTCCGGATGGTGGTGCAGGTGAGCGGGCTGACACCGGGACGCCACGGCATTCACATCCACGCGGTGGGCCGCTGCGAGCCGCCCACCTTCCAGAGCGCAGGCGGTCACTTCAACCCTCTCGGGAAGAAGCACGGGCTGGAGAATCCCGAAGGGGCCCACGGCGGCGACCTGCCCGACTTGGAGGTCGACGCCAGCGGTCGAATCGAGTACGTGGTGGTCACGGACCGGGTCGCGCTCGCACCAGGGCCCACCTCGGTCTTCGACGCCGACGGCAGCGCCGTCGTGATCCACGCCCGCGCAGACGACCAGCGGACGGACCCGTCGGGGAACTCGGGCGAACGGCTGCTGTGCGGCCAGCTCGTGACGGGGCCAGGGGGCGCCTCGTCGATCCGACCGTAGGAGGGCGCATTCATGTGGCGGCCTCGCACGGCGGCTCCGGAACCCGCCCCGACACCCGCGCGGCGCTGACGCTCGCGACCCGCGACGTCGCCGGACCTCAGACGGCGACCGCGGGGGCGGGCTCTGGCGGCGGGGAGACGGCTCCTCGTACCCCTGTGAAGGCAGGCCGGCCATGAGCGCACGGCGCTCCGCCTCGGTCGTCCACGCCACGGTCAGCCCTCTCCTCGACGCACTCCGTCTCCCGATCCGCTGGCTCGCCCGTCAGGAAGCCGTCGTGCTGCTCACCGCCTTCGTGGTCGTCCTCGCCCTGTTCGGCTTCGTCGAGCTGGTAGGGGAAATCCGGGAGGGCGAGATGCACGAGTTCGACGCGTGGCTGCTCCGTCTCGTCCGCCGCGCGGACAATCCTGCGCTGCTGATCGGTCCCCGGTGGCTCGCGGAGGCGGTCACGGACGTCACGGCGCTCGGCGGCACCTCGATCCTGGTGATCGTCGTGCTTTGCGCGATCGGATACCTGGCACTGCAGCAACGGTACAGCGCGGCGTTGTTCGTCTTCGTCGCCTCCGCCGGAGGCGGTGTTTTGAGCACCGGCTTGAAGCACGTCTTCGCTCGCGACCGTCCCGACGTCGTGCCCCATCTGGTCACCGTGGAGGGGTTGAGCTTCCCCAGCGGGCACTCCATGGCGGCGGCGGTCATCTACCTCACTCTGGGGGCGTTGCTGGCTCGGTTCGCCGCCCCGCGGCGCATCAGGGTCTATGTCATCTCGACCTCGCTCGTCCTGGCGTTCCTCATAGGGATCACGCGCGTCTGCCTGGGTGTCCATTACCCGACCGACGTGCTCGCGGGCTGGTCGGCGGGGCTGGCCTGGGCGCTGCTCTGCTGGCTGGGCGCGCGCTACCTGCAGTACCGAGGCACGGTGGGAGCGCCAGGGGCGCACAAGTCGAAATGAAGAGGCGACACGACGCGAGCGCGGCCCGCTCCGGCTGGACCGGCTCCGCCTCGTCCTCCTGAGCCTGGTCCTCTCGTGGCCGGCCGCCGTGTGGTCGGACGGGCTGCAACCACCCTGTGGGACAGAGCCATGGCCCCGCTACGCCGATGTCGCCGCACCGCCGACCGTCGAGGTCTGGAAGGAAGGCGACACGGGCGCGCGCTGGGTCCCGCCGGCCTGCACGGGGTGGGCGCCCGATCGGTTCAACCTGGTGGTGGCCGTCTCGGGTCGCTTCCCGGGGGACGGTCGCATCGAGACGATACTGTCGCGCTTCGGAGAGGTGTCCCGCTGGGCGGGAGTGCGCTACTGGTCGGTGTCGAAGAAGCGCTGGCAGGACCTCATCGTGGAGGCCTACGCGCTGGACGGGCCGGACGGACAGCAGCGACGCGCCGACTTCGCGCCGGGCGAGATGAGACCGGGCCGCGATCTCTACTTCAGTCAGACGAGCACCGGCTCGGGGCCCGTCGTCTACCGGATGCGGCTCCGGGAGCTTCGGGGGGATGGGCTGGTGCTGGAGACCGAGAACGTCACCGCGGTGCGGGTTCTCGCCATTCCGCTACTCGAGCGCGGAGACCTCCGGGCGCTCTACTTCGCCGAACGCTCCTCTCCGGGTGTGTGGAGCTACTACAACCTGGCGGGCGTCGACCGAGGGCCGAATCCGCTGACCCGGGGCCGCGATGCCTCCTACGTCAACCGGGCGGTCGCCATCTTCCGCCACGTCGCCGGCCTTCCGGGTGACCAGGAGCCGCCTGCCGCGCCCTAGGAGGGGCGTGGTCGGGGCCCGGAGGCCCAGAGTTGAGCCGCCATCGCGGTCCTGGTACGGTGACTCGAGGAGCACAGCAAGGCACGGCATGGCCGACGACGCGCGAGGCGGGACGCGGACCTACGAGAACGATGAGATCCGAGTGATCTGGCGGCCCGACCTCTGCGCGCATTCCGGGGTGTGGGTGCGAGGGCTCGCCGACGTGTTCCGACCGGGGCAGCGCCCCTGGATCGACCTCGGAGCGGCGGCCAGCGACCCTATCGCCGCCCAGATCGAGCAGTGCCCCTCCGGTGCCCTGTCGTGGGAACGGGTGCGACCATCACGCGCGGACGTCCCTGAGTCCGGCCCGTGAACGTCGCGCGGAACGACGCCCGCCACCGGTTCGAGGCCACGGTCGAGGGTTACACCGCGGTGCTCCAGTATCACGAGGCTGACGGTCGGGTGACGCTCATCCACACCGAGGTGCCGCCGGAGCTGCGCGGCCGGCGAATTGCGGACGCGCTGGCCCGCACGGCCCTCGATCACGCCCGCCAGCAGCACCTGGCGGTCCGCCCCCTCTGCCCCTTCGTCCAGGCGTTCATGAAGCGGCACCCGGAGTACGCGGACCTCGTGGCTCCGCCGGCGCCGCCGGGAGGGTCCTGATGGCGACACGCACCTCGGAGGCCGTCTGGGAAGGCACCCTGCGCGAGGGCACCGGCAGGGTCAAGCTGGGCAGCGGGGCCTTCGAGGGCCCCTACTCGTTTCGCTCACGCTTCGAGGAGGGAGCGGGCACGAATCCGGAGGAGCTGGTCGGCGCGGCCCACGCGGGCTGCTTCTCGATGGCACTCGCGGCCGGCCTGAGCCGGGCGAAGCTCACGCCGCGGCGCATCCACACCACCGCGCGGGTGCACCTTGAGAACGTGGACGGGAGCTTCCGGCTGACGCGGATCGAGCTCGAGACGGAGGCGGAGGTGCCGGGCCTCGACGCCAGGTCCTTCGCCGACCACGCGGAGACGGCCAAGAAGAGCTGCCCCCTCTCAGTCGCGCTGTCCGCGGTCCCCATCACGCTCAACGCGCGACTCCTGTAGCGGCGGGGCGAGCCCGTGGAGGGCGCGGGACTCGAGGGGATCCTCGCCTGAGCGTGGGCAGCCGGATCACTCCTCGGTCGGCCCTCCTCCTGGTCGCGGGCAAGGATCCGGTGGCCGCCGTCGGCGGGCGAGCGGGCGGGCACGAGACGTACGTCCGGGCCCATGCCCGCGCCGCGCGGCGGGCGGGCTTCGAGCCCCACGTGTTCTCCGTGGCGCATCGGACCGAGAGGCTCCCGACCGAGTTCGGTGTCCTGCACCGGGCGCGGGCCGTTCCCTGGCCTCACCGGCCGTGGATGGTGCCTGCTCACGTAGAACCGCTAGTCCGCGCCGTCGAGCGCTTCGCCCGTGAAGAGCGCCTGAACCGCGCCCTCCTCCACGGCTTCGGGCTGTGGGGCGGCATCGCGGTGGCGGCGGCTCGGCGGCTCACGCGGCAGGGCGTCCAGGCCACCGCCGTCGTGAGCGCCTACTCGACCTATGCTTACGAGGCCCGGGCGAAGGTGGACGGGCTCGATCCCACGGCCGGCCTGGCTGACCACGTCCGCTTCCGGATGCTGTACCTGTGGGGGCGGCTCGTCGTAGACCGCTACGAGCGACAGGGCTACACCGGGGCCGCCCGGGTCCTGGTGAACTACGACTCCATCGCGCGACTGCTGGAGGACGCCTATCGCGTCGGCGCCCGCTGTCGGAAGATCCCGTACTCCTCGGAATCGGCCTTCCTGGACACCGCGGCGCCCGCAACACCGACGCCTCCGCGCGACGGCCTCCCGGCCGGGGAGCCTGGGAGCGCGCCCCTGGTCGTTGCCGTGTCGCGTCACGACCCGCGGAAGGGGGTGAACGTCCTCATCCGGGCGCTCGCGCGTCTCCGGGCGGGGGCGATCCCGTTCCGAGCCTGTCTGGTCGGCGGGGGCCCCCTCCTTGACGAGAATCGCCGCCTGGTGACGCGGCTGGGGCTGGACGCGCACGTCAGCGTCACGGGCTTCGTCCCGGATCCGCGAGCCTACCTGCGGCTCGCCGACGTCTTCGTCTTGCCGTCGTTGCGGGAGAGCAGCGGCTCGGTCTCGTTGATCGAAGCCCTCCACGCCGGGCTACCCGTTGTGACCTCGAGCTGTGATGGCATCCCGGAGGACGTCATCGACGGCCGGAGCGCCCTCCTGGTGTCACCGGGGGACGTCGACGCTCTCGCGACGGCGCTGGGACGGCTCCTCCGCGATCCTGGCCTGCGCCAGAGCCTGGCCAGGGGCGGGCGGGAGGTGTTCGCGCGAAAATTCTCCCCCCTGGCCGTTGTCGAGGCCCTGCGGGCCGTCTACGGCGAGCTCGGGCTCGTTCCGTCGCCGCCCGGCGCTTCGGGATGAGCCGGGCGGCCGTTCCGTGACTTGTCGCTCCCCACCCCGTCGGCTAGGGTAGCCGCGTGGTCGGATACGTCGCCCGTCGCCTGCTGGCCACGATCCCGGTACTGCTGGGTCTGTCGATCCTGACCTTTGCCACCCTGCATTTGCTCCCCGGCGATCCCGTCCTGGTCATGCTCGGGGACGGGAGTGGACCTCCCGAGCGGATCGCCGTCCTGCGGCGGCAACTGGGGCTCGACGACTCGCTGGCGCGGCAGTATGTCCGCTTCCTCGGCGGCGCGCTCCAGGGAGACCTCGGCCGCTCGATCCGCTCGAACCGTCCGGTGCTGGAAGAGATCCGGCAGCAGGCGCCCAGCACCCTGCAGCTCACCCTGGCCGGGCTCGGGCTGGCAACGGTGCTGGGGGTGCCGCTCGGCCTGCTGGCGGGGTGGCGGCCGCGGAGCTGGCTCGATCGAGCGGGCATGGTGGTGTCGCTCTGGGGCGTCTCCATGCCCTCCTTCTGGCTGGGCATGCTGCTGATCTTCGTGTTCGCGCTGTGGCTCGGCTGGCTCCCGGCGACGGGCCAGGGCGGACCGGAGCGGCTCATCCTCCCGGCCGCGACGCTGGGCATTCAGGCGATGGCCGTCATCGCGCTGGTCACGCGGGCGAAGACGGCCGAGGTGCTCGCCGAGCCGTACATCGCAGCCGCCCGGGCCAAGGGCGTGCCGCCGCATCGGCTCCTGTTCAGGCACGCCCTCAAGAACGCGCTGGTGCCGCTGGTGACGATCGTCGGGCTCCAGTTCGGCGGGCTCCTGGGCGGCAGCGTCATCGTCGAGAGCGTGTTCGCCCGGCAGGGCATGGGCCGGCTCGCCGTCGACGCCATCCTGAACCGCGACATCCCGGTCATCCAGGGCGTCGTCCTGGTCGCCGCCACCACGTACGTCCTGGTCAACCTCGTCGTCGACGTCCTGTGCGGTGCGGTCGACCCGAGGATCCTGGGTGAGTGACGGAGCGCGCGGGGCGCGACCGGTCGCCGGCAGCCCGTGGTCGGCGGCGAGGCGGCGGCTGCGGCGAAACCGGGTCGCCCTCGCCGCCGGCCGCGTGGTGGGTCTGGTGGCGCTGGTATCGGCGCTGGCCCCGGCCATCGCGCCGCACGACCCGGCCGAGATCGACGCGAAGCGGACCCTCGAGCCGCCCGGTGCTCGGGCGCTCTTCGGTCGAGACCATCTGGGGCGTGACGTCCTGAGCCGCGTGGTGTACGGGGGGCGGCTCTCTCTCAGGGTCGGGCTCGTCTCGGTCGCGATCTCGCTGGGCTTCGGACTGACCCTGGGCGTGCTCGCCGGCTTCTACGCCGGCTGGCCCGACACGCTGATCATGCGCACGATGGACTCGCTTCTGGCGTTCCCGGGCATTCTGCTGGCCCTGGCCGTCATCGCCGTCCTCGGGCCCGGCCTGTCCAACGTCATGGTGGCGGTGGGCGTCTCCTACGTCCCGCACTACACGCGCGTGGTCCGGTCGAGCGTGCTGTCCGCCAAGGTGAGTCCTTACGTGGACGCCGCCCGGGCCGTCGGGTGTCGCGACGCGCGGCTCGTGCTGGCGCACATCCTGCCGAACGCGCTCACGCCGGTCATCGCGCTGGCGACCCTCGGCGTCGCCACTGCCATCCTGGTGGCCGCCGGCCTGTCTTTTCTGGGGCTGGGCGCCCAGCCGCCGACGCCTGAGTGGGGCGCCATGGTCAGCAGCGGCCGGGAGTACCTGCGAAGCGCCTGGTGGATCTCGACCTTCCCGGGACTCATGATCATGCTGACGGTGCTTGCCATCAACCTCCTGGGGGACGGCCTGCGGGAGGCGCTCGACCCGGTCGCGAGGCGGGCTCAGCTGCCTGCGAGCCAGGCGTCGTAGAGGTGGAGCTGGCCACGGCCGTCGAGGCTCACGTCACGGGTCGTGCCGCTCACCGCGACGAAGGCGTGGCGGTACCAGAGCGGTACCACGAGGGCGTTGCGCATCGCGATCTCCTGGATCTCCTCGTAGATCGACTGCCGCCGGCGCCGGTCGAGCTCCTGCGAGCCCCGGACGATGAGGTCGTCCAGCCGCTCGTCCTTGAAACGGATGCGGGCGACCGGTGACCGACCGAAGAAGCTGGAGTGGAAGAGCGGACGCAGCACGTCGGGGTCGGTACCCTGACGCCAGCCGAGCACCATCTGCTGGCTGCCCTGATTCAGGATGGCAAACAGCCCGGCGGTATCGTTCTGCGCGATCTGGAGATGGATGCCGACCTCGCGAAGCTGGGCCTGGAGGACCTCCGCCACCTTGAGAGGCAGCGACTGAACGCTCGCCCTGACGATGTGGATCGTGACCTCCAATCGGGTGCCGTCCCGGCTCCGGACGCCGTCCGGTCCGGGCCGCCACCCCGCCGCCTCGAGGAGCATGCGTGCCCGCGGACGGTCGGTGCGTGAGAGGGCGGCCAGCCGCTCGGCGTGGCCGAGCGTCCCCGGCGCCAGGAGCGTCCGGGCCGCGGTGAGAACGCCTCCGAAAAGGATCCTGGAGAGCTGGTCCTGGTCCACCGCATAGCCGAGCGCCTGGCGGACGCGGCTGTCATCCAGCGGAGGCCGGCTGGTGTTGAGCATGAGCTGGGCGGAGGTGCCGGGCGCGACCCGGCTCAGGATGCGCAGGCGGGGGTGCTGGCCGAGGCGGCCGACTTCCTCGGGGGGGATCTCTTCGGCGACGTGGACCTCGTCCGTCTCGATGGTGGCCAGGCGGGTCGCGCTCTCCGGCACCAGGCGGAAGGTCACGGAGTCCGGGTGCATGGGCCCCTGATGCCTGAAGGAGGGCGGACCCCACGCATAGTCCGGATTCCTGCGGACGGTCACGTGACCCTTGGAGATGAGCTCCTGGAACACGCCGGGACCGCTCCCGACCGGGTGGCGGTCGAAGTCCCGGCCGTATCTTGCGAGTGCCGCCGGCGAGACCAGGGAGTGGTAGCCCTCCGCCAGGCCGTCGAGAAACGGGGCGTACGGCCGCGACAGGACGACCCGGGCGGTCAGCGGATCGATCACCTCGGTCCTCCGGTAGACGCCGGCCAGCGAGATCGTGAAGTTGGCCTTGGCCTCTGAGCCGGTGGCCCGGTCCAGGTTGAACCTGACCGCGGCGGCGTCGAGAGGGGTTCCGTCGTGGAAGCGTACGCCCCGCCTCAGCCTGAACGTGTACGCCGTGCCGTCCGGGGAAACGGACCAGGACTCGGCCAGGGCGGGGCGGGCCGTGAGGTCCGGCCCCAGCACGACCAGGGTGTCGAAGATGAGCCGCACGGGATCGAGCCCGGCCAGGGCGGTGTTGGCCGGGTCCAGCGAGATCGGCTCGTCCCAGGTGGCCACGATCAGCTCGCCGCCCCGGCGCGGGGTCTCGGCGGTGGGGGAGGCGGCGAGGGGCTGCCCGGCTAGCCGGCGCGGGGCCCCGGCGGCGAGGGCTGCCAGGGCCAGGAATCGCCGGCGCGAGAGCGGTCCCGGTCCACGGTCAAGAGGGCTCGTCCCCACATCCCTGACCTGCCCTCGTCGAAGCAGAGCCGGGCGGCGTCGAGAGTCAGGACGGAGGACCCTGGCTATCCGTCGCAACCGTCCTTGACCCTCCCCGATGCCGCACGAGACGCGGACGAGTCAGTGCCTGATGGTGAGCCATCTTAGCAGAGCGGTCGAGGTGGCAACCCGTCCCCGCCGCGCGGCCCGGTCACGGCGCCGAGGATCCGACGCGGGGCTGGCACGGCGGAGCGGGCGAGGAACCCCCTACAACGGCTTGATCGCGACCTTACGGAACTTGATCACGCCTGCACCGTGCTGCAGCGTGATCGGTCCCTCGGTGAACAGGCCGTTCCGGTAGTCCACGGTCTTCTGCCCGTTCAGCACCACGACCAGATGCCGCCCCTTGGCGGTGATCTCGTCCGGCTGCCATTCTCTGCTGTGCACGCGGTAATGCCAACCGAGCCTCGCGCGATCCAGGGCCGAGCGGCTCGAACGCCTCCGCCTACGTGGACTGCGGGGGACGAACACCGAGATCTGCGTAGACGTCCCGGATCGCCGCGGCGAAGACGTCCGCCGAGAAGCGCGTCTCGAACGTCGCCCGGGCGGCCCGGGCGAGCCGGGTGCGAAGACCGGCGTCGACCAGCACCGCCTCGAGGGCCCGTCCGAGCGCCGCGGCGTCGCTGGACGGGACCAGGAGAGCGCTCTCCCCGTGGACCACGTCCTCGGGCACCCCGTCGATGTCCGACGCCACAACCGCGCACCCGGCCTGGAGTGCCTCCAGGAGCGCCAGCGAGCCGCTACCCTCCTGGAGCGAGGGCAGGACGAACACGTCAGCCGCCCGGAGATAGGGGAAGGGGTCGGGTACCCAGCCGGTGAGGACCGTCACGCCGTCGAGGCCAAGGCGGCTGGCCAGTCGCCGGTGAGCGGATAGTAGCGGTCCGCTGCTGGTGAGACAGGCCCGAAAGGGCACCCCGCGGATCCGGAGGTCGGCGAGGGCGTGGAGGAGCACGTCGAGACCCTTGCGCGGATCGTGACGCGAGACGGACACGATCAGCGGCGCGGGACCGGCCGGGACCCCCGAGGGGGCACCCTCCAGCCGGGCTCCCCGACCGTCGTCCGCGAAGGCGGCCTTCGAGGCATAGGGGAGCTTGCGGCTGGGCGCTCCCGGGCCGTAGGCGGCGAGGAAGAGTCGCCGCGAGGACTCGTAGTTCACGGCGACCAGCTGGGAGCGCTGGTGTGCCAGCCGCTCGCAGCGCGCCACGAACCATCGAGCCCACCAGAGCTCGGTCCGGTAGCGGGCGCGCATCCAGAGGCCGTGAGCCGGGTCGATACCGCGAGCGCGGGACGCATACTCGTGCTCCACCGGGGTATACACGCTGCTGAGGGCCACCGCCCGGAGGCCGGCTCGAACCAAGCGCCGGGCGGTGACGACGCCCACATACGCGTACGTGCCGAATCCGTGGACGAGGTGCGGGCCGGGCCGGCCGGCCAGGAACCGCCCGACGGCGGCGCTCACCGCCGGTGCGGTCAGCGCGACCAGCTGCTTCCAGAGCCCGTTGGCCGGATCGGGTCCAAACACCACGGACCGGACCTGGTGGACCGTGCCGAACTCGGACTCGGCGACGGCGGCAGTGGCCCCAGGAAAGAAGACCCGCGGCTCGAAGCCCGCTCGGTGGGCGGCCAGGGCGTGAGCCAGCACGTAGCTGGCATGGCCGCCCTTCCCGTCGCGCGGGTCCCGGCCGGCGACCATGATGACCTCGCTCGAGTGATGCCCGCGCGCGGGCAAGGCGGTCCCGATTCCCGGGGGGCCGTCGTGATGCGCCAGGTCGCCCTCGTGCGTCACGGTGGCTCGCGCTTGGGCGACCCGCTACGGGATGGCCGCGTGGTCAATCCTCCGGGGTGCGATGCTATTGCCCCCGCGCGATCCGCCGCGTCGCCGCGGCGACCGCCGCACGGGCTGAGCGGCTTGTGCCACGGCCCGCCGATCAGGTGCACGCCCGATGCAGGACGGTAGCGCGGCCCCAGCCTGCCGGAATGACGCGGCCCATGCATGACGCGGCCCACGCCTGCTGGTGGCATGGTCGGGGCTCCTTGGTTGCCCGCCGATCTCGTCAGCTCAAAACTCAGGGTTACCGGAGCCATCGTCCAGGGATCTCCAGAAGGGCTTTCGGAGGGGACGGCGAGCTGGGGTCTCCCCCCCGGGCGCGCGTTGCCTCCAGGCGCGATGCGGGTCAGCGAATGATTCCGCCCATCTCCGACCGCCGCCGGCAGCGTCAGCCGCCGAAGAGCTTCTTCAGCGACTCCAGGAATCCGCCGACGAGCGGCCCCTGCTCCTCGCCGGAGGACACGCGCTGGTACTCCTCGAGGAGCTCCCGCTGCTTCCCGGTGAGCTTCCGCGGGACCTCCACCACC
>DASZOL010000090.1:0-10400 GCA_035550795.1 Candidatus Methylomirabilota bacterium
GCGGCGGGGGCCCTACCCCATGCCCGGCAACCCGGTGCGCCTGTCCGACTCGCCCACCGAGATCGAGCGCTCGCCGCTGCTCGGCGAGCACAACGCCCAGGTCTACGGCACGCTCCTGGGCCTGGGCGCCGAGCAGATCGAATCCCTGCGCCGCGACGGCGTCATCTGAGGAGGCTCACATGGCCGACAACCGCGCCGTCGTCGTCGATCCCGATTCTCCCGGCCGCCTCGTCCTCCGCCCGGTGCCCGAACCGGCGCCCGACCGCGGCGAGGCCATCATCGCGGTCCGCGCGATCTCGCTGAACCGCGGCGAGGTGCGTCGCTCCACCATGGCGCCCGCGGGCTGGCGTCCGGGCTGGGACCTGGCCGGCACCGTGGAGCGCGCCGCCGCCGACGGCTCCGGCCCCAAGGTGGGCGCGCGCGTGGTCGGTTTCCTGCCCGAGGGCGCCTGGGCCGAGCGCGTCGCGGTGCCGACGCACGCCCTCGCCGCGCTGCCCGACAAGGTCACGTTCTCCCAGGCCGCCACCTTTCCCGTGGCCGGCCTCACCGCCATGCACGCGCTCGCCAAGAACGGCACGATCCTCGGCAAGCGCGTGCTGGTCACCGGCGCCACCGGTGGCGTCGGTGACTTCGCGGTGCAGCTCGCCCGCCTGGGCGGCGCCCACGTCACCGCCACCGCCCGCCGCGCCGATCAGGCGCCGGCCCTCCGCCAGCTGGGCGCCCACGAGGTCACCGTCGGCGACGAGATCCCGGCCTCGCCCAAGTACGACCTGATCATCGAGTCGGTGGGCGGCAAGACCCTCGGCACCGCGCTGGCCGCGCTGGAGCGCGGGGGTGTCTGCGTCACGCTGGGCGTCTCCGCCTCCGCGGAGGTGACCTTCGACGCCCGCGCCTTCTTCGTGGCGGGCCGCACCCAGCTCTACGGCTTCTACCTCTTCACCGAGCTGGGCAACGAGCCCGCGTCGGTGGGCCTGCGCCGCCTCGCCGAGCTGGTCGCCGCGGGCCAGCTCGCCCCGCACATCAGCGTGGAGCGGCCGTGGGGCGAGATCGCGCAGGTGGCCGCGGACCTGATCGCCCGCCAGTACGGGGGCAAGGCCGTGCTGACGCTCGAATAGCGGCGGGCCCCGTCTCGACCAGCTGCCCCGGATCCTTCGGGGTGGCGCGCCAGAGCACCTTCGGCCGTAGCCGTATATAGTGGGTGGGGTTCCTCTTGGTCCCACCCGACTCCCGGCTCTCGGCGGCCTCCTCGCTCCCCTTCACGTCGGGGCCCCAGGAGCCCATCCGAGGCGCCCTTCTCAGCCCCGACCGGCTCGAGGAACACGCGGGACGCATCGCGGGCCTGGCCGTCCTGCGCGACAGCCAGGCCGGCCGCCGGCTGTCGCCCCGCGTCCGGGACAGCGGGCGTGTCCTGCTCCAGTGTTACCGCGAGCTCGCGGGGGTGATCCGCGACGAAGGCGCGACGACGCCGGCCGCAGAATGGCTCGTGGACAACTTCCACGTGGTGGACGGGGTGGTCCGGCAGGTCCGTGAGGATCTGCCGCGCGCGTTCTACCGGCAGCTGCCCAAGCTCGCGGAGGGCCCGCTCCAGGGCTACCCCCGCGTGCTCGGTCTGGCCTGGGCCTTCGTCGCGCACACCGACAGCCGCTTCGAGCCCGAGACCCTCCAGCGGTTCGTCCGCAGCTTCCAGCAGGTACAGCCTCTCACCATCGGAGAGCTCTGGGCCGTCCCGATCGCGATCAGGATCGTGCTCCTCGAGAACCTCCGCCGGCTGGCCGAGCAGATCGTGACCAACCGCGCCGCCCGCCAGGCCGCCGACGCGCTCGCGGATGATCTGCTCGGCCGCGGCGGGCGGCCTCCCCGCCCGCTCGCCTTCCAGGACCTCGAGGCCGCGGGGGCCCCGTCCACTCCGTTCACGGTGAAGCTCGTCCAGCGCCTGAGAGAGCAGGATCCGCAAACGACGCCGGCGCTGCAGTGGCTCGACCGGCAGCTCTCCACGCTCGGGCACTCGGCCGACGCGCTCGTGCAGGTGGAGCACCAGATCCAGGCCGCCACGAACGTGTCGGTCCGCAACGTGATCACCAGCATGCGGATGATGTCGACCTTCGACTGGGCCGCGTTCTTCGAGAGCGTCAGCCTCGTCGATCGCGTGCTGCGAAGCACGAGCGGCTTCAGCTTCATGGACTTTCCGACCCGTGACCAGTATCGGCACGCGGTCGAGGAGCTCGCCCGAGGCTCCCGCCGATCCGAGCTCGACGTCGCCCGGCACGCGGTGGCCCTGGCGAAGGGAGCCGCCGCGGAGGCCGCCCGCGCGGGCGCCGCTCCCGGCGATCGGGCGGAGGATCCCGGTTACTATCTGATCTCCAGGGGGCGGCGGATCCTGGAGCGGGAGATCGGCTACCGCGCTCACGGGTGGCGCCGCCTTCTGCGCGCCGCGCTGCTCGGGGCGACTCCCGGCTACCTCACTACCATCCCGGTGGTGACCGGCTCCCTCCTCGCACTCCCGCTCCTGGTCGCCCACGCCTCCGGCATGCCGCTCGGATCCCTCATCCTGCTGGGATTGCTGGCCCTCATCCCGGCTTCCGACGTCGCCGTCGCGCTCGTCAATCGCGCCATCGTGAGGCTGGTCGGGCCGCGCGCCCTGCCGCGCCTCGAGCTCCCCGACGGCGTGCCGGCGAGCCTGCGCACCGTGGTGGTCGTGCCCGTTCTCCTGACGAGTGAGGCGGTGGTCCAAGAGCACCTCGACCACCTCGAGATCCACTTCCTGGCCAACCCGCAGGGGGAGATCCATTTCGCGCTCCTGTCGGATTGGATCGACGCGCCCGCCGAGACGATGCCGGAGGACGACCGCCTCCTCGCGGTCGCCGCGGCCGGCATCGCCCGCCTCAACACCCGCCACGGACCGCCGCCCGCCGGCGGCGAGCGCTTCCTCCTCTTCCACCGCCGACGGATCTGGAGCGCCGGCGAGGGCAAGTGGATGGGATGGGAGCGCAAGCGCGGCAAGCTCGAAGAGCTGAACCATCTGCTGATGGGTGCGACCGACACGACGTTCATCCAGACGCGCGGCCACCTGCCCCACGTCCCCCCCGGGGTCCGCTACGTCATCACCCTCGATGCGGACACGCGCCTGCCGGGAGGAGCCGCCACCCGCCTCGTTGGCACGATGGCCCATCCCCTGAACCGGCCCGCCTTCGACCCGCGGGCCGGCCGCGTCGTCGACGGGCACGCGGTTCTCCAGCCCCGCATCACGCCCTCGATACCCGCGGAGGGCGACACGTCCCTCTTCCAGCGGATCTTCGCGGGACCGGCCGGCATCGATCCCTATGCCGCCGCGACCTCCGACGTCTACCAGGATCTCTTCGGCGAGGGCTCCTACACCGGGAAGGGTATCTACGACGTCGCGGTCTTCACCGCGGCCCTCGAGGGCCGCGTGCCGGACAACGCGCTCCTGAGCCATGACCTCTTCGAGGGGATCTTCGCGAGGGCCGGCCTCGTCACCGACATCGAGCTGTTCGAGGAGTTCCCCCGGGACTACGAGGTCGCGGCCGGGCGTCAGTATCGCTGGGCGCGCGGGGATTGGCAGCTGCTCCCGTGGTTCCTCCAGGGCGACGTGATCGCGGGCGGCCGCGGCGCGGGGATCCCGCTCATCGGGGTCTGGAAGATCGCCGACAATCTCCGCCGGACTCTATCGCCCCCGACCGCCTGGCTCACCCTCATCGCCGCGTGCGCGCTCCCTCCCGGCCCGGCGCTGGTGTGGACCGCCTTCGTCCTGCTCACGATCGCGCTCCCCGCGCTCCTGCCCGCGCTGGCCGACGTCATTCCGGCCCGATCGGGAATCTCCAAGCGCACCCACCTCCGGGGCCTCGCCCGGAGCTTCGCTCTCGCCGCGTCCCAGTTCGCGCTCGGCGTCACCTTCCTGGCTCATCAGGCGTGGCTCATGGGCGACGCGATCGGGCGGACCCTCGTCCGGCTGTACCTCACGCGTCGGCGTCTGCTCGAATGGACCACCGCCGCGCAGGCCGAGTCCGATCTCTCGCGCGACCTCAGGGGGGTGTATCGGCGCATGCGAGGGGTCCTCGTCCTCGTGGCCGCCGCGGCCGTCCTGCTCGCCCTCGTGCAACCCCGGGGCCTGGTGGTCGCCGCGCCGTTTCTCCTGCTCTGGCTGCTCTCGCCCCTCGCGGCCCGATGGGTCAGCCGGCCCCTGGCCCCCTCCACCGCGCGGGCGCTCTCACCCTCCGACGCGACCCTGTTGCGCTCCACCGCGCGCCGCACCTGGCGGTTCTTCGAGGCCTTCGTCGGCCCGGACGACTCCGCGCTCCCGCCGGACAATTTCCAGGAGGATCCCCGGCCGGTGGTTGCGCATCGCACGTCCCCGACCAACATGGGCCTCTACCTGCTCTCGATCGTCGCGGCCCGCGACTTCGGGTGGATCGGCCTCCTCGACACCGTCGACCGGCTCGAGGCGACGCTGGCCACGATGCGACAGCTCGAGCGGTTCCGCGGGCACTTCTACAACTGGTACGACACCGGAGCCCTGCGCCCACTGGAGCCGCGGTATGTGTCGACGGTCGACAGCGGCAATCTCGCCGCGCACCTTCTCGCCCTCGGTCGGGCGTGTCGCGACGCGGTCGACGCGCCGCTGCTCGGTGACCGCGTCTTCGCGGGAATCGCGGACGCGCTCCTCCTCGTTCAGGAAGCCGCCGCCACCCTGGCCGACGACCGCCGCAGTCAGACGGTCACCCTCGGTCATCTCGTCGAGACCCGCGATGCCCTCGCGACCGGGCTCGGCGAGCCCGCATCGACCCCCGAGGACCTCGCGATCCGGGTCCGCCGGCTTGGGCGCGACACCGCCACCCTCGTGGACATCGCCCACGGCCTCACCGCCGAGCGCGGCGACGCCGAGCACTCCGAGCTCCTCGTCTGGTCCCAGGCCGCGCACGCCACCGCCGCCAGCCACGAGCGCGACCTCGACGTCCTCCTGCCCTGGATCGACCGCCTGGCCTCCATGTCGAAGGATCTGCCGAGCGCGATCACCGCGCTCTCTCAGACGCCGTCGAGTCTGGCCGCGCTCCCCGACCGTTGCCGGGCCGCCATCGAGGAGCTCGCGACGCTTCGCGACGCCACCCTCCGCGAGCGTGTCGACCGGCCGGAGGACGCTCCGTCGATCGACGAGCTCATCGCCGGCCTCGAGCAGTCCGCCGACGCCGCCCGATCGCTCGGTCGTCGCCTCCTCGCGGTCGCCCGATTCGCCCGGGAGCTCTTCGACGCGACGGAGTTCGATTTCCTCTTCGACCCCTCACGGAAGATCTTCTCGATCGGCTACCGCATCACCGACGGCGCCCTCGACGCCGGCGCGTACGATCTCCTGGCCTCCGAGGCACGCCTGGCCAGCTTCGTGGCCATCGCCAAGGGAGACGTCCCGGTCTCGCACTGGTTCCACCTCGGCCGCCCGATGACTCCGGTGGGACTCGGATCGGCACTCGTGTCGTGGTCCGGGTCGATGTTCGAGTACCTGATGCCCGAGCTGGTCATGCACGCTCCGCGCGGCAGCCTGCTCGCCGAGACGGCCCGTCTCGTGGTCGGGCGCCAGGTGAGCTACGGCGCGGAGCAGCACGTCCCGTGGGGAATATCCGAGTCGGGTTACAACGTACGCGACCTGGACCTGACCTTCCAGTACTCGAACTTCGGCGTGCCGGGCCTCGGCCTCGAGCGGGGCCTCGGCGACGATCTGGTCATCGCGCCCTACGCGACCGTCCTCGCCGCGCTGGTGGACCCTACCGCGGCCGCCCGGAACCTCCGCGCCCTCATCGCGGTGGGCGCTCGCGGCCCCTACGGCTTCTACGAGGCCCTCGACTACACGCGATCGAGGCTGCCCGAGGAATCCTCGGTGGCGATCGTTCGAGCCTACATGGCCCACCACCAGGGCATGAGCCTCGTCGCCCTCGCGAACGTGCTCCAGAACGACGTGATGCGCGCTCGCTTCCACGGGGAGCCCCTCATCCAGGCCACCGACCTGCTCCTGCAGGAGCGCGTGCCCCGTGACGTTGCGGTGGCGCGCCAAAGGACGGAGGAGATCCGCGCGCCGGCCCACCTCCGGGACTTCATCGAGCCGGTCTTCCGCCAGTTCACCACACCGCACGCCCCGACGCCCCGGACCCATCTCCTCTCCAACGGGCGCTACTCGGTGATGCTCACGACCGCCGGCTCTGGTTACAGCCGGCTCGGCGGCCTTGCGATCACGCGCTGGCGCGAGGACGTCACGCGAGATAGCCATGGGAGCTATCTCTTCCTGCGGGACGTCCAGAGCGGGGCGGTCTGGTCGGCCGGCCACCAGCCCACCGGGATCGAGGCGGACACCTACCAGGTGACGTTCTCGGAAGACGGCGCGGAGTTCCGGCGGCGCGACGGCGCGATCGAGACCACCCTCGCGGTGCTGGTATCTCCGGAGGACGACGCGGAGATGCGCCGGGTCTCGGTCACCAATCTCGGCTCGCAGGCCCGCGAGATCGAGCTGACGTCCTACGCGGAGCTGGTGCTGGCTCCGGCCGCCGCGGACACCGCCCACCCGACCTTCTCCAATCTCTTCGTCCAGACGGAGGCGGTCTCGGCTCTCGGCGCGCTGCTCGCCACTCGCCGGCTGCGCTCGGCCGAAGAAACGGCGATCTGGGCGGCCCACACCGTCGTGGTGGAAGGCCAGAGCGGAGGCGGCGACCAGTACGAGACGGATCGCGGACGGTTCCTCGGCCGAGGTCGGACGATCCGCACGCCCATGTCGGTGATCGACGGGCGACCCCTGTCGAACACCGCGGGCTCCGTGCTCGATCCCATCTTCAGCCTCCGCCGACGAGTCCGGCTCGCGGCCGGCCAGACAGCCCATCTCGTCTTCTCCACCCTGGTCGCCCCGTCGCGCGAGGCCGCCCTGGCCCTGGCCGACAAGTACCGCGATCCGGCCACGTTCGAGCGCGCGGCCACCCTGGCCTGGACGCAGGCCCAGGTCCAGCGCCATCATCTCGGCATCGAGCCCCAGGAGGCCCACCTCTTCCAGAACCTGGCCGGCCGCATTCTCTACTCCGACCCGACCCTGCGCCCCCCCGCCGCCGTGCTGGCGCGCAACACCACCGGGCCGGCCGCCCTGTGGGCCCAGAAGATCTCCGGGGATCTCCCGATCGTTCTGGTCCGGATCGACGAGCCCGAGGACCGCGGCATCGTGCGGCAGCTCCTCCGCGCGCACGAGTACTGGCGCGTCAAGGGGCTGCCGGTGGATCTCGTCATCCTGAACGAGCAGGCGCACTCCTACGTTCAGCTCCTCCACGCCTCCCTGGAGACCCTGGTGCGCACGAGCCAGTCGTCGCGGCGAGAAGAGCGGGAGACTTCGCGGGGCGGCGTCTTCATCCTCCGGAGGGACCTGCTCACTGCTGCGGACCACGCCGCCCTCCTGGCCGCCGCCCGGGCCGTCCTGCTGAGCCGACACGGCACGCTCGCGGAGCAGCTGCTGCGAGCCGAGTCCACTCCGGGCCGGCCGCCGGCTCCGAGGCGGCGCCCGGCCCGAGGCGAGGCGCTCCCGAGCGCCTCGCCGCCGCGGGTCGACGCCGAGTTCTTCAATGGGGTCGGCGGCTTCGTCGACGACGGCCGAGAGTACGTCACGATCCTCGGCGCGGGGCAATGGACCCCCGCCCCATGGGTCAACGTCATCGCCAACCCGGTGTTCGGATTCCAGGTCTCCGAGTCCGGAGCCGGGTACACCTGGTCGGTCAACAGCCGCGAGAATCAGTTGACGCCATGGTCGAACGACCCGGTCAGCGACCCGCCCGGCGAGGTGATCTACATCCGGGACGAGGAGACGGGCGAGCTCTGGAGCCCGACCGTGCTTCCCATTCGCCAGGACACCTCGGCCTACGTCGCCCGCCATGGTCAAGGCTACAGCCGTTTCGAGCACACCTCCCACGGCATCGCGACGGAGCTGCTTCAGTTTGTTCCGCGGGAGGACCCGATCAAGATCTCCCGGCTGACCCTCCAGAACCATTCGGGCCGCCCGCGACGCCTCTCGGTGACGGCGTACGTGGAGTGGGTGCTCGGAGCCTCGCGGGGCGCGGCCGCGCCCCACGTTGCCACCGAGATGGATCCGGAGACGGGCGCCCTGTTCGCGCGCAACGCGTGGAACCCGGAGCTCGGCGACCGCATCGCATTCGTCGATCTGGGAGGCCGCCAGACGGGGTGGACCGGCGATCGCGCCGAGATCCTCGGTCGCAACGGGACGCTGGATCACCCCGCCCTCCTGGAGCGAGGGGGGCAGCTATCGAGACGGGTCGGCGCCGGCCTCGATCCGTGCGCCGTGCTCCAGGCCGTGATCGAGGTGCCGTCCGGCGGTCGTGAGGATCTCGTCCTCTTCCTCGGCCAGGCCGCCTCGTCGGAGGAGGCTCGGGCCCTCCTCGCCCACTATCGCGCCGAGAACCTCGACGTCGCGCTGGAGGCCGTCCGGACCCAGTGGGACGACATCCTCGGCGCCGTCCAGGTCAAGACGCCGGATCGCTCAATGGATCTGATGCTGAATCGATGGCTCCTCTACCAGGCGCTGGGCTGCCGGGTGTGGGCTCGATCCGCCTTCTACCAAGCCGGAGGCGCGTACGGCTTTCGCGACCAGCTCCAGGACGTGATGGCCCTGGTCGTCGCGAAGCGCGAGGTCGCGCGCGAGCATCTGCTGCGGGCCGCGGCCCGCCAGTTCGTGGAGGGCGACGTCCAGCACTGGTGGCATCCTCCCTCCGGCCGAGGGGTTCGAACCCGGATCTCGGACGATTCGATCTGGCTGCCGTACGCCGTGGCGCACTATGTCGAGGTCACGGGCGACCGGACTCTCCTCGACGCGCTCGTACCCTTCCTCGAGGGCCCATCGATCCCGCCCGGACACGACGACTCCTACTTCCACCCCGGCGTCTCCCCGCAGCGGGCCACCGTCTTCGAACACTGCGCGCGCGCGCTCGACCGAAGCCTCGCCGTCGGCGCTCACGGCCTCCCTCTGATCGGCACCGGCGACTGGAACGACGGCATGAACCGAGTGGGCAATCAGGGCCGGGGCGAGAGCGTTTGGCTCGGCTGGTTCCTGGTGGCGACGCTCCGGGAGTTCGCACACCTCGCCGAGCTCCTCGGCGAAGGCGCGCGCGCCGAGACCTGGCGCACTCACGCGCACACCCTCGAGGCGTCCCTGGAAGCGCACGCCTGGGACGGAGACTGGTATCGCCGCGCCTATTTCGACGACGGAAGCCCACTCGGGTCGATTGCCAGCCCGGAGTGTCGCATCGACTCCGTCGCGCAGTCGTGGGGAGTGCTCTCGGGCGCCGCCGAGCCGGCGCGGGCCGCGCGAGCCATGGCCGCCGTGGAGGAGTATCTCGTCCGCCGGGATCAGGAGCTGATCCTCCTCTTCACCCCACCGTTCGACCACGCGTCCCTCGACCCCGGATACATCAAGGGCTATCCACCCGGGATCCGGGAAAACGGTGGCCAGTACACTCACGCCGCCATCTGGGCCGTGATGGCCTTCGCGGCCATGGGGGACGGCGACAAGGCGAACGAGCTCTTCTCGATCTTGAACCCGATCAATCGCACGAGCACGCGCGCCGGGGTCCATCGCTACAAGGTGGAGCCCTATGTCGCGGCCGCCGACGTGTATGCCGAGTACCCGCACGTCGGCCGCGGGGGGTGGACCTGGTATACCGGGTCCGCCGGCTGGATGTACCGGGCCGGACTCGAATGGCTCCTCGGCTTCCGCCTTCGGGGCGCGGTTCTCCATCTCGATCCCTGCATCCCTCGCGCGTGGCGCCGCTACGACATCACGTTCCGGTATCACGCGTCGCGCTACGAGATCACGGTCGAGAATCCGAGCGGGGTGAGCCGCGGTGTCTCGGCCATCGAAGTCGATGGGACGCCCCTGGGGCTCCCGGCCATGGGCGTCCCGCTCACGAGCGACGGCGCAACTCACCGCGTTCGGGTTGTCCTCGGATGAGAACGGCCTCCGCCGACCGATTCGGTGAGCTCGCCGAGCTTCCTGGGCCGTCAGCTACAGCGCCAGATATCGTCGGCGACCTTCCGACCGTCCTTCTTGAGCGTGTAGGCGACCGTCAGGCTGATCCCGATCGCGAACTCGCGCGCCGCCTCCTTTGCGCGCAGAAAAATCTGGCTGCCGTCGGCGAGAACGAGGCAGTCGGGCCGACGCTCCCGTAGAATGCCGACGATCACCCCGCCGGACATCGCCGGATCCCCGTCACTGGGGCCGCGCGTACATGAGCCCGGCGGCGCCGCAGCCACAGCGCCCCTCCATGAACGGCGGCCGGCGCGCGGCCAGCTCCGCCATGATCAGCGAGACCGCCTGCGGGGGCACGTCCGCTCCCAGGGCTCTGCACACACAGGCG
>DASZOL010000091.1:0-18377 GCA_035550795.1 Candidatus Methylomirabilota bacterium
GCTGCCGTTCAGCCGCTACGACCGCGTCGTCGAGGCGCTGGGCGGCGAGGGCGAGACGGTCGAGGACCCGCGCCGCCTGCGCCCCGCGCTCGAGCGCGCCCTGGGGTCCGGGCGGGTCGCGTGCCTGAATGTTATCCTGGATCCGGACGCCTACCGCCGCGAGGGCGGCGGCAGCATGGCCATCTGACGGGCCGCGGGAGACGTCGATGCATCAGACCACGCCCGATCGTCATTCCTCGGAGCCGACGCGGACCGAGCGCGACACCATGGGGGCCATCGAGGTCCCCGCCGACCGCTACTGGGGTGCCCAGACGCAGCGGTCCCTCGAGCACTTCCGGATCGGCAACGAGCGGTTCCCCCGTGAGATGATCCGGGCCTTCGGGATCCTCAAGAAGGCCTGCGCGCTCGTGAACCGGGACCTCGGGCTCCTCCCGGAGGACAGGGCGCGAGCGATCGTCCAGGCCGCGGACGAGGTGATCGAAGGCCGCCTCGACGACCACTTCCCGCTGGTGGTGTGGCAGACCGGGAGCGGCACGCAGACCAACATGAACGCCAACGAGGTGATCGCCAACCGCGCGGCCGAGATCCTCGGCGGTAAGCTGGGCTCGCGGCGCGTCCACCCGAACGACGACGTCAACCGGAGCCAGTCCTCGAACGACACCTTCCCGACCGCGATGCACATCGCAACGGTCGACCAGCTCCGCGGCCGCCTCTTCCCCGCGATCCGGCGGCTGCGGGACACCCTCGCCCGGAAGGCCGACGCCTACCGGGGCGTCGTGAAGATCGGGCGGACCCACCTCCAGGACGCCGTGCCGCTCACCCTCGGCCAAGAGATCTCGGGGTGGGCGAGCCAGCTCGACCACGCCCTCGGGCATCTCGAGGCGGCGATGCCTCATCTCCACGAGCTCGCCATCGGCGGTACCGCCGTCGGGACCGGCCTCAACGCGCCTCCGGGCTTCGCGCCGGCGGCGGCGAAGCGGATCGCGGAGCTGACGGGACACCCCTTCGTCCCGGCGGAGAATCCGTTCGAGGCCCTGGCGGCACACGATGCGCTCGTCGCGGCCCACGGCGTGCTGAAGACGCTGGCGGCCGCGCTCATGAAGATCGCCAACGACGTCCGCTGGCTCGCGTCCGGGCCCCGCTCGGGTCTCGGCGAGATCACGATCCCCGAGAACGAGCCCGGCAGCTCCATCATGCCGGGGAAGGTCAACCCCACGCAGTCGGAGGCCCTGACCATGGTCTCGGCCCAGGTCCTGGGGAACGACGTTGCCGTGAATGTCGGTGGAGCCTCCGGGAACTTCGAGCTCAACGTCTTCAAGCCGCTCATCATCCACAACGTGCTCCAGTCCATCCGGCTTCTCGCCGACGCCTCCGAGTCGTTCGAGGCGCACTGCGCCCGCGGTCTCGAGCCGAATCTCCCGCGGATCAGGGAACAGCTCGATCGCTCCCTGATGCTCGTCACGGCCCTCGCGCCCCGGCTCGGCTACGACCGCGCCGCCGAGATCGCCAAGAAGGCGCATCGGGAGGGCCTGACTCTCCGGGAGGCCGCGGTCGCGCTGGGCTACCTCACGGCGGAGGAGTTTGACCGGGAGGTGCGGCCCGAACGGATGACCCGGCCCTCCGGGGATCCTCCCTAGGCGGGCTGCTCCGGGGACGACACCCGCCACTGGGCGTCCCGATGTGACGGTTTGTGACGAGGGCCGCCTTCCTGGCGCGCGCCACGTCGGAACAGGCGCGAGGGCGAAGCGACCGCTTCGAAGCCCCGCAACCCCGCATTTTTACTCGATGGGCCGTTCCCTCCGTTCCTGCAACGATCTCCCGTCCGCGATCTGGCACGTCGGTTGCTGTGAGGTTGTGACCTGGCCGATTCCCGGACTGGAGACGGCGAGTCTCAACGGCAGGGAGGAGGTAGCGGCCATGGGTGGTCCGTGGAGAGAGCGGGGGTTCGACGTGTCATCGCTCCGGCCGCCACGCCCGCAACGCGGGCGGGCTCCCGAGGTCATGGCGCGCCCGGCGCAGCAGGACAGTCTCGGAAGGGTCGTCCTTGCGTTCATCGCGGCGGTGGTCATGTCGTTCGGGCTGATGCTGAGCCTGCTGCACGGCGGTTGGTGAAGCGGCCGGGCCCGACCCCGCCGCACGGTCCCCGCCTGGCCGCCGACGCCGGCTGACGCGGGCCGCCCGGGGCGCTCCCTGCGCCCGCGCGAGCGCCGGCCGTTGCTTGACCCTCCCTCGCCTCACTTCTAGAATCATTCCGGTATGCCCATCTACGAGTACCACTGCGCGGACTGCCGGCGCGCCGTGAGCCTCCTGGTCATGCGGGTCGCGGACCCGGCCCCACCCAGCTGCCCCCGTTGCGGAGGGGCACACCTCCGGCGCCTCATGTCCCGGTTCGCCACCATCCGTTCGGAGGAGGACCGGCTCGATTCCCTGGCCGATCCCTCGAGCCTCGGTGACCTCAACGAGGACGACCCCAGGAGCGTCGCGCGCTGGATGAAGAAGATGGGCACCGAGATGGGGGAGGACCTGGGCGACGACGTCGAGGAGGCTCTGGAAGAGGAGACCAGCGCGGACTCGGAAAGCTCGCCCGAGGCGGCAGGCGGGAGCGACGACCTCTGAGCCGTCCCCCGCCGAACCCCCCCGGCGCCCGGAACCGTCCAAACAGCGGAAACCTGAGGGTGTCCGATGGGCTGCGTCACCGTAGCTCGAGCCGGGCCGTCGGGCCGGCAGAGGGGGCCTGAGAATCGTGAGGGTCGAGCGCTTCAGCGACTGGGGCGCGGTCGGCCTCGGCGAGTCGGGGTGGAACCGGCTTGTCGAGCGCTGTCGTGCCCCGGTTCCGTTCGCCACCTGGCAGTTCCAGACGTCCTGGTATCGCAGCTTCAACCCCGGACCGCTCCTTCTGCTCGGCGTCCAGGACGGTGCGGGCGAGTGGCTGGGGCTCCTCCCCCTGTACGAGACCTCGACCCCCGCCGGGTCGGTCCTGCGGCTCGTCGGGGGAACGGACGTGGCCGACTACCTGGACCTCATCGCGGTGGCCGGTCGCGAGGAAGAGATCTGGAAGGCCTTGCTCCCGGCCCTGGTGGAGGCTTCCAGCCGGGTCGTCGACCTTCGTCCGGTTCCCTCTGACTCGCCCACGGCAGGTCTGCTGACGGGCCTCGCCGCCTCCTGCGGGTGGACTTGCAGGATCGACGTGGAGGATCGATGTCCGGTGGTCGACCTGCCGGACTCGTGGGACGCCTACCTCTCGGGGCTCTCCGGGAAGGACCGTCACGAGCTGCGCCGGAAGCTACGGCGTGCCGAGGCGGGGCGGCCCCGAGTCGAGGTGGCGCGAACCCCTGCGGCGATGAGCGTGCTGATGGACGGCTTCGTCGCCCTCCATCGGCGATCGAAGGTCGGGAAGGCGCGCTTCATGGACGAGGCCATGGAGGCCTTCTTTCGCGGGCTCGGGCAATACCTGGCCGAAGGGCAGCTCGCAGCCCTATGGATGCTCTGGCTCGATGACCGCCCGGCGGCCGCCCTCTTCTGCCTCGAGCAGGCGGGGACCGTGAGCCTCTACAACTCCGGGTTCGATCCGGAAGCACGCGCCATGTCACCGGGCGTCGTGCTCATCGCGCGCACGATCGAGGATGCGATCGCCCGGGGCTTTCGGCGCTACGACTTCCTGCGCGGCGAGGAGCCGTACAAGTACGGCTTCGGGGCCGTGCCCAGGGACGTCCTGCGAGTGACGCTGGAGCGGCCGTGACGCCTTCGTTCCCCGGCCGGCCGGCGCGTGGCTCGAGGGTGGCCATGCTCTCGGTGCACACGTGTCCGCTCGCAGCGCTCGGCGGCAAGGAAACCGGCGGGATGAACGTCTACGTCCGCGAGGTGGCGCGGGCGCTTGGGCGTCTCGGCTTCGAGATCGACGTCTTCACGCGAAGCCAGGATCCGCGGATCCCGGAGGTCGTGGCCCTGGGGCCCGGCGCGAGGGTGATTCACGTTCCCGCGGGCCCGGCACGCCCGATCGCGCGCGCCGCGGTAGCCGGCCACCTCGAGGCATTCGCCGACGGGGTGGAGGCGTTTCGCGAGCGCGAGCGCGTGCGCTACGAGCTCGTCCACAGCCACTACTGGCTATCGGGGCTGGCGGGGCTGGGCCTGGCGGGACGCTGGGACGTACCGCTGGTCCACATGTACCACACGCTGGGGGCGATCAAGAACAGGGTGGCCCGCGGCTCGGGGGACACCGAGCCCGCCGAGCGCCTTACCGGGGAGGTCCGGATCGCGGCCGCCGCGGACCGCCTGGTGGCCTCAAACCTGGTCGAGCGCGCCGACCTCGCCTGGCACCTGGGGGCCGATCCGGCCCGGGTCGCGGTGATCCCGTGCGGGGTGGACGTCGACCTGTTCAGGCCCCGGGCGGCGGCCCCGGCGCGGGCGCGTCTTGGTCTCGACGCGGAGCATGTGCTCCTCTTCGTCGGCCGCCTGACTCCCATCAAGGGGTTCGAGACGCTGCTGCGTGCGCTCGCGGTGCTTCGATCCGACGGTCTCGCGACAGCGCGGCTCACGCTGCTCGTGGTGGGTGGCGCGAAGGGCGACACGGATGGCAGCGAGCGCCTGAGCCAGCTGGCTCACAGCCTCGGCGTCGCCGCCTGGGTCGACTTCCGCGGGCCTCAGCCGCAGGACGTCCTTCCCGACTACTACGCGGCGGCCGACCTCTGTCTGATGCCGTCGCGCTACGAGTCGTTCGGGATGGTCGCGCTCGAGGCGATGGCGTCCGGTGTGCCGGTCATCGCCTCCCGCGCGGGGGGGCTCGCAGTGACCGTGCAGGACGGGGTGACGGGGCGGCTGGTTCCCGAAGGCGACGTGGCGACGCTCGCACGGGCGGTAGCGGAGCTCCTCGCCGACGGTCCGGGGCGCAGGGCGCTAGGGGTCCGGGGCGTGGAATGGGCCCGCCGGTTCGCCTGGCCCTCCGTCGGGCGGAGCATCGCGCAGCTCTACGCCGGCCTGCTCCCGGCGCTCGAGGGCGCGGTCGGCGCCTCCGGCTGCCGGTCCGTCCTCTAGGGCCGCCCTGCCTGCTCGGCGGCGGGCGGAGCGCTCCAGCGACGCGGGCCTCAGGCGTGCCGGCGGGCCGGAACGCGCTGCGAGAGGATCAGCCGGCCGGAGATGGTGAAGGCGGCGATCTCGACGTAGTGCTCGTCGCGGCTTCTCCCCGGGACGTGCGCGACCTCCATCTCGACGCGCGCCGGCGGATGGGGGAAGCGCGGTAGCTCCAGCTCGACGGCCGAGGCGCACGTCGGGCACTGGTGCGTGACGGCGGCGTCCTTGGGGCGCGGCCTCGCGGCGCGCGAGGTTCCGGGGGCCGGCAGGGCCCCACGGACCTCCACCGGCGCCGCCACGGACAGAAGCGCGACCGGGCGCTGGCGCCGCCGGTCGTTCACCCGCCGGTCCATCGCGGGACCAAGGCTTCCCCGACGCCGCTCCCGGCTGCGGCGGTCGACCAGGACCTCGACGCCGGAGCCGTCAAGTCGCTCGCGCAGGACGGCGAGCAGGTCGCGCTGCTCAGGCTTGACGATGAGGTACCAGCGAGTCGACCCGTTGCCGTTCTTATCCATTCTCCTGACCAGGCCTCCAGACGCCTGCAGCCGGGGCAGGCATGCCCGAGGCCCGCCTGCGTGACGCGCGCCTGGAGGAATCCCAGCAACCTACGTGCCATGGCCGTTCCACCGCGGAAACGGCCACTTTTGAAGGATGATCCGGGTAGTTGAGGCTGGAGGACTGCCAGGGCCAGGGAACTTCGCCTGACGGGCGGGGGCTACTGGGTGCGCAATCTGGGATCCAGGGCGTCGCGAAGCGAGTCGCCGAACAGGTTGAAGGCGAAGACGGCGAGGCTGATCGCTAGGCCGGGGAAGATCCCCATCCAGGGGGCGGTCTCGGCGAACTCGACGGCCGCGCCGCGCAGCATGAGCCCCCACGCTGCCGTCGGCTCCTGCACGCCCAGACCGAGGAAGGACAGCGAGGCCTCCAGCAGGATGGCCTGGCCGACGAAGGCGGTGAGCATGATCAGGTAGGGCGCCATGACGTTCGGCAGCATGTGGCGAAAGATGATCCGCCGGTGGCCGTAGCCGGCCGCGCGCGCCGCGTCGATGTAGGGCATCTCGCGGATTGCGAGCGCGCTCGAGCGGACGACGAGCGCGCAGCGCGGGATCATCGGGATCGTGATGGCCAGGATGACGTTGAGGGCGCCTGTCCCGAGGATGACGACGACCGCCAGCGCCAGGATGATGAGGGGAAGGGACAGGAACACGTCCATGAACCGCTGGAGGATGAGATCCAGCCGCCCGCCGAAGTAGGCGCTGGCGACCCCGATGACGGCCCCGAGCGTGGCGCCGAGCACCGAGGCGCCGAATCCGACCAGGAGCGCCGTGCGTGAGCCGTAGAGCAGGCGCGAGTAGACGTCGCGACCGTGCGCGTCGGTGCCGAGCCAGTGCTGGGCCCCGGGGGGCGAGAGCATCGCGCCGTAGTCATTGGCCAGGGGGTTGTGCGTCGCCAGGAGCGGGGCGAGGGCGGCGACGACCGCCAGCAGGACGATCGCGGCGCCGCCGACGACGCCGAGCGGGCGCTGGCGCACGAACTGGCGGACCCCGTCGAGCCATCGGGCCCCGACCCCGGGGGCCGCGACGTCGGCCAGGATCTCGATGGGCGGATTGACGGCCACTAGCGGTACCGGATCCGGGGATCGATCCAGCCGTAGGCGAGGTCGACCAGGAAGTTCACGACGATAAACGCCGTGGCGACCAGGAGCACGAGGGCCTGGGTGAGGGTGTAGTCGCGGTGCGCGATGGCCTGGACGAAGAGCAGGCCGAGCCCGTTCAGGTTGAACACCTGCTCGGTGACGACCAGGCCGCCCAGGAGGAAGGCGAACTCGAGGGCGATCACGGTCATCACCGGGAGCATCGCGTTCTTCAGAGCGTGGCGGCTCAGGATCAGCTTCGTCCAGAGCCCCTTGGCCCGTGCGGTGCGGATGTAGTCCTCGCGGAGCACCTCGAGCATGGCCGACCGTGTCATTCGCGTGGCGACGGCCGAGTAGCGGTAGCCGACCGCGACCGCCGGCCAGATCAGCTGGCTCAGGTTCTGCCACGGATCGACCCAGAGCGGCGTGTAGACCATGGGAGGAAGCCACCGGAAGACCACGAGGAGGCCGAGGATCAGCACGATGCCCAGCCAGAAGGAGGGCATCGCGAGGCCGGCGATCGAGAACACGCGGACGGCGTAGTCCACCCACGTGTCCTGGCGAAGCGCGGCAAGGACGCCGAGCGGGATGGCGAGCGCCGTTGCCACGAGCGTGGCCATGACGGCGACCTGGAGCGACAGCGCGAAGCGAAGCTCGAGCTCCTCGGTGATCGGCGCGCCCGTCCACATGGACCGGCCCAGGTCCAGACGAAGCAGGCCGCCCATGTAGTCCATGAACTGCCGCCACACCGGCTTGTCGAGACCGAGCTTGGCCCGCTCGGCGTCCAGCATCTTCTGGTCGACGAACTGGTTCTGCCCGCTGGCGAAGCGCATCTCGACCACGTCGCCCGGCAGGACCCGCAGCAGGACGAACACGAGCACCGCGACCCCCAGCAGGGTGGGGATCATCAGGAGGAGGCGCTTCAGGATGTACCGGGTCATGGGGTCAGGCCTGGCCCTCCTGACCCTCCGCGTGGCCGGCGGCGCGGCCGCCGCCTCGGGGAGAGGCGGCGGCCGCGAATCGCAGGGTCAGAATGTGCCTCCGGTCGGTCACTCCGCCAGCCAGACGGTATCCAGCTGCTGGTTGAGATAGTGGCTCGGCGTGACCTGCCAGCCCTTGACCCTGCTGTTGTGCGGGATGATGCGGTGCCACTGGAGCGTCATGATGTAGTGCGCTTCCTCGTCGAGGAGGCGCTTCTCGAACTGGCGGATGAGCTTCTTCCGCTCCTCCGGGTCGCTCGCCCGCGCCTGCTTCTCGTACAGCTCGTCGAGCACGCGGTCGGTGTACTTGCCGTAGTTGGCCGGGTTCTTGTCGCTCGAGATGAACTTATACATGTCGAGGTCCGGCTCGACGATGTAGCCGCACTGGAAGTCCATGGCCACCTGGAAGTCGCCCGCCCGGAGCGGTGTGTAGTAGGCGGCGGGCTCGATGACCTCCTGGGTGACGTTCAGCCCGATCTGGCGCCACTGGTCGATCATCCAGATGGCCAGGGGCTCGTAGGGCATCGGGATGCCGCGGTTCTTGAAGGTGAAGGACAGCCCCTCGGCCCCCGCGTCCTTCAGCAGCTTCCGGGCCTCGGCACGCGCGGCATTGATGTCGCGCCCGTAGCCGGCCAGCTTCTCCAGCTCGGCCGGCGACGTCGCGTACGGCGTCCCCGGCACCTGGACCCCGGCGACCTCCTTGACGATCGCGATCTTCGACAGCGCCTTCGAGCCCTCGTAGCGGTCGAACGCGAGGGTCAGGGCCCGGCGGACGCGCGCGTCGTCGAAGGGCTTCTTCTGGTGGTTGATGACGGCCATGAGGATGCAGTCCCACGGGCTCTCCTGGACCGTGATCTTGTTCCCGAGCGCCTGCACCAGGCTGTCACGCTCGGCGGGGCTGAAGCCGCGGAACTGGATGTACCCGCGCTCGCCCCGGATCATCGCCACCTGCGCCGAGGATGAGCTGACGAACACGGCACGGTAGCTGTCGAGGTAGGGCTTCCCCTTGTCCCAGTAGTCGGGGTTCTTCTTCCCGAGCACGTGCGAGCCCTTGACGTGCTCGACGAACTTGAAGGGGCCGGTCCCCATGACGTTCTTCTCGTGCCAGTGCATGTCCTTCGCGAGGATGTCCGCCTTGTAGATGAAGTTGTAAGGGGACGCGAGGGAGAGCAGGAAGGAGGCGGCCGGCCACTTGAGGTGGAACCGGATCGTCTGGGCATCCGGCGCCTCGACCGCTTCCACCACGCCGTACTGCCCCTTGCGGCTCGACCCGACGCCCGCCGGTGGGGAGATGATCTTGTCATAGGACGCCTTCACGTCCTTCGACGTCAGGACGCTCCCGTCGTGGAACTTGACGCCCTGCCGGAGCTTGAACGTGTAGGTCCGGCCGTCCTTGGAGACGGTCCAGCTCTCGGCGAGGTCCCCGACCGGTTTGGTGCCGCTCGGGTCGGTGGGGTCGACGCGGAGCAGCGTGCTGTAGAAGGGCGCGAAGGGATGGATCAGCCCGAACGTCTCCTCGCGGTGCCCGTCATAGGACGGCGGCTCCGACGGCACGGGGAAGACCAGCTCGCCGCCGGACCGGGGCTGCTGTGCCCCGGCGGGCAGTCCGGTCGCCATCAGGGCCAGGGCGAGCAGTCCTGACAGGACCAGGCCGCCGAGGGCCTGGAGTTTGGATCCCGAAGGTCTCGTCGTCATTTGTCCACCCTCCTCGGGGCTCCGTGTTCAAGTGATCGCCGCTCAGCGCCCCAACAGCACCGGCGAGGGCGCCGCGCAGGGGCCTTTGGGCCATGTTCGGCTGTCCAAGGCCGCGGTGCGGCCTGCAGGGAGGATGAGGTCAGCCTAGCCGGGGGTCGGCAATCATGTCAAGGTCCGACCATCGGACCAGGAACGGGATCGCGTCAGGCCAGGTGGCAGGCCGCCCGGTGCCCGGGATCGAGCTCCCGGAGCTCGGGGCGCGTCCGCCGACACTCCTCGACGGCGATGGGGCACCGGGGGTGAAACGCGCAGCCCGGGGGCGGATGGAGCGGGCTCGGGATCTCGCCCCCCAGGACGACACGCTCCCGGTGCGCCTCGACCTCCGGATCGGGGATGGGAACGGCCGAGAGGAGGGCCTTCGTGTACGGGTGGCGCGGCGACGCGTAGAGAGTCTGGCGGTCGGCCAGTTCCACTATCCTGCCGAGGTACATGACGGCGACGTGGTCCGAGATGTGACGGACGACTGACAGGTCGTGGGCGACGAAGAGGAATGTCAGGCCGAGCTCGCGCCGGAGGTCCTCGAGCAGGTTGATGATCTGCGCCTGGATCGACACATCGAGCGCGGACACGGGCTCGTCGCAGATGATCAGGCTCGGCTCGAGCGCCAGCGCGCGCGCGATGCCGACCCGCTGGCGCTGGCCGCCCGACAGCTCGTGGGGATAGCGCCGCCCGTGCTGGGCGAGGAGGCCCACCTGCCCGAGCAGCTCCCGCACCCGGGCTTCCTGGGCCGGCACGCCCCGGACGAGCCCGTGGACGCCGAGCGGCTCGCCCACGATCTGCGCCACGGTCATCCGGGGATTCAGCGAGCTGTACGGGTCCTGGAAGATCACCTGAATCCGCCGCCGCACCGCCCGGAGTGCGTCCGCGCCGAGCGCGGTGAGATCCTGGCCCTCGAAGAACACCGACCCGCTCGTCGGGCGCTCGAGCTGGAGGATGCAGCGTCCCGTCGTAGTCTTGCCGCAGCCGGACTCCCCGACCAGGCCCAGCGTTTCACCTCGCCGGATCGCGAAGCTCACGCCGTCGACCGCCCGCACGACGCCGACGGACCGGCCCAGCAGCCCGCCCGACACAGGGTAGTGCTTGACTAGGTCGCGCACCTCGAGGAGCACGTCGCTCCCGGGATCCGGGCGCGGGGCGTCGGCGATGGCGGTGGCTGACCCGCCCGGGGCGGCGCTCACCGGACGGCCTCGGCGGCCATGGCGTTCGGCAGGCGCTCGATCTCCCAGCATGCGCTCACGTGGCCGTCGTCGCCGGCCGGGCGGAGCACCGGGCGCTCGGCGAGGCATTGCTCCACGCGGAACGCGCATCGGGCCGCGAAGGCGCACCCGGGGGGCAGGCGCGAGAGGTCCGGAGGCTGGCCGTCGATCGGATCGAGTCGCGCGCGGCGGGGGGCGTCGAGCCGTGGCACCGACCGGAGCAGGCCGAGGGTGTACGGATGCCGGGGATGGGCATAGAGCTCGCGGGCCGACCCCTGCTCGATGATGCGCCCGGCGTACATCACGTTGACGCGGTCGGCGTACCGCGCGACGACGCCGAGATTGTGGGTGATCATGAGCATTGCGACGCCGAGCCGCCGGGACAGCGACTTCATCAGCTCGAGGATCTGCGCCTGGATCGTCACGTCGAGTGCGGTGGTCGGCTCGTCGGCCAGGACGAGCGCCGGCTCGCATGCCAGGGCCATCGCGATCATCATGCGCTGCCGCATCCCGCCGCTGAACTGGTGCGGGTACTGCCGGAGGCGGCGCGCGGGGTCGGCGATGTTGACCATCGAGAGCAGCTCCTCCGCGCGCGCGCGGGCGCGCGCGGGATCGGCGCCGAGGTGGATCTCGAGTCCCTCGGTGAGCTGGCGCCCGACGGAGAGCACGGGGTTCAGGGACGTCATCGGCTCCTGGAAGACCATGGCGATCTCGCGCCCGCGGACGCGCCGCATCTCCTCCTCCGGGAGGCGGAGCAGATCGCGCCCCTTGAACCAAACTTCGCCCCCCGCGATCCGCCCGGCCGGCGCGGCCACGAGCCGCATGACGGACAGCGCGCTGACGCTCTTGCCGCACCCCGACTCGCCCACGAGCGCCACCGTCTCGCCCTCGCGGACATCCCACGAGACGTCGTCCACGGCGCGCACGACGGCGCTCCGCGTCGCGAACTGGGTGCTCAGGTGCCGGACGTCGAGAAGAGGTGTCACGGCGCTCGACAGTCTAGCAAAAAGACCGAGGGCCTGCGATGATCGACCTCGCCGGGGAGGCCGCGCACCGCCGCCCGGGGGGAGGTTGACCCGTGGCCAGGGGCCCGCTCGTGATCCACGTGCACGCCATCGGCGGCCGGCCGGTGGCGCCAGGGCGGGCCACGGCCCCTGGCCGGGTCTTCGTCCGTGCCGCTCGGCCCTGAGCGCATGGTCTTCCGACTCCCGCGAGATGCGCGCCTGGTGCGCTTTTCCTCGTCGGACGGTCTCCAGCTTGAGGGCCGCCTGACCCCCGGCGGCCACGACCGCGGCGTGGTGCTCTGTCACCCTCATCCCCTGTATGGCGGATCGATGTTGACTCCGGTGATCCTGACCGTCGAGGCGGCGTTCCGGGATGCCGGGTTCACGACGCTGGCGTTCAACTTCCGTGGGGTCGGGGGCAGCGAGGGGGTGCACGGCGAGGGCCGCACCGAGGTCGCGGACGTGGCCGGCGCGCTCGCCCACCTTCGCGCCGCGCTCGACGGCCCGCGAGGGCACATCGCCGTCGCCGGCTACTCGTTCGGGAGCGCCGTGGGCGCCCGGGCGGCGGCGGCCGACCCCGGCGTCGGCCTCTATCTGGGCGTCGCCCCCGTGCCGACCCGCCACGACTACGGCTTCCTCGCCCGATTCCCTGGCCGGATCGCGCTCATCGGCGCCGCCGAGGACGAGTTCACCACACCGTCCGAGGTCCAGGCTCTCGCCGCGACCCTGCCCGGGACGCCCTGGGTTCGCGTCCTCAACACCGATCACTTCTTCGCCGATGCGCTCGAGCCTCTGGCCGCGGCCTGCCGCGATGCAATCGTCTGGGCCGAGGGGGGCGCAACGGGCTAGCGCAGGCCCTTCCTCGCCCGGGTGCACACAAACCAGTGCAGGGGTGCACACAAACCAGTGCACCTCCTCGATCCATGGCGCAGCGCTCCCTTGATGTTTCGCGAAGTTCGGGCACATCCTACCGGGCATCCGCGTTGCACTTCCTTGCCGGGCGTTCTCCCGAGGGAAGACGCGCCGCGCGGCGGGCGGCCTCGGCGCGGGGCGGAGCCATCAGGCCTTGCATGGCTCCGGATCCGGTCGCGACACGGCAGGCGGGCGCGTCTCCCGGTGGCTTGCAAGAGGCCGGTTCCATGGGGCGCGGGTGATGGAGCGTGCGCTTGACACCCGCCTACCCCCATAGTAAAAGTGAGCCGGTTCGCCAGGCCGCCACCAACTCGGGAGGACTCGATGCCCTACGTGATTGCCGAGCCGTGCATCGGCGTGAAGGACAAGGCCTGCGTGGAGGTCTGTCCGGTTGACTGCATCTACGAGGGTGATCAGATGCTGTACATTCACCCTGAAGAATGCATCGACTGCGGCGCCTGCGAGCCGGTGTGCCCGGTCAAGGCGATCTTCGCCGAGGACGAGGTTCCGGACCAGTGGAAGCAGTACACCGACATCAACAAGCAGTGGTTTAAGGACAACCCGGGGGCCAAGCCGGCCACCAAGAACTAGCGCCCGGCGTCACGGCCGCCCGGGCGACCAATCGGCTCGGCTGCGAAGGGCGTCACCGAAGGGTGACGCCCTCCGTGCGTTCGGGGACCGACGGGTCCGGTACCCGGGCCCCCCCTGGCGCGGGCGGGAGGCCCGGGGTCCTGACCCGGTCCGGGGCGTGGCATGGGGCGGGTGAGGGCCGCGGTCGAGGCGGTCCGGCGGCTCCTCCGCCCCCGGCGGAGCTACCGCGAGCTCGAGGGCCTCGAGGAGATTTCCCGCTCCTTCGAGGCCATGACCGACATCCGCGAGACCTACGGCCGGCTCACCCGCCGGCTGGCGGAGCTGGTCGGTTGCGAGAAGTGCGTCATCTCGCTCTACGAGGCGGAGACGCGGGAGTTCGTCTGCCAGTGGCCGGGGTACAACGTGGCGGACGAGCTGCTCAGGAAGGTCCGGTATCCGGCCGACGTGCTCAAGCCCGCCTGGAACTTCCGTCACCAGGGCCCGATGGTCAACAAGCGGCCGGAGCAGTTCAACGAGGAGCAGCGCGCCTTCCTCCGTCCGTTCGGGGTCTACAACCTCACCGAGATCCCCCTCGTCCACGAGGGCCGCTTCGTCGGGAAGATATCGATCGCCAACAAGCCGGGCGGGCTCTCGGAGAACGACGTCCGGCTGGTAACTGTCTTCGCCGCGCAGGCGGCCGTCGTGATTCAGAACGCGCACCTGTACCGGCGGCTCCAGGAATCGGCCGCGCAGCTGGAGGCCAAGGTGCACCAGCGGACGGCGGAGCTGCAGGCGACCTACCGGGAGCTTGAGGCGTCTCACGCGCGCCTGCGCGAGGTGGATCAACTGAAGTCCGACTTCCTCGGCAACGTCTCGCACGAGCTCCGGACGCCCCTGGCCGCCGTCAAGGGCTACGTCGACAACCTCCTGGACGGGGTGGCCGGGCCGCTCACCGACAAGCCCCGCCACTACCTCAGCCGCGTCCGCGACAACGCCGACCGGCTCGGCCGCATGGTCTCGGACCTTCTCGACCTCACGCGGATCGAGGCGGGCAAGATCGAGCTCCTCCCGCAGGTCCTCCCGGTCGCCGACCTCGTCACCGACGCGGTCGACGGCCTCCGCCACGTCGCGACCGAGCGGCGCGTGCGGGTGGACACGGCGCTGCGCGATTGCCCGCCCGTCTGGGCGGACCCGGACAAGGTGCACCAGATCCTGACCAACCTCCTCGCGAACGCCATCAAGTTCAGCCCGCCGGGCAGCCGCGTGACCGTCACGTCGAGCGCCGGGATGGGCGGGCTGGTGCGATTCGCGGTCGAGGATTCCGGTCCGGGGATCCCGGCCACGGAGCGCGAGCGTGTGTTCGACAAGTTCTACCAGGTCGCGCGGCTCGAGAGCGAGCGGCCCCCGGGCACCGGCCTCGGCCTCACGATCACGCGTCACCTGGTCGAGCTTCACGGAGGCCGGATCTGGGTGGAGGACGCGCGCGGGGGCGGGGCGGCCTTCGTCCTGCTCCTGCCCGCCGCGAGCGAGGCGGCCGCATGACGGGCGGGCCTCAGCATGCGGCGACCCCGTCCGCCCGGAGTGACCGCCTCGTCCTCGTCGTCGACGACGAGGACGATCTGCTCCAGATCGTGTCCGATCGGCTGACCGCTGCGGGGTACCAGGTGATCACGGCGCGGGACGGGATCGAAGCGCTCGCCCGCGCGCGGGACGCCCGGCCCGGCTGCATCATCCTCGACCTCAAGATGCCGCGGCTCGGAGGCTTCGAGGCCCTGCCGGAGATCCGTCGGGCCGCGCCCGCCGCTTGCGTGATCGTGCTGACCGGCTCCCCGAACCGTCCCCTCCGCGAGGCGTGCCGCGCCCGCGGCGCCGACGAGTTCATGCTCAAGCCCTTCGACCCCGGCGAGCTCCTGCGGCTCACGGCGCAGGCGTTCGACCGCGACTGAGGACCAACCCATGGCCCTACCGGCGCGTGTTCTCCTGGTCGATGACGATCCGGACTTCTGCGAGGCGCTGGGCGACCGGCTCCGCTCACTCGGCTTCCAGGTTACGGTCGCGGACCGCGGGCCCGAGGCTCTCCGCCTCTGCCGCGAGGAGCCGCCCGCGATCGTGCTGCTGGACCTCGTTCTGCCGGGCATGGACGGCATGACCGTGCTCGAGACGATCCGGCGGGAGGAGCCGGACGTCGTCGTGATCGTCATCACCGGGCACGGGACGATCGCAAGGGCCGTGGAGGCGATGAAGAAGGGCGCGTACGACTTCGTCCCCAAGCCCGTCGACGCTCGCCACCTCGAGATCGTGCTCGGCAAGGCGCTGGAGCGCCAGGCGCTCCGGGACGCGAACGCGCTCCTCTCGTCCGAGGTGGGGGACCGCTACGCCGCGATCGTGGGCGACAGCCCGCAGATGCGGGCCGTGCTGGACGTCGCCCGGCGAGCGGCGCCGAGCGGGGCGACAGTGCTGCTGCTCGGAGAGAGCGGGACGGGCAAGGAGGTCATCGCCCGCGCGATCCACCGGTGGAGCCGCCGAGGCGATCAGCCGTTCGTGGTTGTCAACTGCGTGGCGCTCTCCGAGGAGCTCCTCGAGTCCGAGCTCTTCGGCCACGAGAAGGGGGCGTTCACGGGAGCGCATCAGCAGAAGCGCGGAAAGCTCGAGGTGGCCCACGGGGGAACCGTCTTCCTCGACGAGATCGGCGACATCCGCCCTATCCTGCAGGCCAAGCTGCTCCGCGTCCTCCAGGACCAGACCTTCGAGCGCGTCGGGGGGACGCGCCCGATCCGCACCGACGTCCGCTTCGTCGCCGCCACGAACCGGGACCTCCGCGCCGCCGTCCGCGATGGCCTCTTCCGCCTGGACCTCTACTACCGCCTCAACGTCGTGAGCCTGACCTTGCCGCCGCTCCGCGAGCGGGCGGGGGACGTGCCCGCCCTCGCGCAGCACTTCCTCGACCGCTACCGGCAGGAGCTCAAGCGCGAGCTGCGCGCCATCACGCCCGAGGCGCTGGCGTGCCTCCGCCGGTATTCCTGGCCGGGAAACGTCCGGGAGCTCGAGAACGTGATCGAGCGCGCCGCCGTCCTCGCCGAGGGGCCGGAGGTCACGGGGCGGGACCTGCCCGCCGAGATCCGGGAGGCCGGTCCCGCCGACGGGGTGGCCCGCGAGGTGGCGCGGACGTATCACGCCGCCGTCGAGGAGTTCAAGCGCGGGCTCATCGCCTCGACCCTCCGGCGGACCAACGGGAACCGCACGCGGGCGGCGCGGCTCCTCGGGCTCCAGCGGACCTACCTCGCGCGGCTGATCCGCGACCTGGGCCTGGCCGGCCCGCCCGCGACCGCCTCGGCCGTTCCCGCCGCCGTCGGCGGTGTGCCGGTGCCCGTGCACGCCGCGGCGGAGTGAGCTGCCACGACCGGCGGCGAAGGTGGCAGCATGTCACGGACGGCTCCTACACTCGCGCCGCCTGGAACTCTGCGCCGCGCCGCGTCCTTGACTCTGCTGCCCGCGGTTCCTACACTCGCCCCACCGGGAGGGGAGGAGGACGGCGGTGGAATGGCGGGAGCTGATCGTCGACGGCTACGACCGGCTGCCTGAGCTGACGGCGGAAGTGCTGGCGGGCGTTCGCGCCGCCGACCTCGACTGGCCGCCGCGGCCGGGCTGTAACCCCCTCGGCTGGACGGTGTGGCACCTCATCCGCGTGCAGGACGCCCAGATCGCCGATCTCATGGGCGAGGCGGACCTCTGGACGCGGGACGGGTGGCACCAGAAGTACGGCCGCCCGCCGGACCACGAGGATTCCGGGTACGGCCACACGGCCGCGCAGGTGCGGGCGTTCCGATCCCCGAGCGCGAAGGTGCCGCTCGACTACCTCCGCGCGGTCACGGAGCGGACCAAGCAATACCTGGCGTCGCTCTCCCCCGCGGAGCTCGACCGGGAGCTGGACGAGCCGGGCCCGGATCCGCCGACGGTCGGCGTGCGCCTGGTCAGCATCCTGGCGGACTGTCATCAGCATGCCGGCGAGGCCTCCTACATCCGGGGCCTGCTCAAGGCCCGAGGCAGGCCGTCCGGGTCGGCGATCCGGAAGCCGCGATCCCGGCCGTCGGCGCGCAAGGCCGCCCGCACGAAGCGCAGCCGCTGACCTGAAGCGTCGACGTGCGCTTCACGCGCGGCGCGTCGACGCGAGCGGGATCGCCTCCGCAGGCAGATCGACGACCATCCATCATGCCCTCCGCAGTGGGCGAGCCCGGCCGCCAAGGGAGTATGCTCACGCCATGATCGTGACCATCGAGGACCTCCGCGCAGCCGCCCGGCGGCGGCTGCCGCGGGCGCTCTTCGACTACATCGACGGCGGCGCCGAGGACGAGGTCACGATGCGCGACAACCAGGCCGACTTCGGGCGGTACCGGTTCCAGCCGCGGAGCCTGGTGGACGTGAGCCGCCGGGACCAGTCCACCACCGTCCTCGGCATCCCCGTGGCGTCGCCGCTGATCCTCGCCCCGACGGGCTTCACTGGGATGTTCTGGCCGCTCGGCGAGGCGGTGGCGGCCCGGGCGGCCGGCCGGAAGGGGGTCATCTTCACGGCCAGCACGATGTCGATCTGCCCCATGGAGGAGATCGCCCAGGCGGCGACCGGCCCCATCTGGTACCAGCTCTACGTGTGGCGGGACCGCGAGGTCGTGCGGATGCTGATCGAGCGAGCGAAGGCGGCCGGGTACCGCGTCCTCGTGGTGACGGTCGACACCCCGGTGCTGGGCCAGCGCGAGCGCGACGTGCGGAGCGGACTCGTCCTACCGCCGCGGATCACGGTGAGGAACGTCCTCGACACGGTCCGCCGCGTCTCCTGGCTGCGCGGGTTCCTGATCCATCCCCGGCCCACGTTTGGGAACTTCGTCGGAATGCCCGGGGTGGAGCACGACGCCGTCTCGCTGGCCGCCTTCACCACGAAGCAGTTCAGCCCGGCCATTGGCTGGGCCGACATCGACTGGTACCGCTCCATCTGGCCGGGGCCGATCGCGCTCAAGGGGATAATGTCCGCCGCCGATGCCCGCCTCGCCGTCGAGCGCGGCATCGAGTGCATCATCGTGTCCAACCACGGGGGCCGCCAGCTCGACCATGCGCCGTCGCCCATCGGGGCGCTCCCGGAGATCGTCGACGCCGCGGCAGGGCGCGCGGAGGTGATCCTCGACGGCGGCATCCGCCGCGGCGCGGACGTGGTCAAGGCGGTCGCCCTGGGCGCCCGGGCCTGCATGGTCGGCAAGGCGTTCAACTACGG
>DASZOL010000092.1:0-10928 GCA_035550795.1 Candidatus Methylomirabilota bacterium
ACCGGTCCACGAACGGCTCCGCCTGGGCGAAGTTCTCGGTGACGTTGCGGCGGATGGCCTCGAGGGCGCCCCACTCCGGCACGGGCGCCGCCTCGCGGAAGAAGCGAGCGAGTCGAGCGGCCAGCCGGGTGAGGTGCTCGACCGTGAGCGCGCCCCGGCCGAGAAGCGCCGCCGCGCTCCGCTCGTCCGGGAGCCGTCGCATGCGGACCGCGTAGTCGACGATCTCGCCGTCCGCGCCGAACCCGTACCCCTGCGGGCCGAGGCGGACCGGGACGACGCCGAGGTACACGTCGGGCGCGAGCCGCCGGTTCAGGCGCACCTCGTCCTCGCAGCAGCGCCGGCGGCGCGCGGGCGTCGTGTAGTCCACGAACCCGTAGTCGACGGGGCGCTTGAGCTTCCAGACTTCCCGGTCCGTCAGGAAGACCCAGGAGATGTGGGTCGTGACCTGCGTGACCCGCGCGGGGCGGGGGGCCGGGTAGGCCTCCGGGCGCCGGAGGTCGTCCAGGAGCGACCGGGCCGGCTCCCCCTTCGCCACCGCGTCCTTTACGCGAGCCCCTCGCCCACCCCGTCGGTCGGCCTCGGGGACAAGGCTCGCTGGATGGCGTCGAGGAACGCGGCATTGGAGAAGGGCTTGGCGAGGTAGACGCTCACGCCCCCTTCCCGGGCGGCACTCCGCGCCTGCGGGGAATCGTACGCGGTGATGAGAATCACCGGGATGGGCGGAACGTGGACATGCGCATGGCGCGCGACCGTCAACCCGTCCGCCCCGGGCAGGCGGAGATCGGCCACGACCAGATCCGGCGCCTCCCGGTCGATCAGCGCGATCGCGTCGAGCCCGGTGTAGGCTCGAAGGGACGCGTGGCCGGCGCGCCCGAGAAGCCGCTCGCACGTCGCGACCAGATCGGGCTCGTCATCAACGACCAGGACGGTTCGAGTCACGCAGATGTCCTCGGCACCTGCGGAGCAATCGTGGTGCCAAGGGAGGCGGGACGGAAAGGCCCGGCCTATCCGCCGGCCCGACCCCGCCGGCGATCATCCTGGGGCGCGTCCGCCCCAACGAGGCAGGACAATGCCCCACCCCGTCCGCCGGCTCCGTGCGCAACCCCTGATTCTCGTGGCAGACGGCCCTGGCACCGCCGTTGCTCCTCGAGACACCGCCGGGCTCTCACCGGGTACCGGATGGGCTGGAGGTGGATGGCTGATGCTGGTCCAAGACGTGATGCAGACGAAGCTCTACACGGTCACGCCCGAGACGACGCTCCCCGAGGCGCTTCGGCTGACCGGGCAGCGCGGAGTCCGCCATCTGCCCGTGATCGAGGAGGGCCGACTGGTGGGCATCCTGTCGGATCGCGACCTGAAGCGGGCCATGGCGTCGCCGGCCAGCGGCCTCGAGGTGCACGAGCTCAACTACCTCTTGGACCGCTTGCGGGTCGGGGAGATCATGACCCGGACGGTCATTACGATCGGCCGGATGTTTCCCATCGAGGCGGCGGCCCACCTCATGCTCCAGGAGAAGATCGGGGCGCTTCCGGTCACGGACGGCGAGCGGCTCATCGGCCTCGTGACCGAGACGGACGTGTTGCGGCTCTTCGTCCGGGCCATGGGCGCCGGCGAACCGTCCAGCCGGCTCGATGTCCTCCTCGGCAACCGGCCCCACGCCCTCGCCGAGGCTGTGCAGGCGGTCGAAGCTGCGGGCGTCGAAATCTCGAGCATCGTGACCCTGGCCAGCGAGGGCGGGTTCAAGGAAGTGATCCTCCGGGTCCGGACGATCAACCCAGCGCCGATCGTCTGGGCGCTCGAGGCGCGGGGATTCACCGCCCGGGAGGCCTGGCGGCGATGACGGTGCGCCGCGCGGTCACAGGCATCACGGCGATCGGGCTGCTCGTGGCGGGTCTCGGGGCGGGCGCGCGGCTCGACGCCCAGGGGCGGGAAGGCCTGGTCACCCGCGGACAGCAACTGTTCAGGGACAAGGGCTGCTACGGCTGTCACACCATCGGCGTCGCCGGGACGCCAATCGCCCCGGACCTTCGCCGCGCGGCCAGCCGGTACCCGGAAGCGGCGCTGGCGCGGTGGCTGCGCGATCCGTCCGCCCAGGAGCCGACGCGCCACATGCCGAACCTGGAGCTGAGCGAGGCCGAGGCGAGCGCCCTCGCCGCCTATCTCGCCTCGCTCCGCTGAGCAGGCAGTCCAGAGGAAAGAGAGGCGCCCATGAAGTTCGGTACGATCCTCGTGCCCCTGGACGGCTCGGCCCTGGCCGAGGCGGCCCTCCCGAGGGCGCTGGAGCTCGCGGAGCTGTCCGGGGCGCGCATGCTCCTGCTCCGGGCCGCCCAGGCCCAGACGCTGCCCGGCGTCGATCCGACCGAGGCCCAGGTCAGGGTGGTGAGCGAAGCGGAAGCCTACCTCGCTCAGCTGAAGACGCGACTGTCCCGAGAGAGCCGTGTCACGGTCGAGACGTCGGTCTGGTACGGCCCCCCCGCTCGTGCCATCGTGGAAGGGGCCCGGTTGCACAGGGCCGGGGAGATCGTGATGACCACGCATGGCCGGAGCGGCCTGGGGCGACTCCTGCTCGGGAGCGTGACCGAGTCCGTCCTGCGCGGCACGACGACGCCGATCCTGGTCATCCACGCGGAGGGCGCCGCGATCGAAGCCCCCGGCGGCCAGGCGGGGCCGTGGAAAGCGGCGTGAGGGTCTTCCGGCGCATCCTGCACGCGACGGACCTCTCCAGGGCCTCGCGGCCGGCCCTGGTCAAGGCGATCGCGCTCGCCCGCCAGAACCGGGCGCGGCTGCTGATCGCGTACGCACTGCCGCCGCTGGTGGTGCCCACCGGCGCAGACCTCGTCTCACCCGGAACCTACGAGGCGATCGACCGGAGCACCCGCGAACACGCTCGCAAGCGCATCGCCGCACTCGTCCAGCGCGCGAAGCAGGCGGGCGCGCGGGCGACGGGCCTCCTGCTCGACGGCAGTCCGGACGAGCAGGTGCCCCGCGCGGCGCGACGCCATCGCGCGGACCTCATCGTCATCGGGACGCACGGGCGCACCGGGCTGTCCAAGGTCCTCCTCGGGAGCGTCGCCGAGCGGCTGGTCCGCGTCGCCCCGTCTCCGGTCCTCACGATCCGGAGCCGCTGATCCCGATTCGGAGCCGGAAAGCCATGGCAGCCAGGGAAGGTGCGACGACGACCCTGCTCCAGCCGCCACGGGATCCCCGCGCACGCTGGCCCGCGTCGAAGCCGAAGTACCGGCAGCGGTAGGCGCCCTCCACCCTTCCAGTCGTGATCGTCCTGGCCCTCAACTGCGGCAGCTCGTCGCTCAAGTTCCAGGTCTTCGCCAGGGATCCCGGCACGCCGCCGGGGGGAACGCGGCGCCTGGCGCGCGGCCTCGTTGGGCGCCTCGGGAGCGACGCGACCGTCACGTTTCAGGCGGAAGGGAGGTCGGCGATCCGCGAGCGCGTGTCGGTCCCGGACCACGAGGCGGCCGTCCGCCGGGTGCTCGGCTGGCTCGCCGCCGGTGGTGCGCCGGAAGCCCGAGGCGCGATCCGGGTCGACGCCGTCGGGCACCGCGTCGTCCACGGGGGCGCGCGCTTCACGGAGCCCGTGCTGATCGACACGGACGTGCTGGACGCGATCGAGGCGCTCGAGGCACTGGCGCCGCTTCACAACGCCCCCAGCCTCGAGGGAATCAGGGCCGCCAGGGGAGCGCTCGGCCCCGACGTCCCCATGGTCGCCGCCTTCGACACCGCCTTCCACGCCGGCATGCCCGAGCACGCGTATCGCTATGCCATCCCCCACGAGCTCGCGGTGAAGCACGGCATCCGACGCTACGGCTTCCACGGACTCGCCTACCGGTCCGTCCTCGCCCGGTACGCCGAGCTGGCAGGGATCCCGCGGGCGCGCGCCACGATCGTTGCGCTCCACCTCGGAAACGGCTGCTCGGCAGCCGCGATCAAGGATGGGCGGTCGATCGACACCTCCATGGGCCTCACGCCCCTCGAAGGCCTCGTGATGGGCACACGCTCGGGCGACGTCGACCCCTCGCTCATCGGCCATCTCGCGCGCGGGGAGGGTGTACCGGCCCGGGAGGTGGAGCGATGGCTCAACGAGCGCTCCGGGCTGCTCGGCCTGTCGGGGCGGAGCCGGGACATGCGGGACTTGCTCGCCCTCGAGCGGGAGGATCCGCGCGCGCGGCTGGCGGTGGAGGTATTCTGCCACCGCGCCCGCAAGTACCTGGGCGCCTACCTGGCCACCCTGGGAGGAGCCGACGCGGTCGTGTTCAGCGGGGGCATCGGTGAGCACGCCCCCGAGGTGCGCGCCCGCATCTGCGCCGGGATGGAATGGACTGGCCTCGTCCTCGATCCCTCGCGCAATGCCGGCGTCGTGGGGCAGGAGGGCCGCCTCAGTCCCGAGGGGACGCGCTGCCCCGCCTACGTGATCCCGGCCGACGAGGAGCGGGTGATCGCCCAGGACGTGGTGGACTTGCTCGCGCGTACCGGGGCGGCCGGCTGACGTCGTCCTCGGTCACGGCCATGCAGACCCTGAAGGGCCCCGTCCTGTACATCGCGGTCCGCTTCGGGGGCGGGCTTCGCGCTCGGACGACCCGGATCCTGTGGCACGGACCTTCTCACGTCCAGACTTGACTTGATCGACGCGAGCCGCCGGACACGGGTCGACCGGGTCACGACCCGCGCGCTGGCGAGCCGCGGCGGTCGAACGCCCCCCCTCGGCTCGCCCGAGTGCGCCCGGACGTCCGCCATGCGGGCCGCGCGGCCCGGAGGCTCGACGCAGTGACGGCGCGCCGGCCCGCCCCGGAGACAGGCCCCGCCACGGCGCCGACGCTGCGGCGAACGCTCCGCCTGTGGCAGGTCTCCGTGTCCGGGATCGGCGTCATCCTCGGCGCCGGCGTGTACGCCCTGATCGGCCCGGCGGCGGGCCTCGCGGGCGACGCCCTGTGGCTCGCGTTCCTCCTGGCCGGCGTGGCGGCCGGCCTGACCGCCTACGCGTACGCACGGCTCGGCGCGATGCGGCCGAAGGATTCCCCCGAGTTCCAGTACACGGCGCTCGCGTTCGGGCCCCGGATGGGCTTTCTGGCTGGCTGGCTGATGCTGGCCGCCGACCTGCTCGCCGTGGCTGTGGTGGCCCTCGGCTTCGGCGGCTACCTCGCTCACCTCGCGGGGACGCCGGGCGTGGCGAACGCGCTGGTGCTCCTGGTGGCCGCGGTCGTCGTGCTCCTGGTGGGCATCGGTGAGTCCGTCGGGCTCGCGATTCTCCTCACTCTGGTGGAGACGGCCGGCCTCCTGTTCGTGATCGCGATCGGGCTGCCCAATTGGAGCCGGGTGAGCCTTCTGGAAGCCCCTCACGGCTTCGCAGGTCTGTCCAGCGCTGCGGCGCTCATCTTCTTTGCGTATCTGGGCTTCGACGAAATCGGGAACTTCGCCGAGGAGATGCACCAGCCGCAGAGGAACCTCCCGCGCGCGCTGTTCCTCTCGCTGGTCGGCGCGACCCTGATCTACGTGCTCGTGGCGCTGTCGGTGACGGCGGCCGTGGACTGGCGAGATCTGAGTGCATCGACAGCGCCCCTGGCGCTGGTGGCCAGGCAGGTCCTCGGCCCGACCGCGGACACCGCGATCAGCGTGATCGCGCTGGCCGCGACGTCGAACACCGTCCTGCTGCTTCTGATAGCCGCTGCGCGCTCGGTGTACGGGATGGCGGCCGCCGGCGCGCTTCCCGGTCGGCTCGGGGCCGTCGGCGCCCGCGGCACCCCCGTGCGAGCCACGCTGCTCGTGACGGGCATCACGGCGTCCCTCGTCCTGCTGGATGACCTTGCGCAGGTGGCCGCCCTGACCGACGCGGCGGTCCTCCTGAGCTTCATGCTCGTCAACCTCAGCCTGTTCTGGGTGGCGCGCCGAGGAGCGACGGGCCCCGGTCTCGCCCGCCGAGCGCTGGACTTCGGCCTGCCCGTCCTGGCGCTTCTCATGTGCGCGTGGCTGCTCGTTCATACCGGCTGGCTGAGCCTGGCCGCGACCGCCGGCCTGGCGGTCCTCGGGCTGGCCCTGGGGCGCCGGCTCCCGAAGCGGGGCGCCGACGCCTCACCGCTCGCGCCGGGCGCGACGGGCACACGCATTGACTGAGCCCCGCGAATCCGGCCGGTTGCCGCCGCCCAGCCCCGGCACCGGCATTGCACCGTCGGAGCCCCGGGCGCGGGGCGCGCCAGGAGGCCCCATGTACAAGCGCATGCTGGTTCCCCTCGACGGCTCGGGGTCAGCCGAAGCCATCCTGCCCTTCGCGGAGCAGGTAGCCGGCCCGCTGGACGCGGAGGTCGTCCTTCTCCGCGTGGTCGAGCCGATGTCCCCGCTGGAGCTGGTGGCCTCCGCCGGGGTCGTGGTTCCGGATAGCTTCTCCGTCCGTGGCATGGAGGCCAAGCAGTACCTCTCCGAGGTGGAGCGCCGGCTCTCGAAGAAGGGCCTCCGCGTTCACACCCGCGTCGCCCACGGTCCCCCGGCGGAGGAGATCCTCTCCGCTGCCCAGGTGAGCCGCGCCGACCTCATCGCGATGGCCACGCACGGCCGGTCCGGCGTCAGCCGCGTTCTGTTCGGATCCGTGGCGGAGGCCGTGCTGCGAGGCTCCCCGGTGCCCGTGCTCCTGATCCGGATGCCCACCACCAGCGACACGGCGCCCGGACCCCGGGCCTCATCGTGAGGGCGTCTGAAGGTGGCACGGACCGGGCACTTCCTCGGCCAGCTGCTGAGTGACGCCCGGAGGGCCAGGCATGCGAGTCAGCGAGCTCATGAGCCGGGGTGTCGTCACGATCGGGGACACCGACACGTGCCACGAGGCCGTCGAGCGGATGTGCCGCCAGAAGGTGCGCCACCTGCCGGTGCTAGATCGAGAGGGTGCGCTCGTGGGCATCGTCACCGACCGCGACGTCCGCCACCGGCTGTTCGCGCCCGACGTCTATCGCCGGATCGGCGAGGTGCCGGTGAGCATGCTCCTGCGGCAGGCGCCCGTCCGCGGCGTGATGTCGGCGCCGGTCCAATGCATCGGCGCCACGGCCGACGTGGCGGAGGCCGCCGAGCGGATGCGGCGGGACAAGGTCGGCTGCCTTCCCGTCCTGGAAGGCGCGCGCCTCGTCGGCATGCTCACGGAGATCGACGTTTTGCGCCGCATTGTGGGGGCCGAAGCGCCGGGCCATCCCGAGCTCGACATTGTGATCTCCTATCCATGATCGGAGCGTGTCTCCGTCAGGGCGAGGCGCGCCGGGCGATTCCGCCGCCAGGGGGCATCCATGCGCAGGATCATTCAGGTTCCCGTCGGCGACCTCATGTCAGCGCCGGCTCTCACCGTGAAGCCGGAGACGACGATCGATGAGCTGACGCGGCTCTTCGCCGAGCACGAGTACAACGGGCTGCCCGTCGTGAACAACCTCGGGGCCCTGCAGGGAATCGTGACGCAGCTAGACCTCTTCAAGCTCCACCTCGTGCCCTATCCTCAGTTCATCCCCGCCATGGAGAGCGCCTGGGTCTCCTCAGTCGGTGCCATCATGAGCCCGAGCGTGATCACGCTGTATCCGATCGAACCTGCGATCAGGGGGATGGCCTTGATGGTGGACTATCGCATCCGGACCATTCCGGTCGTGAACGACGCGGCGGGCGGAAAGGTGGTCGTCGGCGTCGTCACGCGGCGGGATCTCATGGCCGCGCTCAAGGCCTGAGGAAAGCGGGAAGTCCGGCCGATGGACGACACCTCGGGCGGCCTGCCGCATCCCGACGCGCTGCTCCCGCTCGAGATGGCGCGTCGGGCCGAAGAGGTCGGCGTTCGGAAGGCGGCGATGGACGCGGTCACGACGCTCACGCTGGCCGTGCTTGCCGGCGCCTTCATCGCGCTCGGGGGCGTCGTCGCCACCACGGCGCTGGCCGGTGCGGGGTCCGCCCCGGGAGGCGCCGTCCGCATCCTGGCCGGCGTGGCCTTCAGCGTCGGCCTCATCCTCGTCGTGGTGGGCGGCGCCGAGCTGTTCACGGGAAACAACCTCATCGTGATGGCCTGGGCGAGCCGTCGCGTGTCCACGGGTGCGCTCCTGCGCAACTGGCTGATCGTCTTCGCCGGGAACCTCGTGGGCGCGCTCGGAATCGCGGGGTTGGTCTACGTCGCCGGCACGCATCGCAACGGGGACGGCGCGTTCGGGGTCACGGCTCTGGCAATCGCGCACGCCAAGGTCGGGCTCGGCTTCACGCAGGCGGTGGCGCTCGGCGTGCTCTGCAACACCCTGGTCTGCCTGGCCGTCTGGCTGAGTCTCTCGGCCCGCACGACGGCCGATCGCGTCCTGGCCATCGTTCCTCCCATCGGCGCCTTCGTGGCCGCGGGGTTCGAGCACTCCGTCGCCAACATGTACTTCGTCCCGTTCGGACTGCTGGTCGCCAGCCTCGACCCCGGCTTCGCCGACACGGCCGGCGCGTCGGCCCGTCGGCTCCCGACACTCACGTGGGGCTCCTTCCTGGGCCGCAACCTCCTGCCCGTCACGATCGGCAACGTCATCGGCGGCGCGGTCCTCGTCGGCCTGGTCTACTGGTTCGTCTACCTGCGGACCCGGCCGCCTGCCCGTACGCAACCCTGATCGGCCGGGTCCTCGCGCGACGGCCCTCGCAGCGGTGCGGCAACCTCCAGCGCCGCTCGACCGCCGGCGGCAGGCATCGCGCCGCATGCCGACGGCGCAGCTGACCGCCGTGCCGAGGGCTCAACCGGCTGCGAGGTCGTCGATGCGGGCGGCCTCACCTGGGGCCGGGACGCCCCAGGTGGGACAGCGCCACCCCAGCGGCCGAAGTGCCGATCCCCCGGGGGGGCCTCGCCAAATCGCCGCGCCGGCGCCTTCCGGGACGGCTAACCGCGTGCGCCAGATGGCACCCCGCTTGCTCCGGGCTCGAGGAGCACTGCGAAAGGGGGCGCCGACGTGAACGAGAACGACCATCCGAAGGGAGCTCTGGTCTTCATGCTGGTCTACCTCGCCCTCCTGGCCTTCATGTGGACCAATCTCTACCTGAAACTCTGGACCCGGTGAGGGCGCGATGAAGCAGGGCACCACGGTCTACCTGTACGAGCTGGCGTGGATCCTGCCCAGCATCGCCATTCCGGTCGGAATGCTGGTCGCGCTCGCGGTCACCGCCTTCGGCGTGGGGATTCACCTCCCGAGCGACGCCGGTCGCGTCGATGTCACGAAGGTCGCGGAGACGCCGCCGTTCAACCAGCCCGGCGTGGTGCCGATCGGCCCCGACCGGTATGAGGTGCGGATGGTCGCCGGCATCTGGAGCTTCACGCCGAGCGAGATCCGTGTGCCGGCAGGCTCGACGGTGACGTTCGTCGCCACCAGCCGGGACATCGTGCACGGCCTCCACGTCGACCGGCACAACGTCAACGTGATGCTGCTCCCGGGCCAGATCGCACGCGTGACGACCCGCTTCGACCGCGCGGGAGAATACCCGTTCGTCTGCCACGAGTACTGCGGGGTCGCGCATCACACGATGTGGGGTAAGGTGATCGTCGAGGCTCGGCCATGACTTCGGTCACCCCGTCCGAGATGCTGCGCGACTTCCCGACGGAGCGCCGGGTGGCCGGCGCCAACCTGGCGGTGGCGCTCGTCGCGCTCTTCGGCGGCGTGACGGTGGGCCTTCTCCAAGCGCTGGAGCATGCAGGGGTGAACCTCTATCCGGCGCTCGCGCCGGTGATCCGTTCCTATTACCACGGCCTCACGCTGCACGGCGTCCTGAACGTGCTGGTCTTCACTACGTTCTTCATCTGCGGCTTCGTGCCGCTGCTCGCCGCCCGCGCCTTCGAGCGCCCGCTGTGGAGCGGTCCGCTGGCCTGGACCACGTTCTGGCTGATGACCGCCGGGCTCCTGCTCGCGGCCATCCCCCTGATGGGGAACGCCGCGAGCGTGATGTTCACCTTTTACCCGCCGCTCAGGGCGCACTGGGCCTTCTACGTGGGCCTAACCCTGGTCGTCGTCGGCACGTGGCTGGTCACCCTCAATCTGGCCCTCACGCTCCGCGCCTGGCGCGCCCGGAACCCCGGACGGCGGACCCCACTGGCAGGCTTCATGGCGATGGTGACCTTCGCCATGTGGACGATCGCCTCCCTGGGGATCGCCTCCGAGATGCTGTTCTTGCTCATTCCGTGGTCAGTGGGACTCCTGAGCGGTACCGATGCGCTCTTGGCACGGGCTCTCTTCTGGTTCACCGGCCATCCGATCGTCTACTTCTGGCTGCTGCCGGCCTACATCTCCTGGTACACGCTCGTGCCTCGCCAGGCAGGCGGCAAGCTCTTCAGCGATCCCCTGGCCCGCACATCGTTCATCTTGTTCCTCGTCCTCTCGACCCCCCTGGGCTTCCACCACCAGTACGCCGATCCGGGCATCCATCACGGGTGGAAGCTGGTCCACGCCTTCCTGACCTTCGCGGTCTTCTTCCCGAGCCTCCTCACCTTCTTCAATGTCGTGGCCTCTCTGGAGAGCGGGGCCCGGGCGCGAGGGGGCCGGGGCTGGGTGGCCTGGTTTGGCAAGCTGCCCTGGGCGGACCCGTCGGTCACCGCCCAGGTCCTGGCGATGCTCCTCTTCGTCTTCGGCGGGGTCGGGGGCCTCATCAACGCCTCGTACAACCTGAACCTGGTCGTCCACAACACCGCCTGGATCCCGGGCCATCTCCACCTGACCGTGGGCACCGCGGTCACGCTCTCGTTCATGGGCATCACCTACTGGCTCGTTCCCGCGCTCCGGGGCCGGGCGCTCTGGAGCCGGCGCCTGGCGCTCGCGCAGGCCTGGCTCTGGTTCGTCGCGATGGCGGTCTTCTCGCACGCGCAGCACAACCTGGGCCTTGCCGGCGCGCCGCGCCGCACCATGCTGAGCGCCGCCCCCTACGTCCGCCCTGAGTGGCACTCGGACCTCATGTGG
>DASZOL010000093.1:0-76374 GCA_035550795.1 Candidatus Methylomirabilota bacterium
GGAAGGCCGTCGATGGCGTCGCGCAAGCGGCGCCGCGCCTCGGCCTGGAGCGCCGGATCCTTCGCCTGTTGAGTCCAGTCGTGCCCCGGCTCCACGAAGTGGCCGTCCCGGTCGAAGGCTGGGAGCAAGGTTTCCCAGGACACCTCGTCCTTGCCACGGCGGCTGCGGAGCTTCTCGTAGGCGGCATTGGCGGTGATGCGATAGATCCAGCTCCCGAGGGCGGACTCGCCCTTGAACGTCTCGATCTTCCGGACGATCGTCCAGAGGACGTCCTGGCTCACCTCCTGCGCGTCCTCGGGGTTGCCCGTGATGCGGAGCGCCAGCCGGTAGATCTTCGCGCCGTAGCGATGGACGAGCGCCTCCACGGCACCGGCGGCCCGGGCGAGCAGATCCTGGTGGAGCCGCTGGTCCGGCGTCTCGGCCGACGCGACGGGCGCGCGCTCGGTGGTCATCGCGCCACGCTCGCCGGCACCGGCCGCCCGGCGCCCCGATAGAGCGCCACGTGGCGCTGCAGCTCGGCGATGCAATGCTCCATCACCCGGATGTCCTTCTGGACCTTGGTCAGCAGGATGGCCCCCTCGATGCCCGCGACCAGGAACCGCGCGAGGGCGTCCGGCTCCACGTCCGGCGCGAGCGCGCCCTGCGCCCGGGCGCGGGTGAGCGCGGCCGCCAGGCAGTGGCGCCAGCGTTCGAAGCCGGCGGCGAGACGCTGGCGAAAGCCCTCGTGGGCGTCGGCCAGCTCGGCCGCGAGGTTCCCGAGGGGACAGCCCCCCATGCAGTTCCGGGCTCGTTCCGTGGCCAGGATCTGCTCGAGGAACGTCTCCACCTGACCCAAGGGATCCCGGGCGGGGTCCCCGAAGATCGGGGTCAGCGTCCCCGCTTCGAACCGGCCGAGCAGCCGATCAAGGATCGCGTACCCCAGGTCCTCCTTGGACCGGAAGTAGTGATAGAAGTTGCCCTTTCCAGCCCCGCTCTCCCGAAGCACGTCGTCGAGCGCAGTCCGGTGGTAGCCACGGACCGCCATCATCCGGGTCGCCACCTCGAGGATCTGCTCCCTGACCGGGGATCGCGCCATGCCGATGTACCGACCGGTCGGTACGCTAGCGTGAGCTGCGGGACCTGTCAATCAAGGGACCGACCGGCAGGGGAGCCGTGCCATCGCGCGGACGCCGCCTCGGTCCCCGGCGCCCGGCCCCCCGGCGCCTTGACGGCGAGAGGCGCCCCTGCTTACCTAGCGGGAGCGGCGCCGAATGGAACCCGGCGGGGCGCGTCGGAACAGGCGAAGGCAACGGGAGAAAAAGCCAAAGATGGTCACTTGGACGCGCGGTCTCCTCGTCCTGCTCGGCCTCAGTCTCTGCCTGGGGGCAGCGCCTGCACTCGCCCAGGCGCCGACCCCACCGCCGGCGGTCCAGGTCGAAAAGCCGCCACCGTCGCCCGGACCCCAGTTCGTGTGGATTGCGGGCCACTGGGACTGGAAGGGGGGCCGCTGGGTCTGGGTCCCCGGACGGTGGGTCCAGGCGCAGGGCGCGTGGATCCCCGGGCGTCACCAGCGGACGCCCCAGGGCTGGGTCTACATCGAGGGACGCTGGCAGAAGTAGCGCCCGGGCGCCGGGCGCGCCGTCAGAACAGCGGGGCGGCCGCGCGGAGCGCCAAGTCGACGAGCGGGCCCGGGTAGAGGCCCAGCAGCACGACCGCGACCGCGCTGACGGCGAGCACGAGGGCGAGCGCCGGCGGCACGGGCACGGCGGTCGGGCGCGCCGGCAGGTCGACGTACATCTGCTTGGCGACCAGCAGGTAGTAGAAGAGCGCCACCACCGTCAGGAGCGCCGCCAGCAGGACGAGCCCGTAGAGCCCCGCCTGGGCCGCCGCCCACAGGACGTAGAGCTTGGCCCAGAACCCCACCACGAACGGGATCCCGCCGAGCGAGAGCAGGAACAGGAGCATCGCGAGCGCGAGCGCCGGCGAGCGCTGGGCGAGCCCGCGGAAGGTCCGGAGCGCGGACGAGCCCTCGGTCTGGGTCACGACCTCCACGACCATGAACGCGCCCATGTTCGAGAAGAGGTACGCCACCAGGTAGAACAGCAGCATCGCCACGCCGTGCGCGGAGAACGCCGCGATTCCGAGCAGCATGTAGCCGATGTGGGCGATGCCGGAGTAGGCGAGGAGCCGCTTGGCGTCCGTCTGCGGGATCGCCATCAGGTTGCCGGCCACGATCGTCAAGGCGCCCAGCAGCGCCGCCGTCCCGGCCCAGAGGGAGCCGGGCGGGCCCGCGTGCTCCACAAAAACCCGGAGCAGGACGGCGAACCCGGCCGCCTTCGGCGCCACCGCCAGCCATGCGACGAAGGGCGTCGCCGCGGCCTCGTACGTGTCCGGGACCCACATGTGAAACGGGAAGGCGGCGATCTTGAAGCCGACGCCGCCGAGGACCAGGAGCAGGCCCAGGATGAGCAGCGGATCGCCCTCGGCCACCGCGCGCGTCACGACGTCGAGCCGGGTGCTGCCGGCGACGCCGTAGACGAAGGACAGGCCGTAGGCCAGGAGCGCCGTCGAGAGACTGCCCACCAGGAAGAACTTGAGGGACGCCTCGACCGCCCGGGCGTCCTTCTTGACGAACCCCGCCAGCACGTACAGTGGGATCGACATGAGCTCGAACGCCACGAAGAGCAGCACCAGCTCGCGGGCCGAGGCCAGGACCATCATGCCCAGCAGCGAGGTCAGCATCAGCAGGTGGTACTCGAGCGCGCGGTGACGCTCGACGCCGTCCGGCCGACCGAGCCCGCCGATGACGGCGAGGAGCGTCGCCAGGAGGAAGACCTGCTTGAGGAACACGGCGAGCGGATCGACGATGTAGGCGCCGTCGAACAGTGGTCCTCGGGCGTCGATGAGCAGCGAGAGCGCGTAGAGCCCGGCCAGCCCGACGGCGACGGCGAGGCCGGTCTCCCGCTGCCGGCCGCCCCGGCCGCTCAGACCCAGGAGGAACACGAGGACGGCGAGCGCGGCGACGCCGAGCTCCAGCGCCAGCAGCATCACGGCAGCACCCCGATCCGATCCAGGAGGGTCACGACCGACGGGTCCACCCGCGAGAGCACGAGCCCCGGGACGAGACCGAACACGAGGAGGATGGCCGAGAGGAAGACCAGGGCCACCCATTCGGGCCCCTGGGCGTCGGGGAGGTCGGCCCATGCCCCGTGCGGCCCGGTCACCAGCGGACCCCAGAAGATCCGCTTCGCCACCCGGAGCACGTAGATCGCCGTCAGGAGCGTGCCCAGGACGGCAGGGAAGAGCCACCACCGCGAGCTCGACTGCCAGGCGCCGAGGAAGGTGAGGATCTCCGCGACGAAGCCGGCGAGGCCCGGGAGGCCGAGGGACGACAGGGCGCCCAGGGTGAAGCACGCCGCGACCCCGGGCATCCTCCGCCCGAACCCGCCCATCCGGTTGATCTCCCGGGTGTGGGACTTCTCGTAGATGAGCCCCACCAGCCCGAAGAACAGTCCCGTCATGATCCCGTGGGCGAACATCTGGTAGACGGAACCGTTGAGCCCGGCCTCCGTCAGCGTGGCGGCGCCCAGCATGACGAGCCCCATGTGAGAGACCGACGAGTAGGCCACCACGTACTTCAGGTCGGTCTGCGCCATCGCCGAGAAGGCGCCGTAGACGACGTTGATCACCGCCACCGTCCCGACCAGCGGGGCCCAGTACTGCGCCGCGTCGGGCAGGAGCGTCATCGCCACGCGGACGACGCCGTACGCGCCGAGCTTCATCAGCACGCCTGCGTGCAGCATCGAGACCGCCGTGGGCGCCGAGGCGTGGCCGTCGGGCGACCAGGTGTGGAGGGGCCAGATACCCGCCAGGATGCCGAAGCCCACGTACAGCGCCAGGAAGACCCAGCGCTGAGTCGCCGGGGTGAACGAGGCCTCGGAGAGCGTGACCAGCGAGAAGGATTGCGCGCCGCCGGCGAAATAAAGGACGAAGAGCCCGACCAGGATGAACGCCGACCCGAACAGGAGGTAGAGGGTCAGCTTCATCGCCGCGTACTCCTTGGAGCCGACCCCGGTCTCGCGAAACGCCCAGGCAAGGATCCCCTGAGGACGGATCTCGCCGGTGGAGCCCCAGATGCCGATCAGGAGGTACATCGGCAGCACGGCGATCTCGTAGAAGAGGAAGAACACGAAGAGGTCCAGCGAGACGAAGACCCCGAAGACTCCGGTCACCAGCGTGAGCAGGAGCGCGTAGAACTCCTGGTCGCGGACGCGCACCGTCCAGGACGCGAAGACCCCGGCGAAGATGATGATCGCCGTCAGCAGGACCATCAGCGCCGAGATGCCGTCGACCCCGAGCTCGACCGTGATGCCGAGCGCGCGCACGAGCGGGTACTGCTCGAGGAACTGGAACCCCGCGGTCGTCGCGTCGTATCCCGCGTAGAGATACACGGACAGGCCGAGCGTCAGCGTCGCCGCCCCCACGGCGATCAGCCGCACGGCGAGCGGGCGCGTGCGGCCGACGAGCATGATGAGGCAGGCGGCGACGAACGGCGTCGCGGTGACGAGCGAAAGGACCGGGACCCCGTTCACGCCCAGAGCCTCCAGAGCACCAGGACGAGGAGCATGCCCGCCGTCACTCCGTACAGGTAGTCCTGGGCACGGCCGGTTTGAAGCTGCCGGAGGTCCGCGCCCGCCCGCAGCGTCCACGCGCTGAACACGTTGACCACGCCGTCGACCAGGTACCGGTCGATCCATCCGATGAGCCGCCCGAGCGCGAGGACGCCGCCCCGGTAGATGGCCAGGTAGAGCGCGTCGATCCCGTAGCCCTGCGCCGCCCAGGCCGGCAGCGGGCCAAGCGCACGCGTGAGCGCGGCAGCCGGGATCGTCCCTCGCTGGTAGACGAGCCACGCGAGCAGGAGGCCGGCGAGGGCGAGCCCGACGGAGAACGGGGTGAGCCAGCCCGGCCCGTGGGGGAGCGTCGCCCCGCGCCCTTGCCCCAGGAACTCCGGGAACGTCTGCCCGAGCGCCGCGCCGCCGAGCGCCGTGCCGGCGACCGACAGCACCGCCAGGAGCCAGAGCGGACCCATCATGACGCCCGGAGGCTCGTGCGGATGGCCCTCCGCGGCGCGCGCGCCGAAGAAGGTCACGAAGACGGCCCGGAACATGTAGAGCGCCGTCAGGAACACGGTGACGGACAGGAGCACGAAGGGGCCGCGCAGGCCCGCCTCCCAGACGCCGCCCAGGATCGCCTCCTTCGAGACGAAGCCCGAGAACGGCGGCACGCCGGCGAGCGCCAGCGTGCCCACGACGAACACGATCGTGGTCTTGGGCATCGCCCGCGCCAGCCGTCCCATGGTCCACATGTCGTTCGTGTGCACGGCATGGATCACCGCGCCCGCGGCGAGGAACAGGAGCGCCTTGAAGAAACCGTGCAGCAGGAGGTGCAGCACGCCCGCCGCCAGGGCGCCGGCGCCGAGCGCGGTCATCATGTAGCCGAGCTGGGACACCGTGGAGTACGCGAGCACGCGCTTGATGTCGTTCTGGCCGAGGGCGAGCGTCGCCGCCAGCAAGGCGGTGAAGGCGCCGACGTAGGCGATGAGGACCAGCACTCCCGGCGCGGCCAGGAAGAGCGGATACGCGCGCGCGACCAGGAAGACGCCGGCGGTGACCATCGTCGCCGCATGGATCAGGGCGGAGACCGGCGTCGGCCCCTCCATCGCGTCGGGCAGCCAGACGTGCAGCGGGAACTGGGCGCTCTTGCCGACCGCGCCGAGGTAGATCAGCGTCATGCAGAGGGCCAGGTTCGCGGGGAGCGTGCCGGCCGCCGCGGCGCGGAAGAGCGTCCCGAACTCGAACGTCCCGGTCGCCCCCCAGAGCAGCACGATGCCGACGAGGAAGCCCACGTCGCCGAGCTTCGTCACCCAGAACGCCTTCACGGCCGCGCGGGCCGCCGCCGGGCGTTGGTAGTAGTAGCCGATCAGGAGGTAGGAGCACAGGCCCACGAGCTCCCAGAAGACGAACAGCTGGAGGAAGTTCGGCGCGAACACGAGCCCCAGCATCGCAAACGCGAAGAGGGACTGGTAGAAGTAGTAGCGTCCCAGGGCCGGCGGGGCCTCGTCCGCGAGGTACCCGAGCGAGTAGAGCTGGACCAGCGTGGCGACCAGGGTGACCAGCGCCGCCATCGCGGCGGACAGCGCGTCCACCAGCACGCCCACCGTGGCCAGCGGCGCGGGCCCGGCTTGGATGAGCCAGGGGAGCGTCACGGTCACCTCGCGGACGCCGCCCCCGCCCTGCGCCTGGGCCTGGACGCCGAGGAGCCAGAACCCCACCGCCAGGCGCGCGGCCGCCCACAGGGCGACGCCGACGCCGGTGAGCGAGATCAGCGCCGCCAGGCGCCCGGCCCGCCGAAGAGGCGGGCAGCACCCGAGGAGCAGGGCGGCCGCGAACGGACCGGCCAGGATCAGCAGGGCCAGCGAGGTCTCGATCGGTGGCCTCCGGCTCAGCCTCGCAGGAGGTTCAGGTGGTCCGCGTCCACCGTGCGGCGCACCCGGAAGATGACGATCACGATGGCCAGTCCCACCGCCACCTCGGTCACCGTGATCGCGATGGTGAAGAGCGCGAGCACCCAGCCGGCCGGCCCCGCGCCGAAGTGGGCGAAGGCGACCAGGTTGACGTTGACCGCGTTCAGCATGAGCTCGAGGCCGAGGAGGATGCCCACGGCGTTCCGCCGCGTGAGGACGCCGAACAGCCCGACCGCGAACATGGCGGCCGCGAGGAGGAGGTACGCGCTCAACACGACCGCCGCGCTCCGCTGGCTGGGATGGCCACCCCGCCTATTCCTCGGCCCGGGCGAGGTAGAGCGCTCCGAGGAGCGCGGCGACGAGCAGGATCCCCAGCACCTCGAACGCGAGGACCCACTCCGTGAGGATCGCGCGCCCGAGCGTCGCGGTCGTCAGGGCGGTGGCCGCCGGGGCCGGCGCCCGCGGCGCGCGCAGGATCGTCCCCGCGACGGCGAGGAACACGGCGGCCGACACCACCGCGCCCGCCAGGATCCCGCGGTTCGTCTGGCGGATCGTGTCCCCCACCAGCCGCTCCGTCAGCATGATGGCGAAGACGACGATGGTGACCACGCCGCCCGCGTAGAGGAGGACCTGGACCGCGGCGAGAAACTCCGCGTGGAGCAGGACGAAGAGCGCCGCCGTCCCCACGAGCGCGAGCGCGAGCCAGAGCACCGAGTGGAAGAGATTGCGCGCGAGGACGACGCCGAGACTGGCCCCCAGGACCAGCACGGCCACGCCGCCCAGTCCCAACGCCTCGGCCGTCATGCGCGGCCTTCCGGCCGGCGCCGCGCCCAGAGCCGCGCCGCCACGCTCACTCGGCGGCGTCCTTGGCGGCCTCGCCCTTGGCTCCTCCCCGCGCCGGGGGGGCCTGCATGGCCCGAAGCCCGGTCCCGGTGGCCCAGGACGGCGGGAACTGCCGCCCGAGGGCATGGAGGCGGTCCTTGTCGAGCAGGAGCTCTCGCCGGTCGGTGGTGGCCAGGTCGAACGTCCGGAGCATGACGATCGCGTCGGTCGGACAGACCTGGACGCACAGCTCGCAGAACTCGCAGGCATAGAGCTCGAGCGTGAAGAGCTTGGCGTAGTTCCGCTTCTCCGCCTTGAGCATCTCCACCTTGATCACCTGCGGCGGGCAGATGAACTCGCAGAGCCGGCAGCCGATGCAGTTCTCCTCGCCGGTCTCCGGGTCGTAGGTCAGGGCGAGCACCCCCCGGAAGCGCTCGGGGTAGGGCCGCGTCACCCGGGGGTAGTGGACCGTCACCGGCGTGCGGAACAGGTTCCGGAGCGTCACGGCCATGGCCGTGCCCGCGGCGCGGGCCATCCGGACGGCGGTGCGCACGCCGCCCTCAGGCACCGGCCCCTCCGCCGGCCGCCACCACGGCCCCGGCCGCCAGCAAGAGGACGACCGAGGCCGGCAGGAAGACCTTCCACGAGAGCGCCAGGATCTGGTCCACCCGGATCCGGATGAACGACCACCGCACCCAGACCACCACCAAGAAGAGGACGAGCGCCTTCAGGACGAACCAGATCGGGCCGAGCGCCGCCGGGCCGGGACCGAGCCAGCCCCCGAGGAACAGCAGCGTGCCGAGGCAGGCCACGCCGAAGAGGTGGACGAACTCCGCCAGCTGGATCAGGGCGAACTTCATCCCGGAGTACTCCACCCGGAAGCCCGCCACCAGCTCCGACTCGGCCTCCACGATGTCGAACGGGATACGGTTCTCCGAGGCGAGGGCCAGGATCACGAACGCGACGAAGGCCAGCTGGCCGAGCCCCGGGTAGAAGACGAACCACCCGAGGAGTCCCTGCTGGGCGTCGACGATGGTCGACAGGCGGAGCGAGCCCGTGAGCACGACCGGGACCAGCGCCACGAGGATGAACGGCACCTCGTAGGAGATGATCTGGTTCACCGCCCGCATGGCCGAGAGCAGCGCGTACTTGTTGTTGGAGCCCCACCCGCACATGAAGAGGCCCACGACCTCGAGAGAGGAGACCGCGAGGACGAAGACGAGACCGATCTCGAGGTCCGCGAGCGCCCAGCCCCGGGCGAACGGGATCGCGGCGTACATGAGGAAGGCGGGGACGAGGAACACGATCGGCGCCAGGTTGTAGACGGCGCGGTCGGCCGCCGCCGGGACGATGTCCTCCTTCAGGAGGAGCTTGACCGCGTCGGCGATCGGCTGGAGCCACCCGTGCGGGCGGCCGACCTCGTACGGCCCGACCCGCGACTGAAGCCGCGCGGCGAACTTCCGCTCGAGGAGGGTGAGGTACGTGACGAAGATCAGGACGCCGTTGAGGAGCAGGAACGGCGGCCCGACGGTCCACAGGAGGTCCGTCATGGCCCTAGCGGTCCACCTCGCCGAAGACCGGGTCGATCGAGCCCAGGATGGCGACCGCGTCGGCGATCTTGTGGCCCGGGAGGATGTGGCCCGCCACCGCGAGATTCGAGAACGAGGCGCCGCGCCACTTCATCCGGTAGGGCTTCGTGGAGCCGTCCGAGACCAGGTAGATGCCCACCTCGCCCCGGGCGCTCTCGACCCGCGCATACGTCTCCCCCTTGGGCAGCTTCACCTGGCCGATGGACTTGACCCCGGGGCGCGACGAGATCGGGCCGGCCGGCAAGCCGTCCAGGGCCTGGCGGACGATGCGGATGGCCTGCCGGAACTCCTGCATCCGCACGCGGTATCGCGCGTGGCAGTCCCCCGCGGTCTCGACGGGCACGTCGAAGGCGAAATCCTCGTACGAGGAGTACGGCTCCACCCGGCGAAGGTCGTGCGAGAAGCCCGAGCCGCGGAGCAGCGGGCCGGACACGCCGACCTCCTGGGCCAGCGCCGGGGAGATCACCCCCACACCCTGGGTCCGGACCAGGAAGATCGTGTTCCCCTCGAGGAGAGCCTCGTACTCGCCGAGGCGTCCCTCGACGTGGGCGATCGTCTCGCGGCACTTGTCCGCCCAGCCGGCCGGGATGTCGTAGCGTGTCCCGCCCACTTGGTGGAAGCCATAGAGCAGGCGCGCGCCCGTCAGCGCCTCGAAGAGGTCGAGGATCATCTCACGCTCGCGGAAGCAGTAGAGGAACATCGTCGCCCCGCCGCCGAGGGCCCCGCCCATGTCCATGCACCAGGTGCCGAGCCACAGGCAGTGGGACGCGACCCGCTGGAGCTCCGCGGCCAGCACCCGCAGGTACTGCGCGCGCTTCGGCACGTCGATCTGGCCGAGCTGCTCCGCCGCGCGTACGTAGCAAAGCTCGGCGGTCATCGCGGAGACGTAGTCCGTCTTCGAGGCGATCGACGGGTACTGCACGTAGGTCAGCGTCTCGCCGAGCTTCTCGTGACAGCGGTGGAGGTAGCCGATCACCGGGTCGACGCCGACGATCGTCTCGCCCTCGAGCGTGAGGATCATCCGGAAGACGCCATGGGCCGAGGGGTGCTGCGGCCCCATGTTCATCACGAGGCGCTCGTTGCCCCCGTAGCCGTACTCGACGACGGTCCGCGCGGGCGTGGTCATGCGACCGACGACCTCCGGCCCGTGGCCACGGGCGCGCCCGCCGCCCGGCGTGACGGGGGGATAGCGGCGACCGGCGCTCGGCCGTTCATCCGGCTACCGACAGGGCGAGTGGCTCGTGGGCACGAGGATCGTCGCTTCCTGGGACTGGAGGAGCGGCATGAGCCGACCGGCGGCGCTCTGCCAGGCCGCGTCGGCCGCGAGCGCCTTCCGAACCTCGGCGCGGTGGGCGAGGTCCTTGTAGCCCCAGAGGTGGACGACGGTGTTGAGCGGACCGATCTCGACCAGCCAGTAGCCCACCGGCGAGGAGTGCTTCTCCCGGATGGGCAAGGACTCGCGCATCGCCTCGCCGTACGCGGCCGTCTTGCCCGGATGGAGGCGGTAGACGCGCAGCTCGTGCAGGCCCATGCCCGTGGTCGGCCGGTACGGCGCCCAGTCGAACGGGCTGAGGATCATGTTCTCCTGCGCCTCGAGGAGCGGTCCGGTTGCCGGCAGGTACTCCTTGACCCAGCGCTCATCCTTCGCGAGGCCCGCCCGCGCGGTCGTCCGGGCGGCGAGATCCGCGAACTCCCAGAGGTGCACGACCTGGTTGAGCGGTCCCAGCTCCGTCGACCAGTAGCCGAGGAGCTTGCCGTAGCGGTCGCCGCGGATCGGCCGGCCGATCGAGCCGGACTTCTCCACGTACTCGGCGAGCTTGCCCGGCTTGATCGTGTAGCGGCGGAGCTCGTGGATCATCGGGGCCTCCCGTGAGAGGTTCGGGGGCGCGGGCGGGCCCCTCCCTGGGCCGCGGCCGCGACGGATCGCATCGCGCGGGCTCGCCTCACCGGAACGGGGGATGCGGCGTGTCCACCGCGTAGTCCTTGCGGAGGGGGTATCCCTCCCAGTCCTCCGGCAGGAGGAGCCTCCGGAGATCGGGGTGCCCCTCGAAGCGGATGCCGAAGAGGTCGTAGCACTCGCGCTCCATCCAGAGCGCGCCGCGGAAGAGGCCGGTGAGGCTCGGGCAGGGCGCCTCGCGGGCGATGCGGGTCTTCACGGTCAGCCCGACGTGCGTTTCCAGGCTCTCCACGCGGCAGACGACCTCGAACCCCTCCGCCTTCCAGTCGACGGCGGTGAGGTGGCAGAAGTAACGGCACCCGAGGGTGTCGCGGACCGCGCCGAGGCTCTCGACCCAACGCTCCGCTGGCACCGACACGACCAGGTGCCGGATGTCAAGCGGCCGCTTGGGGTCCTCGCCGGTGGCCTCGACCCCGAGGACCTCCCGCAGGCGGGCGACGGCGGCCTCGGCCGTCACGGGCGCGGATCGTCCGTCCGGGGCGGCGCGGCGCGCCGCCCTTCACCGCTCCCCGCGCTCCGGCTCTCCCCTCGGCGCATGTCAGTCCGGAGGCGCGTCCGGCGCGCGGCGCTGGCCGGTCTGCTGGAACTCGGCGACCCTCTCGTGCAGCTTAAGGATGCCGAACATGAGGGACTCGGGCGTCGGCGGGCAACCGGGCACGTACACGTCCACCGGCACGACGCGATCCACGCCCTTCACGACGTGGTAGCCGTGCCGGAACGGCCCGCCCGAGTTGGCGCACGAGCCCATGGAGATGCACCACCTGGGGTCCGCCATCTGCTCGTAGATGCGCTTGAGCATCGGCGCCATCTTGATGGTCACGGTGCCGGAGACGATCATGAGGTCGGCGTGCCGCGGCGAGGCCCACGGGACCATGCCCAGGCGCTCCACGTCGAAGCGCGACGCGAATGTCGCCATCATCTCGATCGCGCAGCAGGCCAGTCCGAACGTCACGGGCCACATCGAGGACTTCCGCGCCCAGTTGAAGACCTTGCTGGTGGAGGTCACCGCGAGCCAGCCGCCCGGGAAGTGCTCGAGCCGGTCCCAGAGCGCCTGGACTGCGTCCGAGACCTGGTCGCCGTCCGGGCGCTCCTGCCGGTACTTGACCCACTCCTGGAGGTCCTTGACCTCCTCCCAGGCCGGCGGGGGGATCACGGGGAGCGGCGCCTTTATTTCCACGCGAGGATCCCTTCCCGATAAGCGTACATCCAGCCGAACCCGAGGATCAGGAGGAAGAGGAGCATGGGGCCAAAGGCCGCCCAGCCGAGCGCTCGGAGGACCAGCGCCCAGGGGAACAGGAAGACCACCAGGGCGTCGAAGACGATGAACACGAGGGCCACCAGGTAGAAGCCGACCGGGAACCGGATCCAGGCGGGGCCGATGGGCTCCGGGCCGCACTCGTAGTTCTGGAGCTTCACCAGGCCGGGGCGCGAGGGCCGGACCAGTGCCGCCGCGGCAAGGCTGATGCCGCCGAAGGCCACGATCATGACGAGGAACACGAGGACGGGGAAGTACTCTGCCACGGCGGCCGGTATTATACCAGGGAGGTCAGGCACCGGCGCCCGGGAACCTTGCCGGACAACCGGTCGTTCCCCTTGGCGAGGTTGTCGCGCGGTCCACGCTCACCTTTGAGGAGGAGACAACGCCATGCGGACCTGGGTCGCCCTCACGCTCGCGCTCCTGGTGGGGCTCGCCGCCGCCGGTCCCACCTGGGCCTTCAGCTGTCCCACGCTGGTCAAGGCGGCGAACGAGTCCATCGCCAAGGCCGAGCCGATGGCCTCGATGGGTGACGACCGCCAGAAGGCTCGCAACGCCGGGATGATCGAGGAAGCCAAGGCGCTCTCCAAGGACGCCGAGGCCTCTCACGCCGCCGGCAAGCATGGCCTCTCCGAGGCGCAGGCGAAAGCCGCGAAGTGGCTCGCCGAGCAGGTGAAGTAGCGGCCGGCGACGGTCTCGCGGGCCCCTCGGCGCGCCCGCTGACGACACCGCCCCCGGGTTCTCCCCGGGGGCGGTGCGCGTTTTTCAGGGCCCGGGGCGGGGTCCCCGGGAGGGCGCCGCGCGCATGTCAGCCCGCGTCGACGTCGTGCGGCCGCTTGAGCCCGCCGCCGGGCGGCGCGTTGAGGATCGCCTCGGGAAAGAGCTCCGCCAGCCACTGGACGATGTCGTTCACGGTCATGACGCCGATCGGCAGCCCCTGCGCGTCGACGAGGGGAATCGTCCGGTAGCTCGCGTTGTGGAGCCGGTTGATCGCGTAGGCGATGAGGGCATCCGGCCCGAGCGCCTCGGGCTCCCGCGTCATGACCTCGCTGAGCGCGGTCGTCCTCGGATCTCGTCCGGGCACCGCCACCCGGCGGAGGAGATCCCGCTCGGTGAAGATCCCGCGCAGCTGGCCCCCCCGGTCGACGACGACGACCGCGGCCCGGCGCTTCTCCGCCATCTGGAGGATCGCCGCGTGGACCGTGGTGTCGGCCGAGCACTTGATGGGCTCGCTCGGCGCGAGGATCTTGACGGTGTCGCTCAGAAGGGCGCTCTCGAGCTCCCGGAAATCGGTCTCCAGGGACTCGGAGTAGGCGTCGTGGTACTCCCGGGCTTCCATGGCCTGCTTCCTCCGCCTGGCCCGGCCATCGGGGTAGCGCCTCAGGGGCCTGGGGCGACTCTATGCCCGGGCTCGGGGGCTGTCAACGCGGCCGCCGGGGCCGGCGCGCCCGGGCCTTGCGGGAGGGATCTCAGCGCCACCAGCCCTGCATCCGACCCGCCATCGGGAGATAGAGGAGGATGGCCACGACGATGAGGAGGGCGATGATCAGGATGGCGCCGCCGTCGCCCCCCGCCGAGAGCTCCTCGGCCCGCAGGGCCAGCTCGGCGCGCTCCTCCGGAGTCAGGCGCTCCAGCACGAGCACGGCGTCGGCGGGGGTCAGGCCCTGGGCCACCAGGATCCGCTCCAGGGCGGCCAGCTCCGCGGGGGCGCCGGCGGGCTCCTCCGGGGCGGGCGCCCGGGCCGGCGGGAGCGGCGCGCCCTCGGCGGGGGCCGGCAAGGTCAGCCAGGCCGCCGCCCAGAGGACCAAGGCGACGGTGAGCCAGCGCGGACACAGCACGCGGGTCCGGAGCATCGTGTCCTCCCAGGATGCGCGGCGGAACCGTCCGCCCGAGCATCCCGGGCTCCAGTCTCCCACCGGCATCGGTCTCATCTGACACCAATTTCGGGCGGCACGTCGACCTGGCGCGGACCGCCGGTCCCGGGGTTGATCGGGCGGCCGTCAGGCGCAGAGGTAGCCGCCGTCGACCTGGAGGACGTGGCCAGTCACCATCGAAGCGGCGGCCGAGGCGAGGAAGACCGCGGCGCCCACCACCTCCCGCGGATGTCCCAGCCGGCCGATCGGCGTCCGGGCCAGGATGAACTCGCTCGTCGCGCTCGCCCGCGCGTCCGCCGCCCGAACGAGGGGAGTGTCGAAGAGCGAGGGCGCGATCGCGTTGACCCGCACGCCGCGGTCGATCCACTCGAGGGCCAGGCTCCGGGTGAGCTGCGCGACCCCGCCCTTGGACTGCAGGTACGCCGTCGTGTGCGGGTACGCGATGGACGCGCCGATCGAGGCGATGTTCACGATCGCGCCGGCGCGCTGGCGCAGCATGTGGCGCCCCACGGCCTGGGCCACGAGGAACGCGCCCTTGAGGTTCACGGCCACGACCCGGTCCCAGGCCTCCTCGGGGAACGTCTCGGCGGGGTGGCGCGCGGCGGTCCCCGCGCTCTGGACCAGGACGTCGATCCGGCCGAGCCGCTCGATGACCGACGCCGTCAGCGTCTCCACGGAGTCGCGCCGGGTCACGTCGACCGGCAGCGCGAGGGGGGGCTCGGCGAGGTCGGTCAGGAGCGCGCCGTAGTCCTGCGCCCCGGCCAGGTCGATGTCGGCGATGACGACGCGCGCGCCCGCTTGCCCGAGGCCGGCCGCGATCGCGGCGCCGAGCCCGCTCGCCCCGCCGGTGACGACCGCCACCTGGCCATCGAGCCGGAACAGCCGGTCGACGAAGCCGACCGGCACGAGCCGCTCGGGCACGTCACTTCCCCATCACGAGGTTCGGCAGCCACAGGACGGTCATCGGCAGGTAGGTGACCACGAAGAGCACGACGACCAGCGCCAGCAGGAACGGGCCGAGCTCCCGGGTCAGCTCCTCGACCGACACGCCGACGATCGCGCACACGGTGTAGAGGATCGTGCCGACGGGCGGCGTCACCGCCCCGATCGTCAGGTTCAGCACGACCACGAGGCCGAAGTGGACTGGATCGACGCCGAGCTTGAAGAAGACCGGCGCCAGGATCGGCGTCAGGATGATCAGGAGCGCCGTCCCTTCCATCACGCAGCCGAGCACAAGCAGCAGGGCGTTCACCAGGAGGAGAAGGACGTAGACGTTGTCGGAGACCGCGAAGAGCGCCCGGGCCATCGTTACGGGGACCCGCTCCCACGTGAGCGCCCACATCAGGGCGTTCGCCGCGCCGAGGATCAGCATGACCACTGCCGTCGCCGCCAGGGACTCCGCGACGATCGGCCCGAGGTCGCGCGCCGAGATCTCCCGGTAGACGAGCGTGCCGACGATCACCGCGTACACGGCGGCCACCGCCCCCGCCTCGGTCGGTGTAAAGGCGCCGCCCCGGAGGCCTCCGAGGATCAGCACCGGCAGGAAGAGGGCCCACGCCGCCTGGCGGGCGTGGCGGACCACCTCGCGCACCGGGGCCCGGTGCGCCCGCTGCCTCCCGTAGCCCCGACGCGTGGAAACGAAGTGGACGGCGATCATGAGCCCGAGGGCCAGGAGCAGCCCGGGCACGATGCCCCCGATGAACAGGCGGCCCACCGACACGTCGGCGATGAACCCGTAGATCAGGAGGCCGATCCCCGGCGGGATGATCGGGGCGATCACGCCGGAGGCCGCCGTCACGGCCGCCGCGAACGGCTTCGAGTACCCCTTCTGCACCATCACCGGCACGAGCGTCTTGGCGTCGATGGCCGCGTCGGCGTTGCCGGAGCCGGACATCCCCCCGATGAACACGCTGTTGAGCACGTTCACCTGCGCCAGCCCCCCGATCCGGTGCCCGACCAGCGCGTCGGCGAGCCCGAGGATGCGGTGGCTGATGCCCCCCCGGGTCATCACCGCCCCGGCGAAGATGAAGAACGGCACCGCGAGCAGCGGGAACGACTCCGTCGAGGCCACCATGCGCTGGACGAGGAACGCCGGCGAGACGCCGGGGACCGACAGGTAGAAGATGGCGCTCGCCAGCCCAAGGGCGAAGGCGATCGGCACGCCGGCGGCGAGCAGACCGGCCATCGCCGCGAAGACCAGCGGCATCGTCACGGCTTCGCCGCCTCGGCACCGAGCCCGCCGGCCGGGGCGCCGCGGAGCCGGGCGAGGTGCTTGGCCGCGATGGGCCACAGGCGGACGAGCATCAGGGCCGCCCCCACCGGAATTGCGAGGTAGACCCAGGTGTACGGCCACTGGAGCACGGGCGTCCGCTTGAAGTGGCCGCTCAGCATGAGCTTGATCCCGTACACCCCGATGAGCCCGGCGAAGGCCGCCATGAGCACGGCCACGGCAAGCCCGACCGCCGCACGGCCGCGGGGCGGGAAGCGGGCGACGATGAACTCGATGCCGATGTGAAGCCGCTGGCGGACGCCGGCAGCCGCGCCGACGAAGACCGCCCACGTGAAGCAGAGCGTGGCCAGCTCATCGGCGCCGGGGATCGGGTCGTTGAAGACGTAGCGGAAGACGACGTTGACGAAGACGATCGCCGTCATGGCGACGAAGGCGCCACCGCCGATGAGCTCCTCCACGCGGTCGAAGATGCGGCGCCCGGCGCTGGGGCGGGCCGGCCCCCGCGCCGCGTCCCTGCCGGGCCCCGTCATCCGGCCGTTACTTCAGGACCTCGCGCACCCGGTCGTAGAGGTTGGGCGTCCACTTCGGGAAGGCGGCATAGGTGGCGGTCGTGGCGCGCCGGTATGCCTCGGCGTCGGCTTGCACGAACGTGACCCCGGCCTTCGACAGGATCTGCCTGTACTCATCCTCCTTCTGGAGCGTGATCGGCGCAACCCATCGGCCGCCCTCCTCCGCCTCTTCCTGGAGGATCTGCTGGATGTCCTTCGGCAGCGACTGGAAGTAGCCCTCGCCGATGCCGACGCCGGTCACGGCCTTGAAGTGGCCGGTCAGCGTGACGACCTTCTTCACCTCGTAGAGCTTGGAGCCGTACAGGGTCGACAGGGGCGCCTCGGCGGCGTCCACGACGCCCTGGGAGAGTCCCGAGTAGACCTCCGACCACTGGAGCGGGGTGGGGACGGCCCCCATCGCCTTGAAGGTCTCGACCCACATGGGGTTCGGCGGCACGCGGACCTTCCGCCCCTTGATGTCGGCCGGGCTCGGGTACCCCTTGTCGCTGATGACGTGGCGGGAGCCGAAGTAGTACCCCCAGGACAGGATGCGGAGGTTTCCGCGGGTGCGGATGTTGTCGTTCACCTTCTGCACGAGCGGCGAGGCGATGATCTTCTTGGCCTGGTCCCAGCTGTCGTAGAGGAACGGCCCCCCCAGGATGGCGATGTCGGTGTCGCCGAGCTCCGAGGCGTAGCCGGGGTCGATGTGGACCATGACCGGCGCGCCCATCCGGGCCTGCTCGTACGTGTCCTTGTTCGAACCGAGCTGGGAGTTCGGGTACACCTGGATCTCCACCCGTCCCTTGGTGCGCTCCTTCACGCGCTGCCCCATCCGCTCGAAGGCCTGGTGGATGGCCTCGCTGGGCGCGATCACGTGACCGAGCTTGATGACGTAATCGGCGGCCGCCAGAGGGCCGGCGCCGAGGCACAGGACCGCGGCCGTCAGGAGAAGGGCCAGTCCGGGTCGCCTCATGGGTGCAATCCTCCGCTCGATGAGGGATGTCGGCCCCGCGCCGGGGGCTCGAAGCGAGATTGTCGGGCGCCGCGCGCGCCGGTTCACGAGCAGGGCGACCGTAGCGCGCGGTCTGGAGCCTGTCAACCCCGGACCGGCGCCAGATCGCGCCCGGCGGCGCCGCATCGTCGCGCCAGCACCTTGACGCCGCGGTGCTCCATGGTCATCGCCGAGCTGCTTGGGATCCCCTCGCCGACCAGCGTCGCTTCGCCGGGTGGTCCGCCGACCTCGTGGCGTTCGTGGGCACGGGCCGCATGGAGCCCGGCCGCGCGGCCCGGGCCGAGCGGAGCATGGCCGAGTTCCAGGCGTACCTGGCGCGGCTGATCGCGCGTCGCCGCCGAGAGCCCCGGCGCCGACCTCGTCAGCCTGCTGATCGCCCCGGCGACGGACGCGCTCGATCCCGACGAGCTCGTCGGCGCCTGCGTCACCCTCCTGTTCGCCGGCCACGAGACGACGGCGAACCTGATCGGGAACGGGCTGCTCGCCCTCCTCGAGCACCCCCGCCCTCGAGGGCCTCCGAAGCGCCGCCGAGGCGTGGGGCGCCGCCGTCGAGGAGCTCCTCCGCTTCCAGCCCGGTGCAGCGCAACCGCCGTCGCGCCCGGCGCGAGACGGAGCTGGGCGGGCGGCGGATCCGGGCCGGCGACCGCGTGCCCGCGTTCCTCGGCTCCGCCAACCGGGACGAGGCGGTCTTCGAGCGGCCCGACGAGCTCGAGCTCGGCGGGGGCCGGGCAAGCACCTCGCCTTCGGGCACGGGATCCACGACTGCATCGGGGCGGCGCTCTCGCGCCTCGAGGCACCGCTGGCGCTGGCCGCGGTCCTCGATCGGTTTCCGGGGATCCGCCTGGAGCCGGGCGCGCCGCGCGCATGGAAGCCGAACATCACCTTCCGCGGGCTCGCGCAGCTCGTCGTGCGGGTCTGAGCGCCGGGTCAGGCGCCACCCGCGGGAGGCGCGAGACCGCGGCGCTGACCGGGGAGCCGGCGCGCGCACAAGGATCGGAGGCCGCGCGGCGTCACGGGATCCCCTCGCCGGTCAGCTCGATCGGCGTCGGGTCCTGGACCGGGCTCCAGGGACGGATCAGGAGCTCGGCGCTCTTCGCCCCTGCCGCCGTCGGCCTGAAGCGCACCTGCACGGTGCACGCCTTCCCGGGCCCCAGCGTCCTGGTCGAGCACGTGTCGGCCAGCATTCCGAACTGCGTGGGGTTGGCGCCGCCGAGCATGACCTTCTTCAGCTTCAGCGTGCCCGGCCCATCGTTCCGGACCGTGATCGTTCGGGCGCCGGACGACGCCCCCACCGGGCGCGCCGGGAAGGCGACGGCCTCCGGTGAGGCGCTCGGGACGGCCGGAAGGCCCACCGGCAGCGTGACTTGTCTGGAGGCGGTGAGCCCGCTCGCGTCCGTGGCGCTGAGGACGATCTCGTACTTGTAGGTCCCTGCCCCATGGTCCTCCACGACGAAGGTGCCCTCCTCGCCGGTCGCGCCCACGAAGGTGTGGAGATGCGCATCGTGGCGCAGCAGCACCTGCCAGGCCAACATCACCGCGTGATTGTCGACGTCGGTGGCGGTCCCCTTGTAGCTCACCGTCTGTCCGGCGACGACGGTGGCCCCGTTGGCGGGGCTCAGGATGGTGGGAACTGGGGGCTTGCTGTTCAGGGTCACCCGGACAGTCCTCGAGCTGCTCATGCCCGTGTTCGGCCCGGTGATCACGGTGGCCGTGAGGGTGGCCGTGAAGGTCGTCACGTCCGGGGTCACGTACACGTGGCGCGGGTTCGCCAGCGTCGAGGTCGGCGAGCCATCGCCGAAGTCCCACGAGTAGGAGAGCTTGCCCCCGGCCGTGTCCTTCGAGCCCTTGCTCGAAAACGTCACCGTCAGCGGGGAGTACCCTCTTCGAGGCTTGGCGGAGGCCACCGCATTCGGTCCGGTGGCGATCCGGCGAACCTGCCCGGTGACGATGTTCACGTAGTAGAGGAGGCCGTCGGGCCCGAGCTCGAGGTGGACGATGCCCTTGACGCCCGTCGCGAACTCCTCGATCGCCTGGACGCTCCGGTCCGGGGCCAGGATAAGCCGGCGGATCCATCCGTGGTTGTAGTCGGCAAAGAAGTAGTTGTTCCGGTACTGCGGGGGATACACGGTGCCCGTGTAGAAGGGCCCGCCGATCACGGTGACGCCTTCGGACCGGGGATACGGGTGAAGCGGCGGGACGACGTCACCGGCGTCCAGGTCCTGGCACTCCTGGAAGTCCTGGTAGTCAGGGTGCGGCGCATCTCCTTCGTAGCAGGGCCAGCCGAAGTTGGCGCCACGGCCGCGGTTGATCTCCTCGAAGGTGAACCATCCGACGTCCGCGATGTACGGCTCCCCGTCCGGGTCCAGGGTGAAGCGGAACGGGTTCCGCAAGCCGAAGGCGTACACGCGCGACCGGATCGAGTTGGTCCCGTCGTCGAACGGATTATCCCCGGGAGCGCGCCCGTTCGCATTGATCCGGAGCAGCTTTCCGGCATAGCTGTCGAGCCGCTGGGCCCGCAGTGCGTCGGCGTCCGCGAAGTCAAACTCGGCGCCATCCCCGATGCTGACGAACAGCTTGCGGTCCGGCCCGAACCGGAGCATGCCGATCGAGTGGCCAGAAGAATCGGAGGGAATGCAGTCCGATCCGGCCGGGCGGTTGTTGCACGACCCTCCGCCGATGGAGCCGAGCAGCACGACCTCGCTGCCGGGGAGGGCGACGTCAGGATTGTCGGGATCGGCGGTGACCCGGGTGAGCCGGGCGGTCTTGGGCCCCGAATCGAACGGGTCGCCCCCGTTCTGAAAGGTGTAGAGGAGGTAGACGTACCCGTTCGTGGCGAAGTTCGGATGGAGCGCGATTCCGAGCAGGCCGCGATCGCTGAACTGATTGACCCGTCCCTGGATGTCGACGAACGGCGCCGGCAGGAGCTGGCCCTGCTGGCCGTTTTGCCCGGGCTTGAAGATCCGCACGACCCCGGCCTTTTCCCAGATGAACAGGCGCCCGTCGGGCGCGAACGCGACCCCCACGGGGGCGAAGGTGTCCAGCTGGACCACCAGCTCCGAGAAGAAGGTGTCGTCGCTGAACGTCTCGGCCTCGGCGTCCTGTGCCGCAATGCCGCCGAGTCCGAGAGGCAAGAGGAGAAGAGTGCAGAGTACCGTCCGTCGCCCGGCCCACTGGAAGCGCCATCGTGTGGACTTTCGACGCACCGAGCAATTCAGCACTATCAAGCAATCCTCGCGCCGCAGAATGGAGCGTGGAAGAAATCCTCATCACTCCAAGTCCGTGGTGGGATAGGTACATTCAACCAAAGCCTTGCTGGATCTCTATGAAATCTGAGGGCCGCCGGCCAGAACTCGCTCCGCGCACGCTCGCCGCGTTGTCAGGCCACGATGAAGAAACTACGCGGCAGCTATTCCCGAGTGCGCCGACTTTGCGATGGATCGGGGACGGTCGGGAAAAAGTCCTCTGTCCGCGCGCGGAGCGTCGGTCCGGTTGAGACACCGCGCGATCCACCCGTCCGCCTCGTCGATTCGAGGCGCGACCCGCCCCCCGGCCAATCGCCGCAACGGAGCGGCTGCGCCGTCGCGCGCCCGCCGCGACGGTTAGCGCGAGCCGTCGGCGAGGAAGGGCGAGCGTGCGGCTATCACGCCGAGATCCGCGTAGACCCGGCGCAGGGCGGTCGTGAGCGCCTCCGCGGAGAAGCGCTCCCGGAACGCGGCCTGACCGGCGCCGGCCAGGCGCGCGCGGAGGAACGGGTCGGTCAGGACGCGACGCAGACCGGCCGCCACTGCCTCGGCATCACCGGCCGGAACGAGCAGGGCGGACTGCTCGTCGGTGACGTCCTCCGGGATGCCGTCGATCGCGGATGCCACGACGGCGACGCCAGCCTGGAGCGCCTCGAGCAGCGAGACCGATCCGCTGGCCTCCTGGAGCGAGGGCAGGGCAAAGACCGCCGCGCGCCGGAGGTAGGCGGCGGGCTCGGGAACGTAGCCGGGCAGGACGACTCGGTCGTCGAGACCGGCCGCCGCGCACAGGCGCCGATGCCGCTCGAGGAGCGGCCCCCCGCCGAGCAGGGCCGCCCGGAACGGCACGTCCAGCGCCCGCAGGCGGGCGAGCGCGCGGATGAGCACGTCAACGCCCTTGCGAGGATCCTGGCGCGACACCGCGACGACCAGCGGTGCCTCGCCGGGCGGCAGCAAGGGGGGTGCCGCGCCCGCGCCGCCCCCAGCGAGGAAGGCGGTCTCCGCCGCGTACGCGACCCGGGACACCGGAAGCCCGGATCCCCACTTCGCCACCAGGAGGTGCCGGACCGACTCGTAGTTGACCAGGACGCGGTCGCTCCCCGTGTACGCCCGGCGCTCGTGCCGCTCCACGATCACCTTGACGGCAGCGAGATCGATCGCCGCCTGGAGCCGGCGGAACGGCCCGTGGTCGGACGTGGTGCCCCGGAGCTTGGCGCGGAACTCGTGCTCGAGGGTCGTGTACGCGTTGACCACGACCGCGATGCGGCGACCGCCCCGGGCGAGCGTCCGGGCCGCGCCCACCGCCGCCGAGCCCCACACGCCGAACGCGTGCATGATCCCGGCCGGGCGCTGGTCCCGGACGAACCGCTCCAGGCGCCGGGCGAGCAGCGGGGCGTGCAGCCAGATCAAGTGGTGCCGGAAGCCCCACGCACCGTGCGCCCGGCGGAGACGCCACGGCGACCGCACCAGGTGCACGATCCCGAAGTCGGTCTCCACCCGGCCCTCGCGCCGGCTCACGCAGAACAGATGCGGCGCGAAGCCCATCCGGCATGCCGCACGAGCGTGGGCCCGGACGTACGTCGAGTGCCCGCCGAGGCTCTCGATCGGATCCCCGCCCGCCACCATGACCAGGGCGTCAGCCACGGACGGGGGACTCCGGCCCGGCGTCTCCTCGGCCGGGCGGCCATGGCTCGCCGAGGGTGTCCGCGACCGCCATGAGGCCGGCCAGGAAGCGGGCCGTGCCGGCGTCCTCCTCCGGGCTCGCCGGCCGGCGGCACCGCCGCGCGACGTACCGCTCGTAGTAGCGCCAGGCTTCCCTCAGGGTCCGCCGCTCGTCCGTCTGCACGTGCGCGGGATCGATGTCGGGCCGGTAGATCACCAGCGGGGCCGCGACGAAGCCCCACTCGAAGTGCTCGCTGATCCGGCTCCACATGTCAGCATCCTCGTACAGCAGGAGATCCTCGTCGAAGAGGCCGACGACCTCGAAGACCTCCCGCCGCACCACGACGCTCGACGTCTGAACGCACAGGCCGCGCACGGTGTCCCGGTAGAGAACGCGACGCCGGGGCGGAAAGTCATCGAAGCGGGTCCGGGGCAGAATGCGACCTCCCTGCATCCGGTACTGGTCGGTGTAGACCGCTCCGACGTGCGGGTGCGCAGCCAGATAGTCCAGCTGGCGCGCCAGCTTGCCGGGGAGCCAGACATCGTCCGAGTCGAGGAAGGCGATGAGGACGCCCCGCGCGCGACGGATGCCCGCGTTGCGCACCTTGCCGATCCGGCCGCAGCGGGGGATCGGGACAGGAACCACCGGCGGGCCGCGCCGCTCGAGCGCCTCCAGCGTGCCGTCCCCCGAGCCGTCGTCCACGACGATAACCTCCAGGCGCGCGCCGGCCTGGGACAGAACGCTGTCGATCGCCTCCTGCGTCAGGTCCCGGCGGGCGAAGGTGGGGATGACCACGCTCACGAGGGGGAGGCCGGCCAGGATGTCGTCGGGCATCGTCGTCGGGCGCCCTGTCGATGCCCCCGAGTATGGCACGCCGGGTCGACGGGTTCACCGGGGGCGAGCGGACCCGGCGGGCGCGGCGGCGGGCGAGACCCTCCCGGGTCGCGATGCTCCGCGCCGGTCCCCGCGTCCGACGCGCGGCGCCCTGATCGCAGACGTGCTGCACCGATGCCTTCTCGTACGACCGACCGACCCCGGCCGGGCGCTGCCGCCTCGCGACGGCGCTAGGGCGCGCACGGAAGGGTCCGCGTGAGGAGCACGTTGAAACGCCTACGCCGGGGGGCTGGCGCAGACCAACACGGCAAGCGGGATGCTGCTGCCCCTCGGCTCGATCCGGAACCGCGTCCTGCACAACGTGCTCCTCGGTCACGACTTCCCGGGCGAGAGCGTCAGGCAACGGGGAACCACGCGAGGGTGTGTGGCGTTTCGCGCGGTAAATCAGTACGATGGGCGGACCGGGCCGCGCGCCAGCCGCGGGGGGTCGAGGCGGCCAGCCAGTGATTGGCCAGTGGCTACCGGGGAGCGGGCCCGGGCTCAGGACGCCTCTCTGAGAGGCGTGATCGCAGAGGATTGCCGAAGGGACCATCGTGCGCATCGATCCCCTGGCCGAGCTGATCGGTGAGAGCCGTGCGATGGCGGGCCTCCGCCAGACGCTCCGGCGCTTCCTCGAAAGCCAGGCCCGGGCCCGCCGGCCCGCGTCAGTCCTGTTGCTCGGGGAGACGGGCGTCGGCAAGAGCGTGGCCGCCCGCGCCCTGCACCGCGCGGGCCCCCGCGCCGACGGCCCCTTCGTCGACGTCAACTGTGCGGCGATCCCCGCGCCGCTGCTCGAGGCCGAGCTCTTCGGCTTCGAGCGGGGGGCCTTCACGGACGCCAAGCACGCCAAACCCGGACTCCTCCAGGAGGCGCACGGGGGCACCCTGTTCCTCGACGAGGTCGGGCTCCTGCCCGAAGAGTCCCAGGCCAAGCTGCTCAAGGTCCTCGAGGAGGGCTCGGTGCGGCGCCTGGGGGCGACCCGGAGCCAGCCTCTGGACGTCTGGATCATCGCGGCGACCAGCGAGGACCTCGAGGAGGCCTCCCGTCGGCGCCGGTTCCGGTCAGACCTCTACCATCGCCTGGCGGTCATCACCGTCCGGCTGCCCCCCCTGCGCGAGCGCCCGGAGGACATGGTTCCTCTCGCGGAGCGCTTCCTGCGCGAGGCCTGCGCCGATGCCGGGTTGCCGCCGAAGACGCTCACGGCGGACGCCGGCGCCGCCCTGGGCTCGTACGCCTGGCCCGGGAACATCCGTGAACTGAAGAACGTCGTCACCCGCGCCGTGCTGCTCACCGACACGCCCGAGCTGCCGCGGGCCGCGCTCCAGCTCCCGCCGGGTGCGTCTCGACCGCGGGAGGAGTCGCACGCCACGGCCGGGGCGACGCCGGAGCCCGAGTCGCCCGGCGAGGTCGAGGCCGTCCGCATCGCGCGGGTCCTGCGCGAGACGGGCTGGAACGTCTCGCGCGCCGCGGCCCGGCTCGGGTTCACGCGCAGCTCCCTTCGCTACCGCATCGATAAGCTCGGCCTGAGCCCCGAGCGGCCCTCCGCGACGATCGGCACAGCGATCCCCGCCGACGCTCCGCGCCCGGGTGCGGCGGCCATGCCGGCCCTGCCCCTGCCGGTCACCAGCCTGGTCGGCCGCGAACGGGAGCTCCACGAGCTCGGACGGCTCCTCGCCATGCACCGCGTGGTCACCCTCACCGGACCCGGCGGCGTCGGCAAGACGCGCCTCGCCCTGGCGGCTGGCCCGCACTTCCGAAGCCTCTGCCCGGACGGCGTCTGGTTCGTCGAGCTCGCGGGCCTGGGCGACGGAGCCCTTGTCGCGCAGACGGTCGCGTCGGCGCTCGGCCTCCCCGAGGAGGCGTCCCGATCGCCCCTGGAGATCCTGATCACCGCGCTGGCCGGGCGGCAGGCGCTGCTGATCCTCGACAACTGCGAGCACCTCATCGAGGCCTGCGCCCAGCTCGTCGAGACGCTCGTGCGCGCGTGCCCGAACCTGCGCGTGGTGGCCACCAGCCGCGAGCGGCTCGACGTCGCCGGCGAGAGCACCTTCCGGGTGCCGCCGCTGGCCCTGCCCGGGGAAGGGGAACGCGCGATCGAGCAGCTCGCCCGGTTCGAGGCCGTCCGCCTCTTCCTCGACCGTGCCCGGCTGGTCGACCCGGGCTTCACCCTGACCGACCAGAACGCGTCCGCCGTCGGCGAGCTTTGCCGGCGGCTCGACGGCCTGCCGCTCGCCCTCGAGCTCGCCGCGGCCCGCGTGCGGCTCCTGAGCGTCGCGCAGATCGTGGCGCGGCTGAACGACCGCTTCCGCCTGCTGACGGGGGGGGGCCGGACCGCCGTCCCCCGCCAGCAGACGCTCCGCGCGGCGCTCGACTGGAGCCACGATCTTCTGTCCCCGCCGGAGCGGACGCTCCTGCGTCGCCTGTCCGTGTTCACGGGCGGGTTCACCCTCGAAGCGGTCGAGGCCGTCTGCGGAGGGTCGGGCGTCGAGGGCCCCCCGGTGCTCGATCTCCTGGCCCCGCTCGTGGACAAGTCCCTCGTCATCGTCGAGGCCGCGGTGCCCGTCGCCCGGTATCGCCTGCTCGAGACGATCTGGGAATACTGCCGCGAGCGGGCCATCGAGGCGGGCGAGGTCGCCTGGCTTCGGGGGCGGCACCAGGCGTGGTTCCTCGCGCTCGTGGAGGAGGCCGAGGTCAAGGGCCGGGGGGCGGAGCAAGTCGCGTGGCTCGACCGCCTCGAGACCGAGTACGACAACCTGCAGGCCGCGCTGAGCTGGCGTGATCCGGATCACGCGAACGACGGGCCGCGCCTGCGGTTCGCCGGGGCGCTCTGGCGCTTCTGGGAGGTTCGCGGGCGGCTGCGGGAAGGGCGCGGCTGGCTCGAGGGCATCCTGGCCGAGACCGGGCGCGGCGAGCCGGCGGCGCGGGCGCGTGCGCTGAACGGTGCCGGCAACCTGGCCCGCGATCTCGGCGACTACGCCCGCGCGGCCGAGCATCACGCCGAGGCCCTGGCCCTTCGACGGGAGATCGGCGACATCCGGGGGCTCGCGAGCTCCTTGAACAACCTCGGTGCGATCGCCCACGACCAGGCCCGATACGGCCCGGCCGAGGCGTACTACTCGGAGGCCCTGCCGGCCTGGCGCCAGGCCGGCGATCAGGAAGGCCTCGGGGTGACCCTCAACAACCTCGGGCGCGCGCGGCGATTCCAGGGAGACTACGAGAGCGCCGCGGCCCTGGGCCGTCAGAGCCTGGGCGTGTTCCAAGCGGTCGGCCACTCGTGGGGCATGGCCCGCGCGCTGAACAGCCTGGCGAACACAGCGCACTACCAGGGAGACGTCGCGGGAGCCCGCCCGCTCTACGAGGAGAGCCTGCGCCTGCGCCGGCACGTCGGCGACCGCCAGGGCATCGGCGTGTCACTCAACAGCCTGGCCTTGCTGAGCGGCCTCGCGGGGGACCACGAGGTCGCGCAGCACCTGGCGGAAGAGGGGCTGCTGCTCCGCCGGGACGGGGGGGATCGGCGCGGCATTGGCGGCTCGCTCCTGACCCTCGGACGGCTGGCCCTGTGGAGACCTGATCTCGACGCGGCGGACCGTCTGGCCCGCGAGAGCCTGGCGATCGGGTCCGAGCTGGGGGACCGGCTGGGCCGCGCCTGTTGCCTGGAGGTGCTCGCCGAGGTGGCATTCGCCCAAGGGCAGCACGGCCGCGCCGCCCGACTGCTCGCCGCCGCCGTCAACGAGCGGCAGTCGATCGGCGCGCCCCGCCCTCCGATCGAGCGGGACCACCACGAGCGGCTGCTGGCATCGCTCCGGGAGCGCCTCGGCGCGCGGGCGGTCGAGCTCGTCTGCACCGAGACCGTTCCCGGGCCCGTCGTCGCCGAGGCGCTGAAGGGCGCGGGCCAGACGTCCGGGCGCCCGGGGGCGGGCGTCCTGAGCCGGAACACAGGGGAACAGCCGGGCGCCCCCTCCGCCTCGCGTGAGGCTGCGCAAGAACGATGATCCGCCCGCCGGCTTCCCGGTGTCTCTGCCACCCCCGGCGGGGCCCGGTCGCGGTGGACCCGGCGCCGATCTCGCCCGGGAGATGCTGGCCGAGCTGCTCCTCGATCTGGAGGCAGGCGCCCCAGGCGCTCGCCGAGTTCGAGGCCTCGCAGAAGGTCGACCCGAACCGCTTCCACGGTCTGGCCGGGGCCGCGCGGGCGGGCGACCGGGCCCGGGCCCGGAAATTCCACGAGCAGCTGGTCGACCTCGCGCGCACCGGCGACACCGAGCTACCGGAGCTCATCCAGGCCAGGGCGTTCCTCAAGAACTGACGGGCGCCCGGAACCCCGTCCGCCTCGGCGGCCAGGCCCGCGGGCTTCTCGGGGGGCCGCCTCTCGAAAACGCCCCGGTGGCGACCGGCCCCCCTTCACACGGGACCGGGTGCCCGGCGCCGCCGTCGGCCGGGCGAGGACGTTCGGGCATTGCCTGGAGCCGAGGTTGGGGAGCCGGACGAACCCCCGGGCCCCGGCTCTCTCTTCCACCGGGGAGTTCTGCAACCCCGTGCAGTTGTGCGGGGTGATCAACGCGCCGTTCTTCGCCAGGTTGTTGCACGTGACCAGCACGGCGCGCCGCCATCACGGGCAGCCGCGCGGCACGGCCGGCGGGCAGGAGCCGGCCCGCCAGGCCGATGAGGAGCGAGCAGGCGCGCTCAAGGTCCTTTCCACGAGCCGATCGAGCAGCCCTGCCAGCGCACCGACGTGGCGTGTCAACTTTGTCCGGTTATCGCCCGGAACCTCGAATACTTCGACGTCCGCGGCGACTGTCCGCCACCACGTGCTCTCGGTGAGAACGTCGGGCGTTTCTTCCCGACCTCGGATCAAGGTGACACGTCCGCCGAATCGGCCGGGGATGTAGCAGCGGTCTATCTGCTGGTAGATGGCGCGCAATCGCTCACGATAGTCCTCAGGACAGGTTCCTGGGTCGAGCCTGGGGAAGTCGAAGCCGTCGCGCATCCTCGCCAGGCGGCCGAGCTCGGCGGCGATCACGGCGCTCTTTCTGGCGAGTCCTCTCAGGATCGTTCCCACCGACAGCCTGCCTTGATTGGCGGCAAACTCTTGGAACCGCCGGAAGACATAGCGTTGTTTCGACGGCGTCAGCCGGAGCGCTCCACCCACGACTTGGAGCCAGGAGAAGAACGATGCATATCGAGCGTTCTGCGCCGACGCCGAGAGCAGCGTCAGCAAGCCGACCCGCTCGCCGCTCGCTTCCAGGAGGCGCGCGATCTCGTAGGCCACGAGCCCGCCGTTGCATTCGCCTCCAAGCAAATAGGGACCCCGGGGCTGGATCCTGCGGATCGCTTCCAAGTGCCCCACGGCCATCGCCTCATAGCTCGAAGGGACCGGCGTGCCGTCGAGGCCGCAGGGGGGAAGGGCGAGCAACGATTGGTCCGGATTCAGATGGCGCACCAGCTCCCGGCAGTAGAAACCGCCGGAGAGATAGTCGCCGTGAAGGAAGAAAAAGGGGGGGCGGTCGCCTGCCGTCCGGCGAATCGGCACCACGGGAGCTTCCATGTCGTCTGAGTCGGTTATCGTGAGCCACGCGAGGCGTTCGACGTTGGCGTCGGCCAGCAGGGCGGAGACCGGTATGTCGCGTCCGAACATCTCCTCGACCCGATCCATCATCGACACCGCAAGAAGCGAATCTCCGCCAAGATCAAAGAAGTCGTCACGGGTCCCGATTGGTCCGACGCCGAGGAGTTCCTCCCACACCTCGCACAGCCGCAACTCGACGAGACTCCGCGGCTCCACCACCGGGACCCCGAGATTCGGGCGGGCCGGCGCTGGTCTCGGCAGAGCGGCACGATCGACCTTCCCGTTCGCGTTCAGCGGGAGCCCTTCGAGCTCGACAAACCGTGACGGTACCATGTGCGCCGGCAGACGTTCGGCCAACTGCCGCCGCAGCGCCGGCACGGTAGGGCCAGGACGCCCCGCACTGACGTAATACGCGACGAGGTGAGGATCCTCGCCGATCACCGTGACCGCGGCCTCCTGGACACCGGGAAGCGCGCAGAGTGCGACATCGACGTCGGCTAGTTGGACCCATTGCCCGCGCACTCGCGCGCGACCATCCAAACGTCCGAGGTACTCCAGACCTCCCTCGTCATTGATGCGGCCAAGATCGCCGGTCTTGTAGATTCGTTCCGGGGATCCGGTCCCGGCACTTTCGAACACCCGCGCGGTAGCCCGCGCATCCTTCCAATACCCCGTCGCGAGAAAGCGGCTCTGGACCACGATTTCTCCGGCGATGCCGGGGGGGGCTGGCGTACCGTCCTCGCCGTGCACCTCGAACTGCATGTCCTTCACCGGATAGCCGATGGGCACGACACCTTCGGGCAACGCGCCGCCGTGGTCGAAAAAATACTGGCAGACAAGCCCCGTCTCGGTCGCGCCGAGTCCAACCGCGAGGACGCTCGGCGCCGTGAAGTTCGTCAGGAACAGTTCTAGGTCGCGTCGAGTGGCCCGGTCGCCTTCCAGGCGGACCACACGCACCTTATGAAAGATCTGGTCGGTCGACATCACGCTCCGAAACAGTGACGGAACGGAGTGGTAGATGGTCACGGATAGCTCGTCCAGCCACCTGGCTAATCTGGCGGGTGTCTCGACGCGCATGTCCACAGGACAGGACGTTCCCCCGTTCAGCAGCGCCGTGAACATGCTCGACACCGCGCCGCTGTAACCGCACGACTGCAGCAAGGACAGGCGGTCGGCCTTTCCGATGCTCAGCGCGTGCGTGTATCGCATCACGTTGTGGAGGACGTTTCGATGGCAATCGACCACGCCCTTCGGGCGCCCCGTGGACCCCGAAGTGAAGTAGACATACGCGGGCTGGTCCGGGGCCGTCTTGATCTGAATCGAGGGACCCGCGACCGCAGGACAGTCCGATGACAGTTGGAGGATGAGCGCTTCGCCAATTCGATCTCGAAGGGATGTGGCAAACTCCGCATCCGTCAGCAGGACACGGGCGTCCAGCTCGTCCGCGAGATCGATTGCCCGTTGGAGCCCCCAGGATGGATCGAGGGGCACGTAGTACTTGCCGGCCTTCAGAATCGCGAGCGTCGTGGCAATCGCCAGCGGCCCTTGCGCCAAGAGGAAGGGTACCGGCTCCGGCCGAACATCGAGGCGGCTGAGTAGCTGGGCTGCGATCGCATCGGACCAGCGGTCGAGGCTGGCGTAGGACAGCGCGCACGCAAGCGTCCGCACTGCAATTCCATCGGGCGCGCTCGCGACCTGATCCTTGAACCGCTCGGGAATGGACCGCTCGATTTCATCCCGCCGAAAGGGTACGGACGATCCGGGTGGCGAATGCCGTTTCACCGGCTTCCTCCTCGATGGGTAACAGGGCCGACCGACCGTATCACACCCGCCCGGTAGGATTCAAAGCGCGATGTCGGGTAGGTACCCGGTCCACGGGCCTACGGAAACGGGCTGCCAGTTCCGTCACCGATCGAGGACATGGTCGGGCCGTACCTGAATCCGCGGTCCCGACGATCTGCCCAGCGTGAGAGCCACGCTGACGGGCTTCGAACGCGAGCGGGCGGGACTCGATGGTCCCCCTCGCCGGCACGGCGCAGGCCGGGGACAGCGCCTCCACGCTCGGCTCGGCGGGCGCCTGGAGGCCGCTTGGCCGCTTGTCGAGGCGGGTCTGGGCCATGCCGATCCTCGCTTTGTGGGCGATCGTGAGCCATCCGATGACAGGGCGGCCAACGCGGTGGGCGTCAAGGCACGTCACCATGTCGCAACGGTGACACGTTGTCTGGAATCACGCTGAGGCTTCCCGGCGTTCGTCAAGCACGCACTCGCACCGTCTCATGCCGAATCCACCCGTCGTGCGGCGTTCCGGGGCATGCCATTTGCTGCGCCCAAGGGGAAGAGGCGACGTGTGCGACTCGAGGCAGGGAATGTCCAGCAGGACGTGTCAGCACGACGCCGAGCTCGGGCGCCCCACCAGGAGTCCGCTGCGCCGCGGCGCAGCGTGCTCTCGCGAGATTGATCTCGCGGGGACCGACGGGGCGGTGATCCCAGGGCAGGCAGTGCCGCCAGCATCAGTTCGTGCTCGGCCAGATGGGATCCGTCGCGATGGTCGATGAGAGGCGGTCATGAAGCGATACCTCGAGCGCATCGCCACCAGCACGGTATTCCTGGGTGTGATCGCGGGGCTGCTGCTGTACGCGCTGGCAGGCTTCGGGCTGGCGCCCTATCTCCTCAAGCGCTACGTACCGACGTATGCGCAGGAGCAGCTCGGAACCCGGGCGACCATCGCGGACGTGCGCTTCAATCCGTTCCTGCTCCGTCTCGAGGTGAAAGGCCTCCGGCTGGAGTATCCGCCCGGTCAACCCCTGGTCGGCGTGGGGCGGCTCCTGGCCGACTTCCAGCTGTCGAGCCTGTTTCGCCGGGCCTGGACCTTCGCGGATGTGCAGATCGACGGGCTTGATCTCAACCTCGAGGTGCAGCGCGACGGAAGCCTCAACCTCGCCGCATTCATGGACCGCCTGGCCAAGCGCTACGCGGCCGTGTCCTCGGGCGAGCGGCCGCCCCGGCGGTGGCTCCTGCAGCATGCCCAGCTTCGGGACGGGAGGCTGACGTTCAGCGACCTCTCGGGGCAAACGCCTCTCCGCACCGCCTTCGTCCCGATCAATCTCGAGGTCCTGAATCTCGCGACGCTGCCCGACCGACACGGCCGGTACGCGATCACGGCGGCCGTGCCGGACGGCGGCACGATAACCTGGCACGGCGACGTGTCGCTGCTCCCCATGGCGTCCGCGGGCGAGCTGGAGGTGAGGGGAGTGAAGCTCGCCACGGCCTGGGCCTTCGTCCGGGACGAGCTCCGGCTTGCCGAGCCCAGCGGAAGCGTCGATCTCGCCACGCGCTACCGGTTCGCGTACGAAGATCGCCAGGCCGCGCTCGGGCTGGAGGATATCAGGGCCGAGGTCTCCGCGCTGGCGCTCCGCCCGCGCGGCGGCGGCGACCCGATCCTCGTGCTGGACACGATCGCGGCGAGCGGCGCGCGATTCGATCTCGCGAGTCGCGCGCTCGTCGTGCCGAGTATCGAGGTGGCCGACGGGCGGGTGGCCGTGATCCGGGGCGCGGACGGCCGCATCCCGCTGCTCGAAGGCCTCACCCAGATCGGGAAGCCCAGTCGGGAGTCAAGAGCGCCCGCGCCCGCGACCCCGCCGTGGAAGGTTTTCGTCGAGACGGTCAAGGCGCGGGACGTTCAGGTGGCGCTCGGAGATCGCGGGCAGGGGCAGCCGATCACGTACGACGCTCACGTCATCTCCGCCACGGTCCGGAACGTCACGAACGACGGGAAGAAGGCGCCGATACGCTTCGAGGCGGCGCTCCGCGTGGCCCAGGGCGGGACGGTTGACGGGAGCGGGACGATCGCCCAGAACCTGGACGCCATCGAGGCGCAAGTGGAGATGAGCCAGGTCGCGCTGGCACCCCTCCGCCCCCTGCTCGCCCGCTATGCCACTCTCGATCTCAGGTCCGGTCACCTCTCCGCGTCCGCGCGGGTCGGCTACCAGGCGCGTGGTGAGGGGCCGGCGCTGCGTGCCACCGGGGCGATCACCATCGGGAACCTTCTGATGAACGAGAGCAACACCGGGGATCGCTTCCTCTCCTGGAAGACGCTGTCGACCGATGATATGACCCTCACCCTCGCGCCGACCCGGTTGCGGATCAAGGAAGTCCGGGTGACCGAGCCGGGCGCCAAGGTGCTGATCGCGAAGGATCGCTCCCTGAACCTCGTCCACGTCCTGAGGACCGAGACGGGCCGGACCGCGCCCGTGGGGACGGCGGATGGCGCGCGAGACGTGGCCGCCGCGGCACCGGGTCCCCAACGCCCCGAGTCGCGCCGTGACGCCTTCGACGCGCGGGTCGCCCGGGTCAGCGTGCAAGACGGCACGGTGGACTTCGCGGATCTCAGCCTCGTGCTCCCGTTTTCCACTCGGATCACGAGGTTCAGCGGCACCGCCGTGGGCATCTCGACAGAGCGCACGGGCCGAACCGAGGTGAAGTTCCGGGGCCGCATCGAGCCGTCCGGTTTCGCCAATGTCGAGGGGGGCCTGAGTGCCTACGATCCGAAGGCGTTCACCGACATTCGCGTGAAGTTCCACAACGTCGAGATGCCGCCGCTGTCGCCGTATACCGCCACCTTCGCGGGACGCGCGGTGGCCGCGGGACGACTGTCGCTGGAGCTGCAGTACAAGGTCGTCGACAGGGCGCTCGTGGGCCAGAACAAGGCCGTGATGGAGAACTTCAAGCTCGGTGAGCGCGTGGAGGCGCCGAACGCGCTCGATCTACCGCTCGATCTGGCGATCGCGCTCCTCACCGACTCTCAGGGCCGCATCACTGTGGCGGTCCCGATCCAGGGCAATGTCGGTCAGCCGACATTCGACTACCGGCACCTCCTTCGCGAGGCGATTGGCAACCTGATCAGGCGAGTCGTGTCTGCCCCCTTCCGGGCGCTCGGGCGCCTCTTCGGCGGGGTCGACGAGGAGGTCGGCAGCATCGATTTCACTCCGGGAAGCGCCCGGCTGCGGCCGCCGGAGCGGGAGAAGCTCGACACGGTGGCGCACGTCTTGAGCGAGCGTCGCGAGCTGAAGCTCGTCATCCGCGGTCCGTTCGATCCCGAGCGGGATGGCGAGGCGCTGCGGAGCGACGGCGTTCGGCGGGACGTTGCGCACGCGCTTGGAGTGAAGCTGGACGGGCCAGAGGGCCCGGGTCCGATCGCCTACAGCGATGCCGCAACCCAGCGAGCGCTCGAGGCGTTGCTGGCGGCGCGGGCGGGGCCGAAGGGGATGGAGGAGCTCGCGCACACATTCACGCGGCGCGCCGGCCGCGAGCCGGACCGCGTCAATCCGGTGCTGGCGCTGCTAGGGCGCGCGAGCCCCGACCGCGAATTCTACCAGGCGGTGTACCGCCGGCTGGTCGAGGTGTATCCGCTGCCACCGAACGCGCTGCCGGAGCTGGCCGCGCGTCGGGCGCGGGCGATCGTTGAGTACGTCGCCGGCTCGGCGAGCATCGAGCCGAGTCAAGTGGACTCCGGAGAAGTGCGCGCCGTCAACGCGACCGGGGATCAGCCGGTCACCGCACAGCTGGCGCTCGACGTCGTGGAGACGTCGCGTGATGCCACGGCGGCCTCGCAAGGAGGGCTCGATAGCTCCGCGGCGACCCCGACGCCGTCGATCCGGGAACCCACCGAGCGCGTGGGTCGAGGCGCGAATGGACGTGCGAACCCGGTGAACGACACGGCGGCCCCCTCGGCTGACCCGAGCTGGCGACCGTGACCCGACAGACGTACTGGAAGATCGCGAAGGAGTCAGTCGGCGAATTCTGGGAGGATTCGCCGTTCCAGCTGGCCGCCGCCCTCTCCTTCTACACCTTGCTGTCGCTGTCACCCCTGGTTCTGATCGTCGTGGCCGCGGCCGGCCTTGTGTGGAGCGAGACGTCCGTGCGGACCCAGCTCCTGGACCAGATTCGAGGGCTGGTCGGGCAGGCGGGGGCCGAGACCGTGCGCACGGTGCTGGAGGGCACGACCATGTCGAGCCGGAGCGTCGGGTCCATGATCGCGGGTATCGTCACGCTCCTGTTCGGCGCCACCACGGTGTTCGTCCAGCTCCAGTCCTCGCTCAATCAGATCTGGGATGTGAAGACTCCGGTGAGGACCGTGACCCGGCGCGGTCTGTTCTGGGGCCTGATCCGCACGCGGCTCCTGTCCCTCGCCCTGATCCTCGTGGTGGGCTTCCTGCTGCTCGTGTCGCTCGTGGTGAGTGCCGGGCTGGCGGCGCTCCAGGACTATCTGGTGACGGGGTTGCCCGGCGGCGGCACGCTGTGGCAGACCGCAAACTTCCTGGTCTCCCTGCTGGTGATCTCGGTTCTGATCGCGATGGTGTATCGGTTACTGCCCGATGTTCGACTGGACTGGCGTGACGTGTGGGTGGGGGCGCTCACCACCGCGGTGCTGTTCGGGGCCGGGAAGTCCGTGATCGGCGTGTACTTGGGCCACGCCAGCATCGGCTCGTCGTACGGCGCGGCGGGGTCTCTCGTCGTGTTCCTCGTCTGGGTCTACTACTCGTCCCTGATCATGTTCCTCGGCGCCGAGATCACCTTCGTGTACGCACAGCATCGACGGCGGCGGGTCCGCCCCACCGAGTATGCGGTCGTTACCGACCGGTGATCGCCCCTTGGGTCGGCGGAGTGGCAGGTTCCCATTTCGCCAGCCGGTCCTCCCCGATGCGCTCGCGCCGTTGGAGCGCCGCGGCCCGGGCATCTCGGACCGAGCGTCCCGCGCCTCGGTGCGCCTGGCGTACGCCGCCCAAAACCTGGGTGAATTGGCGGTGGAGTGGCCCCGGGTCGATGGACGGTGGCCTCTGGGACTTTCCCGCTCGCGGGCAAGGGCGGAGCGCAGCGCGCCTGGCCACCGGAAGTCCCTGGCCCAAATCATGCGAGAATTAAGATGATCCGGCCTGGGCGCCTTCCAGGCACGAAGCGCGAAGAGCCCGCAATCGTCGTGAAGGGGGGACACCCCCTACTTTCGCGCGTCGCTACCCGGGCTCACGTGGGCACTGCATAGGGTGGAACCGCGACAATCCGGAGCGGAGTGACCGTTGGGACGCTGCGTGGCGACGCCGAGACGCCGGGGACCAATGCCAACGTAGGGAGGGCGGCGAGTTCCGTGCAGGCCCGGACCCCCGATCCCGATCCACGTCGCTGAGGGCCGTCACGAAGGGCGGGGCCCCGCTCCCAGGACCGGTGAGACCCGCGGTCATCTTCGTGGCCGGCTCCGACCCGCTTCCGGGTCTAGGCGGTCATTCTAGCTACGTGCGGGCTCACGGTCGCGCGGCGGAACGCGCCGGGTTCGACCCGCACATCGTCTGCGCGGCTGGCCGGGATGAGGTCGTCCACACGGGCTTCGGGACTCTCCACCGCATCGGGTCGTATGCCCGCCTGGAGCGAATCGAGGCGGTGAGGATCCGGCAGCATCAACTCATTTGGCGCGCTCCGCTCCTCCGCCGCGCGGTCGAGCGCCTCATTCTGGCCCGCCCGGGGACCCGTCTGATCCATAGCGTCGGATGCTATGGATACGTGGGGCTGGCTGCCCACCGCGCACTCCGCCGGCGCGGGGTGGACACAGTCCCGGTCGTCAGCGCCTACGACACGCTGGTACGAGAGGGCCGCGCCAAGCTTCGCGGGGCGCGGAGCACCGTGTCACAGATGAGCTTCGCGATCGAGCTGGCCTGGAACACGCTCCTGGTCGCCCGCTGCGAGCGCCGTGGGCTGAAGGATGCTCGGTTGGTACTGATCAACTACGAGTCAGTGCGTCGGATCCTCGCCGAGGGGTACGGGATCACGGACCGCGTCCGGAAGATCCCGTACAGTTCCGAGCTGGCGTTCCTCGACGGGGCGCTGCGATCACCGGCCCCTGCCACGCTCGCCCGGCTTGCCCCCGCAGGAGCCCCACTCGTCGTGGCCGTGTCCCGCCAGGACCCGCGCAAGGGGCTTGACGTTCTCCTCCGGGCGCTGGCCCGGCTCCGAAGGGCCGGTGTGCCTTTTCGTGCGTGCCTGCTCGGAGGGGGTCCTCTTCTGGGCGCCCATCGCCGGCTCGCCACGCGGCTCGGGCTCGACGGCGCCGTTGCGATCGAGGGCTTTGTCCCGGACGCTTATTGCTACCTGCAGCATGCGGCCGTCTTCGTCCTGCCGTCGATCGAGGAGGGCAGCGGCTCGCTCTCCCTGCTGGAAGCCCTCCAGGCCGGATCGGCCGTGGTCGCGTCGAACGTTGACGGCATCCCGGAAGACGTGCGGGATGGGGACAGCGCGCTGCTGGTGACACCGGGGGACCCCGGGGAACTGGCTGGAGCTCTGGGGCGAGTGCTGCGTGACCCCGAGATGAGGCAGCGTCTTCGGGGGCGGGCTCGGGCAGTCTTCGAAACGCGCTTCTCGGCCGACGTCTTCTCCCGGGCCCTCGGCGACGTCTACCGCGAGCTGAGCGTCACGCCGTGACAGCATCGAGCAAGCGGCGGCGGCCGACCGGCGGGCTGGGGGCCCTGTGGGTCGTGGTCCCGTGCATGGGTCGGCTTGCCCATCTCCGCCGGACACTTCCGCTTCTTCTGCGTCAGCCGGGGATCCGATATTGCCTCGTCGACTACGCCTGCCCCGACCGCTGCGGGGCCTGGGTCCGACGCAGGTACCGAGAGGAGACACGGAAGGGCAAGATCGTCGTGGAGACGGTTCTTGCGGCTCCCCGATTCAACAAGAGCCGCGCGTACAATCGCGGCGCGGCCCTCGCCATCCGGCAGGGGGCCCGGTTCCTCTGCTTCCTGGATGCCGATACACGGGTCCGCCCCGGGCTCACGCGCTGGCTGCGGCGTCACCTCCGCGCGGATCGGTTTCTCGTCGCCGGGCCCTACGCCCGGGTGTGGTACGTGATGGGCACCGGCGGGGTCCTTGTGGTGTCGGCTCGCGAGTTTACACGTTCGGGCGGCTTCGACGAGACCTTCCAGGGCTGGGGCGTCGAGGACACCGAGATGCGCCTCCGGCTGCACCTTCTGAGCGGTCTCGACTTTGGAGAGATCCCTGTCCGGTTCTTCTGGCCGATCGCCCACACCGACTGGCTTCGCACCCGGTACTATCGGATCAAGGATCGCCTCGTCAGCTACCAATTCAACCGGAGAAAGCTCGAGCGGAAGGTGCGGACGTGGACAGGGCACGGTCTCGCCGGACTCCCGCCCGGGGCCCGCCGGCTGGACATGGTGGTGAGGCGAATCCAGCGGCTGCACGGCCGGCTCGTCCGGAGGGCGGTGGGCCCGGAGCCGCTGGCGTAGCAGTCTCCCAAAGCCCGCGTGGCTCCATCGGCCCGAAGCATGGCCCGGCCGAGATGATGCTCATCGTTGCTAGTCGAGGCCGTTGTCCACTAAGGACGTGGGGCTGACCGCGACCCCGGCTTCCGCAAGGACGCCTGCGTTCGAGACATCCGCGGACGAAACGGGGTTCCGACGATGATCTTCACAGCCGCCGCCCCGCTCCACGGTTCCCGTGTGCCGAGATAACTGAGCCATGGTGTCACTGCCAAGCCCGTCCACATCGGGCGGATCGGGGAGCATCCGGTTCACCGTGGCCACGCCTACGGCGAGGGCTTCGGCTAATGCCGACCACCCTTCTGGATCCAGCACCAGCAGGCAATCGTCGTGACGGACTTCGATGTCCAGGGGGATGTGGCTCACCCGCCACGTCGACCGGTACTTCGTGGCCCTCGACGAGACCCGCGCCCATCTCGAGCGCCCGGACACGCCGGCCTCGTACCAGTCCCCAGCGTCTCGAGCCTGTCAGACGAGCACGGACGCCCATCGAGCGAACCGGACACGGTTTTGGCGAAGGACAGGGTTAAGATCCGCTACGTCACAAGACGTGTGAGGGTTCGACTCCCTCCCCCGGCACCAACGCCTGCGGCCATCGTGGGCGCCGCCGTGTGCCTGGATCGGACAGGCCCCCGGGCGTGGCTCGGATGCGATACTGTGCAACGAGAACGCAGCGGAATTCGGATCCATTGGAAGGAGACGCGCAATGCAGGGACCCACACAGCTTGCGATCGCAGTCAGCGCATTGTGTTTGGCGCTCGGAGGCTTGGCGCCGATGACGGCGGAGGCCCAGAAGCCGATCGTGTATCCCGCCAAGGGCCAGTCCCCTCAGCAGCAGCAAAAGGACGAAGCCGAGTGCAACGCCTGGGCGAAGCAGACGACCGGCATCGACCCGGTGGCCGTGGCCCAGGCGCCGACACCCCCGCCAGGATCCACTGTTGGGGGCGGCCAGCGGCTGGGCGGCGCCGCCAGGGGGGCGGCAGGGGGCGCGCTCATCGGCGCGATCGCCGGCGACGCGGGCACCGGCGCGGCGGCCGGAGCCGTGGTCGGCACAATGGCCGGCGGTCGCCGAGCGCGCCAGCAGCAGGCGCAGCAACAGCAACAGGCGGAGACCCAGAAGCAGCAGACCATCGCCACGTACTACCGTGCGGTCGCGGCGTGCCTGGAAGGCCGCGGCTACTCGATCAAGTGAGGGGAGCCGCCATGCGATCGTGCGCGCTCGTCGCCGCGATTCTCGTTCAGAGCCTGGCCGCCGACCCCGCGCTCGCCAGCGACTTCGACGGCTCTCGGGTCCTCATCTGCGCTCCCGTGCAGGCATTCGACTGCACCGCCGGCGAGGATTGCGGGAAGGGGCTCCCGGAAGAGATCGGAGCACCGGCATTCATGCGGATCGATCTTCCAAACAAAGCCGTGATCGGCCCCAAGCGAACGTCGCCCATTCTCCTGGCGGACAAGTCCGAGGCTCAGCTGATTCTCCAGGGCACCGAGTTCGGCTACGGCTGGGTCATCGCGGTCGACCAGGAGACCGGCAAGATGACCGCGACGCTGGCCAATCGGGAGAACGTCTTCGTTCTATTCGGAGCCTGCACCGCTCACTGAGCTGACGCGCGGCGGGCGGCGCTGACCTCGACGTGAACCACCTCGAGGGCGATGGCGATCTCCCGGCTGCGCTCTGGAGTGATGGCGAGGGAGGCGACGATGACATCGCCGTCGCCAGCATTGAGCGCGGGACTAGCGCGCTGCGATCCGAGACGACGACCGACACCGCACGGAGGTTGAGCTTGCGCGCGAACGCCTCCTCGTCGATCTTGGGGTCACCCGCGCGCGCCAGGTGGTCGGGGGTCGTCACCAGTAACCGGATGATACCCTTCTTCCGGATCTCGGCGAGATCGCCGGTGAGGATATAAGGGGGCGGGTCGTCCGGATCCTTGGAGACGCGCGTTTCCGAGGCGGCCTGGGAGGCCGGAGTCCGCACCGCCGCCGCGGGGGGCACGGGCGGCACCGGCGGGGGCGCGGACTCCCCGCCCGGCCGCAGGCACCGAGCACCAGCCCGCAGGCGGCGAGGACGAGGCCAGGCGTCCAGCGACTCAAGAGGCCCATCCCCACCTCCGTTGGTTGATCCCGCCACGCGAGCGGAGCAACGATCCCCCCCGGATTATGTGAGCCCAGGAACCCCCCGTCAGCCGCAAGATTATTGACGCCGGCCGGCCCTCCCCTGGCCGGCTCGGAACGCGGGCGGGGGATGGCGTGTTTTCCGCGCCTTCCCGGGGTCCGCCATCAGCCCACCGGAGTGTAGGCGCGCGCCGGGATCGTCCACGGCCGGCCAAGACCGATGGAGTGGCAGGCGGCGGCGGTCCAAGACCTGGATCATGTTGAGCTCGGCGTCACGCAGGGCAGACCAGAGCTGGCGTCGCGGCCGCGCGCGAAAACGGGGAGGGATCGAATCAGCGGTTCGAAGCGCGGGGATCCTTAAGGAATCGGGACGCGGGTCCGAGACACGATCGGATCGGTGGCTACGACGCGAGCTTCACAGATGGACTTCTACCGCTGGCGCTGAGCCTCTGCCTCGCGTCGGCGCTGGTGCTCTTGGTTCGGAAGAGCGCCGGAACCACTCGGCCATGAAGGCTACTTCCACACTCCAGCCAGAAGCTTTGCAGCCTCGGCAGCGCCTTTGTTGTTCAGGAACTTGAGGATCTCCGGTGCGAACCTGGCGGCGTCACCTGGATTCAACCCCAGGTTGTTGAACGAGCTCGCAAGGCTTGCCAGACCTCCAGCCTTGGACGCGAGTCCGGCGAGACCGCTGGAGTCGACTGCAGGCGCGCTCTTCAGCAACGCGTCGGTGCCGGGCACGGCCGAGCTGACCTTGCTGAAATCGTTCACCGACAGCTTGCTCTTGGCCAGGGCAAGCAGCGCACCTGTGCCACCTTCGGCCTGTGCCTTTGTCACGCCAAGATTTTTCGTCAACGTGCCGACGAGCTCGTTCTCCTGCGCGAATGCCGCGCTGGTCGCGGCAAGTGCAAGACCGAGAATCGTTGCGACGAAGAAGAGCCGTTTCATGATGTGCCTCCTTCACTCGCGTTGCGTTCTCTCCCCTTCCATCCCGGACCGTGCAGCACCTCCTCGGGCTTCGCGGCGGTCTAATTCAATCAATGAACCCTGAACGGCGAATCCCGTGGCGCCAGGATCGCCGCCGCCGCGAGTCCTGCCACGGGTTTGCGTCGCGCCGTCCTCGCGGCACCCATCCCCCTGTGGGCAACCCCTGCCGCTGCGGGCGGCGCGACGCGGCACCCGCGGCGGCGGCGATACTCCCGCTGTCAGAGAATCGCCGTTCGGGGTTAAGAGTCTCGCCCGGGGGCGACGCACCGGCGGTCACCAGCCTTATCCGCCCGAGAACACACCCTGAGCGTTCCCTCTCGTACGTCGTCGTACATCCGGGTGAGTTGGCACCGTCCTGGACCCCGAATCGCGGCCCCGGGCCGGACGGCAAGCGCCGATGTCCCACGCTGCATCGCTGATCGACCCGGGATCGCGCGACGTCGGGGAGTTACCTGTAGATGTTCAACGCCTTGAGGATGGCGATCAGCACCACGGCGCCCAGAATGCTGATGATCCAGGCGCCCACCGAGCCCACCGCCGCGATCCCGAGCGCTCCTGCCAACCAAAACCCGAGCGCGGCGCCGATGATCCCGACGACGATATTGGCGATGATGCCCATCTGGGCGCCAGTCTTCATGAGAAGGCTGGCTAGCCATCCGATCACTCCGCCGATGATCAGGGTCATGACGAGGCTCATAGTCCCTCCCCCCGGAGTTCGGGTCGTTCGAACGAGAAGTCGCCGCTAATCCTAGCTCAATTCGCCCGGATATGGCGCGCGCCGCCCGCCTCTATCGTACGCTCGCCTCGATAGGAAATTGGTCACCGGGGTGCACGGGGTCCGGGTGATCTACACCCACGAGGCCGGGGCGAACGAAGGCGGCGTCACTGGGCGCCTCGTGAAGGCGCTGCGTGCAGTGGTGCGGAACTTTCTGGCGGGGATCCGGGTCGACAAGGCCACGCGGCAGGCGATCCTGCGCTGGCACCGCCTGCCGCGCGACCTGTCCCTTAAGTTGGTGGAGCTGAGGGGGATCGAACCCCTGACCCCGAGACTGCCAGCCTCGTGCTCTCCCAGCTGAGCTACAGCCCCGTAGAGACTGGACGGTACCGTGGGGGTCGCCGCCTTGTCAAGGCGCGGGCAGCGCCCCAGTCGCCCGCGGAGCCATCGATCCTTACCCCCCGGGCCCCAGCCTGGACGCGGGGACCTCCCGGGATGGAGCGAGGCAGACGCGCCAGACTGACGATCGCGCGCCCCGGTGTGGTCGCTCTCTGGCGTCTCCGCTCACTCCGTGTCACGCAAGCTCGGGTTCGTCAGCCGCTCGGCCGGCGCGGCTCCTCCGGGCGGACCCCGGATGGCCTCTGCGGCAAACGCCGCGGCGCGGCGCCCGCCGCACGCCGGCCAGCGACGGCCGCGGCGCCCCGTCAAACGCGCCGGCGGAGTCCGAGCCGGGCGGCAAGCCGGCCCACCGTCTTCTTGGGATTGAGGAGGAGGTCGGCGATCTCTGCCAGGGCGGCTTCGATGAGCAAGCGCCGGGAGAGGCGATAGCGTGCGCGCTCGAGCCCCGGCCGGTGGTGCGCGAGGAACCGTCGACGCGCGGGCCCCGCCAGCTGCCGGATGTAGGCGCGGGAGTACTCGCGCTCGCAACGGCGCAAGCACCGTGCGAACTCCCCGGGGTCCAGGAAGTCCCGTCCGTATCGCTGGATGACGATCAGGCGGTCGAGAATGTCCGGATCGAGGTCGGCGGTTCTGGAAGAGACCGACTCGTTGCCCGTCCGGAGATACGAGAGAATCTGATGGACAAAGCCGAAGTCGTGGTCGCGGAGAGTCTCGTAAGCCCGCTCGGTGTCGGCATGGGGTGCCCGAGGCGCGAGGAACGGTGCCCCGGCCCGGACCACGCTGGCTCGGTAGAGAACCGAGCTGAGCGAGCCGAAGAAGAAGCGCCCCTCCAGCAGCTGCCGGCGGCACACGTCGCGACCCGCGAAGACGGTCTGGCCGTACGGCAACCCCTCGCCCCCGACGGCGCGGCCGGCGAGGGTGTAGGAGCTGACGAGCCCTATGGAGACGGAGGTGCTGGCCACTTGGACCATGCGCGCGAGGCAGTCCGGATAGAGCCAGTCGTCGGCGCCCAGCATCTTGACGTACGTGCTGCGGGGCGAGACGTGGCCGAGGGCCCGGTTGTAGTTCTCGATCTGACCCACGTGGCAGAGCCCGGCGATGAAGCGCAGTCGCGCGTCCCGTCTCGCGTATTCGGCAGCGATGGCGCCGGAGCCGTCCGTGCTGCAGTTGTCGAGGAGGATGAATTCGAAGTCCGTCAGGCTCTGGCTCAGGACGCTCTCGACGCACTCCCGAAGATACGGCGCAGCATTGAAGAAAGGCGTGACGACGCTGACCACCGGCGTCATCGACAGCGAGCCGCCACGTCAGGGCCTTCCGACGAGGCCGAGACTCCGCTTGGAGATCACGTAGGCCCCGTCGCGCTCGAACACAGTCCGAAAGTACGCCTCGGCATCGGCGCGCCGGTCGGGCCGGCAATAGGGCGCACACCCGTCGTAGTAGCGCATGAGGTCCGCGAGACAGGCGAATCGCACGTCGCTGCAATGGGTCGAGCACGTCACCGAGCCGAAGTGGTCCCGAAAGGCGGGCAGGATGACGCGGCGGCAGATTCCAGGCACCTCCAGAGCATCCGCCGGGACCTCGAAGAGTCGCCCCAGATCCGCGTACCAGTCGGCGTTGCTTCCCTCGTCCGGCGTCACCACCACAAAGCGGGCGCCCGGGCCCTGGAGCAAGTCCAGGACGGTCTCGACCACGCGACGGGGATCGGCGCTGTAGTACAGCGAATACACGGCGTAGACGAGGCTGAACTCGGCCGGAAGGCCGAGCGAGGGGAGGTCGTCCATGCTGCCGACCAGCAGGCGCGCACCGGCCTCGGGGAGTCGGGGCCCGAGCGCGGCGACCATGTCGGGTGAGACGTCCAGCCCGAGGATCCGGCGGACCCGGCTGACCAGCAGCAGCATCTGCTTCCCGGTTCCCGGGCCGATGTCGAGAACCACATCGGTGGGCGCGGGATCGAGCAGATCCAACACGAAGCGGTCGAAGTCACTCGATCCGGCGCGGTTGCAGCCGAGCCGCGCGGCGAGCCGATCCGGCGTGTTGGTGAGATCGCGGACCGGGGACACCCGGCCGAAACGGGTCGTCATGCCCTCAGCGCCGTACGCCGTCGCAGCCGCGGCGGTCTCGACTCCGAAGGTGGGTCCCGCCTTCGCCGGGTGCCCGCTGGCCTCACGCGTCAATTAGAGCTCGACGGCGGCGCCAATGTGAAGTCCTTCACCAACAGGATCCCGTCACGGCATTTGACCAGTGGCTTCCCGTCGAGCTCGTGAACGATGCCGCCGGCTCGTCCCCCGAACTCCATGTCATAGGAAAACGGAACGGCGTCCCAGATGACCATCCTCACCCGTCTACCCCCGTAATCGATGTCGCTGAACGCCCCCCCATACGGCCGTGTCATCGCCCGCACCAGGTTACATATCTCTCGCATCGGGACTCTCCAGTCGATCAACCCGGTCGCCGACGTCACCTTGGGAAGGTACGTTGGCTCGCCGGTCTGCGGAGTCCGCGGCGCCGTGCCGTCGAGGATCTTGGCGGTGTTCCGCATCAGGAGCCGTGCGCTCATGATGGCCACCTTCCCGTGCACGCTGGCACAGGTGTCATCCGGTGCGATGTCGAATCGAACCGTATCGATGACATCACCCGAGTCGACGCCGTCGTCCAGATGTAAGAGATGCAGGAAGAATTGCGTCTCGCCGCGCAGGATTGCCCAGGTGATCGGGCTCCTCCCTCGTCCGAACGGCAAGGGCTTCCAGCTCCCGTGGAACCCGACACATCCATCTCCGGGAAGAACGAGGATGGGCTGAGGTATCAATCGGTTCCATCCGTTGACGATGACGAGGCGAGGAGCAAGGTCCTTGATCATCTGGACGTCCTGCGGGTCTTTCATCGAGTATCGATGGACGTGTCGGACAGCGATGCCCATGTCGCTGAAGTCCACGTATCCCCTGACGTTGGAGCTCGCCGCCATCTGAGGATCGATCGTGACGACGCAATCGATCGGGACCGTGTCCTTGATCAGCCGCAGACAGTCCTTACCGGCCTGAATGGACGAGACATACACGATGCTCACGGGATCATGTCCGGCCGTTGCGCCTTGATCTCATGGCGTCCCCGCGTGACCGTCATGCGGCGCCGGCAGGTCGAGATCACCGCCCGGACTCCCTCCCCACGGGCGGAGCGCGGCAGCAACGTCCACGCCATTCCACCGAAGTCCCCGAATCGAACGCATGAACTGCGGTCTTCGACGTTGACCGACAGGGACGCAGGTTGGCGGGGTGCATTGGAGGGGCTCGGCCTTGAACCGGGCTCCCCGGCGACGCGGGGACATATGCGGACCGGAAAGGGGCCTCGCCGCCGCCCCGGGCGCCTCAGGACCGCCATGTCCGATCGATCGCACTGTCCTACATCCGGTCCACCAGCCGAACGTCCCAGTTGTCCATGTCCAGCAGGGACCGGCCATCCAGCACCCACTGGTCCGGAAGGCCTTCATCGGAAACCGGCCGGATCAGCACGCTCGGCCGCAGGCGGGCTGTCTGGTCTGACCCCTCGACGAGGGGTTCGAAGCCGTGGTCACGGAGAAGCGCCCGTGTCGTGTCCGGCAGGGTGGCCGACCATATCATCAGCTCCGGGAACCCGCCTAGCCGAATCACAGCTCGCAGCAACTCGTCCAGCACCTGTTCATTGGTCGCCTCCCAGTCCACGATGATCACTCGCGCCCCGTCCTCATGCGGCGAGACTGGCTTCCCCAGGACCAGATAGGCCTGGAGTCGGGCGTCGTCCCAGAACGCGAACCGGAAGGCATACAGTGGATCTTGGAAGCGCCAGGCAAAGTAACGGGGGTCTTTCACGTGCCGGATGCGCCCGTCGCGCCCGATCCGCTCGACGAGCTCGGCCATCGCCACGGGCCGCGGGGCTGGCGTGACGGATACATGGGGGCTGACTTCCGGTCCCGGCCGCCTGGCATTCCGGTCGAGGCGCTGAAAGGCATGCCGGTTCTCCCGGGACGAAGCGCCCGGGAGCCAATGGGCGCATCTCCAGAGAACGGGGAGCCCAGCGAGCCGGTCACGGATGCGACGGACGTCGAATCCTACTCTCTGACGGCGGATGACCGGCCGCAGCCATCCGATCGCTCGCCACCCCGTGGCCAAAGCCACGAGAAACGTCACCGGACCGGCGCCCAAGTTGAAGGTATGCGTGTACCCGCGGCTCGCCAGATCGCCCAGGGCGACCACCATGATCTCCGTGAAGAGCCCCCGGTTCCGATGTTCAGGCGCGATCACGGAGTCGCCGGCGATCGGGACGAGGACCGTCCGCCCGTCATTCCCCACCTGCCACCGTGCACCACAGAACCCGCGCATGCCAACCGCCCGCCCGTCGCACAGCGCGAGGTAGATCAGCGGCGCATCGACGTAGGGATTCCGCTCGTGCTTCCACTCGAGATAGGCGGTGTTGAGCGCGGGACTGGGGCTCCACAGATGACGCTGAAGCTCCACGACCTGCTGCTTCAGATCGGGCCGATACGGGACGATCTGATAATCCCCCCTCATCCCGCCTGCCCATCGCCGCCACCGTGGCGCTCGATGTACCGGAGCACCCCCGTGATGGTGTCCCACTCTCGCCAGACCTCGCGCCCGGCGACATCGACCGTCGAGCCGATCTCGCCTTCGATCCACGCGGCCATGTTGAAGAGCGCAAGCGAATCCAGGAGGCCGGAGGCAATCAACGAGGTGTCATCCGAGAGCGCCCCGTCGCGCTCGACATCCAGCGCGTCGATGAAGGCGACGAGACGATCGCGGCGTGATCGGTGGTCGCCGGGATACTCTGGACGACCCCCGCCGCTCCTATTCGGCGGGCGCACCGGACTCGAGTCCGCCGGCCAGCACCCGGCGGAGATCCATCGGGGCCAGCCGGTCACATGCCGCGGCCACGTGGGCTCGATTGACCTTCCCACGGGACGTCCTGGGAATCTCGTCCACGAGGTGCCAGCGAGACGGCATCTGGTGCTTCGCCAGTCTTGGCGTCATCCAACCGTGAAGACGCCGGAGGGCCTCGTCCCTGGGCTCCTCCAGAACCAGCGCGATGCCGACGTTCTCGCCATGCAGCGCATCGTCGTAGGCGAAGGTACACACGTCGAGGACGCCCTCGGAACGTTCGGCCACGGCATCGATGTCGTTCGGGTAGACCTTCGTGCCGCCCTTGTTGATCTCGTCCCGCTCTCGACCCCGCAGGTAGAGCCAGCCCCGGTCATCGATCGCACCGATATCGCCGGTCATGAACCATCCACGTGCTACCGCTTCGCGCGTCAGGCCAGCCTCTCCGAGGTAGCCGGTCATCAGCGCCGGGGTGCGGACCCAGACGTGGCCTGGCTCACCCGGAGCGCATTCCCGGCCCTCACTCGCCCGGCCTGTGGCGTCCGTCGTCTCCAAGATCTTCACGACCGCCCCCCACGGCTCACCGATCAAGCCGTCCTCCGGGACGAAGTCCAGGACCGTGGTGCCCGCGAGCCAGCTCGCGGTCTCAGTGATCCCATAGGCATTGAGCACGTCCGCCGTCCGCGTCCACTCCCGAATGTGCCGCCAGAGCGAGGCGGACAGAGGCGCCGAGCCGCAGGCCACACGCTCCAGACTGTGGGTTCGCGGGGGCCGCGCCGTCTTCAGGGCTAGCCGCCAGAGCGCCGGCACCGACGACATGAACGTGATCCGGCACTCCTCGATCACCGTCCCCAGGTCTGCCACCAGCTGCGCCCGGAAGGGGGGAAGGATGAACAGGTCCTGACCGGAGAGCCACGGGAACAGACAGTTACAGATCAACCCGTGCCCGAAGTGGGTCGGGAGCAGGCAGAGTGTGCGGCGCATCTTCGCGAGACCCAGATGCTGTCGCAGGCTGGCCCAGCGGGCACGCAGTGTCCGGTGCGTATGCACCACACCCTTCGCCCGACCGGTGCTGCCCGAGGTGAACAGAATCAAGGCGGGTTGATCCAGGGAGAACGCGCTGCCGAGCGACCCTGCACCGGGCGACGCGCCACGGCCGGCAAGCTCCTCGGCGGTGTCCAGCACGGTGACGTTCAGGTCAGCCAGACTCGCCGCGATGGCGTCCTCGGCCGCCCCGTGCCAGAGGGCGAAACGCGGTGCGGCCGCCCGGGCCAACGTCTCGACCTGGAAGCACGTCAACCGGGGGTCGACAGGGATCGCGCAGCCACCCAAGGTCCAGATTGCCAGCAGGTCGGCAAAGAACTCGAGACTGTTACCATGATGCACGAAGACCCGATCGGCGGCGGCCATGCCGAGGCGCCGATACCCGGCGACGCGGCGGCGCACCTCACCGAGGATTGCGGGCCGGTCCCATCGGCGCCCCGTGAGCGGCTCGCTCAGGGTCCCGACCGGCAGGTCGACCAGCATGTCGGCCCCGGTGCTTTGCCGTCTCAACATTGATGGTTAGCCCACGTCCCTCGCCCGCCGCCGGGGCCAGGTGTGAATCCACGTGGCGTCGCAGAAGCCCCGGGGGTGGTCCGGGAGCCGGCCTCCTCGAGGATCAGCCGGCCGTGCTCTGCGGCGACCGACCGGCGCTCCGGCCGGACGGCCAGCTGCGGGTCCTCCGGCGGCACGGTGATCCCCGTGCGCGTCAGCGCGGGCATGCCCGATGGCGCCATGTTCCGTAATCTCGCCAGGCGGGGAAATCCTGTCAAGCAAGGGTGTCAATCCGTCGATGGCTCCGTCGGGCGTCATCCACGCCCGACACCGCGATCCCTCTGCTTCTTCTCGGGTGGACTTCACGGCCTATCCGTTGCAAGCTGGCGGCGGCCGGCCAGCGGCGACGACAACGTGAAGGACATTTCCCGTGGCGGTGGACGGCGCGGCGCAACGGGCCGAAGCGATCCACGTCCTCGGCGACCAGGGGCGTGCGTCGGTCCGGGCAAGGCGGGCGCACGTGACCCGCGTCCATGGTCAGTCACCGCGGCCGCCGCCGGCAGCGGTCCTGGATGCCTCGCGCGGCGCCACCCCGCCTGGATTCATCCTGGGCCGCCCAGCGTGTCTCGGTCCGTGAGAACCCTCCCGAGGACATGGCGGGAGACGAACGCATGAAACTGGAGACTCCGGCCGGCCGCCCCCTTGTCAGCATCGTCACGCCATTCTTCAACACGGCTCCGCATCTGGCCCAGTGCATCGAAAGCGTTCTCAACCAGACGTACCAGAACTGGGAGTACGTCCTCGCGGACAACTGCAGCACCGACGCCTCCACCGAAATCGCGATCTCCTACGCGACGCGGGATCCGCGGATTCGGCTCATCAGGGAGACCGAGTTTCTCGACCAGCTCAGCAACTACAACCGGGCGCTAACCTACCTGAGCGCGGAGAGCCGCTACTGCAAGATGGTGCAGGCGGATGACTGGATCTTCCCCAATTGCCTCGAGGAGATGGTCCGGGCCGCGGAGTGGGCACCGGACGTGGCCGTGGTCGGATCGCTTTCGATGTACGAGGAGCGGGTCGGCCATGACGGACTCCCCTATGGCTGCCACCTCGTACCCGGCATCGAGATGCTCCGCCGATTCCTCCTGGACCGCGTCACGGTGTTCGGCTCGCCCACCTGCGTCATGTTCAGGTCGAGCGACGTGTCCGCGCGATGCCCGTTCTTCGAGGTCGACGCTCCATTTGCAGACGCCGACGTGTGTTTTGATCTGCTGCAGACGGGGCAATTCGCATTCGTCCATCAGGTCCTCACGTTCAACCGGCGGCAGGCGGGTTCGACATGGGTACGACTGGCCCCTCATCAGCCAATGATGCTGCTCAACATCATGTTCACCTACCGCTATGGCCCATCGCTGTTTCCGCCGCGTGAGTTCGAGGATCTGGTCGAACGGGCCTTGGACAGCTACTATCACTTCCTGAGCCATGCGGTGACCGAGGGTCGCCCGCGAGAGTTCTGGGACTACCACGCCGCCGGGCTCGCGCGCGTCGGCCAGCGGATCGACAAGTGGCGCCTTCGACGATACGCCTTGCGGGCGCTTCTGGAGCCCGTGAAAGCGTACGTTCGCATGGCGCGCGCGATGACTCGCAGGACCGCGCGAGCCCAGTAAAGGCCCCACTACCCGCCGCACCCCAGCCCGTGCCCACCCGCCGGCCGGGCTCCGGGAGACGCCCGCCGGGAGTCACCCCGGCTCCTCGCATGGAGGCTCTGGGGCGAGCCGGCGACGGGACCGCAAGACGGCCGCCGTCACGCTCGGACGTGCGCCGTGCCCTGCGTTCTCATGGCCAACACCCTGGGGAGCGCGGCACCCTGGACCTCGTCGATCCCCGGAGCGGCGCGTCCCTCACTGGCTGCAGGACAGGAGAGCTTTCCGGCAATAGAAGCCCTCCGCATACCGGGTGGTGGCCCCGCTCTCCACGCCTCTTAGCCGCAGCATGGCCATGAACAGGTCCTCCGTGAACCAATGCCTTTCTGCCTGGGTGCGATACACACCGAGGATTGCCTCGATCTTGCGGCGACACAACGATTCGTCGAGGTCCACAAAGGCGTTCGGCGAGCCGAGGTCCCCGTCGTACTTGGGGATCTCGTACTCCAGGATGAGATGGCTTCGAAAGGTGCTCCACGTGAGCTCCGACAGCAGCCGGTGATCCTGATGCCCATCGTTCCGGTAGTGGGTGAAGATCACGTCCGGTGCCACCTCTCGCTTGAGCTCCTCGAAGTCCTGCTTGATCTCGCGCGTCAGAGGCGGGAAAAACCCGTCGCGGAAGCTCTTCACCACGACGACCTTCGCCTTGGCCCGGGCGAGGAATATCTCCGCGCCCTCCCGGGCCTCCCGCTCCCGCTCCCCCTCGGCGCTGAAGACGACCCACGTCACCGCCAGCGGCCGCCCGCTGTCCGCGAGCTTGAGGAGCGTGCCGCCACACCCGATCTCCAGGTCGTCGGCGTGCGCTCCCAGGCACAGAATCTCCAGCGGTCCCTCCCGGGGCTCCAGTCCAAGCCTCATCATCCTGCGTCCCGCCCCCGGCCTACCCCGCCGTCATCGACGGACGCTGCGACCGCGACGCCCCGCTGAGGCCCCGGGACCCCGCCGCGCCTCGCTTCCGTTTCGGGCACGCGTCTCCCCAGCGCCCGGCACCGGCTGTGCGTGCCGCCAGACCTCCCACGGGCTGATGCCCTGGGCGTTCAGGTCGTCCAGCCGCTGCTTGTCCTTGAACGTGTCCATACACGCCCAGAAGCCGTCGTGCTTGTACGCGGTCAGGGCGCCCTTCTCGATCAAGCGGGCGAACGGCTCGGCAACCAGGTCCTCGCCCTCGCCGATGTAGTCGAAGATGTCTCGCCTGAACGCGAAGAAGCCGCCGTTGATCCAGAGCTCGGCCTGGTCGACGTGACGGATATCCTTCACGACGCTGCCGTCCACGGTCACGATGTGGAAGCTCAGCGTCGGCCGCACACAGAGAAAGCTGGCGGTCGCGTCCCGCTGTAAGAAGTTGTCCAAGTATCGAGGCAATGGCAAGTCCGACAAGCCGTCCGTGTAGTTGGCCAGGAATACCTCGTCGCCCTCGAGGTATGGCTCCACCGTTCTCAGTCGCTGACCGATGTTCGCGTAGAGGCCGGTGTCGACGAAGGTGATGTTCCAGCGCTCGATGTCTCGGCTATAGAGCTTCAGCGCCCTGCCGCCCTTCGTGAGTACGAAATTGTTGGACAGGCACTCCTCGTAGTTCAAGAAGTACTGCTTGATCACGTCGCCGCGGTACCCGAGGCAGAGGATGAAGTCCGTGTGCCCGTAGTGCGCGTAGTACTTCATGACATGCCACAGGATCGGACGGTAGCCGATGTTCACCATCGGCTTCGGGATCGTCTCCGAGTACTCTCGGAGTCGCGTGCCCAAGCCTCCGCAGAAGAGCACAACCTTCATGTTATGAGCCCTCCCATCGCACCGTCAGGTCGCCCTGTTCATCGGCCTTATCCATAGGTCGGTCACCTCTGCGGTCCGTGGCAGACCCAGGGCATTGAGAACGACCGTCGCCACGTCCTCCGGCTGCAAGAGCTGCTCCGGATGGTAGGCCCGTCCTTCGATTCGATGAATGTCGGCCTGCATCGGGGTGGCCGTGCGGCCCAGAAACACGCTCAGGACACGGACGCCGTCCGGATTGACCTCGTCCCGCAGGCTGTCCGCGATGGCCCTCAGCGCGTGCTTGGTCGCGGCATACTGGCCGACGCCCCCCCGAGCCACAAGACCCGCACTCGAGTTCATGAACACGATCTGACCGCAGCGTGCCTTCAGCATCGGTAGCAGGGCGCCGGTCAGCGCATGAGCGGCCCGGACGTTCACCCGATACTGCCAGTCCATCTGCTCGACGGCGGCCATATCGAGGCGACCGAGCGAGATCGCTCCGGCGTTCTGAACCACGATGTCGACGGCGCCCCACTCGCGCTCGATCCGGGCCCTGAGTTCGTCGATCTCCGCGTCCACCGTGAGATCGGCCGGGTAGCAGACGCAACGGCCTGCCTTCGCGCCCGCGCGCTCGGCCACCGCCGCCAGGCGCTCCGCCTTGCGGCCCACCAGACACACCGTCGCTCCCTGCGCAGCCAGCCGCATGCTGATGGCCCCGCCGATCCCTCCCCCGGCCCCCGTCACCACTGCGACCTGGCCGGCGAACTCGCTCACGTGCCGGCCTCGCGGCCGGGGCGGCACGGCCGCGGCGCCCTTGCGGCCCGGCTCCTCCTCGCCTCGCGCCGCCGCGTCCCCGCGCGAGATCGTGACCCCGCGGCCCCGGGCCCGGATCCTCGATCGCCTCCGCTCGCTGGCCCGACCATCACGCCTCTTTCAGGAGACCGGCCGCGAGAAACGTCTCCGCGGCGGCTCTGACGGCGTCAAACGGTCGGCCCGACCGCTCCGCGATCTCCAGCAGGCTGTGCCCCCCGTCGGAGAGGTTCAGCACCCAGAGCCTCGCCAGCTCGTCAAGGTCCACCCTCGCCCTGCCCCCGACGTGGCGGTAAAGGCCCCGGGTGCTGAGCTGGGGCTCGCCCTTCGGATTCTGGCTGAGGTACCGTCGGTCGCCCTCCAGCACATCGACCACCGCCAGACAGGTCTGGAGCGAGTCCGCCAGCGTTTCGGGGCGGATCAGGTCAAGGTTGTCCGCCGACGTGTGATACTCGGGATACCGTCCAGGGGCCGTGCGCATGAGACAGCCCACCGGCAGATTGAAGCCCGGCGAGCAGAACTGCCGCTCGTCGTAGCCGTTCGGCGCGAACTCCTCGATCCGGTGCGGCACTCCCCGGTCTCGAAGGACCAGAGCAACCGCCCGGTCGATCTCAGCACTTCCTCGGCGGCTCTTCTTGTATGTGTATCCCCCCGGGTCCCCGATGCTGGCAAGCACCAGCCCGTGTTTGAGCCGCGCCACCTGAGGCTCGTTCCGCCACAGCCAGGTGAGGGAGCCGATCATTGCGGGCGCGAACAGGAACCGGTAGGAGTATCGGAGCGAGACGCTACCGAGATGCGTGGCGAGGAAGGTCGCCACCGCCACCCCCGAGAGATTGTCGTTGCAGAGCGACGGGTGACACACGTGGCAGGAGACCAACACCTCGTCCGCGCTTGCACCCTTCAGGTAGTACTCTCCGTAGGTCAGATGGCCTGGCGCAAGGGACGAGTCGATGCACACGTCGTATTCGCCGTCCTCGAGCGCGAGGAGCCGGCGATGGCTGACGCAGAACCCCCACGCCTCCCGGTAGTACGAGGTGAGATGCGGGATCCAGTCCGGATGCTCCGGTAGCGTGAACACGTGCTCCTTGAGCTCCGCCAGCGAGATCCGCTTCCGTACCGGGACGCTGTAACCGACCACGTGCAGGTTCGATTCGTGGAAATCGATCACTCGATCCCCCGCGGCGTTCTTCACGTAGGCGTCGCGGATGTTCCACTCCGGCGGCACGGTCCAGTCGAACACCCGGGTACCGCTCGGAACCTCATGCAGCGTGACGTCGATGTGAGGTTTGAGCCGCCGAAGGGTCTCCCGCACCCCGTCCCCCGTGATACTCCGGCAGAGGGGGTAGAGCTCCGCCACCAGGTCGTATGCCTGCCGCCCGACCCGATCGGCGTCGAGCCCCTCCCGGAGCGCCGCGATCTTCACCACGGAACGGGACTCATCACGCCGTGAAGTCGGGGTACTCCTGGTCTCGCTTCAGGATGGTCCGCGCGGCGGGCGGCCACTCGATCCCGAAGGTCGGATCGTTCCACCGGACCCCGCGCGCGTGCTCGGGAGCGTAGACCTCCGACATCTGATAGAAGACCTCCGTCGCGTCCTCAAGAGTCTGGAACCCGTGCGCGCACCCACCGGGGATGTACAGCATGCGCCGGTTCTCCGCGCTCAGCACGAGGCCAATGTGTCGCCTGAAGGTCGCGGAATCCGGACGCACGTCCACGACGACATCGTGGATTGTCCCGCGCGTACACCGCACCAGCTTCGCCTCCTGGGCCGGCGGCGCCTGGTAGTGCAGGCCCCGTAGCGTCCCCTTCCGCGTGTTGAAGGACACATTGCACTGGGCAATCCGGGTATCCAGGCCGTGGGCGGCGCACTCACGCTCGCACCAGGTCCGCGCGAAGAATCCCCGGGCGTCCTCACGGCGCTCTGGATCGATGATGAAGACGCCCCGCAGGATCGTCTCGGTGAAGATCACGGATATACCTTGACATCCGGAATGGGCACGACGAACTGCCCGCCCCACGCGCGAATACCGGCCATTTGCTCCATGATCTCGACCTTGAGGTTCCACGGCAGGATGAGCAAGTAGTCGGGACGGGTCTCGGCGATCTTGTCCGGCCGGCAGATCGGGATGTGCGTCCCGGGCGTAAAGCGGCCCTGCTTGTACGGGTTCCGGTCCACCGTGTAGTCGAGGAAGTCGCCGCGGACCCCGCAGTAGTTCAGGAGGGTGTTCCCCTTCCCGGGCGCGCCGTAGCCCACGATCGACTTCCCCCGGCGCTTGGCGACGATCAAGAACTCCAGGAGCCGCCGCTTCGTCTCCCGCACCTGCTCCGCGAACGACGAGTAGCGGTCCAGGCCCCGCAGGCCTCCCGCCTCCTCCCGGACGGCCAGCTCGCGTAGACGATCGGAGGTTGGTTGTGAGGCGTCCCCCTCGTGACGTGCGTAGATTCGCAGCGACCCCCCATGAGTGGGCACCTCGTCCACATCGAACAGCTCAAGCCCGTGCGCGCGGAAGACGTTACGGACGGTCAGCAGCGAGAAGTACGAGAAGTGCTCGTGGTAGATCGTGTCGAACTGGTTCTCCTCGATGAGCCGCAGCAGATGAGGGAACTCCAGGGTGATGGTGCCGTGCGGCTTCAGCAGGATCTTCATGCCTGACACGAAATCGTTGAGGTCCGGGACCTGCGCCAGGACGTTGTTGCCTATGACCAGGTCCGCCTGCTTGCCCTCGGTCACGAGCTCGCGCGCCGCCGCCTTCCCGAACAGCCGCACAGCCGTCGGGACACCGCGCTCGACCGCGACCGCCGCCACGTTCCCCGCCGGCTCGATCCCGAGTGCGGGGATGCCCTTGGCCACGAAGTACTGGAGCAGGTATCCGTCGTTGCTCCCAAGCTCCACTACCTGGGTCCCTTCGCCGAGTTCCAGGCGACGGGTGATCATCTCGGTGTATGCGCGGGCGTGGCGTAACCAGGAGTCGGAGTACGAGGAGAAGTAGGCGTACTCGCCGAAGATGCGCTCGGGGCTCACGTACTCCGATACCTGAACCAGGAAACAGCGCTCACACACGTAGGCGTGCAGCGGGTAGAAGGGCTCCATCCGATCCAGCTCTTCGACGGTCAGGTAGTTCTCGCACAGCGGTGACATCCCCAGGTCGACGAACGTGTGACTCAAGCGCGAACTACAGAACCGGCAAGTCGGCGCCCGGTCGGTCGCGCCTCGCGCCGGCGATGGCGCCCTCACAGGGGCCGCCCGCCGTCGACCCACCGCAGGGTGTCGTCAAGCCGGCGCGACTCGAGCAGACGCTTGATCCGCGCGAGACGCATGTACCGCTCGCCCTGGAAGTCGGCCAGCGTCACCCCCCCCTCCAGCAGGGCCGCATGGAGATCCTTGGCGCCACGAGAGGCATTCCAGTGCAGCGTGAAGGCCGGGAGCGTCCGCGCGAGCTTGCGGAAATCCACCCTGTAGCTGCGCGGATCCGGGCCGGCTCCAGCGGCGCGCTCGATCGTGCAGCCGGGCACCGTTGCCTGGACGATCTCGGCCAGTTCCAGTACCTGGTAGTTCTCGCCGTTGGCGCCCACGTTGAATGCCTGGTTGTGGATCGCGTCGCGCGGGGCGACAAGCACCGCCGCGACGGCTCGCGCGATGTCCTGGACGTGCACGATCGGGCGCCACGGGGTCCCGTCGCTCATGATCCGGATCCGCCCGGTGGTGTGAGCCCAGCACACCAGATTGTTCAGTACCACGTCGGCGCGCAGTCGCGGTGACAGGCCGTAGGCCGTGGCGTTCCGCATGAACACCGGACTGAACCGGCCGTCGGCCAGATTCGCGAGGCCCTCCTCCGTCCGAACCTTTGAGACCGCATAGGCGGTCAGCGGTTTGAGTGGAGCTTCCTCCGTGACGACGTCCTCCCCAGCGGCCCCGTACATGCTGCAGGACGACGCGAAGACGAACCGTGCCACCCCGGCGTCCCGCGCGATCCTGCCCAGTCGAACCGACGCGCGGTGATTGATATCGTCGGTCCATCCCGGATTGAGATCTCCCAGTGGATCGTTGCAAAGCGCCGCGAGGTGTACCACCGCGTCGAATCCCAAGAGGTCGGTGGGATGGACGTCGCGGATGTCCATGCGCATCGCCGGGACCGGGGGATCTTCCCGCCCCAGCGTGCAGTCCTCGAAAAAGAACGTGTCGAGCCCGACCACGTCGTGGCCGGCAGCCTGCAGCGCCGGAGCCAAGACGGACCCGATGTAGCCGTTGTGGCCTGTGACGAGCACGCGCATTGCCGTGTCTCTAGTTGAGAGGCGTGCCGATGACCCATCCCCCCTGGCGGCCTTGACGTGGCCGCAGGTTCACTCCCCCAACGGAGGAGAGAGTTGCCGGATGGTATGGTTTCGCCGGTGGTCCGTCAAGCCCATTCACCAGTCCGCCTCGCGAAACGCGATGATGACATCTGCAGAGCAGCAGACGATCCCGAGATACCGGCATCGGCCTTCCACCAGTTGCCGCACACCAGAAGGCACTAGTCACGATCTTCTCGAAGCTCGTGACAATCGTCGTGGCAAGCGCCTTCGCCACATGGGCGTGGTGTAAGTGACTCGGTTGGTCACCCGACGCTGATCCAAGTGATTCATGACTCGTGGAACCTTTGCCACGGCCGCGAGAAACGCGCTCGCGAACCCGTCGTGAGGGCAAGGCATTTGGGGGGACGGGCCCGGACCGGGCTCGCGGCGAACAAGAAGTCCCTCCACCAAGGAGCGGGGATCAGGAAGCCTACGGGGTACGTGAGTCGATCACGTCCACCGGAGACTCGACAGCTTCACGTGGCACGGGTGCCGTCATACCGGGCGTCGCGGCCGGCCATGGCCGGCGTGACGGTGCCAGCTACCTAGCAGCTCGGCGGCTGGAAGACGCAGAGGTACCCGCAGCCCAGGGAGCGTCAGCTCAGGGCTTTAGTGGAACGACTCCGCCGGCGGTGTAGAGCCGGCGGTGTAGAGATGGAGTTGGCTCTCACGCAAGGGCGGTTTGCGTGGGCTAAGATTGGGAGGGTACTGACGTGCCGGGATGGCGGAACTAGGCAGACGCGCCAGACTCAAAATCTGGTGCCCGCAAGGGCGTGGGGGTTCGATTCCCCCTCCCGGCACCACCAGAGTCGGCGCAGATCCATCTCATGATGTCCCATGGCGCATGGTGGCCTCGTTAGGGTCACAACTCGATAACGGGATCAATCCCGAGCGTCACCTTTCCGATGTACTCGAATGCCTCGTTCGGTGAGAAGGGCTGCATGAACGGGCCGGCCCGCACATCTCGGTAGAGCCGGGATAGCTGATGCCTCGTGAGATATCCCGCACCGCCGGACAGCGTGAGTGCCCGATCGACGATGTCGATCGCCTTTCGTGTCACGAACCACTTCGTGCACTGGAAATCCTTCATCAGCTCGTGCAGTTCATCCATTGGGAGGCTCCCCTGGGGGTGAGCCTTGAAGAAGGCATCCATGGCACTCCCGGTGCGATCAACCATCGCCCTCGAAGCCGCCACGTCGATCTCGATCTCCGCGACGCTGTGCTGGATCGCGAAACGCTCCGCCATAGCGCGGCTTCCCTCTCCTCGGCGCCGACCCCGTATGAAGCTGACCGCGATCTCCCGGGCGGCCTCCGCGATGCCAAGAAACACGGCGACCAACCCCAGGGTACCGACTGCGTTGCCAGCTAGATAACGCTCGTTGTACTCACCCCATCGCCCGGTGTCGATGAAATCGCTTTCGGGGACGAAGCAGTTCATGAAGACCACGTCATGACTCCCCGAGCCGCGCATGCCCAAGGCGTCCCAGTTGTTCTTGATTTCGACACCGGGACTCTGCGTTGGCACATGGGCCAAGGCGAAGCGCCAGTCGCCGCGGTCGTCGCGGTAGCGACAGACAATGCCCAGAAGGTCAGCGGCCGGTGAACCGGTCCCGAAGCTCTTGTGCCCAGTGAGCGACCAGCCACCCGGGACACGCGCTGCCTCTGTGCGAAGGTGCAAATGGTCGATGCCCGGCTCGGTCAAGATCGCCGCGATCACAGTCCGACCCGCCGCGATCTCTCGGAGCAGCCGTTCCCAGTGTCCCGCCCGCTCTTCGTCACCCAACGCCGTTGCTTCTCGCCACGCGCGACTGATGAACCACGTTCTGAACAGGTGCATGTTGACGGCGAGAGCCGTCGAGCCATCCCCACGTCCGAGCCTGTCGATTCCGACTACGTAGTCGTGCACGGACTCGACACCGAGCCCACCGAGCTGCCGTGGGACCGTCGCGCCCATCACCCCGCTGCTCTTGAGTGCCTCGATGTTTTCGACCGGGAAGCTACCGTCTCGATCGTGCTGATCCGCCCGGGCCACGAAGTCCCGTGCGTGCATCTCGGTGAGGGCAACAAACTGAACGCCCGCCTCGCTGAGGGCCTGTAGCTCGGCCTTCATTCGTTTCCCTCCTGAAGCCGGCCGGGCGCGGGCGGGCAAGAAGCCGGCCGTCGGTGAGCCAAACCACGAGGGTTCTACCGCATCGGAGCCGAGGTGCGCAAGAGTGCCGAGGAGAATGCCCGTTCGGGGGATGACCGGTCATTGGCGAGTCTGAGACCCTTGATCGTAGGGCCGTTCGGAGGCTCGCCATGCACCGCGCTCGGCTCACGCGTCGCTCCGCTCGCCTTGGAGACGGCTGCGCCAGCTGCGGGGACCGCAGGTCAGGGCGTGGGCGTGGTGGAGCAGCCGATCGAGGAAGGCGGCGACGGCGGCGGTGGCGCCGAGGAGCGTCCCCAAGCACACCGGGATGACTACAAATCCGCAGGCCTTCGCGGCGGTGGAGATCCCCCCTTCGCGGGGCGGCGGTGGCGGACGCCTCCCGCCAGGCCCGCCGTCGGCCGCTCGGGCTCGTGCCGGCGATTCTCCGGCCGGGCCCCGCGGGGGATTTGTGCGCCGTCCGACTGACATGGAATCGTACAACGGCCCCGGCCGGGTGACGAGAAGCGGCACCGTGTAACCAGGATTCTGCCATTCTCCGGCAGCTCACGTCTGCCATCGTGGCCGAGGGCACGGAATCCGTAGTGGCAAGGCTCACGATTCCCGTTACTTAGGCCGTCGCCGTCACACCTGGCAGGGGACTTGCGGGGACCGCATCGGCGGCCTCCTGCGTCGGCCGTGGCACGTGGGTTCGGCGCGCCGGGCGGTGAACAGCGCGAAAGGAGACATGGCATGAAGCGGTGGGTGACTCTGTCCCTGGCGCTCGTGGCAGTGCTGGGGCCCTCGAGCGTCGCCAGCGCGAAGCAGAAGTCCGATCACGCGCTCCTGAACGGTCCTGGCGGTGACCAGAGCGTCCAGTGTGGGTCCAAGCGAGGTAAGGGCCCCGCGTCCTTCGTCTACCACGTCACCATGACGAACGTCGGCGCGGCGGGCGGCATTCGCGTCACCTATGCGGATGCCGACTTCGTGGAGTACCAGGTCCCCGCGGGAGCCTCGTTCAGCTTCTCGCAGGCAGCCGGCGGGACCAAGGACGTCGACGACCTCATCACGGTCACCGCAACCGGAGGGGCCGTGCTGATCGGGTCCATGAGTGCGCTCCTCGATGAGGGCTCACAGCCCCACCCGACTCTGGCCCCCGATTTCTGCACGACCACGCCGGCGAGCCCGTAGCAGCCGGACGAAACCCGTCTCGCTCACGAGCGCCGGCCTCCCGGCGCTCGTGCTGTCTCGCGGACCGCCCGGCGCCGACTCCCTGGCCACCGAAGAGGTCGGAAGGATTCGGAGGAGGGGACGGGGCGGCTTGTGGACCGAGGTACCCGAGATCCTGCGCCTCAGACGCGCAAGGAGTCCCCGCGCGAGACCCGCCGGCGGCGCCGCCGGCACTCCGGACACCCGGGAAGGGCGGCGCGATCGCCCGCCGTGCACCCGCCGGTGCCCGCGCCCCCGTGGGACCACGTCGTGAGGCAGCGCAGGCAGCTGTGCGTGTGGCGTCCACGCCGCGCGGGGCCGATCTCGTCGATGGCGCTCGAGATGCGCTCGGGTAGCCCGTCCGGGCCGCGCCGGCTGCCGGCCAGGCACCAGGGGCAGAGCCGGGCCCGTCCCTCCGGACAGGGCCGCCAGTGCGCCCACTCCCCCTCGCAGAGAAAGCAGTGGTGAACGTGGACGCGCCCGTTCCGCCCCGGCGCCATGCCCCCCGCGCGGCACACCGCTCGCCGCAGCGAGATCGTGACCCCCAGCAGCAGCACGGCGAAGGCGGCCCGGCGTCCCATGACCGGGGCCCATGCAAGCGCGTGCCAGCCGCCAATCCGCGCGGAAGCGGGCGTGCCAGCCGCCGCCGAGGCCGTCCCGACGACGCGGCCCTCACGCCGCGGTGACGCAAACCGTCACCGGTCGGCCGCGGCCCGGCAGCGCCGCGCCCTGGCGCGTTCTCCCGGCGGGGCCGGTCGGCCGCGCCGGCCCGGCCCGGCTACCGCCAGAGCCGCCGGGTGGCGATGGCCGCGCCCTCGACGAGGGCGGCCAGCTTGACCCAGACGACGCTCTCGGCCACGTTCTCGGAACCGGCGAAGGTCCCGAAGCCGCAGTCCGTCGAGGCGATGACCCGGGCCGGATCGCCGACGGCCTCGGCCGCGCGGCAGATCCGGTCCGCCACCACCTGGGGGTGCTCCACCACGTTGGTCGTCGAGTCGATCACGCCGGGCAAGAGGAGCATGCCGTCGGGCAGGGGATGGCGCTCGAGGACCCGGTACTCGTGCTGGTGGCGCGGGCCGGCCAGGGGCAGCGAGAGGGCGCCCACGTGGGCGCGGTAGAGGATGGGCAGCACGGCCTCGAGGGGCACGTCGTGGGTGTGCGGACCGTCGTAGTTTCCCCAGCACACGTGGAGCCGCACGCGGTCCCGCGGGATGCCGGTGAGCGCGCGGTTGAGCGCGTCCACGTGGAGCGCCGCCATCTCCTGGAAGCGGTCGAGGGACTCGTCCTGGAAGAAGCGGGTGCGCTCCATGGCCAGGTCGGGGCAGTCCAGCTGGAGGACGAGGCCCCGCGCGTGGATGAGCGCGTACTCCTTCCGCAGCTCGCGGGCGAGCGCCTCGACGTAGCGCGCGTGAGACCCGTAGTGGCCGTCCAGCAGGACGGTCGCGGCGGTCCCGGGCGAGACCGCCGTCATGAAGCGCTCGGCGAAGCGCCGCGGCTGGGCGTCGGTGACCGCGAGGAAGAGCCGGCACTCCGCCTCGGCCTCCTGGAGGTCGGCGTACTCCACCTCGGCGACGGCCCGGGGGGCGTTGCCGATGCGGGCGGCCCCGCGGCGCCGGGAGTCGAGGAGCGCGGCGTAGTCGGGGTGCTCCGTGACGTCCCGCGCCAGCCGGCGCCGGCTCTCCCCGCCGAACCCTCGCATCCGGCGGGCCACGTAGGTCGAGAAGCCCGCGCGCGGCTGCTCGCCGTCGTTGCCCACGTCGATCCCGGCGCCGAGCTGCCGCTCGACCACCCGGCGCACGGCTGCCTCCGTCTCCCGGGCGAGCTCCGGGGGATCGACCGCCTCGCCGCGGTCCTGGCGGACCAGCAGGTCGCGCAGCTTCGGCGGGCGGGGCAGGCTGCCGACGTGCGTCGTCAGGATGCGGCCGTCGCTGCGGATCATGAACCGCCCTCCCTCCCGGCCGGCGACTCAGGCGAACGCGAAGGCGCGCGCCGGATTCTCCACGAGGAGCCGGCGGATCCCCGCGTCGTCCACGCCCTTGGCCCGGAGCCGGGGCACCACGTTCACGAGCAGATGGTGGTAGCCGTGGCCGCCGTACCGGGCGAGCGACGTCTTGTAGGCGATGTCGTGCGACATCAGGATCTGGCTCCCGTGCCCCGCCTCGATGAGCGCCAGCACGTGGGCCATGCGCCCGCCGTCGTTCGGCATGTCGAAGCTCGGGTTGTACGGGTAGTAGGCGCTCTCGGTCCCGAAGAGGTCGTACTCGAGCCAGAGGCCCGTGCGGGCGAGGTCGATCACCGCCCGCACGTCGGCGATCGTGCGGCAGAGGTGGCACATGATGGTGCGGCGGAGATCGCCGCCCTCGCGCCGGACCAGCTCCGCCAGCGCCATCGGCATGGCGGGGTGGCGCCCGGGATGGATCATGAGCGGGGCACCCGTCTCCCGCTGGGCCAGGACGGCGGCGCGGAGCACCTTCTCCTCGTTCGCGGTCAGGGGATGCGTGGTGCCGATCTCGCCGATGAGCCCGGCCCGGATGCCGGGGTCGCCACCGGCGCCCGCGCCGCCAACGCCCATCAGCACGTCGGCGATCATCTCACGGGCCAGCGCGTCCACGGTCCGCCGGTCCATGTCGGCCGGGTGGGACGCGGCGACGTAGTAGCCCGAGCCCATGACCACGTTGAGGCCGGTCGCGCGGGCGAGGCGGGCCAGGGCGCCGGGGTTGCGCGCGAGGCTCGTCGGCGTGGGATCGACGACCGTGCATCCGCCCGCCTGCTTGAAGAGCAGGATCTCGTCCCGGGCGAGGTCCTCGTCGAGGAGCCGGAGGTTGTCCAGGTTGGCGTTGAAGTGCCGGCGCACCCAGCCCAGGTTGGCCAGGCTCACCGGCTCCCGCGCGCGCTCGCGGTCGCCCGGCGCGGCGGGCTCGGCGAACATCACCGCGAAGTCGATCAGGAGGTGCTCGTGGGGCAGGGTGACGCCGAGCGCCTCCGGCCGGAGCGGCCCGAGGACGGTCTGGACCTGGCCGGCGAGCGGTCCGGGCACTGGGCCTCCCTCTGCCGGCAAGTGTACGCGGCTGCCCGACACCCGTCTCGACGATTCCCCCGCGCTTGCCCTGGGTCAGCGGAGGGTGGCGACGAACGCGAGGAGCAGGCGGTTCACCTCGTCCGGCTTCTCCTGCTGGGTCCAGTGAGAGCAGCCCGGGATGCTCGCGATCCGGAGGTCGGGGATCCACGCCGGCATCGGCTCGGCGAGCCGGGGCCGGAGCAGGAGTCGTGCTCGGCAGCTGGTGCCGCCAGGAGAACCGGAGCTCCGGCCAGCCGTGGCACATGAGCACCGGGAAGCCCTCGCCCGCCTCCGCGACGTGCATGCGGATGCCGTTGGCCCGGACGGTGCGATGCGAGACCTCCGCCATCGGCCCCTCCCTCCGGTCCGGGCCGCGCGCGCGCCGGGAGCGAGCGCGCTCAGCGGTCGGCGGCCAGGTCGGCTTCGAGCGCCCGCCGCTGCTCGGCGCTCAGCGCCGTCTCCTCGGCGAGGGACGGGAGATCGATGCCGATCGCGACGGGAACCCGGCCCCCGACCGCGAACCTCAGGTACTGCACCGACGAGAGCCGCTCGGCGCCCACCTGGCGGGCGTCGAACACCGGGCGCACGCGCGTGCCGTCGTCGAGCCGCGCGTAGACGTGGCGCGGGAGGTCCAGCCACTCGCGGAGCTTGACGGCACGCTCGGCGGGGTCGTCGATCTCGATGAGCAGGGTAGCCCCGAGCTCGCCCGGGCCGCCCAGGATCTCGTTGTAGGTGTCGAGCTCGTGGGCGACGCCCGCCGCGTCGGTGATCCGCTCGGTCCGGAGCATCTCCTGGACCTGGTACCAGATCGTCCGCCGGTTCTCGAACAGAACCGTGACGTGGGCCCCGACGTGGACGCGCCGGGGCGCCTTGGCCGCGATGATCTCGCGCCGGACGTCCTCCCGCATCTTCTCGTAGGTGGCGAGGTCGAGGAGCTCCCCACGCTGGACGGGCCTCATGCCGGCACCTCCTCGGCCGCCGCCGGGGGCACCCGCTCGGGAAAGCCGTCTTCCCGGTAGGCCCGGGCCAGGATCGACATCGGGTGGAGCGCCTGGCGCCCGGCGTGCTGCCGGAACTGGAGGGCCGCGAGCGGGCACTCCGTGGCCCACACGCTCGCCGACACCTCGTGCAGGCTGTCGAAGGCCTTCTTGCCGATGCGCGCAGAGGGCTCGAACCCCTCGACGGTCATCGCGTACGTGCCGTCGTGGCCCGAGCACTCCTGCACGAGGCTCACGCGGACGCCGGGAATCTTCCGCACGAGATCCCGGCCGCGGAACCCCACGGCCTGGGCGCGCAGGTGGCAGGGCGCATGATAGGCGATCGGCCCCCCCGGCGTGCTGCGGAAGTCGGTGTTGAAGCGCGGCTCGTCCCGGATCGACCAGAGGAACTCGGCGGGATCCCGGACCGCGGCGGCGACCCGCTCGGCGGCCGGCCGGTCCGCCGGATCGACCAGCGCCGGATGCTCGCGGCGCATCATCATCGAGCACGTCGGGTTGATCGCGAGCACCTTCGCGCCGGCGGCGACGAAGGGCTCGAGGCGGCGGAGGTTCGCCGTCGCCTGGCGGCGGACCGTCGCGAGGTCCCCGTGCTCCCAGGCCGGCATGCCGCAGCACTCGAGGCCCGCCACGCAGCGGACCTCGACCCGGTTCCGCTCGAGCACGTCGATGGTATCCCGGCCGAGCTCGGGGGCGTGGTGCTGCACGTAGCAGGTCTGGAAGAGGATGGCCTCGGCGCCCGGCGCCGCCGCCAGGCGGCCGGTCTGCCGCGCCCATGCCTCGAACGTGCGCCGGGCGAAGGGCGGGAGCAGCTTCTTCCGGTGGATCCCAACCGCCTTCTCGAGGACCCACCGGGCCGCGCGGAGCCCGTTCGCCGCGTTCGCCATCCCGAGGCTCAGGCGGGCGAGCCACCCGGCGGTATCCGGGGCGCCGAGGAGGCGCTCGCGGAGCCCGAGGCCGTGGCGCCGGCGGTGCTGGGCGTCGTGGCGGTGGACCAGCGCCGGGAAGTCCAGCTGGAAGGCGTGACCCTCGCGCCGCGTGTAGGGGCACTGCACCTCGCAGAGCTTGCACTGGAAGCAGGCGCCGAGGATCCGCTCCGTCTCCGCCGGCGTGATGCGCCGGACGTCCCCATCGTGGGTCCGGTCCAGGAGCGCGAAGAGGGAGGGGAAGACGTCGCAGTACTTGAAGCACAGCCGGCAGCCGTGGCAGATCTCGAAGGTCCGGAGGACCTCCCCGCGGAGCGCGGCCGGCTCCCAGTAGACGGCCTCGTTCGGCTCGTAGGAGAGCCCGGGGGTCGGGCTGTAGTCGACGTTCGTGGGGGACTCGCTCATCGGGGCCTGCTCGCTCCGGACCGCGCGGGGCCTCCCGCGGCGGCCGCGCGGGGCCCGCCGCGGATCGAGCGGAGGGCAGCCGGGCGGGCCGGGGCCGCGGCGGCCAGGCGGGACACCGGCTCCGCCACCGCGGGCCCGAGGTCCAGCTCCGCGATCAGCTGACCTGCCGGAGCATGTTGGTGAAGCGGCCCGCGTGCGACTTTTCCGCCTTCGCGAGCGTCTCGAACCAGTCGGCGATCTCGACGAACCCCTCGTCGCGCGCCGTCCGCGCCATGCCCGGGTACATGTCGGTGTACTCGTGGGTCTCCCCGTGGATCGCGGACTTGAGGTTCTCGGCGGTGTCGCCGAACGGCAAGTCGGTGGCGGGGTCGCCCACCTTCTTCAGGTAATCCAGGTGCCCGTGGGCGTGACCGGTCTCGCCCTCCGCGGTGTCGCGGAAGTTCCCGGCGACCTCGGGGTATCCCTCGACGTCCGCCACCTTCGCGAAGTAGAGGTATCGGCGGTTCGCCATGGACTCCCCGGCGAAGGCGTCCTTCAGGTTCTTGTGGGTACGGCTTCCTTTGAGCTGGCTCATGCGGATGACTCCTTCTCCTCGCGGCCCCGGACGGACCGCGTTCCGTGGGTGAGGGCCGGGCGCGCCCGGCGCGGCATGGCCCGGGCCGGGCCGCGCGGGCTCGGGGGGCACGTCTCGCACCGGCCCAGGATGCGGACGTCCACGTCCTCGACGACGAATCGCGGCCGCGCCTGGGCAGCCACGCGGCCGACCTCGACCGCGGGCGCATGGACGTCGGTCATGCGGCCGCAGACGCGGCAGATCAGATGCTGGTGGGGCGCCAGGTTCGCGTCGAACCGCCCGGCCCCGCCCGTCGTGCTGACCCGCCGGAGCAGGCCGTCCCGCACCAGCGACTCCAGGACCCGGTACACGGTCGCGGGGGAGAGCGACGGCATGGCCCCCCGCAGCCGCCGGTAGATCGCGTCGGCCGTGGGATGGCCGGGGTCCTCGGCCAGCGCCCGGTAGACGGCCAGGCGCTGCGCGGTCACCCGGACGCCGTGCTCGCGGCACCGTCGCGCGAACGCCGCGCAGAGCCGGTCGACGTCCACCTCGGCGGCCGCCGTGTTCTTGCGAGTAATTCTCATCTGCGAACCATTCTCGCGGAGGCCGGCCCGGCTGTCAAGAGGGCGGGCGCGGGGACCGGAACGGGACTGCCCGGGCGCCGCCCTCCGGGAGGACGCGCGCCCGGCGGGAGGGGGAAAAGGCCTAGCCGCGGCGGGCGGCCGTCAGCGCGGCGTCGTAGTCCGGGTGCTCGGTGACCTCCGGCACGTACTGGACGTGCTTGAGCTGCCCGTCCGCGCCCACGACGAAGAGGGCGCGCGCCTCGAGCCGGAGCGGCTCGATCAGCGTGCCGTAGGCGCGCCCGAAGGCCGCGTCCCGGTGGTCGGAGGCGGTCTGCACGCGGTCGATACCCTTGTCGCCGCAGAAGCGCGCCTGGGCGAAGGGCAGGTCCATGCTGACCGTGAGCACCGCCACGCTCCCCGGCAGCCGCGCGGCCTCCTCGTTGAAGCGCTTGGTCTGGGCCTCGCAGACCGGCGTGTCGAGCGAGGGCACCACGCTCAGGACGAGCGTCTTGCCGGCGAACTCGCGCAAGCTCACGTCCCGGAGTCCGTCAGGGCCCCGCTGGTGCAGCTTGAAATCGGGGGCCCGGTCGCCGACCCGGAGCTCCGGGCCCGCGACGGGCAGGGGGTTGCCGCGCATCTTCACGGTGCGTGCGGACATGGGCGTCTCCTCCCTGGGATTGCGTGACGAGGGAACGGGCCCCGCGCGGGCGACAGACTCCGCGCGGCGATCCGGGGCCATCGTACCATCCTCCCTCCGGGCGGCGGGCTGCGGGGTCAGGCGGGCTCGCCCCGGCCGGACCCGCGCCCGTAGCGGTCGCGGAGCGCCTCGAATCCCGCGTCGAGCTCGCGCGCCCGCGCGGTGGCGGCCGCGCGGGCCGGCCCCACGGCTTCCTCCGGCGGCCCCACGTGCCACTCGGCGAGGTACGCATCCTCGCCGGCCAGCCCCTCCTGCATGGCGACCCGATCGACGAGCTCCTGGAAGCCGGGGCCGAGCGGCACGCTCACCTCACCGCCGGCGTCCCGGGCGGTCACGAGCATGGGAATGTCCCGCCAGTAGGTGATCCGGATCGTCGCCATGGCCTCCGGTTCGTCGCCCTCACAGTCGCCCCGCCGGCCGTCGCGGCGTTGACACTCGCGGACCGTCCGGCTAGAGTCGGGTTCGCGATGATCAGCGTCGCCGCGCACCGCATCAAGCAGTACGGCCTGGAATTCTACCAGGCCTCCTTCTCCGCCCGCGAGATCGACCGCCTCGTCAAGTTCGAGGTGCTCGGCTACGGGGGCATCCCCGAGCCGAAGGGCCCGCGCCGCACGACCCGCTCGCGCGTGAACTGGGATGTGCTCGAGAGCCGCATCGGCGAGACGTCGGACGCCTACCAGCGCCCGGTGATCCGCCGGAAGATCGAGGAGCTGGTCGCCTACTTCCGGGACTGCCGCGAGGCGGGGAAGCTGCCTGCCATCCCCGGCGCCGTGATCATCACCTCCGACAAGCGGCTCGGCTTCCGGCCGGTGCCGCACCACCCGGACCTCGGGTTCATCGAGATCCCCGAGGAGGCGGGCGTCCTGCGGGTCCTCGACGGCCAGCACCGGCTCCTCGCCCTTCACGCGCTCGCGGCCGAGGGCGACCTCCGGGGGCTCGACGTGCCGGCGGTCCTCTTCGACACGCTCGACGCCCAGCAGATCGTGGAGCTCTTCGTCACGATCAACGCCAAGCACACGCGGCTCAACCCGTCCCACCTCGTGAGCCTGGCGGGGCGGAAGCTCTACCCGGACGAGACGCAGGCGCTGGCGCACGACATCATCCGGGCGCTCAACGAGGACGAGACCTCGCCCCTCCAGGGTGAGATCAAGATGCTCGGCATCGGCCGCGGCCGGGTCGCCCAGGCGCCGCTCGCCGAGGAGATCGTGGAGCTAGTCGAGAGCGTCGAGAAGATGGGCGGCCGCGGGCGAGCCAAGGAGCTGCGCGACGCGGGCCGCCGGTTCTTCCTGAACTACGTGAAGGCCCTCGCCCAGACGTTCCCGCACGCGTGGGCCGGCCGCAAGTACTCGATCAAGACCGGCACCGCGCTCCGCGCGTTCATCCGGGTCGTTCCGGACGTGATGGCGCGGGCCCGCGAGCTCCGGGGCGATCCGTATGAGCTGCGCGCGATCCGGGAGGCGCTGCGCCCCTGGGCCGAGCGGCTCGGGGACCGCCGCTTCCTGACCGAGGGCGAGTGGCGGCAGAAGCTCGCGGGCGGCACGCGGGGGACCGTCGAGACCCTCGCCCGCGAGCTCCGGGACGCCCTCCGGACCTAGGCCGGCGGCGCGCCCCCCGCCGCCCGCTAGGCTAGCCGGCGGGCGCCAAGGGGAAGTTCGCGGCCACGATCTCGAGATCGCGCGCGCCGCCCGGCGCCTGGACCCTCACCTCGTCGCCGACTTCCTTGCCGATCAGCGTCCGGGCGATGGGCGAGAGGATCGAGATGCGCCCGCTCGCGGGGTCGGCCTCGTCGGAGCCGACGATCTGGTAGCGCATCTCCTTGCCGTCGGGGGCCCGGAGCTGGACCGTCGACCCGAACGTGATGCGCGTGCCGTCCCTCGGGGGCTCGATGACCTCCGCGCCGCTGATCTTCGCCTCGAGCTCCCGGATCCGGCCCTCGATGAACCCCTGCCGCTCCTTCGCCGCGTGGTACTCGGCGTTCTCGGAGAGGTCGCCGTGGGCCCGCGCCTCGGCAATGGCCTTGATGATGCCCGGGCGCTCCACGCGCTTGAGCTGCTCGAGCTCCTGCTGCAGACGGACGTGGCCTTCACGCGTCATCGGTGTGCGTTGCACCATGGGTCGTTCCCTCGCACGAGGATTCACGGCCGCGCCGGCGGGCGCAGCCTGAGCGGCTATTGTACTACCCCCTGGTACAATGAAGCTCACGCTCCCGTGGCACTCACGGCTCCGCCCCCCCGGTTCCGCGCCCCCCGCGCGCGCGCGCTCGCGACCATCACGCTGCTCGGGCTTGGGCTCGCCCTCGGCGCCGAGGCGCAGCCCCGCGCGCCGGGCCCCGGAAGGAGCGCTCCGGCCGAGCCGGCGCCCCTGCGCGTCACGACGGCGGCCGTCGAGGGCCGCACGGTCCAGCGGAGCGTCGACACGGTCGGCAGCCTCCTCGCCTGGGAGGAGGCCACCGTGCGCACCCAGGTCTCCGGCACGATCGTCAGGCTCTACGCGGACCTCGGGGACGCGGTCCGCGAGGGGCAGCCGCTCGCCGACCTGGACCGCCGCGAGGCGGATCTCACGATCGACCAGCTCGCGGCCGACGTGGTCGCGGCCCGGGAGAACCTCGCGCGGGCGCAGGCCGCGGCCGACGCGAGCCGCGCCAATCTCGCGCGGACCCGGGAGAGCCGGCGCGCGCTCGTGGCCGATCTGGAACGCACCCGCGCCGACGCCGAGTGGAAGCGGCGCGAGCTCGAGCGGAACCAGGAGCTCCAAGCCAAGGAGCTGATCGCGGCCCGCGACGTCGACCAGGCGCGCGCCCAGTTCCAGTCGGCCGACGCCCTCGTCCAGATGGCCGAGACCGCGCTCGGCCAGCACGCTGACCAGCTTCGGGCAGCCGCCGCCCAGCTCGAGGCGGATCTGGGCGCCGTCAAGGCGGCCCAGGCGCTCGTCCAGCAGCGCGAGGCGGCCCTCGACCTCGGGAAGAAGCGGCTGACCGACACGGTCGTGGCGGCCCCGCTGACGGGCGTCGTGGCCCGGCGCCACGTCGCCGTCGGCGAGTTCGTCAAGGACAACACCACGCTCTTCACGGTGGTCGCGATCGATCCTTTGAAGTACGCGGGCACCGTGCCCGAGCGGGCGGCACCGGAGATCCGCGGCAACCAGGACGTGCACCTCTCCGTCGACGCCTTCGGGAGCCGGATTTTCCCCGGTCAGGTGACCCGCGTCGCGCCGGTGGTGGACGTCGCGACGCGCACGCTCGCGCTCGAGGCGCGCGTGCCCAACGGCCGGGGCCTCCTCAAGCCCGGGTTCTTCGCACGCGGGGCCATCCTGACGCGCCGGGACACGCGGGTGCCGTTCGTCCCCGCCGAGGCCCTCGCCTACGTGGTCGGGATCAGCAAGGTGTTCGTGGTGGCCAACGGCCGGGCGCAGGAGCGCCTCGTCCGGGCCGGGCTCCGCGAGGCCGGCTGGGTCGAGATCCTGGACGGGGTGAAACCCGGCGAGACCGTGGCGACGTCGGGGCTGGCCCAGCTCTACGACGGCGCGCCCGTGACCCCCGTCGCCCCCGCCCCGACCGCCGCGCCCGCCGCCGTGCAGCGGTAGCGCCGTGTCGCTCGTCGACCTCTGCGTCCGCCGGCCTGTCTTCGCGACGATGCTGGTCGTGTCCCTCGTGGTGCTGGGCCTCGCCTCCTACCGAGACCTCGGCCTCGACATCTTCCCGAAGGTCGACATCCCGACGGTGACGGTCACGACCCGGCTGCCCGGGGCCAGCCCGGAGGAGGTCGAGAGCCAGGTCACGAAGCGGATCGAGGAGGTCGTCAACACCATCAGCGGGATCGACGAGCTGCGCTCCACGACGATCGAAGGGCAGAGCCAGATCTTCGTCTCGTTCATCCTCGACCGCGACATCGAGTCCGCCGCGCAGGACGTCCGCGAGAAGGTCGCCACGGTCCTCTCCCAGTTCCCGCAGGGAACGGAGACGCCGGTCGTCGAGAAGTTCGACGTCGACGCCGCGCCCGTCCTGGCGCTGGTCGTGTCGGGGCGCCGGTCCGCGCGGGAGATCACCGAGCTGGCCGACAAGCGGATCAAGCGGGCCCTCGAGGGCGTCAAGGACATCGGCGCCGTCACGCTCGTGGGCCAGCGGAAGCGCGAGATCCAGGTCGCGGTCGATCCGAACCGGCTGGCGGCCTACGGGCTCTCCATCCAGCAGGTCCAGGGCGCCCTCCAGCGGCAGAACGTGGAGGTCCCCGGCGGCCGGCTCACCGGCGAGGGCCGCGAGGAGGGCCTGCGCACGCTGGGCCGCGTGACCGCCGTCGCCGACTTCGAGACGATCGCCGTCGCCGAGACCCCCCGCGGCCCGGTGCGGGTGCGGGACCTCGCCCAGGTGCTCGACGCGGAGGAGGAACCGCGGACCCTGTCCCGGCTCGACGGGAACAACGCGGTCTCCCTCCTCGTCCGGAAGCAGTCGGGCACCAACACCGTGGCCGTCGTCGACCGCGTGAAGGCCCGGTTGACGGACCTCCAGCAGGCGCTGCCCCCCGACGTGACGATCGACGTGGTCCGCGACCAGTCGCGCTTCATCAAGCGGGCTCTCGGGGAGGTGCAGCACCACCTCGTCCTCGGCGCCTTCCTGGCGAGCCTGATCGTGTGGGTCTTCCTGGGCTGGCGGAACTGGCGGCCCGCCCTCATCGCCGCCGTGTCGATCCCGACCTCCATCATCGCCACGTTCTTCGCGATGCGGTGGGCCGGCTTCACGCTGAACAACGTCACGATGCTGGGGCTGTCCGTGTCGACCGGCATCGTGATCGACGACGCCATCATCGTGCTGGAGAACGTCTTCCGGCACATGGACGAGGAGCGGCGCTCCCCCTGGGAGGCCGCGGTCACCGGGGCGAAGGAGATCGTGCTGCCCGTGGTGGCCACGACCGTCTCCCTGATCGCGATCTTCTTCCCGGTGGCGTTCATGGGCGGCCTGGTGGGCCGGTTCTGGCGGAGCTTCGGGCTCACGGTGAGCTTCGCGATTCTCGTCTCGCTCCTCGTCGCCTTCACGCTCGTGCCGACTCTGGCGGCTCGCCTCCTGCGCCCCCACCGGGCGACCGCCCCCGGGGCGCCTGCGGCCACGCGCGGGCTCTACGCGCGGATCGAGGCCGCCTACGAGGCCCTCCTCCGGGTGAGCCTGCACCACCGGCTCGCCACCGTCGCCGCCACGATCCTGCTGGTGGGCGGCACGCTCTACCTGGCGCGCGGGCTCAAGGCGGACTTCATCGTGGCCGACGACATGTCGGAGTTCGAGGTGGTCGTCGAGACGCCCCCGGGCTCGTCGCTCGTCCAGACCGACGCCGTCGCTCGCCGGCTCGAGGCCGGGCTCCGGGCGATCCCCGAGGTCCAGCGCGTCTTCACGAACATCGGCGTGCGCAGCGGCGTCCAGTCGAACGTCACGGACGTGTCGATCTACGTCGGGCTCCAGCACCTGTCCGAGCGCCGGCGGAGCCAGTTCGACATCATGCAGGAGGTCCGCCAGCGCCTCCGGGCCTACCCGGAGCTCCGGGCCAGCGTCCAGCAGGTCAGCCTCGTGTCGGGCGGGGGGTTCCGTCAGACCCCCTTCAACCTGATCCTCCGCGGCCCGGACCTCGACCGGCTGACGGGGTACGCCGGGACCCTCGTCCAGCGTCTGGCCCAGGTGCCAGGCTTCGTCGACGTGGACACGGCGCAGGCGCAGCGGAGCCCCGAGCTGCAGGTGACCGTGGACCGCCAGCGGGCCGCCGACCTCGGCATCCGGATGGCCGACGTGGCCGCCACCCTTCGCGTCCTGGTCGGCGGCGAGAAGGTGGGCTTCTACCGGGAGGCGGGCGAGCAGTACGACGTCCGCCTCCGGCTGGCCCAGGCCTTCCGCCGGGACGCCAGCACGCTCGGCGACGTCACCGTGCCCACCGCCGCCGGGCAGCTCGTCCGGCTGGGCAACGTCGCCCACCTTGTGCCCGGCATGAGCCCGGCCCAGATCGACCGGTACGCCCAGGAGCGCCAGATCACCGTGGTGTCCAACCTCTACGAGAAGCCCCTCGGCGAGGCCATGCAGCAGGCGCTCCGGAGCGTGGCCGAGCTCCGGATGCCGCCCGAGTACCAGGCGGTGCAGCTCGGCCAGGCCAAGCTCATGGCCGAGGCGTTCCGGAACTTCCTGGCGGCCTTCCTGCTCGCCCTGGCCTTCATCTACCTGGCGCTCGCCGCGCAGTTCGAGAGCTTCGTCCACCCGGTGACCATCATGGTGTCGATGTTTCTCGCCATCCCGTTCGGGCTCCTCGCGCTCGTCCTGTCCGGGATGACGCTAAACATCTACGCGATCATGGGAATGTTCCTCCTGATCGGCGTCGTGAAGAAGAACGCGATCCTCCAGGTCGACTACACGAACGTCCTCCGCGGGCGCGGGCTCTCGCGCTTCGAGGCCCAGCTCGAGGCCGACCGCGCGCGGCTCCGGCCGATCCTCATGACGACGCTCGCCATCGTGTTCGGCATGCTGCCCGTGGCGCTCGGGCGCGGCGACGGCTCGGCCTCCCGGGCGGCGCTCGCCATCGCCGTCGTCGGCGGCCAGGCGCTCTGCCTGGTCGTCACGCTCGTCATCACGCCCGTCGTCTACTCGTTCTTCGACGACCTGCGGGGCTGGCCAGGCCGCCTGCGCGCCTGGCGCCCGGCCCGGCGACCTCGGCCCTCGCTCGCCGAGCGCGTGGCGGCGACGCTGAACGGCCGGCGGGAAGCATGACGACCGGACCGCCGGCCCCGGGTCCGACCCGGCGCCGCGCCCTCGGCGCGCTGGCGGCCCTCGTCCTCGGCCTCTCGCCCGACCGGCCGGCGCGCGCCCAGCCGGTCCCGCCGCCGCCCGTGCGGCCGACCGCCCCGAGCCGGCCCGCCACCCCCCCGCGGCCCGGGGCACCGGCCGCGCCACCCGCCACGCCCCTGGCGGATCCCCGTCCGGGCACGCCGGCGCCCCCGGCCGTCGCCGGGGAGATCCGCGCGGTGCTCGCCCGCGCTTTGGAGCGCTTCCAGGCCCGGGACGCGGAGGGCGTGCTCGTGCACGTCTCGGAGGAGTACTGGACCGGGCCGCTGACCAAGCGGACGGTGCGGGCACAGCTCCTGACGATCCTGCAGGTCCACCAGCAGGTCCGGGCTCGCGTGCAGGTGGACGAGGTGCGGCTGGTGGGCGGGCACGCCTGGGTCTGGACGACGGGGGACATGACCGGGCAGCTCGCGCTGGTCGGGCAGTGGGTGCGGCTGTTCGTGTGGGAGCAGGAGCTCGAGGTCGCACGGCGCGAAGAGGGGGCCTGGCGCCTCTACGGCTACCAGCAGTAGCGGGCGGCGCCCGCCCGGGCCCGGCCGCGCTAGTCGAAGCCCCAGGCGAACACGCGCCGCGGCGTGACCTCGACCACGACCGAGTCGCCGTCGCCGAGCGCCGCCTCGGTCGGGTACTGCGGGTACTTCTGGTAGAGGCGCCGGCGGATCTGGCGGAAGATCGGGTTCCGCGCGTGAATCCGTGCCGTCCCGTCCACCACCACGCCGCGGAGGTTGCCCCAGGCCTCGGTGTAGTCGTCGGCGCTCACCGCGATGTGCGGGTTGGCGCGGAGGTGGGCGATCTTCCGCCCGGTCCGTCCGGAGGCGAAGTAGAGCCGGCCGTCCGCCAGGACCAGGCACACCGGGACCACGTGCGGCCGGCCTCTGAGGTCGGCGGTCGCCACGTGGGCAACGCGCTTGAGCGCGAGGAAGTCGGCGTGGGCACGGCGTAGCCGCATGGCCCGCGCCCGCGACTCAGCCGTCGGACAGGAGCTGCCGGTTGATCTCGATCTTCGCGCCCGCGCGCGCCGCGCTGAGCCACTCCTGCCAGAGCCGCGCGCGCTTCTCGCGCAGCAAGCGCGTTTCGAGGGCCGCCCGCGCCCCCTCGAAGCCCGCGGGATCCGGACGGTCGCGCCCGAGAAGCTTGACCACGTAGAAGCCCGCGGGCCCTTCGACCGGTCCGCCGACGCCGCCCTCGGGGAGGGCGAGGGCGACCGGCCCCAGGGCCTGGCCGAGCGCCCGGTCGCCGAGCGGCTCGGCCCGGGAGAAGGGGCCGATCTCACCGTGGGTCGGCCCGCCCGGCCGCGCCAGGGCCCGCGGATCCTCGCCCTTCCGGATGGCTTCCGCGAGCTTCTCGGCGCGGCCCCGGGCCTCGTCCGCCGCCTTCTGGCGG
>DASZOL010000094.1:0-47484 GCA_035550795.1 Candidatus Methylomirabilota bacterium
GCGGCGAACCGCCGACTCGGGGCGCTCGGAGCCGAGCTCGTCCCGGCGCGCGCGCGGATCCTGACCCACTGCAACGCTGGCGGTCTGGCGACGGCCGGTTACGGGACGGCGCTCGGCATCGTGCGCGGCGCCGTCGAGGCCGGTCGGCAGCCCTTCGTCTGGGTCGACGAGACGCGACCGGTCCTGCAGGGGGCGCGGCTCACCGCGTGGGAGCTGGTCCGCGAGGGCATTCCCCACGCGGTCATCGCCGACGTCGCCGCGGCCTCGACGATGGCGCGGGGCGAGGTGGACCTGGTCGTCGTGGGCGCCGACCGGATCGCGGCGAACGGGGACACTGCCAACAAGATCGGCACCTACGGGGTCGCGGTCGTGGCGCGCCACCACGGGATCCCGTTCTACGTCGCCGCGCCCTTCTCGACCATCGACCCCGGGCTCCCCGACGGGTCGGCCATTCCCATCGAGGAGCGGGACCCCCGCGAGGTGCGGGAGCTCGGCGGGCGGCGCATCGTCCCGGCGGCATCCCCCGCGCGGAACCCGGCCTTCGACGTGACCCCGGCCGCGCTGATCACCGCGATCGTCACCGAGCGCGGCATCTTCCGCCACCCGTATCGCTTCGAAGCGTAGCCCGTCCCAGCCCAATAGCTGAAGGAGTCACCCCATGAGGAAGTACCATCTGCTCGCTCCGGGGCCCACCCCGATTCCCCCCGAGGTGCTCCAGGCGATCGCGCGCCCGATCCTCCATCACCGGACACCCGAGTTCGAGGCGCTCTTCGGCCGGGTGCGCGCGGGCCTCGCCGAGATCATCGAGACCCGGAGCGACGTCATCGTGCTGGCAGCCTCGGGCACGGGCGCCCTGGAAGCCGCCGTCGTCAATGTCTGCTCGCCCGGCGACGAGGTCGTCGTCGTGCAGTGCGGCAAGTTCGGCGAGCGCTGGGTCGACATCGCCCGGGCCTTCGGTGTAACCGTGCATGCGATCGACGCACCCTACGGGGAGACGGTGCCGCCCGAGCGCGTGGCGGCGGCGCTGGCCGCCCATCCAGGGGCGCGCGCGCTCTTCGCGACCCAGAGCGAGACGTCGACGGGCGTGCTCGAAGACATCGAGGCCTACGCCGCCCTCACCCGGCGGAGCGACACGCTGTGCGTGGTGGACACGGTCTCGTCGCTGGGGGTCGTGCCCTGCCCGATGGATGCCTGGGGGATCGACGTGGTGGTCGCGGGCTCGCAGAAGGGACTCATGTGCCCGCCGGGTCTCGCGTTCGTCGCCCTGAATGATCGGGCGTGGCGGGCGGCCGAGCAGGCCCGGTGCCCCCGCTTCTACTGGGATCTCCCCACCGAGCGGCGCTGGCAGGCGAAGCACCAGGGCCAGTTCACCCCGGCGGTGTCGCTCCTCGCGGGGCTGGACGTTGCGCTTGGGCTCCTCCGGGCCGAGGGTCTTCCGGAGGTTTACCGCCGTCACGACCGGCTCGCGCGCGCGGCGCGGGCCGGCGCGGAGGCGCTCGGCCTCGCGCTCTTCGCGCGGGCCACACCGAGTCCGGCCGTGACGGCGATCGTCAGCCCACCGGGCGTCGACGGTGAGGCCATCGTGCGCGCGTACGGTCTGGAGCAGAACATCACGATCGCGGGCGGCCAGGGGGAGATGAAGGGGGGGCTCTTCAGGCTCGCCCATCTCGGCTGGGTCGACGAGTCCGACGTGGTGGTCGGCCTGGCGGCGCTCGAGCGCGTGCTCGTGCGGCTTGGGGTGCCGGTGGAGCTGGGCGCGGCCGTGACGGCGGCGCAGCGGATCTTCGCCAAGGAAAGCTGAGCCGGACGTGGGCGACGGGGCCGCCAAGCGGGTTCTCGTCACCGACTCCCTACAGGCCGTGGGGGTCGAGGCGTTGCAGGGGGAGGGCCTCGGCGTTGACGTGGTTCCGACGCTCCCGTCCGAGGAGCTCGCGCGGCGGATCGGCCCCTACGCCGGCCTCGTGGTCCGGAGCGCCACGCGCGTCACGGCGGAGGTGATGGAGGCCGCGCCCGCGCTCGAAGTGATCGGGCGGGCGGGCGTCGGCCTGGACAACGTCGACGTCGAGGCGGCGACGCGGCGCGGCATCGTCTGCATGAACACCCCCGGCGGCAACACCATCGCCGCGGCCGAGCACACGATGGCGCTTCTCCTCGCCGTCGCCCGGAAGCTCCCTCAGGCGCATGCCCACCTCCGGGGGGGCAAGTGGGAGCGCGATCGCTTCCTCGGTACCGAGGTGTATGGCAAGACGCTCGGCATCGTCGGACTCGGGCGCATCGGCACCGAGGTCGCGCGGCGGGCTCAGGGCTTCGCGATGAGCGTCGTCGCCTACGATCCGTATCTCGGGGTCGAGGTTGCCCAGCGGCTGGGCGTCGAGCTGGTCGACCTGGACGCGCTGCTGCGGCGGTCGGACTTCGTCTCGGTGCACATTCCGCTGACGAAGGAGACGCGCGGCCTGATCGGCGCCGCCGAGCTGGCGCGGGCGAAGCGCGGCGTGCGGATCGTCAACTGCGCACGGGGCGGCGTCGTCGACGAGGCGGCGCTGGCGGCGGCGGTCCAGACCGGGCACGTCGCGGGGGCGGGCCTCGACGTCTTCGAGAAGGAGCCTCCCTGGGGCTCGCCGCTGCTCGATCTGGACGCGGTCGTGGTGACGCCGCACCTCGGCGCCTCCACCGAGGAGGCGCAGGCCCAGGTCGCCGTGGCCATCGCGCAGCAGGTCGCCGACCTGCTGCTGCGCCGGGTGGTCCGCCACGCCGTCAATGCGCCCAGCGTGGATGCCGACCTGCTGCGGGAGCTGGCGCCCTACCTCGAGCTCGCCGTGAAGCTCGGATCGTTCCTGGGTCAGCTGGCGGAGGGGCGCATGGTCGAGGCGCGGCTGACGTACGCGGGCGAGATCGTGAGCCACCCGGTCCAGCCGCTCACGGTCACCTTCCTGCGGGGCCTCCTCGGCGTGATCCTCGAGGAGAACGTGAGCGACGTGAACGCGCCGTACCTCGCCCGGCAGCGAGGCCTGCGCGTGGTCGAGGCGAAGACTCCGGTGAGCGAGAACTACGCCAGCCTGCTGACCGCCGAGCTCACGACCGATCAGGGCCACCGGCAAGTCGCGGGGACCCTCTTCCATCGCCGCGAGCCGAGGATCGTCCAGGTGGACGGCTTCGGCCTGGAGGCGCCCGCCGCGGGCTGGATGGTCGTGCTCTCGAACGAGGATGTGCCGGGGGTCATCGGCCGGATCGGCACCCTGTTCGGCGCGCACCGGATCAACATCGCGGGCATGCAGCTCGGGCGCCAGCGGCCCGGGGGCCACGCCGTGTCGGTCCTGAGCCTGGACACCCGGGTCCCGGATTCCGTGCTCGCCGAGCTGCGCGCCCTCCCGTCCATCCGAGCGGCCCAGCTCGTCCGTCTCTAGCAGCTCGTTGCCGGCGCCGCGGGATAGGACGAGGCAGTAGCCGGAGATGGCGCGGGCGCTGCTCCTGGGCCTGGAGGCCGTCGGCAAGACCTACGGGTCGCGGACGCTTTTTGACGCCCTCTCGTTCGGGCTCCTGGAGGGAGACCAGGTGGGCCTGATCGGCCCGAATGGCTCCGGCAAGTCCACCCTCCTCAGGATCCTTGCCGGGATCGAGACGCCGGACCGCGGCACCCGTGCCGTTCGGCGCGGCCTCCTCATCGGCTACGTACCGCAGGACCCGATCTTCCCGGCCGGCGTCAGTGTGGAGGAGGTGCTTGCCGGGGCGGCGGGAGCCGCAGAGGAGGACGAGCGCCCTGGCCGGATCGCGCAGACGCTCGGCCGTGCCGGCTTCGCCGATGGGCGGGACGCCGTCGAGACGCTGTCCGGCGGCTGGAAGAAGCGCCTCGCCATCGCTCGCGAGCTGGCGCGCGCGCCCGACGTGCTGTTGATGGACGAGCCCACCAACCACCTGGATCTGGATGGCATTCTGTGGCTGGAAGGGATTCTCGCCGACCGTGCGCGCGCCGTCCTTGTCGTTAGCCACGACCGCTACTTCCTCGAGCACGTGGCCACGCGCATGCTGGAGCTGAACGCGACGTACCGCGATGGCCTCTTCGAGGCCGAGGGCGGATACGGTGAATTCCTCGCCCGGCGCGACGAGGTCCTGCGCGGGCAGGCGGCCTACGAGGAGTCGCTGGCCAACACGGTCCGCCGCGAGATCGAGTGGCTGCGCCGCGGGGCGAAGGCGCGCTCCACGAAGGCAAAGGGCCGCATCCGGGAGGCCGCGCGCGTCATCGAGGAGCTGGGGCACGCGCGAGGGCGCGGCGCCGTCGCGACGGCCGGCATCGAGCTCTCCGCCTCCGTGCGCCGGACGCGCAAGCTTCTGACCGCGCGCAGCCTGTCCAAGTCGCTCGGCGGTCGGGCCCTCTTCCAGGGCCTCGACTTCGCGATTACGCGCGGCTCGCATGTCGGCCTCATCGGCCCGAACGGCAGCGGCAAGACGACGCTGCTCAACGTGCTCGCCGGCACGCTGCTGCCCGACGCCGGTGAGATCGAGCGCGCCGAGGGGCTGCGGCTCGTTCGCTTCGGGCAGCACCGTGACAGCCTCGATCCCGACCAGTGCCTCCGGCGCGCCCTCGCGCCGGAGGGCGACGCCGTCGTCTTCCAGGGGCGAAGCGTCCACGTCGCCTCGTGGGCAAAGCGATTCCTGTTCCGGCCCGAGCAGCTCGAGCTGCCGGTCGGCCGCCTGTCGGGCGGCGAGCAGGCCCGCATCCTCATCGCGCGTCTGATGCGCGAGCCTGCGGAACTGCTGATCCTCGATGAGCCGACGAACGACCTCGACATCCCGACGCTCGAGGTGCTCGAGGACAGCCTTGCCGAGTTCGAGGGCGGCCTCGTGCTCGTCACCCACGACCGGTTCATGCTCGAGCGGGTGTCCACAGTGATCCTGGCCCTCGACGGCAAGGGTGGTGCCGAGGCGTTCGCCGACTACCGGCAGTGGGAGGCGGCCCGCGCCCAGGCAGCGCCGGCGCTGCGCGAGGCGGCTCGGTCAGCGCCGGCACGCGTGCGTCCGAGGGCCCCGCGTCTGGGATACATCGAGCAGCGCGAGTGGGACGGCATGGAGCGGGCGATCCTCGACGCGGAGAGCGCCGTCGAGGCGTGTCGACGCTCCGCCGAGGATCCGAGCATCGCGTCCGATGCGGCGGCGCTCCAGGCCAGCCACGCGGCACTCGAGGCCGCGCGCGCCGAGGTGGATCGCCTCTACGCCCGCTGGGCGGAACTGGAAGGCAAGCGTCCCGGCGCCTAGCGCGCGACGGGGAGGCGGCCGTCCGAGACCTCGTCGAGCCTGTCCGCCATCTTCGCGAGGATGGCGGGGTTGCGGAAGCTCGTGCACGCGACGAGCGGCCCGAGATGGATGCGGCTGGTCGCCTCGGCGACGGCGGCGAGGGTTGTCCACGACTCCCAGATCCCGCGGGTCTTGCCTTCCGGCATGTTGACCTGCATGACGTTGCCCGGTGGGGACTTCCGGAACAGGAGGTGGTCCGGCAGGAAGAGCGTGTCGACGCGACGACCTCCGCCGTGCGGGCCATCTCCCGGGGGTCGGCCCAGCGCGCGGGCCGCTCCTCGCCGAGGGCTCCGGCGCCGATCGGCAACATGAGTCCGAGCCGCATCCGGTGTATCTGTCACGCGTGTCTCCTCTCGATGGCATGGGTGACGAAGGGGATGAGCGCTGTTCCGGCGGCGATCAGAGGATCGCCCGCGGGATCCACACGCGCATCGCGCCGGGCGCCGATTGGCCCACGCATAGTACGCGATCGCCGTCAGCTCGCCGCGCTGCCGGCGCGGGGGCTCGGAGCGGAGGGGCCGATAGAGGCGGCCGCGCGACGGCGCGGTGTCGACGCGGAAGCCCGACGCGCGGACGATCTCGACGCCTTCGAGGAGGCTCGGGTCCAAGCGGGACGTCGGCGCGGCGGTCGCATCGATCTCCAACTCGGCGATCGGCGTGTCGCCCTGGTCAGCCTGCTCCAGACGTGGACGAGGGGACCGCGCTCGATCGCGACACACCCCGCGCGTCGACTCGATCGCGGGATGCGGCGCGACCAGCGTCGGCTCCATCGGCATGACCAGCTCGACCACGTCCCCCGCGTCCCAGCTCCGGTCGAGACGGAGGTAGCCGGCGGGATCCGGTGCGCCGTGGTACATGGCGCATCCGTCAGGATTCCAGCAGAGCCGGCAGGGCGCACTTGGATCCGGGTCACCGGGTCACGTCCCGAGGGCCATGCGGTGGCGGGGATCGGAGGCCGAGCTCCTTCGGACGCGGTCATGCGATCTCCGGAGTCAGGGTCAGCGCAGCGTGCGCGGACTCGCCGGGCGAGAGGGCCAGCATCCCGGTGTCGGTCCGGCCGGCGGCGGCCAGATTGAAAGCGTCGGTGATGTGGCTGGCTGGCTCTGCGCAGAAGAAGGTCTCCCCGGGTGGCGTGTAGACCACCAGCGTGCCAAGCGGGCCGCGAGTCGCGAGCCGGAGCCGGGCTCGCCGCTCCGGCCACTCGACGACGGCCCGGCCGTCCCAGCCGACGAAGGCGTTGTCGAGCGCCGTCCGGTCGACGGCGAGGCCTCGCCCGGGGTCCCGGTCCGGCGGGGGCGCCACGCAGGCGACGGGGAGGATCTCCGCGTCAGTGAGCCAGACCCCGGTCACCGCCGCGGTGAGCGTGGTCTCCGGGGTCCGCGGGAAGTAGGGATGCCAGCCCAGTCCCGCGGGCATCGGCGTGTCGCCTTCGTTCGTGAGCGCGAGCTCGAGCTCCAGCCCCGCCGGCGCCACCCGAATTCGCTGGACGGCCCGGTAGGGCCATGGCCACGCGCCCGGGGCATGCCGGTGCTCGAGACGGGCCGATGCCGGGCGTTGCTCCATGACCGTCCAGGCCGCCAGGAAGCCGAGCCCGTGGATGGCATGGCCGTGCAGGTTTGGAGTCAGCGCCAGCTCCCGCCCGCCGAAGGCGAGGCGTCCTCTCCGGATCCGGTTGGACCAGGGGACCAGCGGAAAGCAGGCCAGCTCCCAGGGGTCCTGACACGCGGGGGCCAGGTCGGGAGCGCGCCGGAGAAGCTCGATGGTGCGCCCGGATCGCTCGGCCCAGAACCGTGCGATGCCGCCGCCGACCGCGGGATAGAGGACGACCCCGAGCGCGCCGTCTCGCAGGGTGATCGGGTCCATGCCGGGCGAGGATACCGGGTCGCGCGCGCTCCGGGCAAGCCGAGTCGCGTGTGCTAGCGTGGACGACGGCCCGAAGTCGATCACCCGCACCGCCCAGGGAGGTCGTCATGGCATATGCCACGTACCCTAGCTTGCGTGACCGCGTCGTCCTCGTGACCGGGGGCGGCAGCGGGATCGGCGCCTCGATCGTCGAGCACTTCTGTGCCCAGGGCTCGCGGGTGGCCTTCCTCGACATCGACCGGCCGGCGTCCGAGCGGCTGAGTGCGATGATCGCCGCGGCTGGCCACGCTCAGCCGCTGTTCCTGCCCTGCGACCTGCGCGACGTGGCCGCCCTGCGCGCCGCCGTGGCCGACGCGCGCGCGCGGCTCGGACCGATCCGGGTCCTGGTCAACAACGCGGCGCACGACGAGCGCCACGCGCTCGACGCAGTCACCCCCGAGTACTGGGACGACCGGTTCGCCGTCAACTTGCGTCATCAGTTCTTCGCCGCCCAGGCGGTCTACCCGGACATGGCCGCCGCCGGCGGCGGCGCCATCGTGAACCTGGGCTCCACGTCGTGGATGGTCGGGCAGGGAGGCATGCCGGGCTACACGGCGGCCAAGTCGGGAGTGGTCGGCCTCACGCGCGGGCTCGCTCGCGATCTCGGGCCGCACAACATCCGCGTCACGTGCGTCGTGCCCGGCTGGACCATGACGGAGCGCCAGATTCAGCTGTGGCTAACGCCCGAGTCGGCGGCAGCGCTCCTCCGCCGGCAGTGCCTGAAGCGGAAGCTCGTGCCCGAGGACGTCGCGCGGGTCGTGCTCTTTTTCTCGGCCGACGACAGCGCGGGGTGCACGGCGCAGAGCTACGTTGTCGACGCGGGCTGGACCTGATCGCCCCGGATGCGGCAGCGCGGGAGGGGTCGACGGGCGCAGGCCCACCCGGCGTCCGTCACTCGATCCGCAGCGTGTTCGCTCTCGCCTTCAGGACCGTCGTGCGGCCATCGACCGTCCAGCCCCGATCCGCGCGCTCCAGGTGAGAGGGTTCCAGGCGCGGCAGGGGCTGACCGTCCGCCGCGACCGTGGCGGGATCCACGTCGTGCAGGCGAGCGACGAGCGTCGCGGTCACCGGGCTGGCCTCGAAGGTGATCCGGCGCGCGTCCCGGCGGCGCTGGAGGTCGACCCGGCCGGCATCGGTGCGCAGGGCGAACCTCGCGTCCGCGGTCACAACGCTTCCACCGTCAAGGGGTCGGCCGCGCGCTCGGCGACGTGGCTGCGCACGGGCCCGAGCACGAGCAGGCTGTTCTCACGGAGGTAGAGGGGGAACTCCCAGCACTGTGAGCGGAGGAAGGTGCGCTGTCAAGCGGGCTCCGGGGCGAAGTGTCCCGACGCCGTGCCAGGCGCACGCGGTTCGCGCGCGAGGCGCGTGATCCGGCGGCGTTGGCGCGCGATGGCGAGATTGACAGGCCTCCGAGCCCTTGCTAGTGTGACCGGTCACAACCTCCCGGAGCCACTCATGAGGCTGCCACCGTCGCGGAAGCGCGTGACCATCCGGGACGTCGCCCGGTTCGCCCGGGTGTCCCACCAGACGGTGTCACGCTTCATCAACGGCGTGGACCACATCGCTCCGTTGACACGCCGGCGCGTGGAGCAGGCGGTCGCCAAGCTCGGGTTTCATCCGAGCCACATCGCACGCAGCCTGGTCAGCCGCCAGACGAAGACCGTCGGCCTCGTCATGGGAGACGTGGCCAGCCCCTTCTTTCCCGACGTGGCGCGCGGGGCGGAGGACGTGCTGGCCGCGGCGGGGTACTGCCTCATCCTCTCCAGCAGCCGCCGGGACCCCGAGCGGGAGCTCCGCAACGTCCGGCACCTCCTGGAGCGGAGCACCGACGGTCTCATCCTCGGCGCCCCCCGGTGCCCGCCCGACGAGCTGGCCGCGATGGCCCGTCGAGCAGGCATCCCAATGGTGTTCCTCAACCGCGAGGTGAAGGGGTCCCACGTGGCCGCGGTCTGGATCGGCTGGCCGGCCGCCACCGCGGAGGTCGTGGCGTACCTGGCCGGGCTGGGGCACCGGCGGATCGCGCTGGTAGTCCCGTCCCGGAGCGACGCGCGGGTGGGCAACCGGGAGGACTGGTACCGGCCCGCCCTGGCCCAGGCGGGGCTAGGCCCCGATCGCGCCCTGATCTTCCGCGACGCCATGTCACTGGAGGGCGGTTACGCGGCGGGTCAGCGGCTGCTCGCCCTGGACCGGCGCCCCACCGCCGCCATCTGCCACAACGACGTGATGGCGATCGGGCTCTTGCAAGCCTGCGCGGAGCGACAGGTTCGCGTGCCGCACGACCTCTCGATCGTGGGGTGGGACGACGTGCCGTACGCCAGCCTGGTCACGCCGCCGCTCACCACAGTGCGCGTCCCGCGGTACGAGCTCGGCCAGGCGGCGGCGCGGCGACTGCTCGATCTGATGGCCGGCCGGCCCGTCCATCTGCCGGAGCTCCCGCTGGCGCTCGAGCTCGTCCGCCGCCAGAGCTGCCGGCCCCCCGGCGGCGGGAGCTCCGGAACGCGCGGTTTTCGATCCGGTGCGAGCGATTCGGTGGTCAAGGGAGGAGCGCGGCGAACACGTCGCTCATCCTCGAGCTCGTCGTCATGATCGCCAGGCCCGGGCAGGCCCTCCGCCTCGAGGAGGGCGAAAGGGGAGACCCATGAGCGATTCAGAGGGAACCGAGCGACCTGGAAGAGACCGCGGGGGGCTGTCCCGCCGCGCCATGCTGCGCCTGGGGGTGCTCGCGGCCTCGGCGGCGCAGCTCCCGGCCGGGCCCGCCCGGGCGCAGGCCCCGAAGCCGGGGACGCACCTGATCGGCAAGCTGGAAGGTCCGGAGCTCGTCACCGATCCCGCCCAGTTCCCGAAGCGCTTCAACGAGGCGCCGCAACTGGCTGAGCTCGTGAAGGCGGGCAAGCTGCCCCCGGTCGAGCAGCGCATCGGGCAGGACCCGCTGGTCGTCAAGCCTCTCCGCGAGATCGGCCGCTACGGGGGGACGTGGCGCCGCGGGTTCACCGGCCCCTACGACTTCTCGAATGCTCATCGCGTGGCTCAGAACGACAAGCTCCTCTACTTCGACTACACCGGCACGAAGGTCGTCCCGAACATCGCGCGCGGATGGGAGGTGGGCCGCGACGGCCGGGTGACGACGCTCTTCCTGCGCCGAGGCATGAAGTGGAGCGACGGCCACCCGTTCACAGCCGACGACTTCGTCTTCTGGTTCGAGGACGTCTACCAGAACAAGGAACTGGTGCCGACGCCGCTGACCGTGATGACGATCAACGGGAAGCCGATCGCGATCCGGAAGGTGGACGCATCCACCGTCCAGTTCGTCGCGCCGGATCCCTACTACGCGCTCCCGACCGTGCTGGCCTCCGTGTGGGGCATCGGTCACCACGCCCGGTTCGGCCGGGATGGGTTGGGCGGGTTCGCTCCCGCGCACTACCTGAAGCAGTTCCATCCGAAGTACACGGCGAAGGCCGAGATCGATAAGAAGGTCGCCGAGGTCAACGTCAACAGCTGGGTGACCCTCTTCAAGAATCGCAACAACTCGTGCGTCAACCCGGACCTTCCGGTCGTGACGCCCTGGAAGACGACGTCGCCGATCAACACGCCGCGCTTCATCCTCGAGCGGAACCCGTACAGCATCTGGGTGGACCCCGCCGGGAACCAGCTACCCTACATCGATCGCATCCAGATGACGCTGGGCGAGAACCTGGAGATCATCAACCTCCGGGCGATCGCCGGCGAGTACGACTCGCAGGCGCGGCACATCGACATCAGCAAGCTTCCGGTACTGCTGGAGAACCAGCAGAAGGGCGGCTACCGCGTGTACCTGGACCCGTCGGACCAGGGGGCCGACGTCGGGCTGTTCTGCAACACGAGCTACGAGAAGGACCCGGAGATCGCGAAGTGGCTCGGCTCCCGCGACTTCCGGATCGCGCTGTCGCACGGCATCGACCGCCAGCAGATCAACGAGACCTTCGTCCTCGGCCTGGGGCAGACGGGCTCGGCGGCGCCGGGTGAGCGGACCCCGTACTTCCCGGGCCCGGAATTCAGGACTCTCCACAGCGCCCACGACGTCAAGAAGGCCAACGAGATGCTCGACAGGCTCGGCCTGGACAAGAAGGACGCCGAGGGCTATCGCCTGCGGAGCGACAACGGCGCCCGGTTGCAGATCGCCCTCACGACGTACGTCGGGTTTCTCCCGTTCACCAAGATCGCCGAGATGATCGTCGAGCACTGGAAGAAGATCGGCATCCGGGGCGACGTGCAGGAGCTCGAGCGAGGGCTGGCGACGGCGCGCCTTCGCTCCAACGAGCACCAGATCTACTTCGAGACCCAGTGGGGCGCCGACAACATGTACGGGCACGCCCCGTGGTTCTTCCCCACGGACGGCGGGGTGCCGACTGGCCCGCTCTACGGGACCTGGTACTCGAGTGCCGGCGCCCAGGGCAAGACGCCGCCGCCCCGGATGCGGGAGCTGATGGAGAAGTACCGGAAGTCGTTCGGCGTCCCCGACCAGGAGCGGACGCAGCTGGCCAAGGAGGTCTGGAAGATCGCGCTCGACGAGCTGTGGGTGATCCCGGTCGTCGCGAATTCACCCGCCTCGCAGGGCGTGCGCGTCATCAAGACGAACGTGGGCAACGTCCCGGAGCGTCTGTGGAACAGCGCGGTGAGCGACAACCCGCACATCGCCCACACGGAGACCTGGTACTTCAAGTCGTAGCTCGCACTGTCACCGTGGCGGCGGGCTGGGCGGGGAGGCGGACGAGGGTGAATCCCTCGCCGTCGACCCACCAGCCCGCCCCGCCCGACCCGGGTCCGGTGCGCCTGGTCAGTTCTCCGTGGCCGTCCACGGCCACGGAGGTCGGCCGGTCCAGCCGGAGGCGGAGCAGGTAGCGCCGCGCGGCCGGCACGATCGACCGATCGCCCACGGGCTCGCCGATTCGGACGGTCACGCGCCCCGGTTCCGCGGCGCACTCCACCGGCGTCAGCGCGTGACGACCCTCGCGATAGGCGTTCGACCGCCCGTCGTCCTCGTACAGCTCGAAGCGCGACACGCCCTCCGGGTACATCAGGAGCGTCAGGTCGTCGAGGGGGCGCTCCCCGGTATGCTGGACGACCGGTCCCATCGGCAGGATCGCGCCGCCCCGAACGAGGAGCGGAAGCCGCTCGAGCGGCGCGGGAAGCGTGGCCCCTCCGGGGCCTTCGTGGCGGGCGCCGGTCCAGAAGTCGTACCAGCGGCCCGCAGGGAGATACACGGGCCACGCGGTCGCGCCCTCGCGCGTGACCGGCGCCACCAGGAGGTCGTCGCCCCACAGGAACTCGTGGCCGAGGCTCCAGACCCGGGGGTCGTCGGGGTAGTTGAGGACCAGGGGCCGCATGAGGGGCAGGCCGAGGGCGTGCGCCTGCCACGCGAGGGTGTAGGTGTACGGAAGCAGCTGGTAGCGGAGCTCGGCGTAGCGGCGGCAGATGGCCTCCACCTCGGGGCCGTGCGCCCACGGCACGTGCTCCCGCCAGACCCAGCCGTGCGAACGGAAGATCGGGCTGAAGGCGCCGAGCTGGAACCAGCGCGCGTAGAGCTCGCCGGTCTCCGGGATCGGGTGGAAGAATCCCCCGACGTCCGTCCCCCAGTACGGGACCCCGGACAGCCCGGTGTTGAGCCCCAGCGGGATCTGGGCCTCGAGGGTCGCGAAGTCGTTGTTGATGTCACCCGACCAGCAGGTGGCGCCGAACCGCTGCATCCCCGCCGCCCCGGACCGGCAGAGGAGGAATACGCGCTGGTCGGGCCGGTCGGTCGCCTCGCCTTCCGCGAAGGCCTGGTGACGCAGGCGATCGTAGATGTTGTGGAGCACCGTGCCCTCCCCGGCGTGGAGCTTCGCCGCCGCCGGCGGCCCCTCCCCGCCGTCGAGCCACCAGCCGGTGATCCCGAGGCGCACCAGGTCGCGGTGGGCCGCCCACCACCAGCGGCGGGCGGCCGGATTGGAGAAGTCGAGGTAGCGCTGCCCTTCACGGTAGCTCGCCGGCGGGCGCGCGCTCCCGCCGACGCGCTCGTAGCCGGACTCGAGGAGATAGCCTCGCGACTCGGCCTCGGCGAACAGCGGGGACGCCTCGTGGAGCACCGGATACTCGTGCGTGATCAGCTCGAAGTGCTGACCTCGGGCCTCTCCGAGGAGGCTGGACGGGTCCGGCCAGAGCTCGGGCTGGAACTCGAGGTGCCCCACGCCGCGGTTCCACCCGCGAGCCTCGCCGTAGGTGGAGAGATAGATGAGCCCGTCGCACGGGATGCGCTTCTCCCGGATCGTGCGGGGCAACCGGCGCAGCTCCGCCGTGTCGTGGAAGTGGCGCGTCGACTGAAGGAACCCCAGCGCCCAGCGCGGCGGCATGGCCGCCCGCCCGAGCAGCGCCGCCACCTCGCCCAGCAGGCCGCGCAGATCGGGGCCGATCAGGAAGTACCAGACGAGGCCTCCCGCCGCCGCCGTGTAGGCGATCCGCACGCCGTTGTCGGATCGCCCGACGGCGAGCTGAGCGTCGCTCGAGTTGTCGAAGAACAGGGCGTAGCCGCGGTTCGACAGGAGCAACGGGATGCCCATGTCCGAGCCGGGGCCATGTCCCAGGTGCGTGTTCCAGAGCTGCCGGCTCAACCCGAGCCGGTCCAGGGACCCGCCGCCCTGGCCCAGACCGTAGAAGTGCTGCTCGCCGGCGAACGCGAAGCGCGCGTGGAGGCGGGTGCGGCCGTCCGCGGATCGCTCCGCCGTCATGCCGCCGTCGGCGGGCTCGCCAAGGAGCATCGTGCCCGCGGCATCGAGGAACGCCAGGCGCAGCGGAGCGGTCGACACCTCGACGCGGAGATCCGCCGTCGCGACCCGCACGGGTTCGCTCGCGTCGACGCAGAGCGGCACCGCGGGCCAGTCCCGCGGCCCGACGTAGGATGGCCCGGCGCCGAGGCGGTCGGCGCCCAGCTCGATTCGCACGATCCGGGGCGTGCAGATCGTGACCGACACCTGGGACGTGCCCTCGCCGAACCGAAAGGTCGATCCGTCCTGCGCGAATCGCGACGCGGCGCCCGTGGGAGTGCCCAAGACCATCCTCCTCATCCCGAACCCCTTCAGGGTGCGCTTCGACTGGCGGGCATCGCGGCGTGGGGCCGTGCTCCCGGTGCCGGGGACTCGGCCCACTCCGCCGCGGCGTGACCGGTCACATCGTACCAGAGGCGGCGCGCCGCCGGCCCGTGCCTGCCGGGGGACCGGCCTCTGGATTTGCGTCGCGGCTTCCCGTATACTTCCGAGGGTTTGCCCGGTTCGCGGGCACGCACTATGGACCGGCGGAACCTTCAATCGCAGCTTCCCACCGGGGTGAAGATCTATCTCCCCGACGAGGCCGCCCGCCTCAGGGGACTCCAGGAACGCTTCCTCGGCGTCTTCCGGCTCTGGGGCTACCGCGAGGTGATGACGCCGACCTTCGAGTTCTTCGACGTCCTCGCGCTGGGGACCGACGAGGCGCTCCGGGAAGGCATGTTCAAGTTCATCGACCGGGACACGGGGCAGATGCTCGCCCTCCGGGCCGACGTGACGCCGCAGATCGCGCGCATCGCAGCCACGAGGCTCCGGGATCGGCCCAAGCCCTACCGGCTGGCCTACCGGACGAACGTGTTCCGGCACGAGGCGCCCCGGCTGGGCCGCATGCGGGAGTTCTACCAGGCGGGGGTCGAGCTGCTCGGGCTCGACAAGCCCGAGGCCGACGCCGAGATGATCGCGATGGCCATCGAGGCGTTCCGGGCCGCCGGGCTCGGGCGGTTCCAGATCGATGTCGGCCACGTCGAGTTCGTGCGCGGCGTGTTCGACAGCCTCGCGGTCGAGCGCGACGTGGCGCGGGCCCTGCGCGAGGCCCTCGGGCGGAAGGACGTGGCGGAGCTGACCCGCCTGGTCGGAGACCTGTCCGTCCCGCCCGCGACGGCGGACCTCCTGCTGGCCCTGCCCGGCCTCCAGGGCGGGGCGGAGGTGATACGCCGGGCGGCGGCGCTCGTCCAGAATGCCCGGTCGGAGCGCGCCGTGGCCGGGCTCGCGGAGGTCCACCGGCTGCTCGCCGCCTATGGCCTCGGCGGGACCATCCTGCTCGACCTGGGCGAGGTCCGCGGCTTCGACTACTACTCGGGCGTGAACTTCGAGGGATACGTCGACGGATTCGGAGTCGAGCTCGTGGGCGGCGGCCGGTACGACCAGATGCTGGGACGCTTCGGCACACCGTGCCCGGCCACGGGGTTCGCCTTCGACGTGAACCGTGTCCTTCTGGCCCTCGCGGCGCAGGGGCTCGAGCCCCGGGCGACAGGGCCGGAGTTCTTCGTCATCGACTTCACCGAGGACAAGAGCACAGCCCTGGGCCTGTGCCGACGGCTGCGGGAGCTGGGGCTGGCGGTCGCCCGGGACATCATGAGCCGGCCCCTCGAGGAATCGCTCGATTACGCGCGGGACATCCGCGCCGCGCGGGCCGTCGTCATCGACCGGGCAGGCCTTGCGCGCGGCGCCGTGCGCGTGATCGACCCCGCGGGCGGCCAGGAGGTCGTGTGCGCCCTCGCCGCGCTGATGGCGGCCCCGAGCCGCGTCCTCGAGCCCGCCCCGGGAGGAGCCCTTGCCTAACATCGTGATCGTGGGCGCCCAGTGGGGCGACGAGGGGAAGGGAAAGGTCGTCGACCTGCTCGCGCCCTGCGTGGACGTCGTCGCCCGCTACTCGGGCGGGCCGAACGCCGGCCATACCATCGTGGCTGACGGGCGGCGCTTCGTGCTGCAGCTGGTGCCCTCGGGGGTCCTTCGGCCTGGCAAGAAGAGCGTGATCGGCTGCGGGACGGTGGTCGACCCCCTGGGGCTCGTGCAGGAACTCGAGGCCCTGGCCGGCGCCGGCATCAGCGTCGATCAGCTCTACGTGTCCCATGCCGCCCACGTGATCCTCCCGTACCACCGGGCGCTCGACCAGGCGATGGACCAGGAGCGGATCGGCACGACCGGCAAGGGCGTGGGCCCCGCCTATGCGGACAAGGCGGCCCGGCTGGGGGTCCGCGTCGGCGATCTCCTCGACGAGACGAGCCTCCGGGAGAAGGTCGAGGCGTCGCTTGCCGTCAAGAACGACATCCTGCGGGCTCGCGGGCGCGAGACCTTCGAGACAGACGGGATCGTGAAGGCCCTCCGCGGCGCCACCGAGCGTCTGCGCCCTCACATCGCGGACACGACGCTGCTGCTGCACCGCTGGATGCGTGACGGGGCGACCGTGCTCTTCGAGGGCGCGCAGGGCACCCTGCTCGACATCGACCACGGCACTTATCCGTACATCACGGCATCGAGCGCGTCGGCTGGCGGCGCCGCGCCCGGCACCGGCGTGCCGCCCACCCGCATCAACGGGGTGCTCGGCATCACGAAGGCCTACGCCACCCGGGTCGGCGGCGGGCCGTTCCCCACCGAGGTGACCGGGGATCTTGGCGAGCTGATCCGGGCGCGCGGGAAGGAGTACGGCGCGGTCACGGGCCGGCCCCGGCGGTGCGGGTGGTTCGATGCCCCGCTTCTCCGCCACGCGGTCCGTGTGAACGGTCTCGACACGCTCGCGGTGACGAAGCTCGACGTGCTGGACCCGTGCCATGCCGTGCTGGTGGGCGTGAGCTACCGCTACAAGGGCACCCCGCTCCACGAGTGGCCGGGGGAGGAGCGGGCCATCGCGCAGCTCGAGCCCGTCTTCGAGGAGCGCCCGGGATGGCTCGACGAGACCGCGGGGCTCCGCACCTGGGAAGACCTGCCGGACCGGGCCCGGGACTACCTCCGGTGGCTGGAGGACCTGATCGAGTGCGAGATCTCGCTCGTGTCGACCGGCCCGGGCCGCGAGGAGACCATCATCGTCGAGCCGTCCCGCCTGACCCGGTGGTTCCCCGACCTCCGCCAGCTCTGCCTGCGGTGACCGAGGCTACCTGTAGCTGAATCCCATCGTCCGGCAGTGGTAGTAGACGCCCCCGTCCTGAACGATAAGGAACAGCGCGAGCTCGGCGCCGTCGTTGTGGTGAGAGTGGAAGGCGGCAGGCGGCGTGATCATCACGGCATCACGCTCCCACTCCGCGCGCTCCCCGTCGATCAAGGAGTAGCAGCGCTCGCCGGCCAGCACGAGCGTCACCGCCACCGCGTTGTGCCGGTGGCCGCGCTGCGCCTCGCCCGGCAGCAGCGAGTTCAGCGCGAGCGTGAAGGACGGGGTCGTCGTGCGGCTCGCCTCGATGGCGACGTTGCCCAGGTTGATCGACTTGCCCGGCATGGCGGCACCGCGGGGATCCAGGTACACGTCGAGCAGCCGTCGCCGGATCTCCGCCATCGGATACAGGGCGGGCCGGATCGGCGCCGCCCCCGGCGGCGGCGGCTGGAGCCCCTCGAGCTGGAGCTGGGGCTCGTTGGTCGTGATCCAGAGCACGGCGTCTTCCTGCGCCGTGTGGCGCGCCGCCGCTCCGCCGGGGAGGCAGAAGGTGTCGGCCGCCTGCCAGGTCAGCGCCGCGCCGTCGCCGACGGTGCTCGCGCCCGAGCCCCGGATCACGTGATAGAGCTCGGCGCTTGCCCGGAACGCCGTCGAGAGCGTCTCGCCGGCGCGGATGCGTGCGTAGCGGGAGAGGATGAGCGGCGTCGTCGCCGGGTACTCGAGGCCGAGCGCGGTGGAGAGGTCGAGCGGCACCAGGCCGGTGGGCGCCCCGGGGGCCAGCACGCGGTCCCGCTCGGCGCGGAAGACGTGGGCCGGGATGGCCGGCCGCTTGATGTTGAAGCCGTCGAGCGAGGTCAGGTAGCGGGCGTTTTGCAGGTAGGGCGACGGCGCCCGGGGTTCGCTCGGGTCGGCGCCCAGAAGCGCCCGCAGCTCCACCTCGTCGAGCGTCTTGCCCATGGCCGTCCTCCCGCGGGGACCCGTGGCGGTCGATTCGCGGTGATGCTAGCGCGGCCGCGTCCGGAGCGTCAAGGCGGCACCGCCGGGTTTTGGATGCTCGTCCGGGACGGGCGCACGACGCGTGGCGTGGACGCATTCATGGCGCCCCCGCGGTGACGGAGACGCAGCACGACCCCTGCGGGGGCGTCCGGCGCCCCGGGGTCGTCGTCGCGCTGGCGATGTGGCTCGCCCTGGCGCCGCTGCTCCAGCTACTGAGCCTTGGCGGCCTTCGCTTCGCCAACTTTGCCCCTGATCGGCCGTGGAACGACCTCGCGTATGGCCTGGCGGCGCCCTACGTCGCCTGGCTCGTGTGGCGCCGCTCCCTGCGCGCCCGCTTCGCCGCTTACGTGTTCCTGACACACGAGGCCGTGCGGGGCGTCCACCTCCATCGCCGAGACGCCGCGCTGATCGCGGCGCTGTGGGTGGTGCTTCTCCAGCTGCCCGCCGCGCGCCGGTGGATGCCGTCCCTCCGTCCCGCCGAGATGCGAGCGCGCTGGCGCCGTTGATCTCGGCGGCCACCCTCGAGCCGGGCATCCGGTGACGCAGCGCCCGATCCGCCCTCGCCCGAGTCACCCCGTCGCCACGAGACCCCTTGAAGGCGCCGGTCGCGGGGTAAGATACGAGCGGCTCCCGGCACGGATCCTGGAAGACGCGACGCGGATGACGGTGGCGATCACACGGAGGACCCGGCGGACGCTCGGTTTCCGCCGGCGCCGGTGAGGTCCTCCCCGGCGTCGGTCGCTCGGATCGACCGTCCTCTCCACGGGATCGCCTTCGTGCTCGTGGGGGCATCGGTCTTTCCCGTCCAGGACGTTCTCATCAAGGGGTTGAGCGGCGAGTACGCCGTGCTCCAGATCGTCTTCGTCCGCAGCCTGGTTGCGCTCGGTCTGGTCGGGTGGCTGATGTGGTGGGAGCGCTCCTCGACAACGTTCTCGCTCCAGCGACCGTGGCTGCATGCGGTGCGAGGCGCGCTGGGTCTCGTGTCCTTCACGACCTACTACATGGCCATCGCGGCGCTTCCTTTGGCCACGGTCACGGCGGTGGCCTTCGCGGCGCCGCTGTTCGTCACCGCGCTCTCGGCGCTCGCGCTCGGCGAGCCGGTCACGCGGGGGCGCTGGACCGTCGTGCTCGTCGGCTTCGCCGGCGTGCTGATCGTGCTGCGGCCCGGGGCCGGCGCGTTCGAGCCGGCCGCCCTGCTTCCGGTGCTGTCTGCCCTGTGCTACGCGATCTCGCAGACCATCGCGCGCCACCTGGGCCGCACCGATTCGGGCGCCACGATCGTGCTGACGTCGACCCTGGTCGCGGTCGTGCTGGCGGGGATGACCGGTCTGCTCGCGGGAGGCGGAGGCCGCCCGGCCGGCCTGCATGCGAGCCTCGCCTTTCTCGTGCGCGGGTGGGTGCTGCCGCCCTGGGGCGCGCTCGGGCGCATGGGGCTCTGCGGCTTCATCTCCGGGGTCGGAATCTACTGCTTCACCCAGGGCTATCGCGTCGCGCCGCCGAGCACGGTGGCGCCCTTCGAGTACATCATGATCGGATGGGCGGTGCTGTGGGGATACGTGTTCTGGGGCGACGTCCCCGGGCCGTCGACGCTGATCGGGGTGGCCACGACCGTGGCCGCCGGACTCTACGTGCTCCACGATCAGGCTCGATCCCAGCGCGGCCGGCGTCTCGAGGGGCGAGCGTCGACGGGCTGATCGGCCGCCGTCGCGGTCCCGCGTGGGCTGCGCCGTCCCGGGACGGGCGAATCCGAGGGAGCCCGTCGGGCGCCGGGCTGGCGGAGATCCGGGCGGAGCGTCTCGACGATGCCTACCACGTAGGCGGCGAGACCCGCTAGACCGCGTACGTGCGCCGGCCCCCGTCCTGCTACCATGCTGCCGGGCCTGCGGGGCCCCCCTCGGGGAGTCCGGGTCACGGCCCCGACCCGCGCCGCGAGCCTGCTCGGCGCGGTCTCGGGCAAGGCTGCACCGGCAGGCTCGGGGGCGTCAGGCCGCGGAGGTGCGCCGGCTGCTCGCGGCGGCGCTCCGGGGCCTGGACGGGGGGAAGGCGCCGTGACGATGGTCTTGGCCGCCGGGACATGATCCGGAGATCGGGAGACGCTCGGGATGCACTGTCCCCGGTGCCAGCACGCGAACCCACCGCCCGCCAAGTTCTGCCTTGAATGCGGGACGCCGACCGACAGTCACGGGACCGAGCCGGCACGGTTCGCATCCCCGCAAGCCTACACACCCAAGCACCTCGCCGAGAAGATCCTCACCTCCAAGAGCGCCCTCGAGGGCGAGCGCAGGCAAGTCACCGTGTTGTTCGCCGACTGCTGGCCGACCGCGACCCCGAGGAGGCGCGCAGGCTCCTCGACCCTGCGCTCGAGCGCATGGTAGAGGCGGTCCATCACTACGAGGGCACGGTCAACCAGGTGATGGGCGATGGGATCATGGCCCTCTTCGGCGCGCCCCTGGCCCACGAGGATCACGCGGTGTGCGCCTGCTGCGCCGCGCTCCGCATGCGGGAGGCGATCCGCCGCTACGCCGAGGACGTCGGCCATGCGCACGGCGTCGAGGCCCAGATCCGGGTCGGGCTCAATTCGGGTGAGGTGGTCGCCACTCGCACCACGCCGATGCGTGGCTCACGCTGGGGAGAGCGGGTCGGTGTCCTCGATCCTACCGACCGCCGGCGCCGCACCCTTGCCGCGGTCAAAGCGGTTCCGCTCCGCGAGAGCCAGGTGCAGCCGCTTCTTGTCGTGTCGGAGGAGGGAGGAAAGTGATGCAACAGATTCGGATGGTGGACGAGGCGACCCCCGTGCCGGGCACCGCGCAGATGCGTCTCCAGCTCTCCGATGCCCCGGACCAAACATGGATCGCGTGGCTCCGCCAGTTCGCGGCCGCGAGCGCGGATGGGCAGGCCCTCGAGCTGCGCGTCGAGGGCCGCACGCTGGTGTTCGCGTGCGAAGACCGCGAGCAGCTCGTGGCGCGGCGGCGGCTCATCGGGTCCCTCGTCGACCGGGTCAACGGCCAGGAGGGGTTCCCTCCATGAGGTAACCGGCCACGAGACCGAGAGCGTCTACCGCCGGTACGCCATTGTCAGCGACGCCGACCTCCTGGAGGCCACGCAGCGATTGCTGGGCACGTTTCCGGGCACGCCGGGAGTCGGGCGCGTTGACGGGCGACCCGTAAGTAGCGACAATGTCCGGCGCGAGGCGTTAGCTCAGTCAGGTAGAGCTCCCGCCTTTTAAGCGGGGAGTCGCTGGTTCGAATCCAGCACGCCTCACCATCCGCGCGGCGCCGGGTCCTCCGGCGCCGCGGATCACGGCTTGGTTCGCCGGCGGCTTCGGGGGAGAAGGAGATGGACGACCGCACGACCCCGGACGCCGAGACCGCCGCGACGCTGGCCGTGGTCCGCCGCTTCCTCGACGCCTTCGGTCGCCACGACGTCGACGGCGTCATGGCCGCCATGGGCGAGAATTGCGTCTTCGAGAACACGTGGCCTCCCCCTGATGGGGCGCGCCACGTGGGCCAGGTCGCCGTGCGTCGTTTCTGGGACCGATTTTTCCGGGAGACGCCGTCCGCCGCGTTCGAGACCGAGGAGATCTTCGCGGGCGGCACTCGTTGCGTCGTAAGGTGGCTCTATCGCTGGCAGAACCCGGACGGTTCCGCGGGCCATGTGCGGGGTGTGGACCTGCTCCGCGTCCGGGACGGGAAGGTGGTCGAGAAGCTCTCCTACGTCAAGGGCTGAATCGGGCCGGTCAGTCCCGGTAGCCGTGTGAGGGTATCCGGAGTCGTGGGCGGCATCGCGGCCTCCTCTCGCCGCGCGACCCGGCGGGCGCGGCGGATCCTCCGCGCGGCCGCCACGACGCTACGCCGGACCCCGCGGGTCGGTCAGCGCACGCGGCCGCTCTCCTCGTTCTCGCTGGGGGGCGGCGGCGGCGCTCCCCGCTCGCATGTGCTCGGCCGTCTGGCACCGAGGAACGGTTCCGGGTCTCTCAGTCAACCGGCGGGCGGTGGGGCGCCCACGGCTGGATCGCCTCGAAGCAGGCGGCCGCTCTCAGCACATCCACCTCGCGGTGCCAGCGTCCGACGATCTGGAGCCCCACGGGCAGCTTCTCCCGCGTGAAGCCGCAGGGCACGTTGGCGGCGGGATACCCCGTCAGGTTGAACGGGTACATGAACGGCACGCGGTCGAAGATGGAGTGAGCCGGCTTACCGCCCAGGTCGGACAGGCCTTCGAAGGGCCCGGGATCGGCGGGCCAGGCCGCGACCGGCATCTGCGGCGTCAGGAGAAGCTGGTAGCGGTCGAAGGTCTTCCGCACCTTCTCGCAGAACTCGGTCCGCATCAGGTGCGCCTTCAGGTAGTCGATGGACGTCCACTGGGCGGCGTCCAGGATCATCCGCATGAGCGTGGGCTCGATCCAGTCGGGGCGCTCCCGAGCGCGATCGTAGTTCCGCGCGGCGACGCTCGCCGAGTAGATGACCTTGTGGAACTCGTACGGGTGTCCCCAGTCGACCTTGGCTTCCTCGACGTGGACGCCCAGCTCCTCGAACCGGCGCGCCGCGCGCGCCGTGAGCTCCGCGACTTCGGGGTTCACCGAGGCGAATCCGAGGTCGACGCTCCAGCCCACGCGCCAGCCGCGCACGTCGCCCTCGCAGGCCGCGACGTAGTCCTCGGGCGGCGCGTCGATCGAGAGCGGGTCGCGCGCGTCGGGGCCCGCCAGGACCTGGAGGAGCATCGCCGCGTCGCGGACGGTGCGCGTCATCGGGCCATTGTGGGAGCGGGCGTTCCAGAGATCGGCGCTCGGCCAGTAGGGCACGCGGGCGAGCGACGGCTTGAGGCCGAAGATGCCGCAGAGCGCCGACGGGATCCGGATCGATCCGGAGCCGTCGGAGCCGTGAGCCAGCGGCCCGAGGCCGGCCGCGACCGCGGACCCCGCGCCGCCCGAGGAGGCGCCCGACGTGCGGGTGAGGTTCCACGGGTTCTTGCACGGCGGGCCGATCAGGTTGTCGCACATGTCCTTGTAGCCGAAGTGGGGCGTGTTCGTCTTGCCGAGCAGCACGCCGCCGGAGCCGCGGAGCCTCGACGCGACGACGCCGTCCTCGGCCGGCACGTTGTGTTCGAAGAACTTGGATCCGAAAGTCGTCCTGATCCCCGCCGTGGGCTCGAGATCCTTGATCGAATAGGGGATGCCGTCGAGCGGGCCGCGGGGCTGGCCGCGCACGAGGCGCGCCTCGGCCGCGCGCGCCAGCTCGCGCGCGTGATCGGCCGTGACCGTCAGGTAGGCGTTCAGCTTGGGGTTCAGGCGCTCGATCCGGGCGAGCACCGCCTCGGTGACCTCCACCGGCGAGAGGGTCTTCGCGCGGTAGAGCCGGCCGAGCTCCAGGGCGGGCGTGTAGGACAGGTCGGTCGCGTTCATCCGAGCCTCCTGGTGGTGGTCGACGAAGCACGGGCGGATCCGCCTCCCGGCGGTCCGCCCGACGACGTCCAGGGTAGGGTGCGGCGCCGCGGCTGTCCAGGGGCCGGGCCGGGGGCTGGGGCCAGGCCGGGAAGGGCCGGGAAGTCCCCTGCGCCCGATCGTGCCGTGCGATGATCGACGGCACCATCACTCACTTCCGAACGGAGGCCCGGCCCATGGCCGATCCGAAGACCCCCGTGCTCTGCGCGCCCGATCCCCTCCGTGAGTTCGTCACCGCCGTCGCCCGCCGCATGGGGGCCGACGCCGACGTGGCGGCGGAGCTGGCCCGCCACCTGGTGGGCTCGAATCTCGCCGGTCACGATTCCCACGGTGTGATCCGCGTGCCCCAGTACGTCGGCGACGCCGACCAGGGCCTTATCGTCCCGTCCGCGCGGCCCGTGCTTTCCCGGGAAGGGGCGGTGGCCGCGCTCGTGGACGCCCGGCGCGGGTTCGGCCAGCACTCGACGATGTTCGCCCTGGAGTGGGCGATGGCGAGGGCCAGGCAGCATGGCGTGGCGATGGTGGCGGTGCGGCACTCGACCCACATCGGCCGACTCGGGGAGTACGCCGAGCGCGCGGCTGGGGCGGGCCTGATCGGTCTCGTGACCGTGGGGGCGATCGGCGCCGGCATCGGCGGCGTCGTGCCCTTCGGCGGTCGGACACGGTTTCTCGGCACCAATCCCTGGGCCCTCTCGATGCCGGGGCGCCGCCGCCACTTCGTCTTCGACGCCGCGACGTCCACGCTGGCAGAGGGCAAGGTGCGCGTGGCGCGCGCCGCCGGAAAGCCGCTGCCTCCTGACGCCATCGTGGACCCGGGCGGCCTCCCGAGCCGGGACGCCGAGGCCTTCTACGCGGGTGGGGCGCTCCTGCCGCTCGGCGGCGCCCTCGCGGGGCACAAGGGCTACGGGCTCGGGCTCGCCTCGGCACTGCTCGGGGCGCTCGGCATGATCGGCGACCCGGAACCCACCCTTGTCGGCGCGGCGCCGCCCGAGACGGCCGACACCCGCGGCCGCATCGCCGGCGTGTTCCTCGAGGTCGTCGACCCGGCGGCGTTCGGCGACCCCGCCGCCTACGTCCAACTCGTCGACGAGGCGCTCGACGCCGCCAAGCGGCAGTCGCCCGCCGCCGGAGTGGCCGAGGTCCTGGTGCCCGGCGAGCCCGAGGAGCGCGCCCGGGTCCGGCGCAGCCGCGACGGCGTTCCGCTGTCCGCCGCCACCTGGGCCGAGCTGGGCACCGTCGCGACGCGGTTCGGCGTGTCGCTCCCGCCCTCGCGGCCCGGTGCCTGACCCTACCCCTTGCCCAGGATCAGAATCACGATCCCCGCCAGCATGACCGCGCACCCGAGCCAGATCTGGCGGATCCGCGCGCCCTCGCCGAACACGAGCCAGCCGATGAGGAGCGCCAGCAGGATCTCGACCTGCTTGACCGCTTCGACGTAGGAGCTCACGGTCATCGTGTAGGCCGTGGTGCCGAGCTGCGTGGACAGCGCGGCGAAGGCGCCCAGACCCACGAAGCCCAGCCAGTGTCGACCGAGCTGGCGAAAGTGCCGGGCGGAGCGATACAGCACCCAGGGGGTGATGAGCACCGAGCAGAACAGGTACCCCATGAAGACGGCGTAGGTCGGGCTCGAGAGGAGCGCGATCTTCTTGATGAGGACGACCGACGGAGCGTAGAAGAGAGCCGCACCCAGGGTGTAACGCTGGCCCGGATCGCGGACCAGCGAGACCAGGGGCGCCCAGAGCGACACGCGCGCCCGGCTCACGTTGATGAGGTAGACGCCCGCCACGCACACGAGCACCCCGACGACGCCGAGGAGCGACGGCTCCTCCCCGAGCGTGAGGTAGCCCCACACCATCAGCAGGACGACCGAGAGCTTCCACAGGGCGGTGACGAGCGAGATCTCGGCCACCTTCAAGGCCAGGGCGAGGCATTGCGTGCCCGTGATCTGCGCCACCGCGAAGAGAAAGCAGTACCAGTACACGCCCGGCTGACGGGAGGGCATCCCCTGAACGAGCAGGGGCACCGCCGCGAACGGCAGGATGAAGGTGAAGCGGCCCCAGACATTGATCGTCTCGTCGAGCGCGTGGCCGAGGCGCTTCATCACCATGTTCCGCAGGACCTGGAACAGGGCACTCCCCATCGAGAGCACGAACCAGAGCACGCGCACCTCCCCGTGAGCGCCGACCCGCCGGCGAGGGCCGCGCGACGGGGCCATCGTAGGGTAGACGGCGGGTGCCCGTCGACGGGATCCACGCCGGCCGCATTGACAGCTTGTGCGGGTGATGCTAGTGGGTGTTTCGGAGCATTTCCCGGGGTTCACCGATGGTGGTGGATCCTGGGGTTGGGCCAGGAGCGGACATGACTTCAGCCGGGGTCGCACCCCGTACGGTGTGAAGCCCGAGCGGGATGGCTTCCGAAGTGCGTGAGACTGCCGGTCACGAGTGGCTTGCGGCACCTGCCCGGGTTCTCGTATGGCGGCGCCCGTCGACTGAAGCTATGCGGAGTCTTCCCCACCCGAGCCGATTCGAAGAGGGAGGTCCAGGGCAATGAGATTCGTCGCCGTCATCCTCACGATCCTCACGTTCGGTGCCCTCGCCGCGGATCTCGCGTCCGCCGAAGTGACCGTCAACCTCCAGGTGGCCGCTGAGGGGCTGACCGCGCCGCTGAACCTCGTGACACCGCCCGACGGCACCAAGCGGCGCTTCATCACCGAGCAGATCGGGGTCATCAGGATCCTGATGCCCGACGGGAAGATGCTGGACGAGCCGTTCCTCAACATCCAGCACCGAATTGTGAAGCTGCATGCCTTTTTCGACGAGCGCGGCCTCCTGGGCCTCGCATTCCACCCCGACTTCAAGAACAACGGCCGGTTCTTCGTCGCGTACAGCGGCTACCTGCCCGGGGATTCGATCAACGACAAGCTCCTCTGGTATTCCCACACGAACTACGTCGCCGAGTTCCGCGTGTCGAAGACCAACCCGAACCAGGCCGACCCGCTGTGGGAGCGGATCGTGACCAAGATCGACTGGCCCCAGTTCAACCACAACGGCCACTGGATCGGCTTCGGGCCCGACGGGTTCCTCTACGTCTCCACGGGGGACGGCGGCTACGCGAACGACTGGGGCATCGGCCATCACGTCACGAAGGGCAACGGCCAGGACCTCGGCTCGCTCAATGGCAAGATTCTCCGCATCGACGTGGACAAGATGGACGCCAGCAAGGGGGAGTCGTACGGCATCCCGGCTGACAACCCGTTCGCCGGCCGTCAGGACGCGAAGCCCGAGATCTGGGCGTACGGATTCCGGAACCCGTGGCGGTGCTCCTTCGACATGGGCGGCAGCAAGCAGCTCTTCTGCGCTGACGTGCAGCAAAACAGCGTCGAGGAAGTGGACATTGTCACGAAGGGCGGCAACTACGGCTGGCGCGTGAAGGAAGCGAGCCGCTGCTTCGACTTCGTCAATCCGAACACGCATCCGGCGAGCTGCGAGTCGGCCGGGATGATCGACCCGATCGTCGAGTACCCGAACTGCAACGTCACCCAGGACTGCAAGGGACTCTCCGTCACCGGTGGGTTCGTCTATCGCGGGAGCCACGGGCCCTGGCAGGGCAAGTACTTCTTCGGGGACTGGAGCAAGCAGTTCGGCGTGAGGGACGGCCACATCTTCGTTGCCTCGGAGTCGGGCGGCAAGTGGACGATGGAGGACGTGAAGATCGGCAACATGCCGAACTTCAATTCCTACGTTCTCGCCTTCGGGCAGGACGAAGACGGTGAGGTGTACGTCCTGACGCAGGACACCACGGGGCCGGTCGGCGGCCTCGCGAGGATCTACAAGATCACGCCCTAGAGCGGAGTTGATGGGGCCCGGCACCGAGCCGGGCCCCATCAGCCATCCCATGCGACAATCCACGACTCTCGGTCTCGTGACGACTGTGAGCATCGCCATGTGGGCGGTGCTCGCGACGATCGGTGCGGCTCAGTCGCCGCCGGCGGCGCCTGGACCGGCGAGTGGGGCCCCCAATGGACCCGCGCCTCCCGTCGAGTTCACGCCGGAGTTCCTCGGTGATCCGAAGAACGTTCAGCGAGGCCGCACGGTGTGGCAGGCGCGCTGCCAGTTCTGCCACGGAAAGACAGCGTATCCGGGCAAGGCACCGAGGCTCCAGCCTTATCGCTACACTCCGGCCTTCGTCTACGACCGCGTCGCGAACGGGTTCCAGGGCATGCCCCCGTGGCGGCACGAGTTCTCGGTGGACGACCTGAAGTCGGTCGTCGCCTACGTCCTCAGCCGGGAGTTCCCCAACTGACGCGAATGCCGTCCGTCCTCCAGAAGATCACGGTTCCCTACGAGTACCCCGTCTACTTCACGGTGGACGTCTTCGATCCCGGGAACCCGGATCTCGTCGAGGCGCTCGCGCGGAAGGAGCCCTCTCGCCGGCACCGCGTGCTCGTCGTCGTGGAGCGCGCTGTCGCCGAGGCGTGGCCGGGACTGTCCGCGACCATCGCGCGCTATGCCGAGCGGTACCCCGCGCGTCTCGAGCTGGTGGCCTCCCCCTGGATCGTCGAAGGCGGCGAGGGGGTCAAGAACGACCCGGCCCCATTGCTGGCGCTCCAGACGGTGCTTCACGCGCTCCGGCTGGACCGCCAGTCCTTCGTGGTGATCGTGGGAGGGGGCGCCTTGCTCGACGCCGCGGGCTACGCGGCGGCGACGGCGCATCGCGGGATCCGGACCGTGCGGCTGCCGACCACGGTGCTCGCCCAGGCCGACTCGGGCGTGGGAGTCAAGAACGGCGTCAACGCGTTCGGCGTGAAGAACTTCCTCGGCACGTTCGTGCCGCCCTTCGCCGTGCTGAACGATCGCCGATTCCTGGAGAGCCTGGGACGGCGGGACACGATCGCCGGGATGGCCGAGGCGGTCAAGGTGGCGCTGGTCCGGGACCCCGAGTTTCTGGCCTGGCTCGAGGCGCACGCCGACGCGCTGGGCAGCTGCGCGCCTGACGCGGTGGGCGAGCTGATCCGCCGAGCGGCCGGGCTTCACCTCGAGCACATCGCCACGTCGGGGGACCCGTTCGAGGCCGGGAGCGCGCGGCCGCTCGACTTCGGGCACTGGGCGGCCCACCGGCTCGAGTCGCTCACCCGCAACCGCCTGCGCCACGGCGAGGCGGTCTCCATCGGAATCGCGCTCGACACGCTCTACTCACGAGGGATTGGCCTGCTGCCGGACGCGGTGGTCGAGCGGGTCCTGGCCCTCCTGGGGAGGCTTGGCCTCCCGCGCTGGGACGAGGCGCTCGACCTCAAGGACCCGGCCGGGCGGCCCGTCGTCCTGGACGGGCTCGCGGAGTTCCGGGAGCATCTGGGAGGCGAGCTCACGGTCACCCTCTTGGGCGCGATCGGACGGGGCGTCGAGGTGCACGAGATGCGGGAGCCCCTCGTGATGGACGCCCTCGCCGAGCTTCGCCGGCGCCACGTCCGGTCGTGAAGCTCGCCGTCCCGGGCGGGCCCCACCTGACGTACTGCACGAACATCCATCCCGGCGAGACCTGGTCCGAGGTTCGCGCGAACCTCGAGCGCCACGTGCGAAGGGTCAAGGCGTCCGTGGCCCCCGACCGGCCGTTCGGCGTCGGACTGCGGCTGTCGGCGGTCGCCACGGCCACGCTCGCCCAGCCGGCGGAGATGGACGCGTTCCGCGGATTTCTCCGCGACAGCGGTCTTTACGTGTTCACGATCAACGGCTTTCCGTACGGCCCGTTTCACGGGACGCGCGTCAAGGAGGACGTGTACCTTCCCGACTGGCTCGACGAGGAGCGCCTCCGCTACAGCGACCGTCTGGCCGAGCTGCTCGCCGCGCTCCTGCCGGACGAGCCGGGGATCGAGGGGACGGTCAGCACCGTGCCGGGGGCCTACAAGGCGCGCGTCCGCGACGAGGCGGACGCGGGCCGGATGGCGGAGCGCATGGTTCGCCACGCGGCCGGGCTCCACCGGCTCCGGGAGCGCACGGGGAAGACCGTTTCGCTCGCGCTCGAGCCCGAGCCCTGCTGCCACATGGAGACGGTGGACGAGACCGTGCGCTTCTTCGAGACTCACCTCTTCGCGCCGCCGGCCGTGCACGCGTTCAGCCGCCTGACCGGGCTCGGTCGTGGTGAGAGCGAGGCCGCACTGCGCCGCTTCCTCGGCGTGTGCTTCGACGCCTGCCACATGGCGGTCGAGTTCGAGGACGCGACCGCCGGGCTCGCGGCGCTGCGCGGGGCGGGCATCCGCGTCGGCAAGGTCCAGGTCAGCGCGGGCCTGCGCGTCCGGATGGATCCCGGCGATCGGGTCCTCGTGGACGCGCTGAGGCCCTTCGCCGAGGGCGTCTATCTCCACCAGGTGGTCGAGCGGCAGGGCGATCGGCTGGTCCGCTACCTGGACCTGCCGGCGGCCCTCGAGGCCGTCGCGCACGACGGCGCCGGCGCGCGCGAGTGGCGGATCCACTTCCACGTCCCGCTTTTCCGCGAGGAGCTCGGCCCGTTCGCGAGCACCCAGGACTACCTCCGGGGAGTGCTCGGTCTGCTCCGGCGCGAGGCCTACACGCCGCACCTCGAGGTCGAGACGTACACGTGGGACGTGCTACCCGAGGCCTACCGGCGGGAGGACATCGCGGTGGCCGTGGCCCGCGAGCTTCGCTGGGTGCTGGGAGAGCTGGCGGGGTGAGCCCGGCCGCCGCCCCGTCGCGGTCCGTCCCGCCGCGCTGGCGCGATCATCTTCTCCTGGGGCGGGTATCCAACCTCCCGACCGTCTGGACCAACACGCTCGCCGGGGCGACGCTGGCCGGCACCGACGTCGGTCGGGGGCGCCTGGCGCTTCTCGGGCTCGCGTTCTCGCTGCTCTACACGGGGGGCATGTACCTGAACGACGCCTTCGACCGGGAGAGCGACGCGCGGGAGCGGCCCGAGAGGCCGATCCCGTCGGGGCGCATCGGGGCACGCGCGGTCTTCGCGATCGGGTTCGGACTGCTCGCCGCCGGCGTCCTGGGCGTGGCGGCTGCTGCGGCCGGGGGCGCGGGCGGGGGGGGCGGGGCCGTGGCGTCCGCCGGGCTCTTGGCCGGCGTGATCACCGCCTACGATGCCTGGCACAAGGCGAACCCGCTGAGCCCGGTGGTGATGGGGCTCTGCCGCGTGCTCGTGTACGTGACGGCCGCGCTCGCCGTCGCCGGTCTCGTCGGCTGGGCGGTCTGGGGCGGTGCCGGCGTGCTCCTCTGTTACCTGATCGGCCTGACCTACGTGGCGAAGCAGGAGAACCTGACGGAGGTCCGGCACCTCTGGCCGCTCGCGTTCCTGGCGGCGCCGTTTCTCTACGTGTGGCCCGCGCTGCTTCCGGTCGGCGCCGCCTCCGTCCTGTACGTGGGCTTCCTCGCCTGGGTGGTCTACGCGGTCACCTGGCTCGTCCGCCGCGCCGGGCGCGACATCCGCCGCGCGGTCGTGAGCCTGATCGCCGGCATCTCGCTGCTCGACGCGCTCCTGATGGCCGGCGCTGGCGATCCCTGGCGCGGCGCCTGGGCGGTGGCCGGCTTCCTCCTGACGCTCGCGCTTCAGCGCTGGGTGCCCGGGACTTGAGGCGGGGTTTCCGGTAGCGGTCAGCCCGGCGCCGTCAACCAGCCGAGTCTCGACGACGGTCGAGGCGCCGGGCGTGCTGACCCCCGAGACGACGGAGGAGCTTCGGTGGCCAGGACGAGGATCGCGAACGTCAGCGACGTCCAGCCGGGGTCCGGGGCGATCGTCGCCGCGGGCGGCCGGGCGCTCGCGCTCTTCAACGTCGACGGCTCGTTCTATGCCATCGACAACAGCTGCGCCCACCGGGGGGGCCCCCTCGGCGATGGCCAGCTCGACGGCGCCATCGTGACGTGCCCGTGGCACGGCTACCGCTACGACGTCAGGACGGGCGTGCACCAGGTGAACGCGTCGTTCAGCATTGCGTGCTACCCCGTCACGGTCGAGGGCGGCGCCATCTACGTGGACCTCTGAGGGGCGCGAGGCCCGCATTGGCGCAGCGGGCCGACGGAAACCTATACGGACCCTGGACGAGGAGGTCCTCGATGGCGAAGAAGCCTGCCCCACCGCCGGCCGTCGACGTCCGCCGAGCTGACCGGCGGTTCCACACGCGGATCGGCTGGCTGGACTCGTATCACAGCTTCAGCTTCTCCAATCACTACGACCCGGCCAACACGCACCACGGGCTGCTCCTCGTCTTGAACGACGACACGGTGCGCGCGGGCACCGGCTTCCGGACCCACCCTCACCAGGACATGGAGATCGTCACCTGGGTGCTGGACGGGGATCTCGAGCACAAGGACTCGGAGGGGCACAAGGGGATCATCTATCCGGGCCTGGCGCAACGGATGAGCGCCGGGACGGGCATCTGGCACTCGGAGATGAACCCCCGGCACGACCGGGACGTCCACTTCGTCCAGATGTGGGTGCCGCCGGACACGGAACGGATCCGGCCGGGCTACGAGCAGCTCGATATCAACGCCGAGCTCGACAAGGGCGGTCTCGTGCCGATCGCGTCCGGCCGCGGCCACGCGGCCGCGATCTCCATCCGCCAGCAGGGCGCCGTGCTCTGGGGCGGACGGCTCAAGCCGGGGGAGACCGTCCGGGTCCCCGACGCCCCGTTCGTCCACGTGTTTGTGGCCCGGGGCAGCGCCACCCTGGAAGGCGCCGGGCCCCTGGCGACGGGAGACGCCGCGCGGCTCACCGGTGCCGGCGCCCGCGCGCTCACCGCCGACCCGAACGCAGGCGCCGAGATCCTGGCCTGGGAGACTGCCGGCGAGCCGACGGGCGCCTGAGCGCCGCTTCGGTCGCCCGACAGCCTCACGGCGCCCGGAGGGCCTTGACCCGGCCGCGCGACCGTCATAGCGTCTCCCGCGACGGAGCTGGATGAGCTCACGACCCAACTACGGACAGGGCCGGGATCGTCGGTCGCAGGTGCGATCGGGCGCATCCGGATCCAGCGCCGAGCCCGGCGGCCCGGCGTCCGAAGTCCGCTGAACCCCATCAAGGAGGCGCTCATGCAATTGGCTCGACGACGGATGCTCGCCGGGATCGTCCCCGCCCTGGTGGCCGCGCTGGTGGCTGGGACCGTCGCGCGCGCCGGGGCCGCCGAGACCCTCAACGCTTACTCGATCTGGCCCGAGAACTGGGCGCGTCCCATGTTCGAGGAGTTCGAGAAGGCCACCGGGATCAAGGTCAACTTCGTCCGCTTCTCGTCCGGCGAGGCGCTCGCCCGGGTCATCGCGGAGAAGAACAACCCGCGAGTCGACGTGCTCTTCGGGGGACCCGTCGAGACCTTCGCCGCCGGCATCAAGGAGGGCATCTTCGAGCCCTACCGGCCGCCCGCGTTCGACAAGCTGCCGGCCCGCTTCCGGCACGCGGACGCCCAGTGGGTCGCCATCGCCGACGACCCGCTCGTCTTCATGAGCAACAACAAGTTCCTGAAGGAGCAGAATCTGAAGCCCCCGGCCTCGTGGGAGGACCTCACCGCCCCCGCCTACAAGGGCATGCTCCAGATGGCGGACGCCCGGACCTCCGGCACCGCCGTGACGCGGATCTTCTCCGTCCTCGAGGTCAACGGGCGGGACGAGGCCAAGGCCTTCGAGTTCCTGAAGCGGATGCGCCGGAGCGTCCAGGTCTACACGAAGAGCGGCGGCGGCGGGACGCTCCCGGTGGGCCTCGGTCAGGCCGGCGCCGGCATCTTCTTCATCGTGGACGCCCTCGATACCAAGGCCAAGGGCTACGACGTGACGATCAGCTTCCCGAAGGAGGGCATCGGAACCTCGGCGGAGGCCATCGCGCTCCTCAAGGGGGCGAAGAACCCCGAGGTCGGCAAGAAGCTCATCGACTGGGCGACCTCTCCTGCCATGCAGGGGCTGTACGCCAAGCACAAGATCAACTTCGTGCCGGCCCATCCCGACGTCCAGGTCGAGGCGAGCCTGGCCGAGGTCCTGAAGGGCGCCAAGATTTTTCCGATCGACGACGCGTACGCGGGGGCGAACCGAAAGCGCATCGTCGAGCGCTGGGTCAACGAGGTGCTGAACTTCAAGGACTAGTGGCGCGCGCCGTCCGGTCCGCCGGCGCCGGCGGATCCCGGCTCCGGCAGGACCCGGCGCTCCTCGCGACGGTCGTCGTGCTGTGGGCGCTCCTCGCTCTGTTCGTCCTCTACCCGCTCCTCATGCTCCTCGGCCGGACGTTCCTCGAGGACGGCCGTCCGTCCCTCCACGGCGTGCTCGGGATCGTTCGCGACCCGAATCACCTGACGGCGCTCGGGAACAGCCTCCTCCTCGCCGCCCTCGTCGGCCTCACCGGGACGGCGCTCGGGTTCCTCTTCGCCTACACCGCCGCTCGCGCCGGCCTTCCCCGCGGCTGGCGGACGCTCCTCGACGCCGCAACCCTGCTCCCACTGGTCTCGCCGCCGTTCACGACGGCGATCGCGATGATCTTCTCGTTCGGACCACGAGGGCTCGTCACCTACCAGTTGCTCGGAATCAAGGGTGCCACCGTGTACGGCCTCCCCAGCACGCTGTTCTCGGAGACCGTGACCTACTTCCCGATCGCCTATCTGACGCTCCGGCCAATCCTCGCGACCCTCGACTCCAACGTGGAGGACATGGCGTTCAGCCTGGGCAGCTCGCGGTGGCGTGTCTTCCGGACGGTCACCCTGCCGCTCGCCATCCCGGGGCTCGCCAACGCGTTCCTCCTCCTCTTCGCCGCCTCACTGGCCGACTTCGCGACGCCGCTCATCCTCGCGGGCAACGACTTCCCCGTCCTGCCGACGCAGGCCTACCTTCAGATCACGGGCCTCTTCGACCTCCAGGGCGGCGCCGTGCTCTCCTTCGTCCTCCTCGTGCCGGCGTTCGGCGTCTACCTCCTCCAGCGTTACTGGGTGAGCCGGCGCTACTACGTCACGATCACCGGCAAGGCCGGGGCCCGGACCGCGATCAGCGGCGTCGCTCCGTGGGCGCGGCTCGCCCTGATCGCGCTCTGCCTGCTGGTCGCGATCGTCATCTGCTACTTCTACGCTCTCCTCGTCTACGCCTCGGTCGTCGTCGCGCTGGGCGCGAACCACGCCTGGACGTGGCGGCACTACCAGGTGATCCTCACCGAGGGGATGAAGGCGATCCGCGACACGCTCGTCATCGCAGGGGCCGGCATGCCGCTTGGCGGCCTCTATGCGATCCTCGTCGGCTACCTGGTCGCGCGGAAGGTTTTCCCGGGGCGGCAGGCCATGGAAGTCGTCTCCATGGTCAACTACGCCTTGCCTGGGACGATCGTAGGGATCGCCTACCTCATCGCCTTCAACGACCCCCCGCTCGTCCTCACCGGGACGGCGCTCATCATCGTGGCATGCTACGTCTTCCGCTACAGCCCGACCGGCGTCCGCGCAACCGTCGCGCTGCTCCACCAGATCGACCCATCCATCGAGGAGGCCTCGCAGGGGCTCGGCGCCTCGAGCGGCACGACGTTCCGACGCGTCACGCTGCCGCTCATCGTCCCCGCTTTCTTCGCCGGCCTGGGCGTCGTCTTCATCCGCTCCATGACCGCGATCAGCGCGACAATCTTCCTCGTGTCCATCAACTGGACGCTCATCACCGTGCGGATCCTCGAGAACATCACGGAGCTCTCCCTCGGCCCAGCCGCCGCGTTCTCGGTCCTGGTGGTGCTGATCGTCTTCGCCGTCATCTCGGCCATCAGCGCCCTCCTCCGCCGCCTCCGTGCCCCGGGCACGATGGCGGTGACGAGCCTGCTCGGCGGCTGAGGGGCGGATGGACGCCGCCGGCATCCGCCTCGACCGGCTCTCGAAGCGCTTCAGCCACCGGGTGAAGGGCGAGGTCTACGCCGCGCGCGACGTGAGCCTCCGCGTCCGGCCCGGCGAGCTCCTCACGCTCCTCGGCCCCTCTGGCTGCGGCAAGACCACGACGCTCCGGATGATCGCGGGCTTCGAGCGCGCCGACGCAGGGCGCGTCTTCTTCGGCGAGCAGGACGTGACCGGCCTCCTCGCCAACCAGCGGAGCATCGGGTTCGTCTTCCAGAACTACGCGCTCTTCCCGCACCTTCCCGTCTTCGAGAACGTCGCCTACGGCCTCCGGGTGAAGCGGCAGCCCGAGGCCGAGGTCGCGCGGGCGGTGCATGAGGTGCTCGGCCTGGTCGGGCTCCGAGGCCACGAGCGCCAGCTCCCTCACCAGCTGTCCGGCGGCGAGCAGCAGCGCGTGGCCCTCGCCCGCGCCATCGTGATCCGTCCGCGCGTCCTCCTCTTCGACGAGCCGCTCTCGAACCTGGACGCGAAGCTCCGGGTCCACATGCGCGGGGAGATCCGCGAGCTCCAGAAGAGGCTGTCGATCACGACGGTGTACGTCACCCACGACCAGGAGGAGGCCATGGCCGTGTCGGACCGGATCGCGGTGATGAACCAGGGAACGATCGTCCAGGAGGGGACCGCCGAGGACCTCTACCACCGCCCGGCCTCCGAGTTCGTCGCCCACTTCATCGGGCGGGTGAACCTTCTCCCCGGGCGCGTCCTCGGGGCCGGGCCCGGGGGGACCGAGCTCGAAGTGGCGGGGACTCGCATCCGGGTGGCGAGTCACGGTACGGGCCCGGACCCCGGCGCGACGGTCCGCCTGGTCCTCCGCCCGGAGACGGTCGAGCTGCGCCCGGCGGCCCCGGGGCAGCCTCCTCCGGGCATGCTCCTCGGCACGGTCGTCTCCCGGACCTTTCTCGGCGAGAAGGTGGAGTATCAGGTGCGCGTCGGCGAGACCCTCCTCCAGGTGACGCGCTACAGCGCGGGCCCGCTGGAGTCCATCCAGGCGGGGCAGGCCGTCCTGGTCCAGCTGCCGACGGACGGCGTGGCCCTCCTGTCATGATCGGCGCCGGGCGGGTCTCCTGGCCGCGCATCGGGCTGATCCTCCTCGTCGGCGTCTTGCTGCTAGGCCATCCGGACCGCGTGGCCGCCCAGGAACGCGAGGTGCACGGCGAGAACTCGACGTTCGCGCGCCCGGGTGTCGTCGTGGCCTGGGGGATCCTCAAGCAGCCGATCGAGGACGAGAGCGAGGTCGTGATCCGGGTGGTCGTGACAGACCCGGCGTACTCCCACCTCGCCGCCGAAGGGGTCGATCCGTTCAGCCGCGCGCGCCGCCCCCTCGGGCCCGGCACGCGGGTCGGGCTGGCGCCGCCGGCCATGGCCGAGCTCCGGGTGCGGCGCGGCGCGTTCGCCGATTACCCACGCCTGGAGATCCACCTCTACCGGACCGGGACGCCGTCGCCGGCGCTGACCGTCTACTACCTCGGCGTCCCGGACACGACCCCCGAGTTCGTCTCGGAGGCGCCGCTCCGCGCCTACCTCGAAGACGCCGTCGCTCGGGCCCAGCCGCGGGGCCGCACCCCCTGAGGTCGCCCGACGCGCCCCGAACGTCACCGCCGCCGGGGACATCCTCCCCGTGCTCAGGCGTCCCGCGCGTGAAGCTTTCCGCCGGAGGGCTGAGCGGCCTGCCGGGATAGCGGGCGACGCCGTCCCCGCCGGCTTCTCGCCGTCCGGTGACCGTCCGTCGCCTCCGGCCGGGAACGTCGCCGATCGGCTCGACGGCACCGTGGGAGCGCCATGTTCCGGCCCATCCGGGCCAGACGGCGCCGGGGCCGAGGACGTGGCCGAGCGCTACGCGAGGACCTCCGCGTACGTCTCGCGGAGCGCGCTGGCGAACGCATCGGCCGAGAACCTCTCGACGAACGTCTTGCGCCCGCGCCGCGCGAGCCGTTGCCTCGTGACCGGGTCGGTGACGACGCGGATGATAGCCTCGGCCAGGGCCGACGCGTCTCCCGGCGGCACCAGGAGCGCGCTGTCGCCGTCCGCGACGTCCTCCGGAATCCCATCGATGTTCGAGGCGACGACGGCCACCCCCGCGTGCAGCGCCTCGAGCAGGGCGAGCGAGCCGCTTGCCTCCTCGAGTGAGGGCAGGACGAAGACGTCCGCGTGCTGGAGGTAGACGTACGGGTCGGCGACCCAGTCGGTGATGGCCGTGACGTCGTCGATGCGCAACTGGGCGGTCATCTGCCGATGCGGTGCCAGGAGTGGCCCGCCGCTCACGAGACACGCGCGGTATGGCACGCCGCGCCCCCGGACGATGGCCAGGGCTTGGAGGAGGACGTCCACGCCCTTTCGAGGGTCGTGTCGGGATACCGAGACGATCAGGGGCGCGTCCCGAGGCGCCAGGCGCGCCGCCGCCTCCGGTAGAGGCGCCGGCTCCGTGCCCTGGCTCCGGAGGAAGGCCGCCTCCGAGGTGTAGGGCAGCTTCCGGATCGGCGCTCCCGTCCCGTAGGTCTCGAGCAGGAGACGTCGCACTGACTCGTAGTTGACGGTCACCAGACGGGATCGGACATAGGCCTGGCGCTCATAGTGCGCGACGACTGTCCTGTTCCAGGCGTGGTCGATGCCGTAGCGCACTCGATGAAAGCGGCCGTGTCCGGCGCCGACGCTCCGCATCTTCGCCCGGGTCTCGTGGTCGGCCGTCGTGTAGAAGCCGGTCAGCGCCGGCGCGTCGACGCCGCGGCGCCGAAGCCACCGGCTCGCCAGGACGCCGATGTACCCCCACGTGCTGAATCCGTGGATCAGACAGGGTGCGTTCCGGCGCAGGAGAAACCGCTCCACGCTGCCCGCGACCACCGGCGCGTGCACGGGGATGAAGCTCCGATGGAATTCCATCTGGGAGTCGCGGCGCACGAGCTGGAGCGGCGACGACCGGACGCGGTGGACCACCCCGAAGCCCGTCTCGACGACCTCGGTGCGAGCGGTCGCGCAGAAGGTATGCGGCTCGAACCCGGCGCGGACCGCCGCCCGGGCGTGGACCCGAGCATAGTGCTGGGCCCCGCCGCGGCCCTCCACCGGATCCTTGCCCGAGATGAGGACGACGACCTTGTCGGCCACGCGGGTGATCCTCTTCGGCGCTCCCCGGCGAAGACTTCCTGCAAGGGCAGGGTAGTGCGGCCGCTCGGAAGCGGTCAACGCCGTCTCGCTCAGAGATTCTGGCATGGTTCGCCGTCGGCAGTTGCCTCGTCTCCATCGTTGCGCCCCCGACGGGGGCGGCAAGGATTCTAGTGTTCCGTTCGCGAGGTCATGTTAACCGCCACGCCGGGCGACCTTCGCGATGAGTCGGCCGGGGACTTGGTCCAGACGAAGGGGGTCGGGTGATCGTTCCAATGCGCGATGTACCGCTCGATGCGGTGGATCAGCGCCCGGAACGGTTACTTCCCGAACACGTGGTCGAGGAGCAGCGCCTTGACCGCGGTCGCGTCGACCGGGCCGGCGGGCAGGAGATCCGCCTCGCTCGAGATGACGAGCGGCCCCGCGGCCAGATCGTCCGGCGGGCGGCCGTGCGACCCCTTGACGAGGCTCGGGTCGAGCGGGATCACGTCCATCAGGTAGCGGAAGCCGAGGGCCTTCTTGGCGAGCCGCCAGCCGACGCTGACCTTCGGGAGCCGGAGCCCCGGGTCGAGGAACAGCTCGACCGGGTCGTACCCGGGCTTCCGGTGGATGTCGACGGTCCGCGCGAAGTCAGGGGCGCGAGCGTCGTCCAGCCAGTAGTAGTAGGTGAACCAGCGGTCGGACCGCGCCACCGCGACCAGCTCGCCCGCCCGCGGGTGGTCCAGGCCCGCGGCGCGCTTGCCCTCGTCGTCGAGCACTTGCTCGACGCCGGGCAGCCCCTCCAGCAGGCGCTGGACTTCCGCCACCCGCTCGGGCCGCCGCACGTAGACGTGGGCGACCTGGTGGTCCGCCACCGCGAACGCCTCGGAGGCGCCCGGGTCGAGAAGCTCCCGCCCTAGCTCGGTGCGGACCTGGATCAGCTTCGCCTCCCGGAGGGGCCGGTTCACGTGGACGGCGCCGGTCACCGGTGTGATGCCGTACTCGGACAGCACGACGACGCGGGTCCCGTCCCCCCGCGCGCGGGTGATGAGCTCTCCACAGAGCGCGTCGACGGCCCGCACATCCCGCGCGATCACGGGATCGTCCGGGCCGAGCCGCTGAAGGTTGTAGTCGAGGTGGGGCAGGTAGACGAGCGTGAGCGTTGGTTGCCGCGTGTCGTAGACGTGGCGCGCGCAGTCGGCGATCCAGCGGCTCGACGCGAGGTCGGTCGCCGGCCCCCAGAACTGGAAGAGCGGGAACTGGCCGAGCCGGGCGTTGAGCTCGTCACGGAGCTCGGGCGGCTGCGTGTAGATGTCCGGGATCTTCCGCCCGTCGGCGGGATACATCGGGCGCGGCGTCACCGACCAGGTCGCCGCGCTGTGCATGTTGTACCACCAGAACAGCTTGGCGCACGTGAACGAGGGGTCGCGACGCTGGGCCGCTTCCCAGACCTTCTCGCCCGCGACCAGCCGGTTCGACTGGCGCCAGAGCCAGACCTCCGACAGGTCGCGGAAGTACCAGCCGTTGGCGACGACCCCGTGGTCCCTGGGGAGGAGGCCTGTCGTGAGCGTGGCCTGCACGGAGCAGGTGACCGCGGGGAGGATCGTCCGCATGGGGCGGGCGGCGCCGTCGCGCGCGAGCGCCGCCAGGCTCGGGGTCGCCTCGCCGATCAGCTCCCGGGAGAGCCCGACGACGAGGAGGACGAGCGTCCGGTGCACGGGACGGGACGGGGCGCTTTGGCCCTTGAGCGCCGCGCCGCCGGGGTCAGGCGCCGGGCCGGGGCGCGCCGGCCGGGGCGCCGCTGACCCGGGGGGCCTGTCCCCGCAGCACCGAGTTTCCCTCGAACAGCCGGCTCTGATCGATGGCCGGCTCCGCCTCGAGCGCGGCGGGATCCAGCTGGCCGCTCTGGGCGAAGAACGCCACGGGGTTCTCCCAGGCGATCCGCCGGATCTCCGTATCCGCGATCCCGCTCTCGCGCATCAGCGCGACCGTCTTCGGCACCTTGAGCGGGTCGCTGACCCCCCAGTCCGCCGCGCTGTTGATCAGGATCCGCTCGCTCCCGTAGCGCTTCACCAGCGACACCATGCGCGGCTCGTCCATCTTCGTGAATGGATAGATGGAGTGCCCGGCCCAGCAGCCGGTCGCGAGCACGAGCGGGAGCGTTTCCTCGGTGTTGTGGTCGATGAGCACGCGGCCTTCAGGGAAGCCGACGTCCCGGACCAGGGCGAGGCTGCGCTCGGTGCCGCGCTTCTTGTCCCGGTGGGGCGTGTGGACCAGGACCGGCAGGTCGAAGCGGAGCGCCAGCTCGAGCTGGGCCGCGAAGTACTTCTCCTCCTCGGGCGTCTGGTCGTCGAACCCGATCTCGCCAACCGCCACCACGCCGTCCTTGGCCAGGTAGCGGGGCAGGAGCTCGATCACGCCCGGCGCGACGCGGCGGTTGTTCGCCTCCTTCGGGTTCAGAGAGAGCGTGCAGAAATGATGCACGCCGAACTGGCTCGCGCGGAAGCGCTCCCAGCCGAGCAGCCCGCCGAAGTAGTCCTCGAAGGTGCCGACGTGGGTCCGCGGCTGGCCGAGCCAGAACGAGGGCTCGACGATGGCGGCGATGCCCGCGTGCGCCATCGCCTCGTAGTCGAGGGTCGTCCGCGACGTCATGTGGATGTGCGGATCGAAGAGCTTCATGGCCGGCTCCCCTTCTCGCCGAGGAGGTCGCCGACGTCGTCCGGAACACTCCGGCCCGCCGCCCGGCGCTCGCTCGCGTAGTCGGCCGCCATCCGCCGGAGCTCCGGCGTGATCCGAGCCGTGAGCCCGAGGATACGCTCGACGGCGACCTCGATGAAGACCGCTTTCAGGACCATCTGGTTGAAGCTCTGCTCGGAGAAGTAGAGGGCCGGGAAGGGATTCTCGCAGGCAATCGCCTCGAAGACGGGCTGCACCGACGTGCGGCACGCGTCCACGGCCAGGGGGACGAAGCGGGCGGGGTCGGGCAGGAGAGCGACCGTCCGGAGGACGGCCTGGCGCTCGCGGGTGTCGCCCTGGAGGAAGCACTCCTCCACGAGGACCTCGAGCTCGCCCGGCGCAAGGCCGGCGGCGGCGTGGAGCAGCAGTCCGGAGCGCGTCAGCCCGTCGAGGCCCCAGGAGGCGACCGGCCACGTCACGCCGGCCGCCCGGAGACGGGCAGCGTCGGCGGGCGCCGGCTCCGGAGCGGTCCGACCGGTCCGGCGCCCCGCCAGCGCGAAGGCCGTGGCGAAGGCCCTCCGATCCAGCGGCGCGCGCGCTGCGGTGACCGCCCCGGCCAGCCAGTCCAGGACCGCAGCGCTGGCGTGGGCGCGAACGAGGGCGAGAAGGCCGTCCGCCAGCTCCAGCGGCGGGGCCGCCGGGAGTGGCAGGACCGGGCTCGATCGGGCTCCCTTGGAGTCAGTCACGGCAAGAGGCGGCGCCGTCGCGCGACCGAGTATACATCAGCGAGCCGTCTGCCCCGGCGTATCGACCGGGCGCCCGGCCGATGTGCCGGCCCCCGGTCAGGGCCCCGGCGGCGTCGGCGGCGGCAGGATGACGACGATCTCGCTGACCACCCGCCGAACCCCCGAGAGACCCTCCACGACCTCCTCGGCGACGCGGCGCTGCCCGTCCCGCGCTACCCGGCCGCTGAGGGACACGTGGCCGTCACGGCAGCTGAAGAAGAGACCGAGCTCCCGAGTCCGCGGGTCGGCCAGCAGCGCCGCGTGGACGCGGGCGCTCATGCAGCGATCGGCCACCTCGGCCAGGGAGGCCGTCGTGGCTCGGAAGCGCTCGGCGGCCAGTGACGCTCGGATCGTGGCCACCGCCGCGGGCACGTCAAGCCGCGCCGTGTTGAGCACGAGGTCGTACTGGAGGGGATCGTCCAGGGCCACGTCGTAGAGGTGCCGGATCCGCGCCGCCCAGTCACGATCGCTGCGCGCGACCACGTCCTCGGCGTCGGGCACGAGCCCCCGCTCCGTCTCGAGCCGGCGCGCCCGTACGTGAACCGGTGCGGTCACCCGGAGGCGGAACGCGTGGCGGACCCGCTGGAGCACGAACGTCGAGCCGCGCCCCACGAGGACCACGTTGTCCCGCGCCGCGAACTCCCAGATCACCGCCTCGACGGCGGCGAGGTAGTCGCGGCGCGTCTCCGTGAGGCGCTCGCGGAGGCTCGGCCGACCCTCGAGAAGCCGCTCGAGCTCGGCGACACCCTGGCCGAGGCGCTCCGCCGCCTTCAGGATGATCTCGCGATCGGCGAACGTGTAGGTCAGCTCGTCGGCGAGGGCGCGCCCAATTGCGTCGCCGGAGCTCCCGAGACCCTGGGAGATCGTGACAATGCTCACGGCCGTCCCGTCGAGAGGGGAAGAAGCCCCGCCGGGCGCGAGGGGGCGGGACGCGCCGGACACCGCGCGCCGCCGCGCAGGACGGCAAGGGGAGGACGCCGGACTGCGTCGAGCCGCATGGTCACCGCCGAGTGCCGGGCGACCGGACCGTGCCCCGAAGCCTAGGCCGACGGTGGGGACCTGTCAAGCAACGGGTAGCAACGGGCAGCGACAGCAGCGGGCCGCCAGCGTGGCCGGGGCGCGGCCTGCGCGGGGACGGGCGCATCGTACGATAAGGCCGTGCCCAAGAGCGCGATACCCGAAGATGAGCCGGCCCGCATCCTGGCGCGGGTGCCGCTGTTCGCGGCGGTCGACCGGGTGACCCTCGCGAAGCTGGCTGTCCACTTCGAGCGAGTCCGGTTCGGTCCGGGCGAGGTCGTCTTCGAGGAAGGCGACCCCGGAGACGCCTTCTACGTGGTGCTTCACGGAGCGTTCAGCGACTACGTCGGATCTCCGGATGCCGGCGACACGCGGCTCGCGACCCGGGGCCCCGGGGCGACGTTCGGCGACATCGCTCTCCTCTCGAACCGGCCGCGCTCGACCACCGTCCGGGCCGACGGGGCCGCCGAGGCGCTGCGGCTCGAGCGGGGCCGCTTCCTCGGTCTCGTGGCGGAGGAGCCCGCGGTGGCGCTCGCGATCGCCGCGACGCTCAGCGAGCGCGTGTGGCTCGCCAACGTACGCGGAGTCGGAACCGTCGGGGCCCCGCCCTCCGAGCCGCTGGCGGGGGATCGACGGCGGCGCCGCGCGACCGCTGACTTGACGCCGGAGTCCCGGCCCGGTCCGTCGCTCGCGCGCCCGCTTGGCGGAGGCTTGGCGGGGCTCATCCTGGTCGCGACCTGGGTGAGCCCGCCGCCGGCGGGGCTCGATCCCGCCGGGTGGCGAGCCCTTGGCACGCTCGGCGCCATGGTGCCCATGCTCGCGCTCGAGTTGCTCCCCGAGGGGATCCTGGCCCTGATGACGATCGCCGCGTGGACGCTCGGCGGCGTCGTGCCTGGCCGGACGGGGCTCGCGGGGTTTGCGACGCCGAGCTGGCTCCTGGTCGTAGCGGTGCTGGCGTTCGGAAGCGTGCTGGCCTCGACGGGACTGCTGTACCGGCTCGCGCTCGGGATCGTCGGACGGGTTCGTGGCGGCTTCGGAGGCCAGGCCACGGCTCTTGCCCTGACGGGGGTCGTTCTAGGCCCCGCCGTTCCGAACGCGACCGGCCGGGTCGCCTTCCTGGCTCCGGCCCTCGGGGAGCTGATCGAGGCGCTCGGCTACGCCCCTGGCTCACGACCCGCCGCCGGGCTGGCGCTGGCCGCGCTCATGGGCTTCGGCCAGATGGGCGCCGTCTTCCTGACGAGCTCGACCACGGCCGTGCTCGCCCACGCGGTCCTCCCGGCTGACGCGCGCGCCGCCGCGGGCTGGGTGGGCTGGGCCGTGGCCGCAGCGCCGGCGAACGCGCTCCTGCTCACGGGGATGCTGGTCGCGATCGTGTGGCTCTACCGTCCTCGCCCCGGCGAGCGCCCGGCGGGCGGGATCCGGCCCGGCGTCCTCGCGCTGCAGCGGGCGCTCCTCGGGCGGCCTTCGCGCGCCGAGTGGCTCTGTCTCGCCACGGGTGCCGGCCTCGTGCTGGGCTTCGCGACGCAGCCGCTCCACGGCGTCGATCCGGCCTGGCTGGCGGTGCTCGCCCTCGGGGCGCTTGCGGCCGGGGGCCTCGTGAAGGCGGACACCCTGCGAGGCGTGAACTGGAGCTTCGCGCTGTTCTTCGGCATGCTCGCAAGCCTGTCCGAGGTTCTCGCCGTCACCGGGGTGGACCGGTGGCTCGCCGGCCTCGTCGAGAGCGCGACCGGTGGGCTCGCCGGGGCCCCCGTCGCGTTCGTCGCGGGGCTCGCCGTCCTCGGAGTCCTCGCGAGCCTCATCCTCCGCTGGCAGGCGGCGGCTCCGCTGCTGACGATCGCCGCGGCGCCGGTCGCGGCGGCGGCCGGGCTCTCTCCCCTCCTGGTGGCCATCGTCGCCACCATCGCGTGCAATGGCTTCCTGGTCCCGTACCAGAGCACGACGTACCTGGCGCTCTACCAGGGAACGGGGGGGCGGCTGTTCGACCACCGGCTCGCCCGGCCCGCCGCCCTCGCCTATGGCGCGGCGAGCCTGCTTGCCCTCTGCGCGAGCGTGCCGGTCTGGCGCTGGATAGGGCTGCTCTAGCACCGCGCTCGGGGGTGGCCGCCCCGGGTTCCCCACTCGCTCAGGGCCACATCGCGTCGAACACGGAGCCGGCAAGCGTCGGAAACACGTAGTGCATGCCGGCCAGGTCGTCCCGCCTGAGCCCCGCTCGCATCGCGACCGCGCCGATGTGGATCAGGTCCTCGGCACCGGGGCCGAGCACGTGGACGCCGAGCACGCGCCCGGTGGGCTCGTCGAAGACCACCTTCACGAGACCCTCGGTCTCCCCCCGGACGCCCGCGGCGCTCGAGTCGGCGAAGGGCGCTCGCGCGACGGTGACGCGAGCCCCCTGCCGTCGCGCTGCCTCCTCGGTGACGCCGACCTGTGCGAGGGCCGGGATCGTGAAGGTGGCCGTGGGAAACACGCTGAAGTCGGCGGTCCGGCGGTTGCCCCTGAGCGCGTTCTCGGCGACGAGCTGGCCCTCGTACCACGCCGCCGGCGTGTGCTGGTGACTTCCCGTCACATCTCCCGCGGCATAGACGTGCGGCGCGCTGGTCGACTGCCGGAACTCGTTGACGCGCACCGCGCCGCGATCGAGCGCGATCCCGCCCAGCTCGAGGCCCAGGTCGGACGTGTTGGGCAGCCGTCCGGTGGCGACCAGGACCGTGTCCGCCGGGAATCGTTCAGCGCGGCCCCCGACCTCGGCTTCGACCGTGAGCCCGGGAGCGACCCGGGAGACGCGCGCGCCCGTCCGGACCTCGATCCCCGCGTCGGCCGCCAGGGTGACGAGCGCGTCACGCAGCTCACCGTCCGCCGCCGGGAGCACATGGTCCCCCGACTGGAGGATCGTGACGCGAGCCCCCGCGCGGCCGAACGCGAAGCCGAGCTCCATCCCGATCGCGCCCCCGCCGATCACCACGAGCCGCCGGGGGAGCGTCGGCTCGTCGAGTAGCTGGTCGCTCGCCAGGGTCCGCTCGATCCCCTCGATCGCGGGCCACGCGGGGGCGGAGCCCGTCGCCAGGACAATGCGCTCGGCCGTCACGCGGTGTCCCTCGACCGCGATCTCGTGCGGGCCCGCGAAGCGGGCGCGCCCGCGAAGCACGGCGATGCCCTGCCGCGCGATCGCCTCCGGCTTGCCCTCCGACCAGCTCGCCACCAGGCGATTCTTCCGGGCGATCACGGCCCTCCAGTCGAGTCCGATCCCCTCGGTGCCGCGAATCCCGAGCTCGCCGGCCCTCTTGGCGCGCCACGCGAGCTCGACGGTGCTGACCAGCACCTTCTTGGGAATTCAGCCGGTGCCGAGGCAAGTGCCGGCGAACCCGTCCTGCTCGACGAGCGCCGTGCGGGCGCCGAGAGCGATCCCCTGGCGCGCGGCGAACGTCCCGGCGGTGCCGGCCCCGATGACGAGAAGGTCGTAGTCCATGGCTCTCATCCCCCCGTGCGTCTCGGTCGCGCGGACGCGGTCTCGAAGCGATCATACCGGACCCGGCCTGGCCAGGAGATCCTGGCGCGTGAGCGGGAGAGCGCGAATCCCAACCTCCACAGCGCACGTGACGTGATCGGGCACTACGTTCAGGCGGCGGACGACGACGTGGGCCACGTGGAAGACTTCCTGGTCGACGACCCGACCTGGGCAATCCGCTACATGGCGATCGACACTCGGAACTGGCTTCCCGGGCGCAAGGTGGCGATCTCGCGGTCGTGGATCAAGAGCGTGAGCTGGGGCGACTCGAAGGTGTACGTCGAGCTGCGCCGGCATCAGATCGAGGCCGCGCCCGAGTTCGATGCCGACGTGCCGATGGAGCGCACTCACGAGACGCGCTTGTACGAGCACTACCGGAGGGCGAAGTGCTGGGACGAGGAGCGCGAGCGGCGCTGACGGCGCCGACCGGCTAAGCTGGGTTGTCACGCCGCTAGCCGGCCTTTCCCAGGGCCTCCCACGCCGCCTGCTGGACCGCGCGCCACGGCGTGGCTTCCCATGCGGAGCCGGTCGCGACGGAATGCGCTCGCCCGGCGGGGGAGAAGGTGGCCCGCCACCCCTCCTCGCCGAAGCGCGTCAACTCGAGGTCGAAGCCCTGGCGAGCCATGCCCGCCGCGACGAGCCCCACGCCGGCCCACCGGTCGAGCCAGCGCCGGCACTCAGCCAGGACTGGCGCCGCGCCGGCGCCCTCGGCGAGCCGGGCGGCGGCCAGCGTCGCGACCAGGAGCCGACGCCGGCGGACGAGGTCGGTGACGACGCTGCCGCCGGTCATCCGCGGGATCTCCCTCGACTCTGCGGAGGCCGGCATCCGAACGCGCTGGGGAGTGATTGCATGCGTGTTGACATGGGCGATCGAGCCGGCAGGACGGCGGCTGCCCGGAGGCGAGTCACCGGTAGTCCTCGAGGCGTGCGTGGAGGCCGGGCTCGCGGATCTTCTCGATGTATCGCCAGATGTCGGGCCGCGAGCCGTCGAGGTCCGTGAACCCGTACTCGGTTGCGAGGTGACCGGAGGTGACCGATTTCTGGTTCC
>DASZOL010000095.1:0-12221 GCA_035550795.1 Candidatus Methylomirabilota bacterium
GGCCGCCCCGAAGGCGGTCGCGGCGGCCGGGGCAGCCGGGGCGGCGGCGACCACCGTGGCGGCGACGGCGCCGGCAGACGCCACCGGCACCCCGTCGGCCGCCAAGGTCATCCAGACCATCAAGGCCGACCACGACAAGCAACTCCTGGTCGATCTCAACGAGGTCAAGGTCCGGGGCGCGGTCCTCACGGTGGTCGTCACGCTGCGCTCGATGAACAAGCAATCGCAGTGGGTCCTGGTCAACGAGAACAAGAGCGGGGTGCTGAACTACGACACCGGTGAGACGTCCGCCATGATCAAGGTGGACGGGTTCAACAACGCCGTGGTGCCCGCCGGGGATCCGAAGACCATCCGCGGGACCTTCAAGGTGCCCAAGGGGGCCAAGAAGGTCGCGATCACCCTCGCGGGCCTCGGGACGTTCGACGACGTGGACCTCGCGCCATAGCCGACCGCGGGCAGTTCCACCGTGCCTGCCGAGGGCCCCGGGCGGACCGGGGCCCTCGCCGTTTCCGCGAGGCGCTCGTGCGGAGCGTGATCCGGGGCCCCGTGGTATCCTTGCCCAGGCTGGCGGCTACCCGCGCGGGGATCGGCATCCGGCTGCGCATTTCCATGGGTCTGGCAAACTGGCTGACAATCGTCCGCATCCTGCTCGTCCCGGTGCTCGTGATCTGTCTCGTGTACAACCGGGCGCTGCTGGCGCTGGGCACGTTCGTCGTGGCGGCGGTCACCGACATGATGGACGGATACATCGCGCGGACGCGCGGCACGAAGACGCGCCTCGGCGCCTTCCTGGACCCCCTGGCGGACAAGCTCCTGCTGACCGCCTCCTTCGTGACGCTCACGTACAAGTTCCCCCAGGTCTTGCCGTTCTGGCTGACGGCGATCGTGCTGAGCCGTGACATACTGCTCGTGCTGGTCGCGGTACTGATCATGCTCACGGGCGGCCAGCTCAATCCGACACCGACCTGGCTCGGAAAGGCCAGCACGGTGTTCCAGATGATCACGGTGGGCGTGGCGCTGCTGGTCGTCGGAAGCGGCCACGACTTCTGGCTGCTGCGGAAGGGGCTCTTCGCCCTGGCGGCCGCCCTCACGGTCGGGTCCGGTATCCAGTACCTGGCCCTCGCGCCACGCTACGTGGACTGGGGAGGGCGCTGATGCCCAAGCGCGTCCCCGAGACGGGCGTGCGAGTGCTGGGAGTCGCGCCCGGCGGACTCGCGGCGGGCGCCGGTCTCCGCCCGGGCGACCGGCTGCTTCGAGTCAACGGGCAGCCTCTGCGCGACCTCGTCGACTTCCACGTCCAGGCCGGCGAGGAAGAGCTGGCGATCGACGTCGAGCGGGGCGGCCGCCCGTGCTCCGTCGTACTCCAGCGACAGTGGGGGCGGGGCCTCGGCCTGGAGTGTGAGCCTCCGGCGCCCGCGGAGATCTCCACGTGCGCGAACAAGTGCGTGTTCTGCTTCATCCACCAGCTCCCCCGGGGCCTGCGCAAGAGCCTCTACGTCAAGGACGACGACTACCGGCTCTCGTTCCTTCACGGCAACTACATCACGCTGACCGATCTGCCGGACAGCGAGATCCAGCGCATCGTCGATCTCCGCCTCTCGCCGCTGTACATCTCCGTGCACGCGACGGACCCGGTGCTGCGGCACTTCCTGCTTGGGAGCCCCAAGACGATCCGCGGCGACCTCGTGGAGCGCCTCCGCCGCCTGGCCAGCGCCGGCATCCGGCTCCACGCGCAGATCGTGCTGTGCCCGGGGCTCAACGACGGGCTGCACCTCGAGCGCACCGTGCGAGAGCTGGGAGAGCTCCATCCGGCCGTGGCGACCGTCGCGGTCGTGCCGGTCGGTCTCACGCGCCACCGGGAAGGGCTCTATCCGCTCCGGTCGATCACGCCGGCCGAGGCCGGTGCGACTCTCGACGCGATCCACGGGTGGCAGGAGGGCTTCCTGGCGCGCCACGAAACCCGTCTCGTCTTCGCGGCGGACGAGCTATATCTGCAGGCGGGCCGGGCGATCCCGCCGGCCGCGGCGTACGAGGGCTTCTCCGTCGTCGAGGACGGGGTCGGTCTCGTGCGGCGGTTCGAGGACGATCTCCGGCGCCTCGCCGCGCGGCCCGGGCGCCCCCGCTGGCGCGGCGCTCGCAAGGCGACGGTGGTGACGGGCAAGCTGTTCGGTCCGGTCCTCGAGCGCCTCCTTGGGGGGCTCCGGGTGCCGGGGCTCCGGGCCGAGGTCGTGGCTGTTCCGAACGAGTTCTTCGGACCGGCGATCACGGTGACCGGGCTCCTCACCGGCGAGGACGTGGCGCGCGCCCTCTCCGGCCGCCCGCTGGGAGACGTCGTCCTGATCCCACGCGTGGCGCTGACGGAGACGAAGGGCGTGTTTCTCGACGACGTGTCCCCGGAGGATCTCGCGGGGCATCTGGGAGCGCCGGTGACCACGCTGCCGTCGAGCGCCCGCGGACTCGTCGACGGCCTCCTCGGCCGGCCACCCGCGCCCGCGTGAGAGGGCGACCCCGGTGCGGTTGCCGGTGGTCGCGATCGTGGGACGGCCCAACGTCGGGAAGTCCACGCTGTTCAACCGCCTGATCGGGAGCCGGAAGGCGATCGTTCGGGATACCCCCGGAGTGACGCGTGACCGCATCCACGGGACGTGCGAGTTCGGCGGATGGCGGGCCACCGTGATCGATACCGGAGGCCTCGACCCGACCTCGGACGAGACCCTCGCCGCCCAGGTGCGCAAGCAGGTGCTCGCCGCCATCGCCGAGGCCGACGCCCTCGTCTTCGTCGTGGACGGCCGTGAGGGGCTAACCCCGCTCGACGAGGAGGTCGCGCGCCTCCTGCGACGGGTCGCCAAGCCCGTCCTGGTGGCCGTCAACAAGGTGGACGCGAGAGGCCACGAGGCGACGGCCGCCGAGGCGTACGGTCTGGGAATGGACCCGGTCCTGCCGGTGTCGGCCGAGCACGGGCGCGGCGTGGCCGAGCTGATCGAGGCGCTCGCGGCGCGGCTGCCTGCGGTCCCGGGCGGAGCCGTCGAGGAAGCGGGCCCCGTTCGCATCGCCGTCGTGGGGCGCCCGAACGTCGGGAAGTCCTCGCTCGTGAACGCGATCGCAGGCCAGGACCGGGTGGTGGTGCACGCCGAGCCCGGGACGACCCGCGACGCCGTCGACACGCTGGTGACGGTGGGGGGGCGTCCGTACGTCCTCGTGGACACGGCCGGTCTCCGGCGCAAGGGGCGCACGGAGGGGGCGCTCGACAAGCTCTCGGCGGTCATGGCCCGGCGGAGCCTGGAGCGGGCCGACCTCGCCCTCGTCGTCCTGGACGGCGGGGAAGGGGTGACCACGCAGGACGCCCGGATCGCCGGCTACGCCGAGGCCGCAGGGCGGGCCGTCGTCCTCGTGGTCAACAAGTGGGATCTGGTCGGGACCGCCGACCGGGCCCCGGAGCTGGTCCGATCGCTGCGAGAGCGGCTCCCGTTCCTGACCCACGCCCCGGTCGTGTTCACCTCGGCGAAGGCGGGCACCGGTCTCCGGGAGCTGTTCGAGACGATCGATCGCGTCGCGCTCAACTACGCGAAGGAGATCTCGACCGGCGAGCTGAACCGCCTGCTGACGGCGGCGGTGGAGCGGCGGCCGCCCGCCGGGGTCCACGGCAAGACGCTCAAGATCTTCTACGGAACGCAGACGGGGACCCGACCGCCCACGTTTCTCCTGTTCGTCAACGATCCCGCCGCGCTCCACTTCTCGTACGAGCGCTACCTGGTGAGCGCGCTGCGCGAGCGCTTCGACCTCGCCGGCTGTGCAGTCCGGCTGCGGCTGCGCCGTCGTCGCCCCTCGCGCTCTCATCTCAGCACGTGAGACGGGCGGTGGCCCTGGCCCTCGGCCTGACCCTGGCCGGTTGCATGGCCGCGGCGGCGCCGAAGTCGCTGACGGCGAGCGAGCACAACGACCTCGGAGTGGCGTATTTTGAGCGAGGTGAGACGCAGCGGGCGGTCCGCGAGTTCGAGCGCGCCCTGGCCCTCAGCCCGGGCTGGGCGCGCGCGCTCGTGAACCTGGGGGATGCGCGGCTGGCGCTGGGCGAGGGGGACCGCGCGATCGACGCGTACCAGCACGCGGTCAGGGCCGATCCTGCCGACACTGCGGCGGCGAACAACCTCGCGTGGGCCCTGCTCCAGGATCCCGTGAGGTGGCCGGAGGCCGAGGCGATCATCGACAGCGCTCTCGCCCGGCACCCGGAGCCCCGTGGATACTACCTGGACACGCTGGGCGCCCTTCGCCTGCGGAAGGGGGACAACCGGGGCGCTCTGGAGGCGTTCCGCGCGGCCCTGGCCGATCGCGCGGTGTCCGCCGGGTCCGCGCGCGCGCTCGTGCTGGAGCACGCCGCCGAGGCCCACGCGCGCCTGGGCGATCCGCACGCGGCCGCGCGCTGCCGAGCCCTGGCCGCGCAGGAGCGGGGGGAAGCAGGGTCGGGCGCGGCATCGAACGCCGGGGGGCGAGCACCTGTTGGTGCGCGCGTGGGCGTGTGCTAACATTGGCCGGCTAAGATCTCGCCGCAATTGGGGAATTCGAGCATGAGACGTGTCAGGTCAGACGTATCGCACCGAATTCGCCGGCAGCCGAGCATCTTCAGCGTCCGCTGGTTCCGGGTTGCCCTCGGCGCCGGCGTGGCCCTGATCCTCGCGCTCCTGGTGGGCCCCTCGGTGGCGGGCTGGTTCGGGGGCGACATGCCCCGCAGCCTGTTCCTCCTCGTGCCGTGGAGCGCGGCCGAGAAGACCCCCCCCGGTCGACCGCCGGGGCTGGTCGCTCAAGGGCCCGCCTCGACGAAGCCCACGCCGCCCCCGGCGTCCGGCGTGAATCGTGGGGCGGCGCCGAGCAGCGGGAAGACATCCGGTGTGCCGGCCAGCGGTCAGCCCGTCACCAGCGGCCGTGCGGCGGTGGGCGGACCACCGGCGGCTGCCGCCGCCACGGGGGCCGCGCCCGCCCCGGGGCCGAGCCGGACGATGTCTGGTGTCGAGGCCGCACCTGCCCCTCCCGAGACGCTCACCGCTCCCCCGGCCGTGTACTGGGTGCAGGTCGGTGCGTTCCTGGATCATCGCAACGCCGACCGGCTTGCGGAGCGGCTGCGGAACGAGGGTCTGACGGCGGGGACGACGGCGTTCGAGCAGAGTCGAGTTCTCTACCGGGTGCTCCTGGTCGGTTCCGAGGGCGGCGCCGTGTCCACCGACGCTATCGAGCGGGTGCGTGGGCTCGGACATCCGGTGGAGACGACCGCCGAGGGGCCGACCGTGACCGGCCTCGTCCCGCTCCGGCGGGCGGTGGAGATGTCGCACGTGCTGCGACAGCAGGGAGTTCCGGTCCGCCTGAAGCAGGAGGTGAGCTCGTCGACCTACCGCGTCGTGCGCGTCGGATCGTTCGCGACGGTCGCCGCGGCCGAGGCGGCCCTCGCGACGCTGACCGTCCGGGGCGTCGAGGGCGTCGTGGTCCGGGAGCGCTGAGCGATGCCTCGGCGGGGACCGTGTCGCAGCGGGGTGAGCCAGAGCGCGGCGGCGAAGGGGGGTGAGTAGGCTGACCAAGAACGACCTGATCAACTCGGTCGCCGGGCACGGGCTCTCCAAGCGCCAGTCGGCGGCGGTCGTCGAGGCCGTGTTCGACACCATGATCCGGGCCTTCGAGCAGGGCAGCGACGTCAAGATCGTCGGCTTCGGACACTTCAAGCTGCGGAAGAAGGCCTCGCGCAAGGGGCGCAACCCGCAGACCGGCAACGAGATCGAGATCACCGCCCGGCGGGTGCTGACGTTCAAGCCATCGAAGGGACTGAAGGCGCAGGTGAACCACCGGTGATCGAGCCGGAGACCGACCGCGACCGGGGCGCCGTGGAGATCGGGATCGACGCGCCGATCCCCGACAAGCTGTTCTTCCGGATCGGGGAAGTCGCGGACCTCACGGGTGTTCCGCCGTACGTGCTGCGGTATTGGGAGTCGGAGTTCAAGCTCCTGCGCCCCCGCAAGAACCACGCGGGCCAGCGGGTCTACCGCAAGCACGACGTGCAGATGGTGCTGCGCATCAAGGGTCTGCTCTACGAGGACCGCCTCACGCTGGAGGGAGCCAAGAAGCGCCTCCAGCAGGAGGGTCGCCAGCGCAGTCAACAGCTCGAGCTGCCGGCCCCGGATCCGCAAACGCTGGCTGCCCTGCGTGACATCCGCGCCCGGCTGGAGGCGATCCGGCAGACGCTCCGTCGAAGTTCCCCTTGAACCGCATGAGGGCGCGACGTACAATCCGTCCGGTTCGGGGCGTGGCGCAGCCTGGTAGCGCACTAGCATGGGGGGCTAGGGGTCGCTGGTTCAAATCCAGTCGCCCCGACCATTACTCGCCAACCCCCGGGCGCGGCGAACCTGCGGCGTTGCGGCCCCGGTTTCGACCGGGGAGACCGCACGCCGCGTGACCAAGCAGAGCCGCCGCCCCGTCGTCCTCGTCTCCAACGACGACGGCATCCACGCGCCAGGGATCGCCGCGCTGGCCGCGGCGCTCGAGACCGCGGGCGAGATCTGGGTCGTCGCGCCGGACCGCGAGCGAAGCGCCGTCGGACACGCCCTCACGCTGCACCGGCCGCTCACCACGGAGCAGCTCGGGCCGCGGCGGTTCGCGGTCAACGGCACCCCCTCGGACTGCGTGAATCTCGCGTTGCTCGGACTCTTGCCCGTCCGGCCCCAGCTCGTGGTCGCCGGCGTCAATGCTGGCTCGAACCTCGGGGACGACGTGACCTACTCGGGGACCGTGTCGGCTGCCCTGGAGGCCACGCTGCTCGGGGTGCCGGGGCTGGCGGTGTCGCTCATCCAGCCCACGGGGCCCGCGAGCTACCGTCCGGCCGCGCGGGCTGCCGCCCGGCTGGCCCGCCTCCTCCTGCAGGCGCCGGATCGCGGCGCGACGCTCCTCAACGTGAACGTCCCGCCCGGGCAGCCGCGAGGCATGAGGATCACGCGGCTCGGACGGCGCCTCTACAGCGAGAAGGTCGTCGAGCGGCAGGACCCCCGCGGCCGGCGCTACTTCTGGATTGGCGTCGGACCGCCGGCCTGGGAGGCGGGCGAGGACACGGACTATGCCGTCGTCCGCGCGGGCTACGTCTCGGTGACGCCGCTCCTGCTCGACCTCACGGACTATCCGGCGCTGCGCGGGCTCAAGGACTGGGAGGCGCAGTACCGTCGGGCGTCGCGCGGCCGCGCGACCGGGGACGCGGGATGACGGGCGGGCGAGCGGTCGGCACGGGGGCGGGCTGGCAGGAAGCGCGCGCGGCCCGCGAGCGCGAGCGCATGGTCGCGGAGCAGCTCGTCGGGCGCGGGATCACGGACGCGCGGGTGCTCGACGCGATGCGGCGGATCCCGCGCCATCGATTCGTCGAGGAGGCGCTCCGGGACCGGGCCTATGGCGACCACCCGTTGCCGATCGGCGAGAGCCAGACCATCTCGCAGCCCTACATCGTCGGGATGATGACGCAGCTTCTGGCGCTGACCGGGTCGGAGAAGGTGCTCGAGATCGGGACCGGGTCGGGGTACCAGACGGCCGTGCTGGCCGAGCTGGTGCGTCGCGTCTGCTCGGTCGAGCGGCTGATGCCGCTCGCGGTTCAGGCCCGCCGCATCCTGGAAGAGTTGGGGTATACTAACGCAGTCGTCAAGACGGCTGACGGCACGTACGGGTGGGCCGACGAGGCCCCGTTCGAGCGCATCATCGTGACGGCCGGAGCACCGGCGGTGCCGACGCCGTTGTTCCAGCAGCTGGCCGAGGGTGGCCGCATGGTGGTCCCCGTCGGCGGGCCGCAGTCACAGGTCCTGCACGTCGTCGAGAAGATCGACGGCCGCATGCGACTGTCGACGGACTGCGGCTGCACGTTCGTGAAGTTGGTCGGGAAGTACGGGTGGGAGACCTGAGCCTCCAGCACCGGAGGCGGCCCGGGCACGCGGTTCCGAGCCTGGGTGAGGTCGGGGCGTAGCGCAGCTTGGTAGCGCGCCTGCTTCGGGAGCAGGAGGTCGCTGGTTCAAGTCCAGTCGCCCCGACCATCCCTCTCGCCCCGCAAGTCGATCGGATCGTCGTCGTGAGAATCGTTGGGCGCAGATGACTGAGGCGGACAGCCATGCCGGCCGCCGACGGCCGGGCACCCGGGTGGGCGCCGTGGAAGTCCTGGTGGGTGGACGCGTCCAGGGAGTGGGCTATCGGAACTTCGCCCAGCGGCGCGCCCATGAATACCGCCTCACCGGGTACGCGGTGAACCTCCCGGACGGACGCGTCAAGATCCGGGTGGAGGGAGACCTGGAGGCGATCGATCACTTCGTGCGCGACCTCGGCAAGGGGCCCCCGCTCGCTCGCGTGGAGCGCGTCGACGTGAGCTCCGTTCCCTTCAGCGGCCGCTACGGGGAGTTCGGCATCCGGTTCTCGGAGGGACGATGAAGGCGCGGCGCCTGCGGTGGGCGGCGGTGAGCGCCGCCTTGCTGGTGGTCGGGCTCACGCCGCCGGTGGCCGCGCAGCCCCCGCCCTCCAAGGCGCTCGGGGCCTCCGCGAAGCGCCCGCTGCCGGCCCCGCGAGGAGCGACGCTCGGGCACGTCGTCCGATCCGGTGAGACCGTCTGGGGCATCGCGCGAGAGCACGGCGTCACCGTCGAGGCGCTGATCCGCGCGAACCGGCTGTCGCCGAGCGCGCGGCTCCGGGCAGGGCGCCGCCTGAGCCTCCCGCTGACCGAAGTTGCCGAGGGAAGCCAGGAGCCTCCGTCGCTGGCCGACATCGTGCTGGAGCGACCTCCCCCGACGCCGCTCGTGTACTTCATCCGGCCGGTTCCGGGGCCGGTCGTCTCCGCGTTCGGACCCCGCGGCGTGGCGTGGCACGGGGGCGTGGACCTTCGCGCCGAGCGGCACGACCACATCCACGCCGCCGCCGCCGGCATGGTGATCACGAGCGGCAGGGAGCGGGCTTATGGCCGCGTCGTCAAGATCTGGCATCACGCCGACCTCATGACGGTGTACGCGCACAACCTCGAGAACCTGGTCAAGGTCGGCAACTGGGTCGAGCAGGGCCAGGTCATCGCGACGGTCGGCAGCACCGGGCGCGCGACCGCGCCGCACCTCCACTTCGAGATCCGCCTGAACGGCCGAAAGTACAACCCGGCCTTCTGGCTGCCCGAGTCTGAGGTGCGCGCGACTACCACCGGGGACCCCCGGAGTCCCACCGGGTTGCCATGACGGCCGGACGCGAGCCGTCGCCGCCGGCGGACGAGGATCCCGATCGCCGGCTGCCGCCGGCTCCGCCGTCCGGGCCGGTCGACGAGACCGGGCTGGACGACACAGACCTCGACGACGAGCCGCTCCCGCTGGAGCTCCCGGCCGACGAGGAGCTCGACGCGGAGGAGGGCCGGAGCATCGGCGGCCGCCCACCCATCGAGATCTACCTCGGCGAGATCTCACGCATCCCGCTCCTCACGCCCGAGGAGGAGGTCGAGCTCGCGAAGCGGGTCGCCGGCGGCGACGAGGCGGCGAAGAAGCGGATGGTGGAGTCGAACCTCCGCCTCGTCGTGATGCTCGCCCGTCGCTACCAGGGCCGCGGCCTGCCGCTGGGCGACCTGATCGCCGAGGGGAACCTCGGGCTGATCCGGGCGGTCGAAAAGTTCCGCTGGGAGCGGGGGACCCGGTTCTCCACCTACGCGACCTGGTGGATCCGGCAAGCCGTCCAGCGCGCCCTCGCCAACCAGGCGCGGACCATCCGCTTGCCCGTCCACGTGGAGGCCCTGCTCGGCAAGCTCCGTCGGACGCGGGAGCGGCTCACCCAGGAGCGAGGCCGGCCGCCGGAGCTGGCCGAGGTCGCCACCGAGCTCGGGGTGCCCGTGAAGGACCTGGAAGCCCTGGAGGAGGCATCGAGGATGCCCCTGTCCCTCGAGACGCCCGTCGGGGGGGACGCGGAGGGCATCCAGCTGAAGGACGTGGTCGCGGACCGGGACGAGCCCAGCGCCGCCGCGGTGGCGAGCCTGCTCCACGAGCAGGAGAACCTGCGCGAGCTGCTGGACGACCTGCCGCCCAAGGAGCGGGCCATCCTCGTCGATCGCTTCGGCCTGGGGAACGAGGCGCCCATGACCCTCGAGTCGATCGGCCGCCGGATGGGGGTCACGCGCGAGCGCGTCCGACAGATCGAGGCCTCCGCGCTCCAGAAGCTCCGCAGACGCCTCGAGGCGCGCGGCATCGATTGGCCGAGTGCCTGACGCGTCGCCGGCACTGCCGGTGCAGGCAGGCTTCCGCCCTCACGTCGAGTCTGAGGGGCCGGCCGCCCGGACGCGACGGGCGGCCCAGGGTGACCGCGGCGGCCGCGCCAGGAGGGCCGTGACCATGTCGAGCCTGGACATCTTGTTCCTCTCCAAGGAAGACGTCGATGCCGTCGACCTCGGCCTCGGGGACGTGATGGACGCGATCGAGCTGGGCCTCCGGGCGCACGGCGAGAAGAAGGTCATCATGCCCGCCAAGGATCACCTGGCGCTGGACCGCTCCGAGCGCCACTGGAACATCCTCAAGGGATACGTCGAGCCGATCGACGTGGCCGGGGTCAAGGTGATCGGCGACTTCGAGCGGAACTACCAGGTCGGCCTGCCGTCGGAGCTGGCGCTCATCACGCTGTACCGGCCGGACACCGGCGCCCCCTTCGCGATCGTCGACGGGACGCTGATCACCTGGATGCGCACGGGGGCGGTGACGGCGGTCGGCGCGAAGTACCTCGCCGGCGACCGCCCGCGAGTGCTCGGGCACGTCGGCGCCCGCGGCACGGCCTGGTACAACGTGCCGATGCTCGACCGGCTGTTCCACTTCGAGGAGATCCGCGTCACCAGCAAGCGCACGGACTCTCGCGAGCGCTTCGCGGCGCGGATGTCGGAGCAGCTCGGGCGGCCCGTGGTCGTGAAGGCGACGGTCGAGGAGACGGTGCGGGACGCAGACATCATCGTCGACGCCTCGCGCCTGGTCGTGCCCGAGGTCCTGGTCCGGGACGCGTGGGTCAAGCCCGGTGCGCTGATCCAGCCCTACGGGGTGGAGCAGTCGGTGGAGTCGTCCCTCCCGCTATCCGTCGACAAGGTGGTCGTCGACGACTGGAACCAGTGCCAGAAGTCGGAGTACGGCCAGTTCGCCGGGATGATCCGGGCCGGGGCGCTCCGAGGCGAGCACATCTACGGGGAGATCGGCGAGATCGTGGCGGGGCGCAAGCCGGGTCGCGAGTCCCCCCGGGAGCGCATCCTCTTCTGGCACAAGGGCTTCGCCGTCAGCGACATCGTCGTCGGTCACCTCGCCTACCAGAAGGCGCGGGCGAAGGGGATCGGCACGCTGCTGAGCTACTACCGCCGGCCGCGCGACATGTGAAGAAGCCGGCGCCCGCCCGCGCCCTGCCGGGCCAGGAGCCGGCCTTGCCGCCCCGGGCTGCCCAGGTCCTGCGGTGCCAGGAGCTCGGCGGCGAGCTTCAGTCGCCCGGCTTCCCCTGGTGGGCGTGGATGACCACCAGCTCGAACCGCTCCTCGCGGCCAGTCGGTCGGAGCGCGACCTCGAATGGCAGGCGGCTGCCGCCGAAGCCGGCCTGGACGTCGCTCTGTCCGCGGCTGACGACGCGGCCGTTCCGATCCACTCCGAACAGCGCCAGCGTCGCCCAGGGGACGATGCGATGGGACTCCATCAGCCCGACGGCACGCACCGTGGCTGACTCCCGCACGAGCGCCCAGCGGAGCTGGAACTCCCCCTGGTCGGTGCGGTTCGGAAGGTCGGCCGGGACGGCGATCGGCGAGCGCGCGGCACACGCAGCGGCCCAGAGGACCAGGACGCCGAGCGCGAGCCCCATCCAGGGAAAGGATCCGCATCCGATCAGGCGAGCCCTCGGTGTCATCGCGTGCCTCCCGGTACGTAGAACGCGCCGGCTCCCCGGGTGGGTTCCAGCGCTCGCTCGGAGGGTGGCCGTGACCTGCCCCCCCCCGAGGGCTGGGCCCTTCGGACGGGGGAGTCCTTCAGGCGACGCTGCCCGCCGGAAGGACGACCGATGGAGGTCTGGAAGACTGCGAGGCGACACGGTGCCCAGGTCGCCTCTTCACGACCTCCGGGGAGGGGACCTCGTGCGGCCGGCGCCACCGAGCGGACCGCGGTGCAGGTGCGGCTCCGCGCGCTGGAGCGGCCGTGACCCCCGACCGCATGAGCCAGGGAAGTCACCGGAATGCCTGGTCGCTGGCGGCG
>DASZOL010000096.1:0-19424 GCA_035550795.1 Candidatus Methylomirabilota bacterium
GGCCCGCGCCGATGACGGGGTCCGGGTCTGGGTGGACGGGACGCTGATCATCGACCAGTGGAAGGACCAGCCGCCGACGACGTACCAGGCGACGGTTTCGCTGACGGCCGGGACACACGAGGTGAGAGTCGAGTACTACGAGAAGGCCGGCGGGGCGGTAGCGCAGGTGAGCTGGGCGAGCTCGCCGGGCGGCGGCGGCTGCCCGACCGGGCAATACCAGGCGCAGTACTACAACAACGTCAACCTCTCGGGGACGCCGACGTTCACGCGCTGCAAGGCCGCCCCGATCAACCACAACTGGGGGACTGGCGGCCCCGGCAACGGCGTGCCCACCAACCACTTCTCGGTCCGGTGGACCGGGCGGTTCAACTTCACGGCGGGCTCCAAGACGTTCACGACGCGGAGCGACGACGGCATCCGCCTGTGGGTGGACGGCGTGCTCCTGATCAACTTCTGGACCGATCACGGCCCCACCACCCGCACGGCGACGCGGACCATGACCGCCGGAGAGCACGAGGTCAAGGTCGAGTACTACGAGCGAACGGGGAGGGCCCTCATCCAGGTGAGCTGGTAGGGCGAGCCAGGAGCCCCCCGGCCCCTCTTCTCCCCAAAGGAGGGCAGACGGACACAGGCCGCTGCGGCCCAGCCGGTCCTTCCCTACCGCGGGGTGATCGTCACGCGATCGAAGAGGATGCCGACGCCGCCGAGGTACGTGACGGGCGCCTCCAGAACCGTGGGCCGATCCAGCGCGAAGTCGAGTGTCACCTCCCGGTAGGCTCCCGGCGGCGCCTCCGCGGCATCCACCACGCGGGCGGCGAGTGTCCGCCCGGCGGGCTCCGTGACCGAGAGGCGGAGGAGGGGGCCCTGGCCGGCCGCCTCGGCGCGAAGCCGCACGGCGAGCCGGTAGCGACCCGCCGGAAACAGTCGCGCGGGGCCGCTCAGCAGCTCCCCGCGGAGACTCTCCACCGGATCGGCGTGGGCCGCCCAGCCGCCGGAGGCCTCCGGGTCTTCCCGCTCGCCCAGACGGTGCGGCAAGGCCTCAACCTCGTAGACCCGCTCCAGCTCGGGGCGGTCCGTGGCGACAACCAGCACCCAGTCGACCGCGGCCTCCTCCCGTCCGTTCCAGCTGACGCGGAACTCGAGCGGCCGCGCGTGTTCCACGACGAACGGCAGCTCCTCGTCGACCCAGGCCGGGCCCGGGTCGACGGCCCGCTGGGCCAGGATCCGCTGACCCCGGTCGGTCGCGACGTCGAGGCGGAGGCCGTGACCGCGTGCGCGGAACCGCGCGACGTACGCTCCGGCCGGCAGCGGGCGATAGGGGCCGAACGTGAGGAACCCCGGCGCCGTGCCCGGTCGGCCCACGACGACCTGGCCCCCCGAGGCGTCCGGGAGACCCGCGACCGCCCCGGTCTCGTGGTTCTGGCGCTCCGCCTCGAGGAACAGCCCGACGGGCGAGGTGCGGCGGATCGGCGCGGGCGCGGCGTCGGTGACCCGGAAGAGCCATAGCGGGTCTGCGAACTGGTGGAGGCCCAGGACCGGGGAGGCCCGGAGGCCGTCGATCGTGAACCTCGACGGGTACGGCGAGACCTGCGGGGGAAAGCCGGCACGGTCGACGACGACGTGGGAGACCGCGAGCCGGCGGAGCGCATCGGCTTCCCCGGAACCGAGGTCCCCGACATTCAGGGCCTCCAGCGGCTCGAAGACGTCGCGGACGTATCGCCGCGGCACCAGGGGCGAGTAGCCGTTGACCATCGGGATCCGCGTCCGTGTAACCGCGTAGAGGTAGAGCCCGGAGGAGGCGTTGTCGCCGGGCCACACCGGGAGGTACAGGACCCGTGAGGCCTCGCGGCGCAGGGTCTCGTACACGGGGCTGTCACCGAAGCGGGCGAACGCGATGCCATGCCAGGGCGGCGTCGCGACCAGGACGAGGGCGAGGAGCCCGCCCGCGGCGGCGAGGCGCCCGCGCCCGGGATCCGGACCTGCGCGGCTCAGGAGTGCCCGGGCCCCGAGCGCGGCCAGGACGAGCGCGGCCACGCTCGTCAGGAGCTGGAGCTTCTCCGGGTTCCGGATCATCGCGAAGAACGGGACCCAGCGGTGGACCGCCTGGTAGAGCGGGACGCGCGGGATCGTCGGCCCCACGCTCAGCAGGACGCCGAGGACCAGGGCGGTGCCGTAGAGCAGGCGCAGGCGCCACTCTCCCGCGCGTCCCCGGGCTCCGAGGCCGAGGGCGGCGAGCACGGCGAGCGCGATCCCGCCGTACCGGGCCGGCTCGGCAAGCCCGGGCAGGCCCTGGGAGAAGAGCCGCACCTCTTCGATCCGCCGTCCCGCCTCGGCGATCGACCCCGCGACGAACGCGTTTCGCAGCATCAGAACCCAGGCCCCCGCGATGATCGCCAGGGCGGCGAAGGCCGCGAGAGGCGCCACGCGCAGCCGGCGGACAGGCGCGAGCACGAGCCGCACCCCGGCATGCGCGACCGCCAGGGCGGCGGCCAGGTACGTGTACTGCGGCTCCAGCATGGCCAGCGCCACGAACGCGGCACCCCCTCCCAGGCCCCCCGCGAGCCGACCGTTCGTGAGGGCCAGGTCGAGCCCCCACAGCATGGCGGGCACGAGGGCCAGCGCGAATCCCGCCGGATGGCCGCCGAAGAGGGGGTCGAGGCGCGCCGGCAGCAGCGCGAACCCGATCCCGACGACGGCGGCGGACGCCGCGTCGCCTGAGAGATGGCGCGCCAGCCCGTAGGCGGCGAGGCCGGAAAGGGGAAAGGACAGCAAGACGAGCAGGTTGTAGGCGGCATGGCCGCCGAGGACCGAGAGCGCGGTGAAGGGCAGGGCCAGCGGCAGGAAGGTCTGCGGCAGGTTCCAGCGAGGGCCATCCACCCGGAACTGGTAGGGGTCGGTGAAGAGCGGCGTCGGACCGAGGAGGCCATCGCGGACGAGCCAAAGCTGGTAGTAGAGCTGGAGCGTGTCCGCGGGGACGCGGGTGAGGACCGGCAGCTCGGCCAGCTGACGCGGCCCGACCGGCAATCCGTGCGTGATCTCGGCCGGCAGGGGGCGGGAGACGATGAGACCGGCCGCGAGGGAGATGGCCGCCGCCGTCAGCGCGGCCCCCCTCACGGCGAGGCCTCGATGCGCTCCACGCGAAGCCGATCGAACCAGACGCCCACGCCCCCGCGATACGCGCAGGGGAACTCCAGCACCGCCGGCCGGGGCACCTCGAAGGGGACGGCCAGCTCCACGTATCGCCCGGGCTCCGGCACCTCGGCGCCCGTCAGCTCACGGTACGCCAGCTCCGCTCCGAGCGAGGCCAGCCGGACGCCGCAGCGCGCGAACCCGCCCGGGGCCGCCGTGTCAAGCTTGAGCCGGATCCAGAGGCGGTAGCGCCCGGGCGGATACCGGCGGAGCGGTCCGCTCCAGACCTCGGCCCGGACGGTGCGTCCCGGCGTCGCGCGCCCCGCGACGCCGCCCGAGGCATTGGGGTCCGGCCGCTCTTGGAGCTCGTGACCCAGGACCTCGACCTCGAAGAGGGGGGCCGGATCGGGCTCGGCGGCGAAGACGGCGCTCACGGTGTCCACGGCTGCCCAGCCCTGGCCGTCCCACGCGGCGCGGTACTCGATCTGCGTGGGGGCCGCCAGCGCGAACGGCATGGCCACGTCCACGAACTCGCCGTCGGCCAGATGGATCTTGGCCCGGCTGAGGATCGCGCGTCCGCCCCGCGTGGTGACCTGGAGCTCCATCGTGCTGCCCGCGCCCTTCAGCCGGAACCGGGCGCGGAAGTCGCCCGGCGGGAGCAGCCGGTACGGGCCGAACGTCAGGAACCCCGGGCGGTCCACGCCGGCGCGGGCGAGCGTCACCCGTCCGTTCGACGCGTCGCGATCGTCGCTGACGCGGCCGGTCTCGCGGCCGAGCGACTCGGCCTCCCAGAAGACGCCGAGCGGGCTCGTGAGCGCCGGCGCCTCGGGGATCGTGCGGGGCGTGTCCCGGACGCGGAACACCCGCAGGGTCCAGTCACCGGGCGGGGTCTCGACGGGATCGAGATAGGGCGAAGCCCCGAGGTAGGCTTGCGTCAGCGCCGCGCCGAAGGCGCTCACCTTCAGCGGGAAGGCGTCCCGGTGGAGGATCACCTGGCGCACGCCGTATCGGTGCAGCACCCGGGCTTCAGCCTCGCCGACCATGCCGAGGTTCACGATCTCGAGGGGTTGGTAGATGTCGGTCACGTACGAGCGGTCGAGCCAGGCGGAGTATCCGTTGAGCATGGGGACGCGGGTGAGGGTCGTCGCGTAGAGGTAGAGGCCCGAGTAGGCGCTGTCGCCGGGCCAGAACGGCACCCAAAGCGCGCGCCCCCCCTCCGCCCGGACCGTGTCGAACTCCGGCCCTCCAGTGGGAAGACCGCTGACACCGGTCGGCCGCCACGGGTGATACTCCACCGCGACGACCAGTGCGAGCCCGCCGGCGAGCACGGTCCGGCGCACGCGCCCGCCGCCCCGCGCCAGCGCGTCGGCCCCGACGCCGGCCAGGACGGCCAGCCCGACCGCCGCGAGGACCTGTGCCTTGGCCGGCTGCCGGATGAAGTTCCAGGACGGCACGAGGCGGAACGCGACCTCGAACAGGGGGAACGCCTCCAGCCGCGGCCCCAGGGACACGATCACCCCCGCCACGAAGAGCAAGGCGAACACCCAGAGCATGCGGCGCACGCCGGTGGGGGGGCGCCGCGCGAGCGCGACGACGGCGAGGACGGCCAGCGCGACGGCGAGGGCGCCGGGGTACACGGTCCGTCCCGAGGACAGGTTGACCCGGGTGAAGAGATCGTCGGGGGTCGGGGAGAACAGCAGCACCTCGTGGAGCGTCCGGCCGGCGCCGGTCACGGACCGGCGCAGCAGGAGCCGCTGGAGGAGGAGCAGGAACCCGGCACCCGCCAGCCCCCCGGCCGCGGCGATCGCCACCGGCACGGCTGGCAGCCGGGGCGACCACCATTGCCGCCACCGAGCGAGGAGCCACGCGCCGTGGAGGAGCACCGGAAGGAACAGGGCGGCGACGACGAGCTTCCCGCCCTGTCCGGCGGCGGCCACTGCCGTGAGGAGCCAGGGCAGGCACGCCCCGAGACTCCGGCGCGCCGCTGCGCGCGGCTCCGTCACGACCCTGGTCGCGATGAGCCATGACGCCATCGCCTGCCAGATCGCGATCGCGAGGCTGGCGACCACCGCGGCGACCGCGAGCTGCACGAGTGGGGGCTCCTGCCAGCCCCGGCGCGCGAGGGCGCCGAGCGCCCCTGCGGCAGGGGCGATGGCGACGGCCGCGGCGACCAGCCAGCCTCTGGCGCCGACCGCCAGGAGCTCGCGTCGCCAGGCCGGAAGCCCGACGCGCGCCAGGACATAGAGCGGCAGGCCCAGCGCGGAGAAGTAGGCGAAGTGGGGCTCCATCATCGCGAGTCCGAGGAGCGCGGCGCCGGCGGCGAGGCCGCTCCAGAGCGATCCAGCCAGCGCGCCCTCGATCCCCCACAGCACCACCGGGACCAGGGGATATGCGAGGCCGGCGGGATGGCCCCCGAGCAACGCGCCGACCCGGTACGGCGTGCAGGCGAAGACCGTTCCGGCGACGGCGGCCCCGGTGCGCGAGACACCGTAGCGCCGGGCGAGGAGCGCTGCGGCCAGGCCGGCGAACGGGAAGGACAGGAGGACCAGGGCGTTGTAGGCGAACCGGGGGCCGATGGTGGAGAGCGGAACGAAGAGGAGGGCGGCCGGCAGAAAGATGTTCGGGAGGTTCGCCCGTGGCCCGTCGATGGCGAACTGGTAAGGGTCGCGCAGGAAGGAGGCGCCGGCCAGGAGGCGTTCCTCGACGAGCCACAGGTAGTAGTAGAACTGGAGGTAGTCCCCCTGCTGCCCGTAGGCGAGCTCGCGACCCGGGCTGGGAACCGCCGCGTACGGGAGCGCGTCATGGAGATGCCGGACCAGGGGCGCCGTGAAGACGACGCCGAGAAGAAGGAAGGCCAGGAAAAAGCCGAGCGCGGCGCCGCGCCCCAAACGCGGGGGGCTATCGCCCCTCGAGGCAGGTCCGGTAGACATCGACGAGCCGCCTGCCCAGCGCCGGCCACCCGAAGAGGGCGACGGCGCGCTCCCGGAGCGCCTGGCCTCGGAGCTTCTGCTCGTGGGGGTCGCGAAGGAGCCCGGTCAGGGCGGCAGCGAGCGCCTGGACGTCGCGCATCGGCGCGAAGACGCCCGCCTCCCCCAGGAGCTCGCGGGAGACCGGTCCCTCGTAGGCGACCGAGGGGAGCCCCATGGCCATGTAGTTCAGCAGCTTGCCGTTGGCTTCGGTGCTGACGTGCTTTGGACTGACGGCGACGTCCCCGAGCGCGAGGTAGCGCGGCGTCTCCCCGTAGTCGATCCGCCCGGTCAGCGTGACCGTTCCCGGGGGGGCCAGCTCGGCGGCCCGGGCCCGGTACCGCTCGACGTTCGGGTGTCCCATGAGAAGGAGGTGCGCGTCGGGGACGGCCGCCACGACCCTGGGCCAGCCGGCGAGCAGGTCGTCGATGCCCTGGTATTCGGTCAGGACGCCGAGATAGACGACCACGCGCTTGCCGACGAGGCCGAGCTGCTCGCGGAGGTCGTCGGGGGCCGGGAGGGGCCGGAGGACATCCGGGTCGATGCCGTCCGGGAGCAGCACCACGCGCTCGCGCGGGATCTGCCAGACATCGACGAGCTCCCGGGCGAAGTTCGCGGAGGACGGCAGAAGCCGTGCGGGCCACTGCAGGATCCACCGCTCCATCTGGCGCAGGCCGGCCGGGAGCGGTCCGCGCGCGGGAAGATGGCCGTGCGCGATCATCTCGCCGGCCACACTGCCCTGAAGATCCGCTACCACGGGCCGCCGGACCAGACGCCCAACGACCGAGGCGATCGCGGCACCCTCGTGCAGATGCCCGTGCAGGAGGTCCGGACGGTATCGCCGCGCGGCGGTCAGCGTCGTGCCGAGCAGCATCGCGTCCAGGTACGGGCGGTGGGGTGAGAAACCGACGGGAAGCGCCTGCACCCACGGCACGCGTGGCGTCCGCACCGTCGAGATGTCCGGGAGGTCACGTCCCACGGAGTACGTCGCCACGAGAGTGTCGACGCCGAGGCGGCGGAGGGCCCGGACTTCCTCGAGGATCCGGATGTGGCACCCGCGGTCCCCGAAGAAGGGCGTCGGGGCGACCATCAGCACGCGCATGGACGCCTCATTGTAGCAGAGGGCGGCCGCGCGTCCGGCGGTCCGCGGGTCAGCGGGCGATGTGCCCCTTGGCGCGGAGGTACGCTTCCAGCGCCTGGGGCCACGGGGGGAGGGGCCTCACGCCCAGCGCGGCCGCGCGAGTGTTCCTCAGCACCGAGCGGACGGGCCGGCGGGCGGGCGCTCCGTACTCGGCGCTGGTCGTCGCCACGAGCTTGGGCGTGCGGCCGCAGAGCGTGAAGACGTGCCTGGCGAACTCGAACCAGGAGCACTCGCCCGCGTTGGTGAGGTGGTACACCCCGCCCGGCGGGTCCGTCGCGAGCAGCGCGGCAATCGCCTCGGCCAAATCCGCCGTGTACGTCGGGCTCAGCACCTGGTCGTCGACGACCCGGATGGGCTTGCCCTCACCGTCGAGGCGCAGCATCGTTTCGACGAAGTTCCCGCCCTTGCCGGCGGAGCCCGCGACCCCGTAGAGGCCAGACGAGCGGACGACGACGTGGCGGGGGCTCGCCTGCCGGGCGAGCAGCTCCCCGGCGAGCTTCGAGACGCCGTACACGCTCAGGGGAGCGGGTTGGGCATCCTCGGCGTACGGTCCCGGGAGCCCGCCGCCGAAGACGTAGTCGGTACTCAGGTGGAGGAGCCGCGTGCCCCGTCGCGCGCACGCCCGCGCGAGGTCGTCCACCGCCACGGCGTTGACCGCGAAGGCCTGGCGCGCGTCCTTCGTCTCGATGTCGTCGACGCGGTGAAAGGCGGCCGTGTTGACGACCCACCGCGGCGCATGAGCGGTGAGGGCCCGCTCCACGGCGCCCGGGTCCGTGATGTCGAGGTCGGTCCGCGTGAGGGGGATCAGCGCCGCCTGGGGCAGCGTGCGGCGGAGATCGGTGCCGAGCTGGCCGCTGGCTCCTACGAGGAGGATGGGCTCCACGGCCCCATGCTACTGCGGACGCGGGCCGTCGGGCGCGTCGAGGACGGAGCCGGGACTGCCCGCCGCCTTGTGGCGCTCCTCCAGGAGCTGGATCCAGCGGATGTTGTAGAACCGCGGGTGGTCGAAGTCGGTCCCGCCGTCGGTCCGCGCGCGCTGCACCATGTCGGCCACCGCCTCCTCGACCGAGGTCTTCGGACGGAAGTTCAGGAGGCGGCCGATCTTCTCCCCCGACACGCGGTAGTTGCGCACGCTACCGTGGTGGTAGTCGGGACGCACCTCGACCTCGATCCCGTGCTCCCGCAGGGCCTCGCGCACGCGGAGAGCCAGCTCCGAGATGCGCAGGTTCCGGTAGCAGAGGTTGAAGACCTCCCCCCGGACCGCCGTGTCCTCCGCCTCGACCAGGGCGATGTACGCCTGCGCGGCGTCCCGCACGTCGACGAGCGGCCGCCACATCTCGCCCCCGTGATGCAGCGTCAGCCGGCGGCGGATGAGGGCGTCCCGGACGAAGGTGTTGACCACGAGGTCGTAGCGCATCCGGGGCGAGTAGCCGTAGACGGTGCCCTTCCGGAGCGCGACGGGGCAGAAGCGCGCGTCGGCCATCGGGAGGATCTGGCGCTCGGCATTGTACTTGGAGAGCGAGTACGGCGCCCGTGGCGCGACGGCGGAGGCTTCGTCTTGCAGGACGTCGACCGCCTCCTCCAGGATCCCGCAGTCGTAGATCGAGCAGGACGACGCCATGACGTAGCGGCGCACGCCCTCCGCCTTGCAGAGCCGGGCGAGCGCCACCGTCGCCACCGTGTTGATCTCGTGGTTGGCGCGCGGGTTGAACTCCGCCGTGGGGTCGTTCGACAGGCCGCCCACGTTCACGACGGCGTCGATGCCCTCGAGGACCCGAGGGGAGACCGCGCGCATGTCACCCTCGACCAGCTCGATCCGGTCGCGCACGGCCCGGAGGCCGGCGTCGCCGAAGTAGAGGCGGTCCAGCACGCGCACGGCGTAACCGCGCTGCAGCAACTCCTCGGTGAGGACGGAGCCGACGTACCCGGCCCCGCCGACGACGAGGATCCGCCGCACCCTACCGGCCCTTCACCGTCCAGACGTCGCCGAACGCGTCGGAGGGGATCCGTACCTCGTCGGGCTTGGCGTGGTTGTAGACGTGGCTCGCGGTGCTCACCATCTGCGTGTCATCCTCGAGCGACATCCACCCGTGGTAGACGCCGGGCGGCACAACGATGAGCCGCGGCTTGCGGGCGCTCGCGATCACCGTCATCAGGTTCCCATGGGTGCGGCTTCCCGGCCGGTCGTCCTTCAGCACGAACTTGGCGCTGCCGTGGCTGATGAAGAACCAGTCCCAGAGCTCTTCGTGCTTGTGGAAGGCCCGGATGGTCCCGCGGGCCGGATCGCCGACCAGGTAGACCTGGCCGAATCGGTGCACCACCGCGTGCGGCTCCGGGTCGTCGGCGTGGCGCGCGATCTCCGTCAGGTATCCGCGGTCATCCTCGCGGGTCACCAGCTCGACGACCTTGACGCCATCAATCATCGAATCGCTAGTCATCGAATCGCTCCGACGCTGACGTGGCGGCCCCGGGCTCGAAAGGCACCGTCGGTCACCGCACGGAGGAACGGCGCCACGCCAGACGCTGCGTCATTATGCGGACACTTACGCGCGCGGGGTGTCAGGATTTTCCCCGACCGGCGTGGATAGCTCAGACGCGGGCCAGCCGGCGGAGCCAACCATAGGACATGAGATGGTCGGACAGGAAGGTCTTCAGGTAATCGGTGGGCACTGCCATCACCTGGTGACGCCAGATGCGGTCGCACGCGTAGCAGGGGAGCTCCTTCGGGATCTCCCCTTTCGCCATCTTGGCACGCAGGTCCACCAGCCGGGAGTCGTTCCAGACCTCGCGCAGGGGCTTCGCCCTGAGGTCGCCCATGCCCAGCTTGCCGAAGAAATCCTGGGGGCACGCCACGACGGTGCCGTCCCAGTAGACCGACGTGGAGTACCAGAGGAACGTGCACGGCGTGAACCGACGGCCGTCCGCGAGAAGCGCTTCACGCGAGAGCTCGGGCACGAAGACGTCCCCGGCCCAGTTGTGCGGCGTGCGCAGGATCACGCGGTCGAGCGGCAATCCCTTGAAGTTCTGCAGGAAGGTCCGCCGGAGCCGCTTGAGCTCCGCCTTCGGGGGCGCGCCGATCTCCATCACTTGCAGCACGGTCAAGGGATTCTTGGCCCCGAGATCCCGCTTGAGGGTCAGGAAGCCCTTGAGGTGGTCGAGCGCCCACTCGAACTTCGCTCCCACCCGGTTCTTCTCGTACATGTCCTTCTCGTAGCCGTCGAAGGAGCACGAGAGGAAGTCGAGCCCGGACTCGATGAGTGCCCGGCCCTTCTTTTCGTTGAGGAGCGTGATGTTGGTGTGGACCCGGGTGTAGAGGCCCTTCTGCCGCGCGTAGGCCACCATGTCGGGAAGCCGCGGATGCATGAGCGGCTCGCCGCGGTGGAACAGGTTCACGTCGTAGGCGTGGTCGGCCACCTGGTCGATGATCGAGGTGAAGAGCCCGAAGTCCATGAAGCCGTGGTCTTCCTTGACCACGTCCTTGTTCGGGCAATACCCGCACTTCAGGTTGCAGCGGCTGGTCGACTCGATCCACAGCCGGACGGGGAGCTGGGCGACTTTCGCCGCGCCGGTCCGGTAGGCCCAGAAAATGCGGGCGAGACGGCCCATGTGACGGAGCTTCCGGCGATCCATCCGGTCGAGTATAGCAGACGGGATCGCGCGGCCCGCCGCACGATCGATCACGACGCGGGGCGGACGACCTCGACCCGGCCGAGCGAGAGGGTCGTGTCAAGAGTCGGCAGGATCCCGCGCCACCACCGGTGGAGCCGCCATCCGGTCCCGGGGTTCCAGAGTCCGGCGACCAGTCGGTACCGGCCCGGCATGGCGTCGGCCGGAACGGCAAGCCGCCGGCGGACGCTGACGTGCTGGGGGCCCGGGCCGAGCTCGGGCATCACCCCGGGCAGCGGATAGTCATCTCCGAACCGGGTGCCCTGATTCCCTGTCCGGTCGTCAGCCCGGAGGTGCACCCAGACCATGAGCCGGGCGGAGGGGGCCCGGTGCAGGCGCCAGTGCGTCGTGACCTCCACGGTCTCCCCGGCCCGCAGCGGCTGCGGCAGCACGTCGTAGCCCACCAGCTCCGCGAGGCCGCCCATCACGGCGCCCACCCGCCGCTCGGGCGCAAGCGCCGCGTCCGCCTCCGCGGTGAGCTGAGCCGCTTCCCGCGCGTCGCCGTCGGCGGCGGCGAGGCGGGCGCGAAGCCGCCAGAGCTCCACGTGGACCCGGTCCGGACCGAGCGCCCGCGTCGCGTCGGCGTACGCGGCCCGCGCTTCCGCGCGGAGCCCGAGCGCCTCGAGTCGGGCGGCGTGGTCGAGCGAGGAGCGGGCGCTCGCGCGCAGAGTGGTCGTCAGCCGGGCGAAGGCGGCATAGCCCTCCGGATCGTCGGGGCCACGGGCCATGGCCTCGTGATAGCGCCGGAGGGCGGCGCCCGCCTGTCCCGCCTCCTCGAGGCGCCGGCCCTCCTCGACGAGCGCGCTGGCATTCGCCGCGAGCGGATTCCCGGCGGACGGAGGACCGAGCAGGAACAGCTCCGCCACGCTCCAGCGCCCACCCGGACCGTTCTCGACGAGCCGGACCCGCCGCGCCGTCACCGGCGCGAAGCGCACGGTGAGCGTCCGGCTCGGTGCGATCCGGGGCGCTCCGTTCTCCCATCGGGCCGTCACCCCCTGGGGCGAGAGCGCGCCGGCCTCCCGGGGTCCGCCCGCGGCGCCCTCGGTCAGCACGACGAGCTCGTCGGGCACGCGCTCCGCGCGGTCGTTCACGAGCGTGACCCCGCTCAGCTCACGTTCGGCGCCGAGGTCCACCTCGATCCAGGCCGAGCCGTCCGGGCCGCGGGCGCTCGACCATCCGCTCTCGAGACGGGCGTCGGCCACGCTCCCCGCGTCGCCGCGGCCGGGGCTCGTGCGGACGATCCAGGCCGCCCGCGCCAGCGGGCGGGCCTCGGGGGGCGGCGTGAAGTCGTGAAAGACGCGGTACTCGCCGACCGCGCGCTCCCGGGCGCGGACGCCCGTCGCTCTCAGCCAGCTGCGAAAGACCTCGACGCCCGCCTGGACCACATAGGCGGGCCGTGGCGACCGGTCGACGGCGCGCGTGTGCGGGGGATACCGGTCGTTGAACGGCTGGGCCACGACGATCTCGCCCCGGGTCTCGAACGTGAGGCGGGGAGCCAGCCAGTAGTCGAAGGCATAGGCCTGGCGCAGATCGTTCGCGCGAAGGTATCGGAACAGGCGCGCGTCGGCCGCCCGCTCCTGGCGGTACCGCGCGCGGGCCTCGGGCCGGAGCGCCGTCACGTCGGGGACGAGGTCCATCCCCACGGCGAAAAGGTATGCCCCAACCCACACGAGGGTGCCTACCCGCGTCCGCCGCCACGTGAGCTGCGCCGCGCGCCCGAGCACCAACGCGAGCAGCGGGATCAGCGGCAGGAGGTAGCGCGGAACGCGGACGTACCCGCCGTACCAGACCACGCCGAGCGTCACGGCCATCCCGATGAGAAGCAGCGCCTCGCCGGCGAGGGCCGGCTCGCGGCGAAGGCGTCCCAGCCCCAGGACGACGCGGACCAGGAGCAGGGCCACGGCTCCCCCGACGACCAGGGGGATCGTCCACGCCAGCAGGCCGGGCAGGTGGGCGGGCTGGTCGGTGCCGGACCGGACGCCAAGCGCCACGGGGAGCAGATCGAGGAACAGGGTCCGTGCGGTCTCGGCCCCGGACGTGCGGCCCTGGAAGCGCGCGCCGGTCACGAACGTCGCCCAGTTGTGGGTCAGGTTGTAGACCCAGAATGGCAGGCTGCCGAGGACGAACGCGCCGACGCCGAGCCATGCTGCCCGCCGGAGCGGCAATCCCGGCTCGACCAGCAGCAAGGCGAGCGCGGCCGGCACGAGGGCGTCCACGATCTGGAAGTTGAAGTACAGGCCGAGCCCTCCGGCGAGGCCCATGGCGATGGCGACCCGGCAGCGCGCGGGCTCTGAGAGGCGCCGGGTGAGCCAGAGCGCGGCGCCGAGGAGCACGATCTGCCCCACCAGGAGGTGCTCGACGTAGTAGGACCGGGCAAGCGTGTAGTTCGCCGCGACGTAGGCCGAGACGGCGGTCGTGAACAGGATGCCCAGCCGGCCGGCGCCGGGGCCGAAGAGCACGGCGCCCGTTCGGTAGACGGCCACCGCGAGGGCCAGTGTGCTGAGCGCCGGCACGAGGTCGAGAACGCGGCGGGAGATCCCGAAGAGGAAGAAGAGCGGCGCTGCGGCGTAGGACTCCGGAACACCGGCGTGGTCCTGCATCCAGAAGAAGATGGGGAACTCGCCCCGCAGGACGTAGACGCCCATGAGGCCGGTGACCGCCTGGTCGGCATCGAGCCGAGGAAAGGCCAGGTGGAGCGCCAGCAGAAGTCCGAGGAGCCCGAGGAGCGCCCAGAACCACCAGTCGCGCGCGGGAGGGCGCGCGGGCCCGTCCCGCAACGGACCGCCGGGCGTCACCGCCGCGCCAGCCGGAGCCGGAACACCGAGGCGAGGTACGTCCAGAGGTATGCGAGGAACCGCGTCTTGGATTCGCCGCCCTTCCGGAACCGGTAGACCGTCGGGATTTCCAGCACGCGCCCGCCTCGGCGCACCACGTGATGGAGGAGCCGGATGGCGTAGTCGCCGTAGCCGTAGAACACGGCCTCGGGGTCGAGCCCCCGAAGCAGCGTCGGCCGGAAGGCGAAGTAGCCGGAGAGGTTGTCGTGGATGCGGAGCCCGAGCACGATGCGGATCAGGATGTTGAAGGCGTAAGACCCCCAGTAGCGGAACCGTGACGTGAGCATGCCGCCGCCCAGGACGTAGCGGGAGCCGATCACCACGTCGAAGTCCTCGACGCAGCGGACCATCAGCGGCAGGAGCGCGGGATCGTGGTTCCCGTCGGAGTCCATGACCACGATGACGTCGCCGCGCGCCTCCCGGATGCCCCGGTGGATCGCGCTCGCCAGGCCCCGCTCGCCCCGCCGCACGTGGACGCGCACCGCCGCGTCGGCGCCGAAGACGGCCTGGACGTGCGCCGCCGTGCCGTCGGGCGACGCGTCGTCCACAACCAGGATCTCCGGCTCGAGGCCGGCCCGGCGGGCGACCGCGAGAACCTCGGCCACGATCTCCGCGATCCCCTCGCGCTCGTTGTAGGTGGGCAGGATGACCGAGACCACCGCGGGGCCGCTCAGCGCCCGAGGGGCTGCGTCGGTTGGTTCAATGGTCCCGTCAGCGCGAGGAGAGCTCCCGCAGCGCGTCGCATACCGCGGTGATCTCCTCGAGGCGGAGTCCGGTCCCGGAGGGCAGGTTGATCCCTTTCCTTGACAACGCCGTCGCCACCGGGAACGGGGCGTCCAGCCGGTAGGGCGGCAGCTCGTGGAGGGGAACGAAGAACGGACGGGAATCGACGCCGCGGGCCCGGAGCCCCGCCCCCACCGCGTCCCGGTCGAGCGGGAACTCCGGCTCGACCAGTACGGAGTACATCCAGTGCACGCTCTCGGCCCAGGGCTCCGCGGGCGGCCGGGTGAGCCCGGGGATCCCGGCGAGGCCAGCCTCGTAGGCGGCGGCGATCGCCTTCCGCCGGGCGAGGATCGCGTCGACCTGCTCGATCTGAGCGCATCCGATCGCCGCCTGGATGTTAGTCATGCGGTAGTTGAAACCGATCTCGGGGTGGTAGTAGCGGCGCCGGGGATCCATCGCGTGGTCGCGGAGGAACACCGCCCGCTCGGCGAGCGCCGGATCGTTCGTCACGACCATGCCCCCCTCGCCGGTCGTGATGATCTTGTTTCCGTAGAAGGAGAAGGCGCCCATGCGGCCGAGCGCGCCGACCCGCCGCCCCTTGTACCGGGCTCCGTGAGCCTCGGCGGCGTCCTCGACGACGGCCAGCCCGTGCTGGGCCGCCAACGCGAGGAGCGGGTCCATGTCCACCGGGTGGCCGTAGAGGTGGACCGGGATGACCGCCCGAGTCCGGGCCGTCAGCTTGCGGCGGGCGTCAGCGGCGTCCAGACCCCACGTGCGCGGGTCGGCCTCCACCAGCACGGGAGTCGCTCCCGTGTAGTGGACGACGTTGGCCGTCGACACGAAGGTCAGGTCGGGGACCAGCACCTCGTCACCGGGGCCGATCCCCAGCGTGGCCAGACAGAGGTGGAGCGCGGTCGTGCCGTTCGACGTCGCCACCGCGTGTCGAGCCTCGCAGAACGTGGCGAAGTTTCGCTCGAAGCGCCCGACGTACTGACCGAGCGAGGAGATCCAGCCGGAGTCCACGCAGTCGAGGACGTAGCGCCGCACGTCCTCGGAGAGCCACGGGGCGAAGACGGGAATCATCCGCGCTCCTCTCGCACCTCGGCAACCGCGTCGCACACGTAGGCCACCTCGGCCTCCGTGAGGGTCGCCCCCGAGGGCAGGTAAAGCCCGCGCTGACAGAGTTCCTCCGCGACCGGGAAGCGCTGCCCGCGAAACGACTCATAGTAGATCGGTTGCAGGTGGATGGGAATGAAGAAGGTTCGGGTCTCGATCCCGCGCCGCGCGAGGCGACGTCGCAGCTCGTCGCGGGAGATGCCGAAGGCGTCCTCCACGACGACCCCGTACATCCAGTAGACGTTCTTGGCCCACGGCCGCTCGACCGGCAGGGTCAGCCCGGGGACCCGCCGGAGCCGCGCCGAGTACCGGGCGGCGTTCGTGCGGCGGATGCCCACGAACTCGTCCAGACGCTCCGCCTGCGCCAGCCCCACGGCGGCCTGCATGTTCGTCATCCGGTAGTTGAACCCCACGTACCGGTGCCAGAAGTGCCGCTCGTCCGAGAAGGCGTGGTCGCGGAGCCGGCGCCCGAGCCGCGCGACCTCGACGTCGTTGCTCGTGACCATGCCGCCTTCCCCCGTGGTGATGATCTTGTTTGCGTAGAAGGAGAAGGAGGCGGCCTTGCCGAGGCTCCCGACCGGCCGGCTCCGGTAGGTCGCGCCGTGTGCCTCCGCGGCGTCCTCCAGGACCCACAGGCCGCGGCGCTGGGCGAGATCGAGGACCGGGTCCATGTCCACCGGGTGCCCGTACGTGTGGACGAGGATGATGCCCTTGGTCCGGGGGGTGACGGCGCGCTCGAGGCGCGTCGTGTCAAGGTTCCACGTGTCGCGCTCCGAGTCGACCAGCACCGGCGTGGCGCCGGTGTAGTGAACCGCGTTCGCGGTGGCGATCATGGTGAAGGCGGGCAGGATGACCTCGTCGCCGGGCTCGAGCCCGAACGTCGCCAGGGCGAGATGGAGCGACGTGGTGCCGTTCGAGCACGCCACCCCGTACCGGCACCCGACCATCTGCGCGAAGGTGTCCTCGAACTCCCGGACGAACCGGCCGGCCGAGGAGATCCAGTTCGACTGGACGCACTGGGTGAGGTAGCGCAGCTCGTTGCCGTCGAGCCGCGGGTCCGACACGGGGATGATCTGCCGCGTGAGCGCCTCCTCCACGACCGGGATGCGGGGGACGCGAACCTCCAGGGGCGGCTCGGGCCCCGGCACGATGTGCAGCAGCTCGGCCATGACGTCGTCGGGCAGGCGGGTCTCTTCGATCACGGCCGATCCTCCTCGGTGTGGCGGTCCCGGCGCAGCCGCCGGATGGTTTGGACGTACCGGAGCCCGAGCGCGGCGAACCGGCGCACGCTCCCGGCGGTCTTGGTCGTCCCGGCGCGCCGCTCGACGAAGGTGTAGGGCACCTCGATCACCCGGAGGCCCTGGCGGCAGGCGCGGTGGAGAAAATCGATGCAGTACTCGCCGTAGACGTGATCGGTGCGGATGGGCACGCGGACAAGCGCCGGCCGCCGCGCCGCCACGAAGCCCGAGGTCCAGTCGCGCACCGGGCCGCCGAGCGCGAGCGTGCCGAAGCCGTTGATCGCCCGGGACGCCAGGATGCGGGTCACGGAGTCGCGGGCATCCCGGCCGCCGGCGGCGTAGCGTGAGGCGACGGCGACGTCGGCGTCGGCCGTCGCGGCGACGAGTCGCGGGATGACGTCGGCGGGCATGGAGCCGTCGGCGTCGAGCCAGACCACCACGTCGCCCCGGGTGCCGGCGATCCCCTCGGCGATGGCCGACGGGAGCCCGCGTCGGCCCACCCGGCGGAGCGCGCGGGCCCGCCCATCCTCGGCGAACGCGTGGTCGACCGCCTCCCAGGTCCGGTCCGGGGAGTCGTCGTCCACGACCAGCACCTCCACGTCCTTGACGGCGTCGAGGATCTCGCCCACCACGCCGATGATCACGTCGCGCTCGTTGTAGGTGGGCAGCACCACCGAGGTCGTCACGCGGCGGCCTTCCGCGCCACCAGCACGACCGAGCTGCCGAAGGGCAGGGGGCCGAGGCGCAGGAGGGCTCGCTCGACCGCCTGCACGCCGAGAAGCGCGGCGTTGAGGGGGCGGGGCAGCGGGAAGACGTCAGAGCCGCCGGCCGCGCCGCGCCGCGCGAGGCGGACGGCCGCCACGGCCGGGAACACCAGGCAGTAGGCGTAGGTGGCGAGGACCGGCGTGAACCCCGCCCTCCGGACCTGCGCGACCATCTCGCGCCGCGTGTAGCGGCGGGCGCCGTGCACCGCCTCGTCGTGGGCCGACCGGAGCCACTTGAAGGCCGAGTCGGTCACGAGGAGCAGGCCACCGGGGCGGAGCACCCGGTGACATTCGCCGAGCGCCCGGCTCTCCGAGACCACGTTCCGGTGATAGAGCAGGTCGAGACAGAGACAGGCTGCGAACGTGCCGCCGCGAAAGGGCAACGCCTCGGCGGCGCCGCCGGCGAGGCGCGCGAGCCGCCGCCCCCTGGAGAGCCCGAGCGCGGCCGGATCGGCGTCGACCCCGACCCAGGCACCCTGGGCGGCGAGGGTGGCCAGCGTGCCGCCGGCCCCGCATCCCACGTCCAGGCCCGGGCCGGCGAGGGCCCCGTAGCGACGCAGCAGCGTGAGGACCAGGGTGCGCTTCGACTGAAACCACCAGTGCGTGTCCTCGAGGTTGAAGTGCTCGGTGAACACCTCAGCGTCCATCGGCTACTCCGGGGACCCGCCGAAGACGTGCGCGAGAAAGTCGAGGTACTGGCCCGTGATGCCCGGCCAGCGGTAGCGGGCCTCGACGTAGGCGCGGCCGCGCTCGCCGAGGGCCTTGCGGAGCGCCTCGTCGGCGAGGAGCGAGCCGGCGACGGCGTCGAAGTCACCCGGGACCCGGTCGAACAGGAGCCCCGCGCCCGCGCGCTCCACGTGGCCCCGCAGCACGGCCGAGCGTGCGGTCGCGAGGACCGGCGTGCCCTGCGACCACGCCTCCAGGATCACGAACGAGAAGCTCTCGTGCGGCGAGGGCATGACCAGGGCCGTCGCCCCGGCGATCGCGTCGTGCTTCTCGGCCTCGGGGCGGAAGCCGAGCGCGCGGAGGGCCGGGTGGCGCGGGAGCTTCAGGGCGACCGTGCCCATGAGGACCAGCGTGACCGGCTCCGCGGCTCGCTCGCGCCAGTGAAGGAACGTCTCGACCAGCGCCCGGCAGCCCTTCTCGACGTCGACCCGGCCGACGTAGAGGAAGTAAGGGCCCTCGATGCCGTGCTGGCGCCGGAACCGCGCCCCGTCGGCGTCCGTGACCGGGTCGATTCCGGCGCCGATGACCGCGGCCGGCAGGTGCCCCGTGTGGAAGCGGCCCTCGACGAAGGCCCGCTCCTCCTCCACCTGGTAGATCAGGCCGCGGGGGACCCGGAAGAGACTCCGGAAGAGATCGAGGTAGATCGGGCGCTCGTCGTGGGCGGTCGGCACCAGGACCGCCTTGTCGGCGACCAGCGGCAGTCCGAGCGTCGTCGGGAGGTACAGGTACGTGTAGAAGAGGAACCCGTCGTGGTCGTCGGCGTGGGCGCGGATCCACTCGACCAGCGAGGGGACGAGCGGCCCCTGCCGCCGCACCCACTCCACCTCGTCGAAGAACGTGTGCGGCGTCGCGTAGAGCCAGTCCGCGTAGCGCCCGAACGCGCGCACGCGGCGTGGCCGGTCCACGACGAAGCGGCGCACCCGGACCCCGTTGACCGTCTCGAGGCCCGGCCGATAGACGTTGCGCCAGGTCAGGTAGTCGCGCGCGCTGGTGGTCAGCACTTCGACCTCGTGGTGGGGCAGGAGTGCCTCCGCGACGCGGCGGCACTCGTACTCGGCGCCCCCGTCGATCTCCGGGCCGTAGCGCTGCACCACGAAGGCGAGCCGAAGACGCGTCATCGC
>DASZOL010000097.1:0-17089 GCA_035550795.1 Candidatus Methylomirabilota bacterium
ACGTGGGCGTCTTTGCGCGCACGGTCGCGGATGCCGCCCTGCTCCTCTCGGTTCTCGCCGGGTACGATCCGGCCGATCCTGGCTCGGCGAGCGCGCCGCCTCCCGACGTGGGATCGGTGATCACCGGGCCGCCGCCCCGTCCCCCGCGCCTCGGCCTGATCGGGGAGCCGTTCCTCGCTCGGGCGACGCGCGAGGCGGAGACGCATCTCGACGCGGTCGCGCGAGCGCTCGAGACGGGAGGGGCGCGCGTCGAGCCCGTGCGGCTGCCGGCCCTCATGGCTGCGGTCCAGCCCGCCGTGATGGCGGTGTCCCGCGCGGAGATCGGCGCGGTCCACGCGGGCGGGCACCGGCGACACGCCGACGCCTACCGCCCCCGGATCCGGGCCGGCATCGAACTCGGGCTGTGCATCCCGGCCGACGTCTACCTGCGCGCGCAGCGGATCCGGCGGCAGGCCCGTCAGGATCTCGCCCCGCTGCTCGCGCGCTATGACGCTCTCGTCATGCCCGCGGCGCTGGGGGCCGCCCCTGGGCGGAGCACGACCGGCGACCCTCAGTTCAATGGCCCCTGGACGGGAGTCGGCGTGCCCACCCTGTCCCTTCCGACCGGCCTCGCGACCGACGGCCTGCCGCTCGGCACCCAGCTGATCGGGGCGCCGTTCGAGGAGGCGCGCCTCCTGAGCGCGGCCCGCTGGGTGGAGGCCGCGGTCGGATTCACGTCCGCCCCCGCGCTCTGAGCCGCGCTCCGGCGGGCTGGGCGCGCGTCCGGCGCCCCGTTGACCCGCCCCGGCGGGGGCCCCGCGCCGTGCTACACTGCTCGTATGTGCCGCGCCATTCGGGCGTGGCCCTCGCCTCGGATAGGCCGCTCTTCCGCATGTCAGGGGCGCAGAGAGAAGTGCGGAAGAGTGATGGCTCCGGGCATTCCGTCCGGAGCCCCTGAAGGAGGCGCCCCTGTGGCGACCAAGCTGTTCGTTGGCGGCCTGTCCTATTCCACCACGTCCGAGAGCCTTCGTGAGTACTTCGCGCAGTGCGGAACGGTCGAGTCAGCCACGGTGATCACCGACCGGGCGACCGGCCAGTCCCGCGGCTTCGGGTTCGTCGAGATGGCGACCGAGGCTGATGGCCAGGCTGCCATCTCGAAGCTGAATGACAAGCCGTTCGAGGGTCGACGGCTGACCGTGAACGTCGCGAACCCCCAGGGGGCTGGCGGCGGCGGGCGCTCCGGCGGGTCCCGTCCGCCCGGATCGCGGTCGGGCGGCGGCTTTGGTGGCGGTGGCGGCGGCTATGGCGGTGGTCCGCGCCGCACGCCCCGCTGGTAGCAGCAACGCTCGAGTGACAGTAACGCGGCTCGCCAGGGCAACGTCGGCGGCCGTGCGCACATAGACGACGACGGCGCAGGGTGCCCTCCCTGCGCCGTCGCTGTGTGGAGGACCGCGTTCGGCCCGTGACGAGCGGTGGCCGGCGTCGGGACCCTAGGGCTTCGCCAGGAACGCCTTGGCCTGCGCGACCTCCGGCCGCTCGGTGTCAGCCTTCTCGGCAAGCGTCACGAGCTGCCGGTACTGAGCCCTCGCCTTCGCGGCGTCGCCCGCAAGCTCCGCGGCGCGCGCGACCCCGTAGTAGCCCCGGAGGCGGTTCGGCTCCCTCTGCTGGGAGGCTTCGAACTCCCGCAACGCCTCGCCCGGCCGGCCGAGCTCGAGCAGCAGCTCCCCGAGGAGCTCACGGGCCGGCACGATTGCTCCCGGTGTCACGGGGTGCTTCTCCGTGGCATCCTCCCGGTCGGCAGCCGCCCGGAGGAGCTGGAGCGCGTCGTCGGTCCGGCCCTGTGCCCACCCCAGCCAGCCGGCTACCAGCAGCCGCTGGATGTCCACCTGGTCGGCCCAGTAGCCGATCTTCGCCGCTAGCAGGCCGTCTCGCAGCGCCGCGAGGCGTGCCTGGTCGTCACGGGCCTGGGCGAGGTTCCCGCTGCGGGCCGCTCCGACGCCACGGGTGAAGACGAGGATCGCCTCCGCCTGCGGGAAGCGGGCCCACGGGAAGTCCCCGGGACGGAGCGCGAGGGCGGTCGCCTCGGCCCACTGGCGGCGTTCCAGCGCGTAACGCGAGGGGATTGCCGCCAGCGCGAAGGCCACCGCGAAGTTCAGGACGTCGGGCTTCTCGACCGAGAGGATCTGGTCGAGCACGCCCCGGGCCGCCCGGTCCTGGCCCAGCTGGAGGTAGCCGTAGGCCAGGTAGTCCCAGGCGTGAAAGCGATCGAAGTCGTTGTCGGAGGCGGCGGCCGAGGCGAGGTTCGACTGGATGGAGTCCTGCCAGTAGCCGCGCCGGGTGAAGATGTGGGACGGCATGTGCTGGGCGTGCGGCGCCGCCGGTGCGATGGTCGCGTAGCGCCGGGCGGCCCCGAGTCCCTTCTCCGCGATCGCCGGGTAGTCGTAGCTGTGGATCAGGTAGTGCGCCACGCCGGGGTGATCAGGCTGCTCCCGGAACGCCGCCTCGAGAAGGGATGCCGCCTTGAGCTGCTGGGCGTAAGCCTTGTCGGTCGCGAGTGCCGTGGCGTTCAGCGCGAGCGCGTAGAAGATCGCCGCCTCGCGGTCGTCCGGGTAACGCGCCGACAGCTGCTCCATAGCCTTCTCGTAGGCCACGGCGCGCGTGCGGTGCTCGACCTTGTCGTGATCCTTGTAGAGGACCTCGATCGCCGCGATGTAGTCGAGCTCCCGCGGGCTCTGCGCCCCGGCGGCTCGGGCGCGCCCGACCGCCGCACTGCCGTCGGCCAGGGCCTTGGGCGAGGGCGGCCAGGTGAACGGATTGCTGAGGATCGCCATCGCGACGCCCCAGTGGGCGATGCCGCACGATGGGTCCTGCCGGGCGACCTCGTTGAATGCCTTGATCGTGGCTCCCCACCAGAAGGAGTGGAGGAGCGCCACGGCCCGGTTCAGGTCGCCCTGGACGGCCGCGCTGCAGGTGTTGGTGAAGTGGACCTGGCCGAGCTTCTCCTGGCCCGCGGGCTGCTGGGCGAGCGCCGCAGCAGCGACGAGGCAGGTCAGGGCAACGGCAAGGGTCGCGCGTGTGACTTGCATGGTGAATGCCCCCCGGTCGTCAGCTCATGAAGCGTTCGTAGCGGCCGTACTCGCGCGTTGCATCCATGAACCACTGGACGATCTCCGGGCTGGAGCGTGGCGGGATCTCGCACGAGGTCGAGAGGATGAATCCGGAGCTCCGGGCGGCGGTGTCGATGCACCGCCGCACCTCGGCCTCGATCTCGGCCCGGGAAGCCCGCTCGAACAGCGTGGCGTCGACGTTCCCGATCGCCACCGCGCGGCCGCGCGCCACCTCCATGAAGCGCGCGAGCTGGTCCACGTGGAGCGTGGGATCGGTCTGCTGGTCGAGGTCGAAGGAGACCGTCGTGAATCCGCACCCGATGAGATCCTCGTAGATCGGATACGTGGTCCCGCAGATGTGGGTCGTGAGGCCCACCTTCTTTGCCTTGAAGTGGTCGACGAGCTCCTTGTGATAGGGCGCGATGAACTCCCGGTAGTTGTCCGGGGAGATCAGGCTGATCGACGCGGTCGGCTCGGAGAAGGAGAGGCCGATCTTCGTCTTCACGATCGCGTCGCCCCAGCGCTTGCAGTACTCCGTCGTGAATCGCATCAGTTCGTGGATGAACTGCGGGTCCTCGAAGGTGTCGAGCAGCATGACCTCGGGATTCCGCATGAGCATCGCGATGGTCCACGGGCCGACCGCGACGGCCCCGACCGCCGTGGGGAACTTGGCGGCCACCAGACCCTCGCAGAGCTCGAGGAAGCCGGGGAGCCGCGAGTCCCGCAGGGGATCGGGAATGTCGAGCCGCGCCAGCGCGCCCTTGTCTTCCTGGAGCACGTGGGTCTCGATGGAGGGAACGACGTAGTCCGAGTACTTGACGCGGCAGCCGGTGGCCTCCGCCTCCTTCGCCAGGTCGTTGTAGGCGAGGACCACGTCCGGCTGGTAGCGGTCGTAGTAGCTGAGCATCGCCTTGACGGCCTTTGACGCGTTCGTGCAGTACTCCTCGATGGAGAGACCGTCCAGGGTGCCGGCGAAGGACGCGACGATCGGGTAGACGGGCACCCGGTCGGTGAAGCTCCGCTTGTAGGCCGCCACGATGTGGTCGCGGCCCGTGTACGCAGCCTTGCCGCGCTCCGCGTCCCAGAGGCGGTTGACCTCCATGTACCTGGGGGGAAGCTTTGCCTCGTACTCCATGAACTGCGTGATCGGGTAGCGGATGCCCCCCCGGTGCGTGCCCTCGAGGCCCTCGATCACGTCCCCCATCCGCGCCCACGGGATCGCGAAAGCCATCTCGTGGTCCTGCGTCTGGCCGAAGATCCGGTCGCCCGAGCACGGGAGGATCACCTGGGGCTGTCCCGTCTGCATCGTCGTCACGATGATGTCGGCGCAGACGATGCGGCCCTGGAACGAAGAGGCGAGCCGACCGCCGGTCTTCCAGAGCGTCGCCTGGGTGAGGCGCATCACCTGGGCGGGGTTCCCGTAGACGACCACCACGTCCGGCTCGAACGCCGACCGGTCCAGCGGCGCGACCAGGAGCGCCTCGAACTCGCCCGGCGCGAACTTGTCCACCGCCGCCTCGGAGCGCGCGCCAGCCTCCTTGGTCGCCGTGTACATGCCCTCGCACAGGGTGCCCGAGCTGTACAGGTGAGTGGGCCGGTCGAAGCCGAGGGCCGTGATGCCGAGGGAGCAGATGCTGTCGTCGCGGGTCAGCGCGATGGTCCAGCCGTACCGGCGCGCCATGTCGATGACCTGACAGTTCATCGAGAGCTTCCCGAAGTCCCGGGCCGGCCGTCGCGTCCGCTCCGGAACGGGCTCGCCGGGCCGCAGCATCCGGATGGCCACCGGGAACGTCTGCGGCCGGATGTAGGTCTGGAGCGCCTGGTCGGCGGTCTTGGTGTCCACCATGCGGTTCCTCCGGGACGTGGGAGCCGCTCGAGACCGTGGAGGCCCTCAGGCGCCGCTTGCGAGGGGGCACTGGTCCGGCGTCGGGCGAGGCCGGGAGGGTCTCGGGCGAGCCTTCTTTCGTCAGCCCGAGCCTACCCGGGGGGGGGACCCCTGTCAACAAACGCGGCTCCTTGTTCTTGATGCGCCATGAAAATGAGACGCGGCCCCTTGTGCGGCCCCTTGCGCGCCCGATGCCGCGCGACCATGCTGGAGCCGAGCCGACGAGGGAACTCCATGGCCAACCGATCGACGGCGTGCGGCCTGCGCGTCCGCCTGACGGCTTTGGCGGCGGCTGCCATCGAGCTGGTGACGATCCCGGCCGTTGCGGCGGCGGCCCCACCGCCGGCCGGCGAGCTCGCGCCGAACTTCGCGCTCACCACGCAGCAGAACGAGCGCGTCTGGCTCGCGCAGTTGCGGGGTCGAGCCGTCGTCCTCGCCTTCGGCTGCACCCGCTGCGGGACGTGTCCCGGCTTGATGGCGACCCTGGCGGACATCGCGCGCGGACTGGGGGACGCACCCGGCCGGCAGGTCTTCTTCGCGATGGTGACGGTGGACCCGGCGCACGACACACCGACCGCGTTGCGGGAGTTCGGCCGGGCCAACGGCCTCCGGGCGTCCGCGTGGCTTCTCCTGACCGAGGACCGTCCCGGCGAGGTCGACGCCGTCACGCACCGTTACCGCGTCGAGGTCCGGCGCGCGGGCGAGCGCGTCGAGACCGACTGCGTCGTGACGGTGATCGACGAGCAAGGGGCGATCCGGGGGCGGTACGGGCCCGGGGCCTCCGGCAGGCTGGCGGCGGACCTCCGCGCCCTTCTCGGACTGCCCGCGTCGCCCTGAGGAGAGGAACCCCGGGGCCGCCGGGCGAGGTCCCTACCGGCTGGTGACGTCGCTGCGGTCGGCCTGGGAAGGCAAGCGCGCCAGCTCGCCGAGGAGCCGGCCGGCCCAGCGGTAGATGTTGTACTCCCGCACCACCTCGCGCATCCGGGCCATGCGGCTCCGCCGCTCCCCGGGGGGCATCGTCACGGCCCCCCGGATTGCCTCGGCCATCTCGTCGACGTCGTATGGATTGACGAGGAGGGCGTCCCGGAGCTCCCGGGCGGCGCCGGTGAATCGGCTGAGGATCAGCACGCCGTCGCCGTCGTCACGGACCGACACGAACTCCTTGGCCACCAGGTTCATCCCGTCGTGGAGGGACGTCACCATGCAGAAGTCCGCCCAGCGGTAGAAGGGCCAGACGTCTCGGTGGTCGTGGTGGCCCTTGAGGAGGACGATCGGCCGCCAGCTCCCGCTGCCAAGCTCCCCGTTGATCTCCCCGGCGACCTGGTCGAGCTCCTCCTCGAGGGCGCGGTAGCGCGTGATGCGGCTCCGGCTGGGCGCCGCGAGCTGCACGAACGTCATCCGCCCGCGATAGTCGGGGTACTGGGTGAAGAAGCGCCGGATCGCGGCGAACCGCTCCGGCAGACCCTTCGTGTAGTCGATACGCTCGACGCCCACGCCCAGGAACTCGACGTCGATGCCGAGCTCCTGCAGCAGCGCGGCCCGGCTCGTGGCGGGGGGCTCGTCGATGAACCGGGGCGCAACGCTGATCGGGAACGGCTTGACGAGGGTGACGTGCTGGCTCCGCGCCACCGAGAAGTGCTCCCAGTCGATCCGCGCCTCGACCACACGGTCCACCGTCTCCAGGAAGTTGTTGCAGTGGAACTGGGTATGGAAGCCGACCAGGTCGGCGCCGAGCATTCCATCGAGGATCTCGGTCTGCCAGGGGCAGATCCCGAAAGCCTCGGCGTTCGGCCACGGGATGTGCCAGAAGAGCGCGACGTGCGCGTCCGGGCGCTTCTCCTTGATGAGACGGGGCAGCAGGGCGAAGTGGTAGTCCTGGATCAGGATCGCAGGGTCGTCCGTCTCGGCGATCACCTCGAGCACCGCGTCCGCGAACTTCGAGTTGACGGCCGCGTACTGGCGCCAGTCCTCGGGGCGGAACGTCGGCCGCGCATGGACGATGTGGCAGAGCGGCCACAGGCCTTCATTGGCGAAGCCGTAGTAGTACCCCGCCTCCTCCTCGGCCGAGAGCCAGAGCCGCTTGAGGGTGTACCGGGGGGCGTCCGGCGGGAGCCGGACCATCCCGCGCTCGTCGACGACCTCCCGGTCGGCGTCGCCGCTGGCGTGAGCGACCCAGACGCCGCCGCAGGCCCGCATCACGGGCTCCATCGCCGTGACGACGCCGCTCGCCGGCGTCAGGGGGATGATCTGCCGCCCGCGCCACATGTGGCTCACCGGCTCTCGGTTCGAGACGACGACGAGCGGCCGGTCTCCGAGGCGGGCCCGGGCCACCTGCCCGAGCCGCTCCTCGGTCCACACCGCTTCCCCTCGGAGCCGAAGGCGGGCTTCCTCGGCGATCGCCGCCCGCGCCTTGGCGAGGCTCCGGGCGAGATCGCTCACCTCCGAGGCGATCGGGCCAAAGAGGGCCGGATCCGGCATCTCCGGCGGAGGGCCTGGCTGCCCGGCCCGGAGCTGCCGGGCCCACTCCGCCATGCGCTGCATCGGATTGGTGACGCTGCGTCGCAGCACGACCAGCGTCATGATCGACATGGCGGCCACGAGGACGAGGAATCGCATCGCGTGCAGCCGGACGAGGTCCGCGATCTCGCGCTCGATCGGGCTCGCGTCGAGCAGGATGGCGAGCGCGCCCCGGGCCCGGTCGTCGGCCAGAAGCGGCACCGCGTACTCGTACATGGAGCGGTCGCCGATGGTGAGGAAGCCCCGCTGCGGGGCGACGGTGGCAAGGGCTGCGGTCACGGAAGGCGAGGCCTGCTGGCGCGGCACCCAGGCGGGCGACGCCGCAATGAGCCTCCCCGACCGGTCGTAGACGGCGACGCCCCGGTCGGGCTCGCTGAAGCGCTGAGCGATCCGAGAGATCTGGGTGGTCGAGCCCTTCTCGATGAGGGGCTCGATCGCCTCCTTCAGGCTCTCGCCCAGGAGCCAGGCCCGCCGCTCGAGGTCCGTCGTCAGGCGGGTGCGCTCCCGGGCCACGCCGACGTAGCCAAAGGCGGCCAGGATGACGGTGAGGGGCAGCCAGATGGCTGCGAGCAGGCGCAACTTCAGACGCATGGCTCAGTATACCCGCCAACGGGAGCCCCAGGGGACGGCCTACTCGGCCCACCGCCCGCGCGCAGGTAGGGCCCTGGCCGCGCGGCGGCGACTCATGCCCCCGCGGCGCCCGGCCGCGCTGCCCCCCGGACTGGTCAGCGGGCCGGGCTCCGACCTATAATTCCCCCGGCTTTCGGTGGCGCGAGGCTCGGTGAATGCGTCAATGAAAAGCAAGGATCTCCTCGTCGCCCTCTTCGCGCTCGGCGCCATCCTGTTCTCCTGGCCCCTCCTGACCGTGGTCAACCGACCCGTGGCCGTTCTGGGGATCCCGCTGCTGGTGCTGTACCTGTTCGCGCTGTGGGCCGGGATCATCGGTGTCCTGTTCTGGCTCACGGGCGGGGACTCGGGCTGATGGAAGACCGCCCGCGGCAAGCGCGGCCGGTGGCATGAGCTGGCTCGACTACGGTCCGGTCCTCTCCATCGTCGTCGGCTACCTGCTCTTCCTGTTCGGCGTGGCCTACTGGGCGGAGCGGACGCATCGCCTGGAGCGACCGCGCCTGCGGATGCTCACCTACGTCCTCACCGCCTCGGTGTACTGCACGGCGTGGACCTTCTACGGCAGCGTCGGGCTCGCCGCGAATCAAGGCCTGGAGTTCCTGACCATCTACCTGGGGCCCGCGCTGCTCGCATTGCTCTGGCCGCTGCTGCTGCGCCGCCTCGTCCGGATCGTGAAGGAGCAGCGGATCACGTCGGTCTCGGACTTCATCTCGAGCCGCTACGGCAAGTCGGCCCCGCTCGGCGCGCTGGTGGCCGGCCTGGTGGTGGTGGGCCTGATCCCGTACATCGCGCTCCAGCTGCAGGCGGTGTCCCAGTCCTTCAAGATGATCCTGCGGCAGGAGGCCATCCTCGACCGGTTCGACCCCACGCTGCTCGTCGCGGTCGTGCTCGGAGTCTTCGGGATCCTCTTCGGCGCCCGCAGCCCCGACTTCACCCAGGCGCAACGGGGTCTCCTCACCGCCGTGGCCGTCGAGTCGGTGGTCAAGCTGCTGGCGTTCCTCACTGCCGGCGCCTACGTGACCTGGGTCCTCTTCGACGGATTCGGCGACCTGTTCGGACGGATGGTGGCGGACCCGGCGCTGCACCGCCTGATCACCCTCGGCGAGCCGCCGGCCGCGTCCTTCTCGCGCTGGGCGGCGATGCTGGTCGTGTCGATGATGGCCGTCGTGTTCCTGCCCCGGCAGTTCCACGTCCTCGTGGTGCAGAACCAGGACGAGCGGCACGTGGCGGTCGCCTCGTGGATGTTCCCGCTCTACCTGCTCCTGATCAACCTCTTCGTGCTTCCGATCGCCGCGGCCGGACTCCTCATGCTGCCGCCCGCGCAGGCGGACCAGTTCGTGCTGCTCCTGCCTCTCTCCGCGGGGAACCAGGCGCTGTCGATCCTCGTGTTCCTGGGCGGCTTCTCGGCGGCCACCGCCATGATCGTCGTCGACTCCCTGGCGCTCTCCAAGATGCTGACGAACGACATCGTCGTGCCGATCATGCTCCGCAACCGGAGCCGCGACATCTACCGGACGAGCCTCCGCTCCATGCGGTTCTGCATCCTCCTCATCGTGTTCCTGGGGTACGGCTGGGCGTCGCTCGCTGGCGGGCGGTTCCTGCTCGTGGAGATGGGTCTGCTCTCGTTCGTCGCCGTGACCCAGTGTGCTCCGGCGATACTGCTCGGTCTCGTGTGGCCGCGCGGCAACCGCTGGGGGGCCTTCGCCGGCATCTCGGCGGGCTTCGGGCTCTGGTTCTACACCCTCATCGTGCCGACGCTGGTCCAGGAAGGGGTCGTCGCGCCCTCGATCCTGGAGGCGGGCCTGTTCGGGCAGCCCTGGCTCCGACCGACCGAGCTCCTCGGCCTGGACGGGCTGGATCCCCTGGGCCATGGCCTGTTCTGGTCGCTCTTCGCGAACCTGGCCGGCTACGTCCTGGTGTCGCTGGCGACCCGCCAGGACGCCGAGGAGCGGCTCCAGGCGGCCGCGTTCACCGGGCGCTTCCCGGGTGCGGCCGCCGTCGCGGTGGGGCGGACCATCCTGACGCCCCCGGAGATCGAGCGCCTGGTGCAGCACTATGTCGGGGGACCCGAGGCTGCCGTCATCGCCGCCGAGGTGCTCGGCGCGAAGGCGCCCGAGGCCCTGACGCCGCCGGAGCTGCTCGAGCTGCGGATACGGCTCGAGAAGCGCCTGGCGGCCTCCCTCGGCGCCGCCGCCGCGCGGTTCATCGTGGAGGATCGGTTCACGCTCTCGGCGGGCGAGGCCGAGCGCCTGGTGGAGTCGTTCCAGGAGCTTCGCCATTCCCTCCGGACGACGGAGGAGGAAGCCCAGCGCATCGAGCGCCTGCTGGCGAGCGTCGTGCGGAGCGTCGACGACTGCATCTTCACGGCCGACATCCAGGGGCGCCTCGTGACGGTCAACCCCGCCGGCGAGCGGCTGTTCGGGGTGCCACAGGCGGAGCTGGCCGGCGTGCAGTGGTGGGGGCTCCTGGCAGGCAATGGCCCCACAGGCGCGCTCGGCCGCACCGGCGTAGCGCTGGGGGGCGCCTACGCCTGGAGGGGCGACGTGCGAGCCCGCACCCCCGTCGGCCGCGAGTTCCCGGCGCACCTCGCGGTGACGCCGATCCTCGACCCCGGCGGACTGGTGCTCGGGACGGTCGGCGTGCTTCGCGACCTGACGGAGCAGCAGGAGCTGCAGCGCCGGCTGATCCACCAGGAGACGCTCGCCTCGCTCGGTCAGATGGCGGCCGGCGTCGCTCACGAGATCCGCAACCCGCTCGGCGGGATCAAGATGGCGATGGCCGTGCTCGCGAAGCACGAGGGGGACGCGCTCTCGCGCGAGATGATCGAGACCATGCGGTCGGGCGCGGGAGAGATCGAGTCGATCGTGAGCCACCTGCTTGACTACACGCGCGAGACGCGCCTGGACCGGCAGCCGTACGACCTGGAGCGGATCGTGCGCCAGGTGGTGCAGTCGCTCGCGGCCGACGCGCGGTCGCGGGGGGTGACGGTTGCCTGCGAGGCCTTCCCGAACACCGTCAGGGCGCTGGTCGACGGACAGAAGCTCAGACAGGTCCTGACGAACGTGGTGCGGAACGCGGTGGAAGCGGCCGAGCGCCGGCCGGCTGGCCGCGTCGACGTGCGGTGCTCCGGCAGGACGGGCTCCGTGCTGTTCGAGGTCGTGGACAACGGCGTCGGCATGACCCGCATGGAGCGGGAGCGGATGTTCCTTCCGTTCTTCACGACGAAGCCGACCGGCACCGGGCTCGGCCTCGCCATCGTCAAGAAGATCGTGGACCTGCACGGGGGCGAGATCCGCGTGGCCTCGACGCCGGGGCGCGGGACGCGGGTCGAGATCGCCTTGCCCGCGGGGGTGATGGATGAAGCGGCGAGTGCTGATCGTCGAGGATGACGAGGTTTTTCTGAGGCCACTCCGCCGGGCGCTGGAGCTCGGCGGGTTCGACGTCCTGACGGCCTCGAGCGGGGAGGAGGCGCTCGACCTGCTCAAGCGCGAGGACGCCGACCTTGCCCTGACCGATCAGCGCCTGCCGGGCATGGACGGCGTCGAGGTCGTCCGCCGGATCAGGTCCGAGCACCCGGACGTCGGCATCGTGGTCATGACGGCCTACGGCACCATCGGGGCCGCCGTGGAGGCCACCCGGCTCGGCGCCGAGGACTACCTGGTCAAGCCGTTCGAGCCCGACGAGATCCTGCTGGTCCTGCGGCGGGCGCTGGAGTTCCGGGAGCTGCGCGACCAGCGCCGGCAATCGCTCCGACGTAACCAGGAGCGGTTCACCCTGACCAACCTTGTCGCCAAGAGCGCGGAGATGCTGGAGATCCTTGCGCTGCTGCGCGAGGTCGCCCGCCTCGACACGACCGTGCTCATCCACGGCGAGACGGGGGTGGGGAAGGAGCTGCTCTCCCGGATGCTGCACTTCTCGGGCCCCCGGCACGACAAGCCCTTCGTCGCGGTGAACTGCGCCGCCATCCCCGAGGAGCTCTTCGAGTCCGAGCTGTTCGGCTACCGGCGCGGGGCGTTCACCGGCGCGACGGAGCCGCGCCGGGGCCACTTCCAGCTGGCCAGCGGCGGGACGCTCCTGCTCGACGAGATCGCCGAGATGCCGCTTGGCCTCCAGTCGAAGCTGCTGCGCGCGCTTGAAGAGAAGAAGGTCACCCCGATCGGCGCCGAGCGTCCGGTCGACGTCGACGTGCGGTTCATCGCGACCACGAACCGCGACCTGCGGGAGTCGGTCGAGAAGGGAAGCTTCCGCCGTGACCTCTACTACCGGCTCTCGGTGCTGCCCATCCGCGTCCCGCCGCTCCGCGAGCGCCGGGAAGACCTGCCGCTGCTGGCCCAGCACTTCCTGGCCGAGAGCGGCCGGCGGTGCAAGAAGGCTGCCTGCACGCTGTCGCCGGGGGCGCTCGAGGCCCTCATGCGCTATCCGTGGCCGGGCAACGTCCGGGAGCTGGAGAACGTCATCGAGCGCGCGGTGATCGTGGCCCGGGAGCCGGTGATCACCGATGTCGGCCCGTTCCTGGCCCCGGCGGGAGAGGCGCCCCCGACGGTGGACCTGACCCTGCCGTTCCGCGACGCCAAGGCCCGCGTGGTTGAGGAGTTCGAGCGGGCGTACGTGGCCGGCGTCCTCGGGCTCCACGGGGGCAAGCTCTCCGCCGCCGCGCGGCACGCCGACATGGACAACAAGAACCTCTGGGAGAAGATGGTCCGCTACGGCCTCCGCTCGCGGGCCGCCGCCGGCGAGCCGCCTGAGTCGCCCGTCTGACGGCTGGCTCCGATCAACGGCGTCGGGCCCGCCACACCCGGAGCGAGTCGACGAGGAAAAGCGCGAGGCTGGCAACGAAGGGGAGCCAGAACCAGACGCCCCACTGCTGTCCGAGCCAGGTCCACCGTCCCGCCCCGACCATCCACCCCAGCACCCCGAGGGCCACGGCTGCCAGCAATCTCGCCGCGGGGTCGGCGTCCCGCCCGCCCCGCGTCCACCGGGCGATCGTCCAGGCGGCCATCAGCACCACCACCCCCGCCAGGCCGACGAATAGCATCAGCTCGTAGGGCAGCCGGACGTCCATCGGCTTCCCCTTGGCTCAGGCGGACGCGGCCACGCGCTCGAGCGCTTCCCGGAGAGAGGCGGGGGAGCGGAAGGGCGAGATGTCCTCGGTGGTCGGGTTGCGCTCGGCCGCGCGCGCGGCGTACCCGTCGAGGACCTCGAGGCCAATCTTCGCCTCCTGTCCCGCTTCCCGGGTGCGCCCGGTTCGATCGAGCAGGAGGGCCAGCCCTGCGTGGGCCAGGTTCTCGTCGGGGCGCAGGCGGAGTGAAAGCCGGTAGGCACGCTCCGCGTCACCCGGGGTCTCGTGGGCCAGGTGGTTCCCCAGGCTCTGGAGCAGCCGCGCGAACTCAACCACGCCCCGCGCCGGGTCCAGCCCCAGCGAGGTCGGCCGCTTGAAGAACTTCTGCTGGAAAAGGCGGTGTCGTTCGACCAGCTCGTCGAGCCGCTGCAGCTCCGACCGCTCGAGCTGGCTACGGATGGCCTGCGTGAACTCGAGGGGCAGCGCGTCCCAGCCACCGATCGTGAACTGGTCCCGCGCCCGGTCGTAAGGGTCCGACAGCAGGGCCGGCTCGATCGGGCGCTTCTCCCGGGCCAGGAGCAGGGCGATTCCGCCGACTGCCCGCTCCTTCTCCGACGCGCCGGTCCAGGCAGCCTCGATCTCTCGCTCGAGGCGCTGGCGCTGCTCAGGATCGCGGCAGAGCCGGGCAAGGAGGCGTGCTCGCGCGCTCGGCTCGTCGGCCCCCCGCTCGCGGGCATGGAGATAGAGCCGGAACATCCGGAGCGCCCGCTGGCGCGGCTGGCGCTTGAGGAACTCCGTCACGGCGAGCCCGACCAGGACGAGGGCCAGGAACCCCGAGAACGACGGCGGCATCACGCGCTCCAGCGCCCACGTCAGCCCGGCCACGACCGCCGCAAACGCGAAGGCCAGGGCTGCGATCCGGAGCAGGCGCCGCGCGAAGCTCACGGCCCCGCCAGGCCGCCCCCGGCGGCGCCGGGGCCACCGGGCAGCAGGGCGGTCCGGCTTTGAAGGCGAAGGGCGGCCGGGAGCGACGTGACTCCGACCCGCGCCAGCAGCGGGACCATCCGCAGGAAGATCAGCCCGGCCGTGAGGGCGTCGCCCCGCGCCGTGTGGCGGTCGATCGGCTCCAGCTCCACCAGCCGTCCGAGCCCCTCCAGGCTCAGATCCCACCACGACGGGAACAGCCCGTGCGCCAGCGCGCCGATGTCGAGCGCGGGGCCCTCGATGGAGGGCAGGCCGGCGCGGCGCGCGGCCCGGCTGATCACGGTCAGGTCGAAGTGGGCCGTGTGCGCCACCAGGGGCCGCCCGCGGCAGACCCGCAGGAAGTCCGGGAGGGTGGACCGGGGCGGCGGGGCATCGCGCACCTCGGCATCGCCGATGCCGTGGATTGCCTGCGCCGTGGGCGGGATGGGTCGGCCCGGATTCACGAGCGAAGTGTAGCCTGCCTCGAGCCGGGCGTGGCCGCCGACGAACGGGATGGCGGCCAGCGCGACGATGGCGTCCGTTCGCGGGTCGAGGCCGGTGGTCTCGGTGTCGATGGCGACGAACTCGAGCCGGTCCAGGGGAACGTCGACCTCCCGCAGCGAGCGACGGAACGGCCACCAGCCAGGGACGATGGCTGCCCAGCTGGCTCTCGCCAGGGCCCGCCGCAGGGGCGGCCAAGGCGCGCTCACTGGAGCGCCTCGGTCAGATAGCGGAGCTCCACCTTCCCCTGCAGCCGGCGGATGGTCCGGAAGGCGCCCTTCAGGTGGCGCTGGTCGCTCCGGCTGAGCGCGTAGGGGTCGATGAAGTTGTCGGGATGCCGCCCCGCGGCGAGCTGGGCCAGCTGATGGCCGAGTCGCAGGTGGAAGATCGTCTCGTACGCCCCGCGCACGTCCTCCGCCTCGTCCGGGGTGAAGCAGCCGCCGGTCCGGGCGGCCGCCTCCAGTCGCTCGACCGTGTTGGTCTCCTCCAGCCCCAGCTCGATCGCATAGGCACGGAGGGCATTGACCAGGAGCAGCATGGCGTTGAGCTTGACGTTGATGCCGCGCGCCCCGTTCTTCCGCTCGAGCACGAACCGGCCGAAGAGCCCGAGGGGCGGGGAGTGCGACACGGCGAGGCGGCCGAGGTGACGCGGGAAGGACCGCCAGGCCCGCACCTGGGTGCGGATCTCGTCGCGAAGGGCGCCGGCCAGCTCGGAGGCGCCGGTTAGCGGACGAAAGTCGAAGTAGATCGAGGAGTAGAGCAAGTTCTGCGGCGCGGGATCGGTCACCCAGTCCGCAAAGTAGCGCCGCCAGGTCGCCAGGGGCTGGCACCACTGGGGGTTGGAGGCCATGGACTTGCCCGGGCACGGCGGATACCCAAGCCGGATGAGACCCGCGATGACGCGCTCGGCCAGCAGCCGGAAGTAGCGCTCGGCCCAGACGCGGACGCCGGCCCCGGGGTCCGCGTAGACCAGCGCGTTGTCCTGGTCGGTCCGGATGGTCTGCTCGCGCCGGCCCTCGCTGCCCAGGGCGAGCCAGCAGAACGGCACGGGAGGCTCGCCGACCTTCTCCGCCCGCAACTCCTCCTCGACCAGCGTCAGCACCCGCCGGATCACCAGGTCGTTCAGCTCGGAGACGATCCGGCCGATCTCGTACCCGCTGTGTCCCTGCTCGAAGAGGGTACGCGTGGCCCGGGTCAGCTCGGGCATCGCATCCGCCAGCTCGTCGATCGACGTCCGGGTCTGGATGAGGCGGCCCAGCTCGAGCGGGGCCGCCGCCTGCAGGAGGAGGAGATCGTGGCTCGAGATCACCCCGAGGAGTCGATCCGCCTCCACCACCGGCAGGTGGTGGATATCGCGGCGGGTCATCTCGAGCAGCGCCTCGAAGACGAACGCCTCGGGCGAGATCGTCACGAGCGGGGCGCTCATCACCGCGGTGACCGGCTCGTCGGACGCGCGGCCTGCGGCCAGGACCCGCTCGCGCAGGTCGCGGTCGGTCAGGATGCCTTGGGGCGCCCCAGCCGGGCCCAGCACGACGATGGAGCCGACGCCGTGCTCGGCCATGGCGCGGCTCGCGCCGGCGATGGTCTCGTCGCTCGGGCAGGTGACTGCGGGGCGCTTGAGAAGGGACCGGATCTGGAGCCGGAGCGTGCCGCCACCGTCGATCAGCCTACTGCTTCTCCTTCGGCGACGCCGGTTTGCTGGCTTCCTCAATCACGCCGCTCTCCGCGCCACCGTAGATCTTCCAGACCTCTTCCGACATGCCGCCCGCAATCCCACCCCCACTCTTTGGCTTTTCGGCGGGATTCTGGTCGCGCGGCGGCTCCGAGCAGCCCAGGAGCCCTACCGCGAGGAGCGTGACGGTCAGGAGCCGCAAGGAGCGAGAGCAGGCGGACGCGGGACGAGCGTGCTCGTCCCGCGTCCGCGCCAGTCGGCCTACTTCGCGCCTCCGAAGTAGACGACCATGAAGAGGATCGTGAAGATGACCACCCCGAACGACCAGATCTCCGGGAGCCCGATCTTCATGCGCGCCCTCCCTTCGTCGCCGGCCCGGCGTCGCTGCCTCCGGCGATGGCCGGGGCGACCTCGTGCACGACGATCTTCTGGTCGCGCTCGGCGCGCTGGATCTGCGCCTCACCGAGGAAGGACAGACCGGCCTTGAAGCACATCGCCCACATCATGATGATCCCGAGCAACCACCAGACGATCTGCCACGCCCAGAGCGGCGGGAACCCGAGGAACGAGAAGGCGGTGTTGCCCCAGACGGCGAACGGTCCGATCGCGAAGAGATACCAAACCGGCACCACCACCCACATGGCCTTCCGCCAGGCCCGCTGGGATTCGGTCGGGCGGTCGATGTCGTTCAGCCAGGTCCGGACCTCCCGCCGCCGCTCCTCGATCTCGCGGGAGTCGCGAAAGATACTGCTGAAGACCAGCGCCACCACGAGGCCGAC
>DASZOL010000098.1:0-14037 GCA_035550795.1 Candidatus Methylomirabilota bacterium
ACCCGGGACCGCGCCCGCGCGCCCGCCCCGCGTCCTGACGCCGTCCCGCACGACCGGCCTGCTGTCTTCGGAGGGGTCTCGGAAGACCCCCCCGATGCCCCCCCTCGGAGGCGGCGGCAAAGCCGCCGCTCGGAGCGGAACACCGATCCTCCGTGGTCGGGCAACCCGGCGGCGCGTGGACCAGGTGCACGCACTGCTAGATCGCGAATACCCGGCGCTTCAGCTCGCTCAGCGCTTGATCCAGACGTCGTAGTACATCGGCGTCCCGGCGCCGTCGAACTTGTACCCGCGCACCTCGCTGCGCGCGGCGATCATGAAGTCGTCGCTGAAGAGCGGGACGAGGGCGGCGTCCTCCAGCACGATCTTCTGAATCTCCTGCAGCAGCGCCATCCGCCGGTCGGCGTCCATCGTCCCGTCGGCCTGGTCCAGGAGCGGATCGAGCCTCGGGTTGCCGTAGTGGTTCCACCGGCCGGGACTCTTGACCAGGCGCGTGAGCCCGTTCGGGTCAGGGAACGTCATCCGCATGAGGTCGAAGTCGTGCTTGCCCTCGGGCAGCTTGGCCAGGAAGGCGCCGGCATCGGTCTGGGTCAGCTCGCACTCCACGCCGGCCGCCTGGAGCTGGGCCTGGATGACCTGGGCCGCCCGGGAGATCTGGGGCGCGACCCACGTCGTGAGCGTGATCCGCAGCGACTGGCCCGCGCCGTCGCGGAGCTTGCCGTCGGCGCCCTTCGCGTAGCCGGCCTCCTTGAAGAGGGCCGCGGCCCTCGCCTCGTCACGCCGGTAGCCGTGCTGGCGGCCGACCTCGGCCGAGAAGCCCGCGACGCCCAGCGGGAGGGGCGCCTGGATGATGGTGCCGTAGAGGTAGGAGGCGTCGAGGACCTCCTTGGAGTCCACCGAGTAGGCGATGGCCTTCCGGAGGGCAAGCTTGTCGAAGGGCGGCTTCCTCGTGTTGAACTCGAGGAAGATGTAGGAGACGCCCTTTGGCCGGCGGATCAGCTGGAGCCGCGCGTCCTTCTGGATCCGCGGGACCTCCTCGAACGGCGCCCACGACATGTGGAGCTGGCCGGTCTCGAGGGCGGCCATCCGCGTCCCTTCCTCCTTGACGATGGAGATCTGCCACTCGTCGGGGTACGGCGCGCCCTTGTTCTCGACGTCGCCGCGAAGGTTCCGGTAGCCCGCGTTCCGGGCGAACAGGAGCGTGCTGCCGGCCTTCCATTCCTTCAGCGTGTAGGGGCCCGAGCCGACCGGGCGCCGGCCGAGCTCCTCCCCGGCCTTCTCCGCCGCCGCCTTCGAGACGATCCCCAGGTACGAGGAGTCCAGCGCGGTGAAGAGGGCCGCGAAGGGCCGCTCGAACGTCAGGCGCACGCTGCCGCCGCCGAGGACCTCCACCTTCTGGACGGGGCCGAGGTCGGCTTTCCGCTTCGAAAGCTTCAGGAAGCGGTCCAGCGAGTAGCGCACCGACTCGGCGTCCACCGGCGTCCCGTCGGTGAAGGTGACGCCCTTCCGGATGACGAAGGTGACCTCCTTGCCATCCTTGCCGATCGTCCACGACTCGGCGAGCCAGGGCTTCGGCCGGCCGGTCTGGTCGAGATAGACGAGGCGGTCGTAGAGGAGACCGAGCACGTACTGCGAGACGAGGAGGTTCGCCCGCGCCGGGTCGAGGCTGTCGGGCTCCGAGATCAGGGAGTCGAGCACGCGGCCACCGCGCGCCGGGGGCTCCTGGGCCATGGCGGGTGCGGGGCCGGTCCCGGGAAGGACCGCCCCCGCGAGGAGGGCGAGCAGGATGAGCAGGGCGGCGGCCGGGGTCCGCTCCGGGCGCACGAAGCGCGAACATGCCATCGATGTCACGTCAGAACCTCCTTTTCCTTCCAGGCTGTACCGCCGCGTGGGCCGTTCGGTGGTTGCCGGGCGCCGGCTCCCATCACCAGCCGATGGCGTACGCGGGGATGATCGTCGCGACCTCACCGCGCGGGTCGGCGCCGCCCATGAGGCAGCCGTGCGCCTCGTCGACCATGATGGCCAGCACGAACCCCTCGACCCAGTCGGGCCGCAGCTCGAGCTGATGGCCCCGGGCCTGGAGCTCCCGCCGCACGGCGTAGGGAATGCGGCTCTCGACGCGCACGTGCCCGGGCCGGGCGGCATGGGGGTAGAAGGTGTTCGGCGCGTGCTGGGTCGAGACCCGGGGAGCCTCGATGGCGTCCTGAACGGGCATGTCGAAGACCGCGAGGCTCAGGAACGCCTGGAGGTTCCACTGATCCTGGTTGTCGCCACCCATCGTCCCCAGCACCATCCGGGGGCGTCCGCCCGCGGTCACCAGCGTCGGCGTCAGCGTGGTGCGCGGCTGCTTCCCGGGGGCGACCACGTTGGCGTGCGCCGGGTCCAGCGAGAACGTCTGGCACCGGGACGAGAGCGGGAAGCCGAGCGCCGGCACGACCGGCGAGGCGCCGAGCCAGGCGCCGCTGGCCGTCGCGCTCACCATGTTGCGCTCCCGGTCCACGACGTTGACGTGGACGGTGCCGTGGCCGGGCGGCCCGGGGACGGGAATCGGGCCCTCCAGCAGCGCGCGGAGCCGCCGGGGGTCGCCCGGGCGCAGGTCCAGCGACGCCCGCTCGGGGTCGATGAGCGCCAGGCGAGCCGCGGCGTAGGCGTCGGAGAGCAGGGCGTCGAGGGGCACGTCCACGCGGCGCGGGTCGCCGTAGTAGTGCTCCCGGTCCGCGAACACGAGCTTGAGCGTCTCGATCACCCGGTGAAGGTAATCGGCCGAGTTGTGGCCGGCGGCGCGGAGCGCCCGGGGCTCGAGCAGTCCGAGCGCCTGAAGGAAGAGCGGCCCGTTGGTCCACGACGGGCACTTCCACACGGTGAGACCGGCGTAGTCGCGGCTCACCGCGGGCTCTGCCCGCGTCGTGAACGCCTCGACGTCCGCCTTGTCGAGGACGCCGCCATGCTCCCTCACGAACCGCTCGATCACCCCCGCCGGATCCCCGTGGTAGAAGGCGTCGCGCGCGGCGCCGAGGCCCGCCGCCCGGTCACCGCCCGCCCGCCGCTCCGCGTCCACGAGGAGATCGAGCGTGTCGGCCAGCGCGAGGTTGGCGAAGCGCGCGCCCACGTCCGGCAGGCGGCCGCCGGGCAAGTAGAGGGCCGCCGAGGTCGGCCAGCCGGACAGGCGGTCCAGGTGCGCGGCGATGCACAGGTGCTCCCCCGGCCCCCGGAGGCCGGGGTGCATCGGGAAGCCGCGGCGCGCCAGGTCCTGTGCCGAGGCGGCCAGGGGGGCCAGCGGACGCGTGCCCCACCGCGCGAGCGCGGTCAGCAGGGCGTGGGGGGTGGCGGGAGCACTCCAGGCGAGCGGGTGGTCGGTCGGGAGCCCGATGGTCAGGCCGGCCCCCCGGCAGCGCTCCAGGGTGAGCCCGCGGGGGGCGACGGTGTGGCCGTTCATCGCGGAGACCTCGCCCGTGGCGGCGTCGTGGACGAGCATCACTACCTCGCCGCCGAGGCTCAGCATGTGCGGGTTCACGACGCACTCGGCGAGGATCGCGGCGACGGCCGCATCCATCGCGTTACCGCCGTCGCGGAGGACGGCGGCGCCGGCCTCCGCGGACAGGTAGTGCTCGGTCGTGATCAGCCAGTCGCGGGCGAGGAGCGTGGGGCGGAACGCCATGTCATGGCCTCAGGGAGCCGTCGCGGCGGCTGGCCAGCGGTCGGCCCACGGCGCGGCGGCCTCGAACGCCGCCGCGGCGGCGAGCAGCCGGGCGTCGTCGAGCCGGCGCGCGACGAACTGGAGTCCGACGGGCAGCCCGGCGGTGGTGCGGCCGGCGGGTACGACGATGGCCGGGACGCCCGCGACATTGAAGGGATAGGTGAACGCGATCCACCCGCGCACGCCGACGGCGCGTCCGTCGATCTCGCGGGGCGGGGCCTGGCCGACCCGGAACGGGGGCACCGCCACCGCGGGCGTCGCCAGGAGATCGTGATGCTCGAAGAACCGGCTGAGCTGCGCCCAGAGCGCATGGCGGCGGACCGCCGCGCGGGCGACCTGTTCGGCCGTCATCCGCCGCCCCGCCTCCACCAGCGCGACGAGGCTCGGATCCATGCGCCCGCGCTCACGATCGAGATCGTCTCCGACGGCGGCGGCGAGTCCCGGATACCGGAAGGCGTCGGCCACGTCGGCCGGATCGTCGAAGCCCGGATCCGCCTCCTCCACGGTCCAGCCGAGCGCGGTGAGCCCCCGCACGGCCGCGGCCGTCGTCCCCACCACCTCGGGATCGACCGCCGCATGGCCCAGGCGCGGGCTCCAGGCGACGCGCAGGCGCGCCGGCGGCCGCGCGAGCGCGCGCGTGTAGTCCGTGGGCTCGACCGGCAGGGACCAGCCGTCCCGGTCGTCGCGGCCGGCCGTGGCGGAGAGGAACAGCGCCGCGTCCTCGACCGTGCGGCAGAGCGGTCCCAGGTGCGTGAGCACCTCCGCGACCCCCACGGGGACACGGGCGATCAGCCCGAACGTCGGCTTGAGGCCGACGACGCCGCAGTAGCTCGCCGGGATCCGGATCGAGCCGCCCTCGTCTGTGCCCAGGCCCAGCGGCCCCATCCCGGTGGCCACCGCGACCGCCGCGCCGCCGCTCGACCCACCGCAGGTGTGGTCCGGGGCCCAGGGGTTCCGGGTGACGCCGAACAGCGCGCTCTCCGTCACGCCCTTGTGAGCGAGCTCGGGCGTGGTTGTCTTGCCGACGAGGATCGCCCCGGCGGCCCGGAGCCGCGCCACCACGAGCGCGTCGGCGGCCGGCACCCGGTCGGCGAAGCGCGCCGACCCCAGCGTCGTCCGGACGCCGGCGGTGTCGAGCGTGTCCTTGACCGAGACGGGCACCCCGTGCAGGCACCCGAGCGGCTCGCCGCGCATCACCGCGTCCTCGGCCCGGCGGGCGTCCGCGCGGGCCGCCTCCGCCGTCACCGTGCAGAAGGCGTTCAGTCGCCCGTTCAGCCGCTCGATTCGCGCGAGGACCTCCTCGATGACCTCGACCGGCGACAGCTCCTTCCGAGCGATCGCCTCGGCCAGCCGCGCCGCTGGCCACGTCCATGGCTCCGTCCGTGCGGGATGTCCCACCTATTGCCGCTCCGAGGCCTATTTGGGCCGCCGTGCGGAGACATGTCAAGGCGGGGGGCGGCGGCCAGGGTCATCACGCGACGCGACAGGCGCCCCGGCAGCTGTAAGCTGGAGCGGGACGCCTGATGTCCACCGCCGCGCCGGCCTCCTGCTCCGGCTCCACGCGATCGGCGCGAAGAGCCTGTGGGTCGACGAGGCGTTCAGCCTCTGGATGGCGTCACTGCCACTCGATACGCTGTGGCGCTACAGCAGGCCCAGGGACGAAGGCCACACAGACCTGCAGCACCCTGCGTCGTGTCATGAGCCTGAGAGCGACGCGCCCGAGGAGCCTAGCGGCGAACGCGTTTGGCCGACGCGGCGATGAAGCGCTCGAAGAGGCGGCGAGACGGCGGGTGACCGGCCCGCGCCAGCTCCTCGGGATGCCACTGGACGCCGACGAGGAAGCTCCAGCGCGAGGCGTCGGCCGCCTCCACGCCCTCCACCACCCCGTCCGGCGCATGGGCGACGGCCGTGAGCGCGGACGCGAGCCCCTTGATGGCCTGGTGGTGCATGCTGTTCACCTCGATCGCCCCCAGCCCGAGGACGTCCGCGAGACAGCTGCCGGCCCGCACGGTCACCGGGTGGTGCGGTTCGCTGCGGGGCCGGGGCGAATCGCCCACCCCCTGGTCGTGGGCGAGATGGTCGGGCCGGTCCGCCGGCAGGTCCTGGTACAAGGTCCCGCCGAGGCCGACGTTCAGCACCTGGATGCCGCGGCAGATCGCGAGCACCGGGAGGTCGTCCGCGAGCGCCCACTCGAGAAGCTGGAACTCGAGAGCGTCGCGCTCGGGCACGCACTCGACGTTGGGGTGCTGCACCTCCTCGCCGTATCGCTCGGGCGCGACGTCCTCCCCGCCCGTCAGCACAAGTCCGTCCAGGAGTTCGTAGAGGTCGCGCAGGGGCGAACCTCCATGAGCGGGCGTCAGCACCAATGGGATCCCGCCCGACTCCTGAATCGCGACGATGTAGGGCTCGTTGAGAAAGGTCCGCCGCGTGCCGAGCTTGGTGGGCATGACGGAGGCGGTGAGGCCGATCCGCGGGCGCACGATCGTCACGCTAGCATCCGTCCGGCTTGCCTGTCAAAACGGCGATTTGGATTGACCCCGAGGTGCGGTTTGTGGTGCGATAGCAGTAGCCCCGAGCGGGAGACCCTGGCCCCCGACACAATGCTCACGCGATGACTGTCGATTCCTATCGGCCACCGCACGACGGAGGCGCTCAAGGCTCCAAAGGGGGGCCCCCCTCGACGGGCGCCACAGCGTTGACTGGGCCGGTCACCGTACCGCGCGCCCTCCGCCCGGATGCGCTCGGCTTGCATCACGCCGTCGCCGCGGGCCATCCGCTGGCCGCCCTGGCGGCGCATCGCGTCCTGGAGGCCGGCGGGAACGCCGTCGACGCCGGCGTCGCGGCCGGAATCTGCCTCGGCGTGGTCCACTCCGACATCGTCAACTTTGCGGGGGTCGCCCCGATCATCGTCTACGAGGCGCAGCGCCGCGAGGTGACGACGATCTCGGGTCTCGGGGTCTGGCCTCGCCGGGCGACCATCGAGTACTTCCGCGACCGCTGCGGAGGCGACATGCCCGAGGGGCTGCTCCGGACCGTCGTCCCGGCAGCTCCCGACGCCTGGATCACAGCTCTCGAGCGCTTCGGGACCCTGGGGTTCGCCGAGGTCGCCCAGCCCGCGATGGAGCTGGCCCGGGACGGCTTCCCGCTCGGCAGGTTCGTCGCCGGGATCATCGAGGCCAACGCGGATGCCTACCGGCGATGGCCCACATCGGCCCCGATCTACCTGCCGGGCGGGCGCATTCCGCGGGTCGGCGAGCGCTTCGTCCAGGCGGATCTCGGACGCACGCTGTCCTACCTCGCAGACGAGGACCGGGCCGGGCGGCACGGAGGTCGGGCGGCCGGGCTCGCTGCCGCGCGCGAGGCCTTCTACCGAGGCGATGTCGCGGCCGCCATCGCGCGCTACCACGAGAAGGAGGGCGGACTCCTCACGCGCGAGGATCTGGGCCGTTTCCGGGTGGGCGTCGAGCCGCCGGTGAGGGCGCCGTTCGGGCCGCGCGAGGTCATCACCTGCGGGTTCTGGTGCCAGGGGCCGGTCCTCCTCCAGATGCTGCAGATCCTCGACGGGATGGATCTTGCCGGCCTTGGGCACAACACGCCGGACTACGTCCACACGATCACGGAGACGATGAAGCTCGCCTTTGCCGATCGCGAGGCGTACTACGGGGATCCTCGCCACGTCCCGGTGCCCGGACCGGGCCTGCTGGACCCCGCCTACGCGGCCGGGCGCCGGGCCCTCATCGATCCCGCGCGGGCCTGGCCGGCGATGCCGCCCCCGGGCACGCCTGCGGGCGCCCCCGCCCGGGCCGGCAGCGGCGCCCCCGTTGCCGCCGCCGGCAGCCCTGCCGCGCTCGGCACGTCGTACGTCGCCGTCGTGGATCGCAAGGGCAATGCGTTCTCGGCGACCCCCAGCGACGTCTCGACCGACACGCCCGTCATCCCCGGCACGGGCCTCGCGGTGTCCTCCCGGGGCTCGCAGGGATGGCTCGACCCCGGACACGCAAGCGCGGTCGCGCCCGGCAAGCGCCCGCGCCTCACGCCCAGCCCCGCCATGATCCTCGGACCGGACGGTGAAGTGACGGCGTTCGGGACGCCGGGCGGCGACGTCCAGGTCCAGGCGATGCTCCAGGTCCTCCTGAACGTCTGCGCCTTCGGCATGAGCCCGCAGCGCGCCGTCGAGGCGCCCCGATTCGGGACCCAGTCGTTCCCCGACTCGTTCTGGCCGCATCGCTACTTCCCGGGCCGCGTCACGCTCGAGAGTCGCCTCGCCGAGGCGACGGCGGACGCGCTCCGGGCTCGCGGTCATGACGTGCAGCGCTGGAGCGACTGGGAGTGGCGAGCGGGCGGCGTCTGCCTGGCCCGGATCGACGCGGAGGGCATCCGCTGGGGCGCGGCGGATCCGCGCCGCGATTCCTGGGCGGTGGCGTGGTGAGGGGGACCCCGGCCGACTGGCGCCGCCGGGCGCTCAGGGCGCCGGCGCCCCGGCCGCTCCGATCGCTCGCCCGCGGCGGGCGGATCCTGGGGCTGCTCCTGTCCCTGACCGGCTGCGCCATCGAGCCGCCGCACCCGACGGCAATGCCCTCGCCTGCCGACGCGATCTCCAGCCCCCTCGCCCTCGTGCCGCCACCGGTCCTCTCCCGGTTCGGGGAGTGGCGTGGCGAGGGCGGGACCAGGAGCCCCGCCCGCCACGCGGGCGTCGACATCCGCGCCACGACCGGGACGCCGGTGCTCGCTGCCGCCGACGGGATCGTCCTCCGGACCGGCTCGCAGATCTTCGCCGGGCGCCTCATCGTGATCGGGCACGACACCGACGCCGTGACGGCGTACTACCACCTCTCGGCGGTGGAGGTCGCGGCAGGTCAGGCCGTGCGCCGCGGCGACGTGATCGGGCGGGTCGGGAGCTCCGGGAATGCGACGGCCCCGCACTTGCACTTCGGCGTGTGCCGGCGCCAGGGCGGACTCTGCGGCGAGCGCATCGACGGCGGCTGGGAGGATCCGACACGGCACTGGATCGCGCCCAACCCGTGCTTCGTGCCGGGGCGGCCCTACGTTCCCCGGGACGGCCGGCTGACCTACCCCGTGCCCTGCACCCCTGAGCCCGCCGCGAGCCAGCCAGTCGAGGGCGCGCCCGCCGCCCCCCCAGGTCTCACTCGAGGAACAGCCGGACTCCCCCCCTCCTGATCGAATCCTCGGTCTCGCCGATAACGAAGGCGCAGGTCGAGCCCTCGATGAGTCCGGAGCCGCGAGCCGGGACCCCTCTGCTAGCACGTCGGTCTCACGCATGCTGCCGGGGCCGGGAGTCACCGGCAGCACCGCGGGGAGGATTCGCCCGACCGCAGCCGCGATTCAGCGGCGCCCGGGTCCGGCGGAGACGACGCCCGCCCGGGCCTCACTCCCGGGGGGATTGGGGACGGAGCTGTCGCAGCTCCTCGAAGAGGGCCCGCTCGCGTGGGGTGAGGTCCTTCGGGGGAACGAGCCGAACGCGGACGTACTGGTCGCCCCGCCCGCCCTTGACGTGGGGGACGCCGTAGCCGGGCAGGCGGAACGTGCGGCCGCCGCCGGTCTCGGGCGGGATCTTCATCGCGACCTTCCCGCGTAGCGTGGGCACCTCGACCTCGGCGCCGAGCGCCGCCTCCCAGACGGCGAGCGGCAGCTCCACGTGGAGGTCGTCCTCGCGCCGCTCGAAGACGGGGTGCGGCGCCACGCGGACCCGGAGGTAGAGGTCCCCGCGCGTGCCCCCGCCCGTGCCGACGCCACCCTCGCCCGCCGCGCGCACCCGCGAGCCGTCCCGGACGCCCGCAGGGATCTTCACCTCCAGGCGGTGGCTCCGGGACACCTGACCCGCGCCGCCACACGTCGGGCACGGCTTGGAGCCCTGCCGGCCCGACCCCCGGCAGGTGTCACAGGACCCGAGCTGCTGGAACTCCACGGCCCGCCGGGTTCCGGCGAAGGCCTCCTCCAGGGTGATCTCGACCTCGGTCTCCAGATCCCCGCCCCGCCGCCCGCGCGATCCCGTGCGGAAGGGACCGCCGCGCTCGAAGCCGGCCTCCTCGAATCCGCTCGCGCGCCCGCCGAGGTCCCCGAAGAACGTGCGAAAGAACTCGGAGAAGTCACCGAGTTCGCCGGTCTGGTCGACGTGCACCCGGAAGCCGCCCCCGGGGCCGCCGCCCCGCCCGCCGAACCCGCCCGAGTCGGCGTAGCGCGCCCAGTCCGCCCCGAGCTCGTCGTACCGGCGCCGCTTGTCAGGATCGGAGAGGACCTCGTTCGCCTCGTTGATCTCCTTGAAGCGCTCGGCGGCGCCCGCGTTGTCCGGGTTCTGATCAGGGTGGTACTTGCGCGCGAGCTTCCGGTAGGCCTGCTTGATCGCCTTCGCGTCCGCGGTCTTCGGAACGCCGAGGATCTTGTAGTAGTCCCGGTACGAGACGGCCACGGATGGATTCTAGCAGGGTGCGGCGGCGGCGCTCAGGCGCCGACAGGAACCGGTTCCCCGGCGAGCAGCCGGCGGAGCTCGTCCCCCTGGAGCGTCTCGCGCACCTTCAGCACCTCGGCGGCCTGGAGGAGCACCTCCTTCCTCGCCCCGAGGAGCTTGCGTACCCGCTCGTAGGTCTCGTCGATGATGCGCCGGATCTCTTCGTCGATGGCGCGGGCGGTGTCCTCGCTGTACTCGCGCTCGCCGCCCTCCCAGCCGGGCCCGTTCCGGCGCAGGAACCCCGGGCCGCCGCCGTCCCCGAGGGCCAGCGGGCCGAGCCGCTCTGACATCCCGTAGCGCATGACCATCGCCCGCGCCAGCGCCGTGGCCCGCTCGAGGTCGTTGTGCGCGCCGGTGGAGAGCTCGCCGTACACGAGCTCCTCCGCCGCGTGGCCGCCGAGCATCACCGCGATCCGGTCCTCGAGCTCGGAGCGGCGCAGGATGTACCGGTCCTCCGTCGGCAGCTGATAGGTGATGCCGAGCGCGCCCACGCCGCGGGGGATGATCGTCACCTTGTGCACGGGATCGGCGTGCGGCACCGAGGACGCCACCAGGGCGTGACCCATCTCGTGATGCGCGACGATGTCGCGCTCGGTCTCCGAGAGCACGCGGCTGCGGCGTTCGAGCCCGGCCACCACGCGGTCGATGGCCTCCTCGAAGTCGGGCTGCTCGACCGCGTCCTTGCCCTTCCGGGCCGCGAGGAGAGCGGCCTCGTTCAGGACGTTGGCGAGGTCGGCGCCGGCGAAGCCCGGGGTCCGGGCCGCGATCACCTGGAGGCTCACCCCCGGGGCGAGCCGGATGTGGCGGGCGTGCACCCGCAGGATCGCCTCACGGCCGCGGACGTCAGGCCGGTCCACGACCACCTGCCGGTCGAACCGCCCCGCGCGCAGGAGCGCCGCGTCCAGGACCTCGGGGCGGTTCGTGGCCGCCATGATGATGACGCCCTTGGAGGAATCGAAGCCGTCCATCTCGACGAGGAGCTGGTTGAGCGTCTGCTCGCGCTCGTCGTGCCCGCCCACGAAGCCCGCGGCGCCCGCACGGCTCTTGCCGATGGCGTCCAGCTCGTCGATGAAGACGATGCAGGGCGCCTTCTCCTTGGCCTGCTCGAAGAGGTCCCGCACGCGGGCGGCGCCCACGCCGACGAACATCTCGACGAACTCCGAACCGGACAGGAAGAAGAACGGCACGTCGGCCTCCCCCGCCACGGCCCGGGCAAGGAGCGTCTTGCCGCTTCCCGGCGGTCCCACGATCAGGACTCCCTTGGGGATGCGGCCGCCGAGGCGCTGGTACTTCTGCGGGTTGCGAAGGAAGTCCACGACCTCCACCAGCTCGGCCTTCGCCTCGTCCACGCCGGCGACGTCGGCGAAGGTCGTCTTGAGCTCCTTGCGGTCGTAGATCTTGACCTTGGACCGCCCGAAGGTCAGCGCCTGCGTCGGACCGCCGCCCATGCGACGCATGAGGAAGATCCAGATTCCGGCCATGACGCCGATCGGCAGGAGCCAGCCGAAGATCAGGTCGCGGACCAGGGTGGACTCGATCCGCCCGGAGAACTCCACGTTGTGGGCCTCGAGCTCGCTCAGCAGCTGCGCGTCGTCGGCGCCGGGGATGCGCACGGCCACGAAGAGGACGCCCGGCGTCCGGCCCGTCAGGCGAGTCAGCCACGGCGGGCCCGGCGCCGGGGCGTCCGCCGGGGGCTCCTTGAGCGCGCCGCGGACCTCGCGCTCACCGAAGGAGACCCGGACAACCCGGTCCTGGCGCACCCATTCGATCAGCCGGCTCATCGGGATCTCCTGAGCCTGCGGCGTGAGCAGCCAGCTCTGCAGGAAGATCAGGACGATGACGGCGACCGCGATGTAGAGCGCGGAGAACCTGGCTTGCTGGCGGGCGCGGAGCTTCATCGAAGGATATCCCCGCGTGAAAATGCTATCGGAGGGTTTGACCCCTGTCAAACTGCGCCCGGCCGGATGGAGGCGTCGGCACCTCGTCCGGCAACTCCCCGGAGCGACCGGATCAGAACTTGACGGGTGGAGGCGTCTCCCCGCCCGGAGTCGCCTCGAAGTAGGACCACTCGCGGAACCCCCGGAGCGAGGCGACGAGGCTCCCCGGGAACCGGCGGACGGCGGTGTTGTACTCACGCACGGCCTCGTTGAAGCGGCCGCGCTCGACGGCGATCCGGTTCTCGGTCCCTTCGAGCTGACTCTGGAGAGCCAGGAAGTTCTGGTTCGACCTGAGCTCCGGATACCGCTCGACGACGGCCAGGAGCCGGCCCAGCGCGCCGCTCAGCTGAGCCTGCACCTCCTGGAACTTGCGGAGCGCCGCAGGGTCCCGCAGGGCTTCGGGCGAGAGCTGGATCCCCGCCGCGCTCGCCCGGGCGCGTGTGACCTCCTCCAGCACCGCACGCTCCTGGGCGGCGAAGGCCCTTACGGTCTCCACGAGGTTCGGGATCAGGTCGGCCCGCCGCTGGTAGACGTTCTGGACCTGCGCCCACGCTCCCCGGACCGCCTGCTCGCGCGCGACCAGGTCGTTGCCGACCGAGACGAACCATCCGACGGCCAGGACGGCGACGACCGCGACGACGACGAGGACGACGAGGCCGGATTTCTTCATGCCGGGACTATATAGTACCGGCGATCAGCGCCTTCCGAGCCTGAGGGCCAGGGCGCCGGCGACCAGCGCGAAGCCCGCGGCGCCGACGACCGCCCGGGCGCCGATCTGGTCGGCGAGGGCGCCGAGCGCCAGCGGCCCCACGATCATCCCTGCGTCCATCGCGATCCGGTAGACGGCGAAGTACGCGGGCGGCATCGGCGTCCCCACGCGATCCGCCAGCACGATGGCCGGCACCATCCAGACGGCGAACCCGCCGCCCACGAGGACGAGACCAAGGACAAAGACGACAGGGTGCGCCCCTGCCGCGAGGACCAGGCCGCCCACCGCCACCGCCACGGCTCCCGCGAAGAAGATCGGCTCGCGGCGGACCCGGTCGATCACGATCCCGACCCCGAGGAGGCCCGCCAGCTCCGCCGCGTATCCGGCGCTGAGCGCGAGACCCAGGGCGCCCGAGCCGAGTCCGTACCGGGCGTGGCCGAGGAGCGGCGCCATCGTCGCGAAGAGGCCCGCCCATGTCAGCGAGAGGCTAAGGCTCGCCGCGTACACGGGCAGCAGCCGCCGATGAACGCGCCCCTCGGTGCGTCGCGGTCCCACCGCCGCGACGGGGTGGCGGCCCGCCCCGGCGGCGATCGCCCGCCACGCGACGACGGACAGGAGCAGCACGGGTCCCGCGCCCAGGAACACCCAGCGCCAGCCCGCCGCGGCCGCGACCCACGCCCCGAGCATGCTCCCGATCGCGAGGCTCAGGATGGCCATGCCCTCGAACAGGTTCGTGAAGCGGCCCCGCCAGGCGGCCGGCGCGGTCTCGAGGAGCTCCGCGAACACCGCGAGGAACGCGGCGGAGGCCCCCACGCCCATGACGAGGCGCGCGAGGAGCAAGGCCGGGAACCCGACGGCCAGCCCGCAGGCGACCACGCTCACCACCAGGAGGAGCAGGCCGGCGAAGATCACCACGCGGGTGCCGTAGCGGGTCCGGAGCGCGCTCGCCGGATAGCTGGCCACGAGCCGCCCGAGCGCGTACAGCGTGTTGACGAGGCCGGCCTGGAGCGGCGACAGCTGCCACTCCTCCACCAAGAGCGGCAGGATCGGGGGCACCATCCCGACGGTGAAGGCCGTCAGGATGTCGATGACGAAGAGCGGCAGGAGCGGCCGAAGCGCCGCGCCGAGCGGCGGCGGATCCGCCGCCGCCCCCGGCGACCCCGGCGGGGCCGCGGCCATCAGCTGAGCACGCCCGCGGGTTGGGCCCGACCGGTCAGGCGCGCCCGACGTC
>DASZOL010000099.1:0-74335 GCA_035550795.1 Candidatus Methylomirabilota bacterium
GGTACCCGCCCCACGCCCGGTGTATCCTGGCCCCGTGTCCCGGCGCGCGGGCCCGGCGCTCAAGGTCCTCGTGGAGACCCACACCGGCCTGTCGGCCGAGCTCGTGGGACCGCGGAGTCTCATCTGATCGAGGCCGGCGCGTTCCTCGGCCCCGCGCGCGCCCGGGGCTTCACCTTCTACGCGGGCGTCCCCTGCTCGTTCCTCACACCTATCATCAACCGGGTCATCAGCGACCCGGCGCTCGAGTACGTCGGCGCGACCAGCGAGGGAGAGGCGGTCGCCATGGCGGCCGGCGCCTGGCTCGCCGGCCGCAAGACCGTCGTCATGTGCCAGAACTCCGGCCTCGGCAACGCCGTCAACCCGTTGACCTCGCTGAGCGTCCCGTTCCGGATCCCCACGCTCCTCGTCGTCACCTGGCGGGGCCAGCCCGGGATCGGAGACGAGCCCCAGCACGAGCTGATGGGCCAGATCACGGACCGGCTGCTCGACGCCATGCGGATCCCCCACCGGCCGTTTCCGGGCGCGCGCGAGGACGTGGAGCCCGCCCTGGCGCTGGCCGAGGCGGAGATGGACCGGTCGGAGCTGCCGTTCGGGCTCGTGATGGCGAGCGACGCCGTGCGGGACGACGGCCTGGACGAGAAGCCGCCGGACCCACGGCCGCCCGGCGTCCGGCGGGACCTGAGGGTGCACGGCCCCCGCCCGACCCGCGTCCAGGTGCTGGAGCGCTTCCTCGGCGTCGCGCCCCCGCGAGCGGGCGTCATCGTCACCACGGGCAAGAGCGGCCGCGAGCTGTTCACGCTCGCCGACCGGCCCCAGCATCTTTACCAGGTCGGGTCGATGGGGTGCGCGAGCGCGATGGGGCTCGGCGTGGCCCTCCACACCCCGCGTCCGGTCATCGTGCTCGACGGCGACGGCGCTGCCCTGATGAAGCTCGGGAACCTCGCGACGATCGGCAGCCGCGCGCCGGCCAACCTCGTCCACGTGGTCTTGGACAACGGAGTCCACGACTCGACGGGCGGGCAGGCCACGGTGGCGTCGAACGTCGACTTCGCCGCGGTCGCCCTCGCCTGTGGCTACGCGAGCGGCGCGAGCGCGGACAGCCTCGCCGGATTCGAGCAGGCCCTCGGCGCCGCGGGCGAGAGTCCGGGCCCCCATCTGATCCACGCGCGGATCGCCCCCGGCTCTCTCGCCAAGCTGGGACGCCCGACGGTCACGCCTCCCGAGGTCGCCCGCCGGTTCCGGCGGTTCCTCGCGGCCTCCTGACCGGCCGGGTCCCCGCCGGCCGGGGCGCCGCCGGGAGGTCGGGCCGCGGAAACAGCGACGACGGCGTGCCCACGGGCTGACCGGGCCGGAGACCACCCCACTCGAGCCCGCGAGTCCAGCACGCGACCAGAGGCGCGCCGAGCACGCTCGCGATCCGCTCGGCCGTGTCCGGCAGGAGCGGCCGCAGCCCCTCCGCGACCACTCGACACGCTTCCGCGAGGTCGTAGAGGACCGCGTCGAGCCGACGGGCGGCGCCCGAGTCGCCCGCGTGCTCGGCTCGGGCCAGGGTCCACGGCTGCGTCTCGGTCACGTGCCGGTTGGACCGGACGACGAGCTCGAAGAGCGCGTCAAGCGCGGCTCGCGGGTCGAAGGCGTCGAGCGCGCGAACGAGGGCCACGGGCAGCCGGGCCGCCACGGCGTGGAGGTCCGAGGGCGACCCCCCGGGTGCCGGGACCACACCGGCCCGGTAGCGCTGAACCATCCCGAGGACGCGGCTCACGAGATTCCCGAGCAGGTCCGCGAGCTCCGAGCTGTAGATTCGCGCGAAGGCCGCGTCGCTGAAGTCGGCGTCGCCCGTCGGGGGGACGTGCCGGAGGAGCCAGTAGCGCACGGCGTCCGCGCCCCAGGTCCGCACGAGGGCGCCGGGATCCACCCCGGTGCCGAGAGACTTGCTCATGCGCTGCCCGTCGCGCGTGAGGAAGCCATGGACGACGATGGTCGTGGGAAGGGCAGCCCCGGCCGACAGCAGCATCGCCGGCCAGTAGACGGCGTGGAACCGCAGGATGTCCTTACCGATCACGTGCACGCGGGCCTGGCTCTCCCGCCAGTACCTCAGGTAGAGCTGATCCTCATGGAGTGCACCGTAGCCAACCGCCGTGACGTAGTTCGTGAGCGCGTCGAACCACACGTAGATCACCTGGTCCGGGTCGCCCGGCACCCCGATCCCCCAATCGCGCGCCCGCGCGCGCGTGCGGGAGATGCTGAAGTCCTCGAGCCCTCGCGCGACGAACGCGCGGACCTCCCGGTGACGCGCCTCGGGGACGATCCGGAGCCCGCCCTCGTCGAGGAGCCGAGCGAGGGCGCCGCCGTAGCGCGAGAGCCGGAAGAAGTAGTTCTCCTCCGCCACCACCTCGGGCACGGTCTCGTGCTCCGGGCAGGACCCGTCCACGAGCTCGGCCGGCGCGACGAACCGCTCACAGCGAACGCAGTAGAGGCCCCGGTACGGGCGCCGGTACACGTCACCTTGCCCGACGCAGGCCTCCCAGAACCGGCGGGCGCCGGCGAGGTGGCGCGGGTCCGTCGCGGTCCGGATGAAGTCGTCGTTCGAGATGTTCAGGACCGACGTCAGCTCCCGAAAGCGCCCGGCGTTCCTTTCGACCAGGTCGCGAACCGGGAGACTCGCGCGCTCGGCTGCCAGGACGTTGGTAAGGCTGTTCTCGTCGGTGCCGGTCAGGAAGCGCGTGTCGTCCCCGCGCAGCCGGTGGAATCGCGCGAGGACATCGGCCTGGACGAGCTCGAGCGCGAACCCGAGGTGCGGCTCGGCGTTGACGTACGGGATCGCCGTGGTGACGTAGTACGCACCCATCCTCTGCCTCCTCTCGTCGCGGGCCACGGTGGCCGCACGGCGGAGAAGGCAGCACGGCCACGGGGAGCGCTGGCCCACCCGTGGCCGCGGAGCGCGCGTCTAGCGCGGCGCCGCCCCCGGGGTGGGCGGACCCATGCCCATGGCCATCAGGGAGACGCGGTTGTCGCGCCGCATGGGCCCATGCTATCACGCGCCCCGGGCCCGCGCGGCCGCCGGGGCGCATGGTTTGCGAGACGGCCCGGTCGCCGCTAACGTAGGAGCGGCATGGACGACTGGCGCGGCAACATCGTGACGGACGCGCCCCGGATCGCGGCGATCGTGCGGGAGTGCCGCCGGATCGCCGTCCTCGGGATCAAGCCCGAGTCCCGGACGGGGGCGCCGGCCTTCTTCGTGCCGGAATACATGCTCCGCCAGGGCTACGACATCGTGCCGGTCCCCGTCTACTACCCGGAGGTCCTGGAGATCCTGGGGCGCCGCGTCTACCGCTCCCTCCGGGACGTTCCGGGGCCGATCGACATGGTCAACGTCTTCCGGCGGCCCCGCGACATCCCGCCGCACCTCCCGGACATCCTCGCGGCGAAGCCCCGCGTGGTGTGGCTCCAGCTCGGGATCACCCACGAGGAGGCGGCCGAGACGCTGGCCCGTGCGGGGATCCGGGTCATCCAGGACCGCTGCCTCCTCGTGGAGCACCGGCGCCTCGCCTGATGGCAGCCGGGCTGGCGGGGCGGCTCGCGCCCGTCGTGTTGCCGGACGCCGACGGCGTGCCGATTCGCCTGGGCTCGCTCTGGCTTGACGCGCCCGCCGTCGTCGTCTTCCTCCGCCACTACGGCTGAATCTTCTGCCGCGAGCACGTCGCGCGGCTGCGCGACCACGAGGCGGACTTCCGGGGGCGTGGCGCCCGCGTGGCGGCGATCGGCCTGGGCGACGCCGTGTACGCGCGCGCGTTCCGCAACGAGGCCCGCCTCACCTTCCCGCTCCTGGTCGACGCCGAGCGCGAGGCGTACCGGGCCGCCGCCCTCCGTTCGGCGTCCCTGCTCCATCTCCTTCGCCGCGACAACCTCGCCGCCCGACGTCGCGCGCGCGCCGCGGGGCACCGCCAGGGCCGCACGGGCCGGAATCCCTTCCAGCTCGGAGGCAGCTTCGTCTTCGGGCCGGGGGACGTGGACCGCTACTCGCACGTGAGCGAGACGTTCGGCGACTCCGCGCCGGTGTCGGCGCTCCTGGCCGCGCTCGACCGCTGACCGGCGGCTGGCCGGCCTGGCCTGCCTCCGACACCGTCCGCGGCCGGCCGCCCCGCCGCGACGCTCGGCAGGGCAGGCCGGCCGTCAGCCGGAGTGATCGAGGAAGCGGGCCCGGTGGCGCGGGTCCGGAAGCGGGCACGCGTCGTAGCGGCCGAACAGCCGGTAGCGGGTGCGCGCCACCAGGTCGTACGCGGCGTCCCGCAGGCCTGCCGGCACGAGCCGCAGCGCTGCGGCCGCTCGCCACGGACCGCCCAGCCCCCGCAAGATCCACAGCACTGCGTCGGACTTCCGGAGCAGGCGCTCACCGGGCCGGCCGGCCGCCAGCACGAGGTACAGGGTGTCGAGGTCCTTCGGGTCTCGCCCGTGACGGGCGAGGATCTCGGTCGCGAACGGGCTCTGCAGCGCGGCGAAGCGGAAGCGACCCCCGGGGTCCCGGTCCAGCACGAACCGGTTGAGACGGTTGCAGAGACCGCACACGCCGTCGTAGAGGATGATCGGCCCGCCTGGCGCGGCACGATCCCGCTCACTCACGAGGCTCCTCCCGCAGCGGGCGGACGCTCACGATCTCCACGTGGAGGGCTTCCCATCGGACCGCAGTCTATCGCGCAGGCCCTCGGGGCATCCCGTTGCCGGGCCGGAGCGCCCGCGCCGCTCGGGCCGGGGGGTTGCGCGGCCTAGCCCAGCGCGTCCTTGAAGACGACCCCCTCCTTCACGATCAGCCTCAGGTACCGCTCCGGCTCCTGCATCACGCCCAGGTCGTCGAGCGGGTTGCCGTCCACGACGAGGAGGTCGGCCCGCGCGCCGGGGGCGACGACGCCCAGCTCCCCCTCGCGGCCGAAGAGCTCGGCCGCCACGGAAGTCGCCGATCGGATCACGTCCACCGGCTTCAGCACCTCTCCGCGGATCGCGAACTCGTCGAGCTGGTGCCGGTGCATGGAGCCGAGGAGATCCGTCCCGTAGACGAGCTTCACGCCCAGCCGGTGGGCCAGCTCCACGACGCGCGTCCCCGTCTCGAAGATGGCGAACATCTTCTCCCGGAGCTCCGCCGGGAAGCCCGCCGCCACCCCCTCGCGGATGACCGCGTGGACGACCGACAGCGTGGGAATCAGGTACGCCCCGCGCTCGGCCATGAGCCCGAGCGTCGGCTCGTCCACCAGGTTCCCGTGCTCAATGCCCCGCACGCCGCACTCGACCGCCCGCGCGACGGCGCGCGACGTGTAGGCGTGCGCGGTCACGTAGATGCCGGCCGCCTCGGCCTCCTCGACGGCCGCCCGGATCTCGTCCCGCGAGAACTGCGTGTTGCCGATGCGGTCCGTCGGCGACGCGACGCCCCCCGAGACCATGAGCTTCAGGTGAGTCGCGCCTTTCCGGATCTCGTCGCGGCACGCCTCGAGCACGGCCGGTACGCCGTCGGCCACCCGGCCGAGGCCGTGCATGCACGCACCCTCCGGCGCGTCCTCCCCCGGCCCCCGCATGTCCCCGTGCCCGCCGGTCTGCGAGATCGCGTGGCCGGCGAAGAGCAAGCGCGGCCCGACCAGGTGGCCCTCCTCGATCGCGCGCGCGAGGCCCCAGTCGGCGCCGCCCACGTCGCGCACGGTCGTGAACCCCCGGAGGAGCATGTCCCGCAGAACGTGCCCGGCCCGTGAGGCAACGTACGTCGGCGACCAGCGCCGGAGAAGCGCGAAGTCGGGGACCACCGCGGTCACGTGGACGTGGGCGTCGCAGAGGCCGGGCATCACCACGCGGCCCCCGACGTCGATGACCCGGCCCTTCGTGGACCGGGGCGGCCGGTCGGCGACGTCGGCGATGCGGCCGCCCTCTACGACGACGTGCCGATCCGGCAGGAGCCGGCCGCCGGCGGGATCGAGCACAAGCGCGTGGCTGAGCACGAGGTCGGACATGCGGATCCTTTCCCGGATGGACCGGCTCAGCCGGTCGTCACCGTCTTCATGTGCGGATCGAGCAGATCGCGGAGGGCGTCGCCCACGAGATTGACGCCGAGCACGGTGGCGAAGATCGCCAGCCCCGGAAACATCGCCAGCCAGGACGACGTGAACACGTACAGCTGGCCCTCGCTGAGCATGCCGCCCCACGACGGCGTCGGGGGAGGCACTCCGAGGCCGAGGTACGACAGGAACGACTCCACGATGATCATCCGCGCAACCTCGACGCTCATGAGCACGATCAGGAGGTTCGCGAGGTTCGGCAGGATGTGGCCGAGGAGGATCCGGAGGGTCGAGCCGCCCAGGCTGACCTCGGCCTGGACGAAGTCGCGCTCGCGAAGGCTGAGGACCTCGTTGCGCACGATCCGCGCGTAGATGGGCCAGCTCGTCACTCCCAGCACCAGAACCATGTTGACGAATCCCGAGCCCATGAGCGCGATCACGACGATCGCCAGCAGCATGAACGGGAACGTGAGGGTCACGTTGGCGAGGAAGGTCAGCGCCCGGTCCGCCGCCCCTCCGTAGAAGCCCATGGCCAGCCCGGCGGCCACGCCGATCCCGCCCGAGCACAGCACCGCGAGCACGCCGACCGCCAGCGACACGCGAGCCCCGAAGATGATGCGGCTCAGGTAGTCGCGCCCCACGTGGTCCGTCCCCAAGGGGTGCTCCGCGCTGCCCGCGCGCGCCCACATCGGAGGCCGGAGCCGCGTCGCGATGTCCTGACTGAAGGGGTCATGCGGCGCCAGCTGCGGGGAGAAGAGGGCGCACAGTGCCATGAGGCCGACGAGCAGCGCTCCGGCCCAGCCCGTCCAGTAGGCGCGAAGGCGCCCGCGACCCCGCGCCCCCGCCTCATCCATAGCGGATGCGCGGATCCAGGTAGCCGACGACGACGTCGGTCGCGAGATTGACGAGCGCGATGGCGGCGCCCACGACCACGACCGCCGCCTGCACGACCGGGTAGTCGAGCGTTCGCACCGCCTTCACCGTCAGGAAGCCGATGCCGGGCCAGGCGAACACGATCTCGATGACGACGGTGCCCGCCAGGAGCCGGCCGAACTGGAGCCCCACCATCGTCACGAGCGGGATGCTGACGTTCTTCAACGCGTGCTTCCACAGGATCAGCGCCTCCGACACCCCCTTGGCGCGGGCCGTGCGGACGTAGTCCTGCGCCAGCACGGTGAGCATGCCCGAGCGAACCAGCCGCATCATGATCGGGGCGAGGTACAGCCCCAGGCACACGGCCGGCAGGATGAGACTCCGGAGTCCCGATCTCCCGGAGACTGGAACCAGCCGGGACCACACCGCGAAGAGGAGGATCAGCAAGATCCCGAGCCAGAACGTCGGAACGGCTTGCCCGACCACCGAGACGATCGACGCCAGGTGGTCGATCCCGCTTCGTGGCCGATGCGCCGCCAGGATGCCGAGAGGCACCGCGAGCACCACGCCGACCAGGAGCCCCGCCACCGCGAGCTCGATCGTGGCCGGCGCCCGCTCGAGGAGGATCGACAGGGCCTTGTCCCGGATGATGAAGGAGTCGCCGAACTCACCGCGGAGGGCGTTGCCCAGGAACCGTCCGTACTGGACGAAGAACGGGTCGTCGAGCCCAAGGCTCCGCCGGAGGTCCGCCACCGCCTCCTTGGAGGCCTCCGGCGGGAGAAGCACCTTGGCCGGATCTCCGGCGAGGTGGAGGAACACGAACACGACGAACGAGATCCCGACACAGGTCAGTCCGGTGTCGACGAGCCGCTCGATGACGTAGGCGCGCACGGACCGTATGGCCGCCGGCCGCCCTCAGTCCGGCGGCCGGCTCGGGAACCGAGGTCTTCCGGCCGTCAGTTCTTCCAGGTGGCCCGCCAGAGCGCGATGGTCTCGTCTGACGCAGCCTTGTAGTTGAGCTTGTTCGAGACGGCCATGACCGACGTCTGGGCGTACATGGGAAAGACGAGGTAGTTGTCGGCCACGTACTTCTGGACCTGTCGGTACGCCTCCATCCGCTTCCCGGCGTTGACGGTGTTACGCCCGATGTCGAGCCACTCGTCGAGCTTCGGATCCCGCACGTACGCGAACGCCTCCGACGAGTGGAAGCGCGGGTACAGGATCATGTCGGCATCGAACACCGACCAGCTGCCCCAGCTCGCCAGGTAGATGTCCTTCAGCTTGCCGGTGCGCTCCAGGTTCGAGGACAGCCCGATGTCCTCGATGTGCTGGTGGTTCGTCTGGATCCCGACCTTGTTCAGATACCCCGACACCGCATCGCCGACCTGCCGCGAGGCAATGATGCTGCCGCTGTACGTCATGAACTCGAGCTTTGTGCCGCTCGCCAGGCCGGCTTCGGCAAGCAGCTGCTTCGACCTCGCGGGGTCGTACGCCACCGGCTTGATCGAGGCGTCGTAGCCGAACTTCATCGGGTTCACGACCGTCCCCAGCTTCAGCCCGCGGCCCCCGAGCACGTGGGTGATGATGCCGTCCACATCGATGGCGCGAGAGATCGCCTCGCGGACCTTGATGTTCTGGGTGGGACCGGCGCCGGCGCGCCCGGCCACGTCAAAGTTGAGAAAGATGACGCGGATGATCGGCGCCGTCGTGATGTAGGCCTTTCCCGAGCCCTCGATGGCCGGGATCTGATCGGGCGGTACCAGACGGATGAAGTCCACGGTGCCCGCCATCATCTCGGCGATCGCGGTCGCGACTTCCGGGATAGGTCGGAACACGAGGGTCTTCACCGCCGGCTGCGGCCCCCAGTAGCTGGGGCTCGCTTCCATCACGAGGCGCTGCCCGCGAGCCCACTCGACGAACCGGTACGGCCCGGTACCCACGGGATTCTTCGCGATGAAGGCGTCGCCCTTGTCCTTGACGTAGGCGGGTGGCAGGATGGCCAGGTTCGTCAGGCGCTCGAGAAGCACCGGATTGGGCTTCTCGGTCTTGAGGCGGACCGTCAGGTCGTCGAGGACCTGCACCGCGGTGATCCCCTTGAAGCGATCGCGGAGGTAGGACTTTTGGGCCGGGTCGAGCACGCGGTCGATGCTGAACTTCACCGCCTGGGCGTTCACGACCTCGCCGTTCTGGAACTTGACACCCTTGCGGATCTTGAACTCCCACGTGAGGTCGTCGACCGTCCGCCACGACTCCGCGAGGCCGCCCACGAGCTTCATGCTCTCCGGGTTGCGCGCGATGAGGTGGTCGAAGACGTGCATGAGCACCATGTAGTCGATGGTGCCGGTCGCCTGGTGCGGATCGAGCGTCTCCCGGTCGGAATCGAGCGCCGCCACGAGCTGGCCTCGCGGCTCTGCGAATCCGCCCACCGGAATGCCGAGTGCGATCAGGGTCAGCGCCGCCGCCAACCATCCCGCGAATCCACGTACTCGCATAAGCGTCCCCCTGGACGGAGCCATGATCAGGTACGGCCGTACGCTCCTTGCTGAGCGCTGTCGCGAGCCTAGCGTCCCGCCGAGGGACGTGTCAAGGCGCCGAGGGCTCTGGCTCAGGCCTTGACCGCTCGATAGTCGCGGAGCAGCCCGCTGGAGCGCTCTCGGAGGTCGCACTGCACGAAGCCGACGTCCTCGAGCGCCGACAGGATGGCTTCCGGCGCGTTGCCGGTCGCCGTGGCAAAGACGGAAGCATCCCGAGTGCTGGGATCGATGCCGGTGACGGCGCCGGCCGACCCCACCAGATCGAGCGCGTCGTGGGCGGTCAGGGCCGCACCCCCGCCCACGCCATTGTCGGCGGGGGCGAGGTGGCGTAGGCTCATACACATGCGTCGCACCCAGCTCCTGCTGCCCCCCGATCTCCACCAGCGCGCCACCGAGGCCGCCCGGACCCGGCGGCTCTCGCTCGGGAGCCTCGTTCGCGAGGCCCTCGCCGACTACCTTGCGCGTACCCGGACTGCGCAGCCCGCGCCCGAGGCGGTCCAGGGCGTGCTGCTCGGCGAGGCCTTCGACGATCCGGACCCCGATCCGAATCTGTCGGTCGACGTCGACTACTACCTGTACGGCACCCCCCGTCGGTCCCGGCGGCGACCCCGCCGGCCCCGGGCGAGCCGGCGCCCCTGAGCGCGCCCCGGGCCGTCTTCGTGGATACGGGCGCGTGGGTGGCGCTGCGCTACCGGCGCGATCAGCATCACGCCAGGGCCCGCGCGCTCGTGCAACGACTCGACTCCGAGGGCCTGGGGCTGGTGACCACCGAATGGGTCCTGGCCGAGGCCGTCACGCTGCTCAAGGCCCGCGGGGCCGTAGAGCATGCGCTCACGCTCGGTGAAGCCGCCCAGGGTGGCCGACTCGGTCACCTCGCCGAGTCCACCGCCGAACGACGGCGGCGCGCATGGGACCTCTTCGTACGCTACCGCAATCTCCGCGTCGGCTGGGTCGACTGTGCGAGCTTCGCCATCATGGAGGAACTCGGTCTCCGCCAGTTCTTCGGCTTCGACGATGACTTCGTGCGCGCCGGATTCGTCCCGTACCGGTAGGCGAGCGTGTGTCGCCGTCGCCGCCGTGCGCCGAGCGCTCGGCTCAGGCCTTGACCGCTCGATAGTCGCGGAGCAGCCCGCTGAAGCGCTCCCGCAGGTCGCACTGCACGAAGCCGACGTCGTCGAGCGCCGACAGGATGGCTTCCGGCGCGACGCAGCTCTCCGTCGTGTCCCACCAGTAGCGCATCAAGGTCCGCATGTCCCGGTTGCCGGTCGCCGCGGCAAAGACGGCACCCAGCACGGTCTTGATGTAGAAGCGCGACACCGACAGGAGGACGGCCGACCGCGGCCGCGAGATCTCCAGCAGGAGCACGATGCCTCCCGGCTTCAGGACGCGGCGGTACTCGCGGAACGCGGCCCGCAGGTCGGACACGTGCCGGAGGGCATACCCCATGCTGAGGAAATCGAAGCTGGCGTCGAGGAAGGGCAGCTGCTCCCCGACGCCCTGGACCAGGCGTCGGCACGGGCCCTTCCTCGCTTCGTGAAGCATCCCGGTGCTGGGATCGATCCCGGTGACGGAGCCGGCCGACCCCACCAAATCGAGCGCGCCCTGGGCGGTAAGGCCCGGGCCGCAGCCCACGTCCAGCACCGTCATGCCCGGTCCGAGTCCCGCGTCGCGCAAGGCCTTCCGCCGGTACCAGAGGCCCGAGCCCAGCCCGGTGACCCTGTCGACGGTCCGGTAGCGGTGGGCCGTCCGGTCGAAGAGGTCGTTCAGGAACCGCTGCCGCGAGCTGCTCGTCTCGTAGTAGTCGTGCAGCGTCGGGTGCGGAGGCGCCTGCAGGGCCGGCGCGTCCCCGTGTGACCCTTCTCGGGCACGGGCTCCCGCCGGCGGCCTCCGGTGATGCGGGTTCTCTTGAGTGCTCATCCGTGTCAGGGACCCTAGGGGCGAGCCAGAGCGCCTACGCCGCCTTCCGCGCCACGAGGCTGTACATGAACGGCACGCTGGGCTTTCCGTCCGGCACCGTCCAGCGCCGTCTGATCGCGCCGTACGAGCTGAAGACGACGTCCCAGCGCTCGTCGACTCTCGCGGCCGCCGCCAGCCAGTCGTAGACGTCGGCGCGCACGAAGGACGCCGCGACGCCCGACTCGGCCGACAGCCGCCGGGCGAACCGGATCGCTTCGTCGCCGATGTCGACCCCGAGGAGCTTCGCCGCGCCGAGCCGCCTCATCGAGAGCGTGTCCTGCCCCGAGTTGCACCGGAGGTGGACGATGGCCTTGCCGCCGAGGTCGCCGAGCAGCTCGACTTCCTCGGGGTAGAGCTTGCTGCCTCCCTCGCGGTAGAACTTCGCCTGGTCGCCCTTGTGGCTCTCGTGCGCCCTGGTCGCCGCGTTCCAGGAGAGGCGGTTCCGCTCGGGCGGCGCCCGTCGGGCCGCGGGGGTGCCGGCATCCGCGTCGAATCGCGGCTCCACCATGGTACCGCCTATCGTAGCAGGAGCCCGGGGGCGCGCGGCGCGCACCCGCGCCCTACCGCGGGCGCAGCACCAGGCAGTACTGGTAGGGCAGGAACGTCAGCTCACCGACGAGACGGAAGCCCGCCCGGCGCGCGTCCCGGAGGAAGGTCTCGCGCGCGACGCGGCGCTCTACCGGAGGGCCGACGGGCGTCTCCCGGTGGTGGAAGTCGACGTTGACGAGCCGGCCGCCGGGCCGGAGCAGCGCGCGGAGCCGCCTCAGGTAGCGGGGCCCAGCCGGGAAGTGATGGTATGTGTTCACCACGAGCACGAGGTCGCATGACCGCTCGGGCAGCCAGGGGTCGTCGTCCCGCCCCAGCACGGGAGTCACGTTGGCGATCCGCGCGCGGCGGAGCCGCTCGGCCAGGACGGGCAGCATGCGGGGCTCCGCGTCGACGGCGAAGACACGCCCCCGCGGACCCAGGGCCCGCGCGAGGCGTCGCACGAGGTACCCGGACCCCGCACCGATCTCGGCGACGGTCTGGCCGGCGCGAAGGCGGAGCGCCCGGATCAGGCGCGCGGGACGTTGCCACCGCGCGCGGCCGGGATCCTCGAGCCGGCTCAGCATGAGCTTCAGGTCGCGGGGATTGCCGAGGGCCCCGAACGCGGCGTGCCCGCCGTGGCCGTGGCGCCCGTGCCGCCGCGCCCCGGGGCGTCGGCGCCCGCGGGACCGCCCGCTCGCCGCCGCCGCCGTCACGCCTCGACCCTGGGGGCGAGCCGTCCGCCCCAGCGAAGCCACGCGACCCGGCCGTCCACGTCCCGCCCGAACTCCCCGGCCAGGCCCGCCATCTCCGGCGGCCCGAGCGCGACCACGCGATCAGGGGCATGGAAGGCGAGCCGGATCGGGCCGGGCGGCGGCGGGGCCCACCGGCCGGGCTCCGGCTCGCGGGCGCGGTGCTGGAGGACCAGCTCGCCCCGCGCCGCGCCGGCCGTGATCTCCTGCAGGGCGAACGGATTGTCGTAGCGACCCGCGTAGTCCCGCCCGTCCCCGCCGAGGCCCGGGACCGGCGCCGGCGGGACGTCATCCACCCCGATCGTCTCGCGCACGATCGCCCGGGTGACATCGCGCGCGAGCCACGTCCCGCCCGGGGTCGCGTTGGTCAGGACCACCACCGCGAGGCCGGCCCCCGGCACCAGCGTGAACGCCGTCGCGTAGCCCGTCGTGAGCCCGCCGTGCGCCACGAAGCGCCGCCCATCGACCTCGCGGAGCATCCACGCGACGCCGACGTGGTCGGCGAAGCAGCCGGCCGGCGCGAGCGGCACCTGCATCGAGGCCGCCGTCGCCGGCGCCAGGGGCGCCGCGGCACCGGCCGGCACCCCCACCCGGTCTCGCAGGTGGAACCGCGCCCACCCGAGGAGGTCCTGGACGCTCGAGATGAGACCGCCGATCGGCACGTCCGCCCGGGCGAGCTGCCAGGCGGGCTGCCATCCCGCCCCTCGCAGGACGCGCGGCGGGCTCTCGCGGGACGCGTGTGGTGCGGCGATCCGGTGGGTGATGGCCTCGTCGGCCGACACGAAGGTCCGATCGAGCTTGAGCGGCCGGAGCACGAGGGCCCGGAGCGCCGCCCCGTACGGCTGCCCCGTCTTCACCTCCACCAGCCGGCCCGCCACCGAGAACCCCGCGTTGTTGTACGACCAGCCCGCGCCGGGCGGAAAGAGCTGCGGCACCTCGGCCAGCCGCTCGACCAGGCGCGCGAGCGCGTCCTCCCCTTCCCCGAGGCCCGGAGGGCGCACGAGGAACCAGTCCCCGGCGAACCCGGCCGTGTGCGTGAGGAGGTGCCGGACCGTGATCCGTTCCGCGACGCCGCGCGCGCCGAGGCTGAACGCCGGGAGGTGGCGGACGACCGGGTCGTCCAGGGACAGCTGCCGGCGCTCGACGAGCGCCATGACCGCCGTCGCGGTGAACGTCTTGCTCACGGAGCCGATCTGGAAGAGTGTCTCCCCGTGGACCGGCAGCGGATGCTCGACGCTGGTCACGCCGTAGCCGGCGGCGACCTCGTCCGGGCCGATCCGGACGCCGACCGCCACGCCGGGCACGCCGGCCCGCGCCATGGCGGCCGGCACGAGGGCGTCCAGCCGGGACCGGAGCGCGCCTGTCCCGCCCGGGCCGACGCGCGCCGGGGCGCTCATGCCGCGCCGACGGACGAGAGGCGAACCTCGCGCCGGACGCCGCGCAGGTCCATCTCGTACGCCAGCCCGGCGATCGGCGGATGGGACAGGAACCAGTGCACGCCGTGGATCGCCGCGGGCCCCATCGCCGCGAGGACCTCCGTCGCCAGGAAGCTCTCCAGCGGGTGCGCCGTGTAGATGCCGACGCTGGTCACGTCCGCCCACGCGGCGCCGAGCCCGTCAAGGCGCGCCTGCATCACGCCCATCACGTGCGCGGCCTTCTCGCGCATCGCCTCGGGCGAGGTCTCGTCGGGCCGGACGACGCTGGCCCGCGAGGCCGGGCCCGGCCTGAGCTCGCCGGAGCCCGCCGCCACGAACGTCGGCCGCCCGGGGGCGGCCGCCGCGACGGTGTGGCTGAACGCGTACAGCGAGGGCTCCGCCGGCGGCCCCACCACGGGCGCCACGTTCGTCCGCGCCACCGGGTTCCGCCCGTCCACCAGGAGCCCCCACTCGCCCAGCAGCGCGCGGTAGCCTCGGTTGAAATCGGCGAAGCCGGCGAAGGTCAGAGGGGTCGGGATGCGCAGCTCCACCGCGCAGAGGGCCGTCCGCGGCCGACCGAGCGTCCCGAGGTGCCGCTCGATCGCCACGAACCCTTGGCGCCACGGCACCGCCGTCTGGAGGGTGACGTGCACCACTTCCCACCCCGGCGCGGCCACCACGCCGGACGAGTACGGCTCACCGCCAGGGAGGAATCGGTAGCTCGGGTCGGGGCCGGGCAAGAGCGCGATCGAGGCGGCGACCATCTCAGCCCTCCACCTGGAGGCCGAACGCCTGCCGGAGCTGACGAAGGCCGTCCTGCTGGGGCGTCCACAGTCGCCCGCTGATCTGGCCGCCGTCCACGACGATGTCCTGGCCGGTCACGAACGAGGACTCGTCGCTCGCGAGGAAGACGGCCATGTGGGCGATGTCGTCGACCGAGCCCGCCCGCGGGATCGGCTGCTGCGCCGCGAAGCGCTCCGTGAGCGCCGGGGCGGCGTCATCTGCCCGGTCGTGGGGAAGGCCGAGCGCCTTCAGCAGGATCCCGGTGACGATCGCCCCGGGTGAGATGCAGTTCACGCGGACGTTGTGCTCGCCGAGCTCCATCGCCACGCACCGGGAGAGCTGGACGACCGCGGCCTTGGCAGCGCTGTAGATCATCGAGGACGAGTAGCCGGCCCGGCTGGCGGCCACGCTGGCGTTGTTGATGATGCTGCCCGAGCGCTGCCGCGTCATGATCGGCGCGGCGTGCTTCATGCCGAGCAGCACGCCGCCGAAGTTCACCGCCATCGACCGCTCAGCCGCGTCGAGCGGGATCGACTCGATGCCGCCCCGCGGGCCGGGGCCCCCGGCGTTGTTGAAGAGGCAGTCAAGGCGGCCGTGGCGATCGACTGCGGCGCCGACCAGGCGCCGGACGTCGTCCTCGCGCGCGACGTCGGTGCGAACGAACCGGGCGCGAGGGCCGAGGGCGCGAGCGGCCGCCTCACCCTCCGACTCCCGGCGGCCCGCGAGGATCACGGTGGCGCCCTCCTCGACGAACCGCTCCGCCGTTCGCTTGCCCATGCCGCTCGTCGCGCCGGTGACGATCGCGACCTTGCCCTCGAGCCTGCCCATGCGTCTCTCCTTAACGCTCATCGGCGGTCCGGTGGTTCCGTCAGTGCGTGCCCGGCACGGGGCACATCATACCCTCGCGCGGCCTTCCCGACGCGGCGGGCGATCGCGTATCATGCGCCGCGTGGCGTCCTCGATGAAGCTCGGCTTCTCGCTCCCGGTGTCCGGCGCGTGGGCCACGCCCGAGAACCAGGTCCGCGTCGCGCGAGAGGCCGAGCGCCTCGGATATCACTCGCTCTGGGTGCTGCAGCGGCTCCTCTTCCCGGTCGCGCCCCAGAATGACTACCCGCTCATGCCCGGACGCCCGTGGCCGGACTGCTTCGAGTCCGTGGCCGACCCGGTGGTGTCGCTGGCGTTCGTCGCGGGAGCGACGTCGCGCATCCGACTCGGCACGAGCGTCCTCGTCATGCCCTACTACACGCCCGTCATGCTGGCGAAGCAGCTCGCCACGCTGGACCGGGTTTCGGGGGGCCGGCTGGACGTCGGGCTCGGCGTCGGCTGGTCGCGCGACGAGTACGACGCGGTCGGGGTGCCGTACGAGAAGCGTGGACGGCGCGCCGACGAGTTCCTCGCCTGCCTCAAGGCCATCTGGACCGAGGACCCGGTCGAGTTCCACGGCGAGTTCTACCGGGTGCCGCGCGCGTCCGTCCGACCCCGTCCCCTCCAGCTCCCCCACCCGCCGATCACCGTCGGCGGCTACGGGCTGGCGGCGGTCCGGCGGGCGGTGACCTTCGGGGACGGCTTCGCCGGCGGCAACGTGGCGCTCGACCGCGTCGCGCCACTCGTGAAGGAGCTGCGGACGGCGGCGGAGCGGGCCGGCCGCGACCCCGCGCGGATCCAGGTGGTGTGCCGCGGGACATTCCATCCCTTCGACGCGCCCCAGGGCCCGAGCCGCCGGCCCCTGTTCGGCTCCCTCGACGAGATCCGCGAGGACGTCCGCCGTTACGCCGAGCTCGGGCTCACCGAGCTCTTTCTCGAGGGGAACGTCCTCCTTCACGGCTGGCCGCTGGAGCGCACGCTCGAGGTCATGACGGCGCTCGCGCCGGACCGGACCCTCCACCCCGGATGAGCCGCCTCGTGTCCGGCGCGGCGATCGTGACGGGCGGCGGCTCAGGCATCGGCCGCGCCATAGCCGAGGCCCTCGCCGCCGACGGCGCGCCGGTGGCGTTGGTGGATCTCCTTCCCGAGGGGGGCCGCGAGGCTGCCGAGGCGATCGGCGCCGGGGGCGGCCGGGCCGTCTTCATCGAAGCCGACGTGAGCCGGTGGGCGGACATCGACGCCGCCGTGACCGAGGCGGTCGGGACGCTCGGCCCGCTCGCGATCATGGTCAACGCCGCCGGCGTCCTTGACGGTTACACACCGGCCGACCGGATGGGCCCCGAGCTCTGGGAGCGGGTGGTGGCGATCGATCTCACCGGCACCTTCTGGGGGTGCAAGCGCGCGCTGGGCGAGCTCCTGCCCGCCGGGCGCGGCCGGATCGTCAACGTCGCCTCGGTCGCGGGGCTCGTGGGCTCCGGAGGGGGCCCGGCCTACACCGCCGCCAAGCACGGCGTCGTCGGGCTCACCCGGCAGCTGGCCGTCGCGTACGCCTCGCAGGGCGTCACGGTCAACGCGATATGCCCGGGCGCGATCCGGACGGGGCTCCGCGCCAACTCGGCGCGGATCCTGGGCCCGGACGCGCCGTCCATGACGGGCGGCGTGGGCGGGAGCGAGGACGCCATCCGCGCCGTGACGCCGGCCGGGCGGCGGGGGACGCTGTCGGAGGTCGCCGCCGCCGCGATGTACCTATCGAGCGAGGACGCCGCGTATGTCACCGGCCAGGCGCTGGTTGTCGACGGGGGCTGGACCGCAGCCTGACGGGCGCCCGGCGGCGCCGGCTGGACGGGCGAGCCGTCCCCCGCGGCGCGCCCGAAACGTCGCTCTGACCTGCCGCCCAACGCTTGCTAAGATGAGCGAGGCGACCCATGCTCATCAACTGCGTTGTCTACCAGGACGGCAAGCGGCTCGGCGAGATCACGCCGCACGAGATCCACGAGTACGTCAGCCGCCCGGACTGCTTCGTCTGGGTGGCACTCCGGGACGCGACCGACGCCGAGCTGGCCGAGATGCAGGAGGAGTTCGACCTTCATCCTCTCGCCGTCGAAGATGCCCGCCACGGTCACCAGCGCCCGAAGATCGAGGAGTACGGGAACTCGCTCTTCGCCGTGATCCAGACGATCGAGCCGGACGGGGACGATCTCCGGGTGGGCGAGGTCGATGTCTTCGTCGGCCCCAACTACGTGCTCACGGTGCGGAGCCACAGCGAGCGGGGGTTCGCCGAGGTCCGGGCGCGCTGCGAGCGCGAGCCCGAGCTGCTCCGCTACGGGTCGGGGTACGTGCTCTACGCGCTCATGGACGCGGTGGTGGATCGATACTTCCCCGTGATCGACGCGCTGGAGGTCGAGCTCGAGCAGACCGAGGAGCGGATCTTCGCCGGCGCCGCCGCGCGGGCCCAGGTCGAGGCGCTCTACGGCATCAAGCAGAAGCTGGTCACGCTCAAGCACGCGGTGGCCCCACTGCTGGAGGCGACCGGCAAGCTCCACGGCGGCCGCGTCCCGCAGGTGTGCGCGGGCATGGGCGAGTACTTCCGGGACGTGTACGACCACCTCACGCGGCTCAACCAGTCCATCGACGCGATCCGCGACATGGTGACGACGGGCATGACGGTGCACCTGTCCCTCAGCACCATGCAGGAGAACGAGACGACGAAGCGGCTGGCCGCCTACGGTGCCCTGGTGGCGGTGCCCACGATGATCGCCGGCGTCTACGGCATGAACTTCGAGCACATGCCCGAGCTGCGCTGGGGCCTGGGCTACCCGGTGACGCTCCTGATCATGGCGGCGATCGACGTCTACCTCTTCCGCCGCTTCCGGAAGACGGGCTGGCTGTAGGCGCCGCTCCCAGTCCTGCCAGGCCTCGGCCGAAAAGCGCGCGCCCGTGGTGACCGGAGCGGCGAGGAGGTCGACGCCGCGCCTTCCGCGGACACGCTCGTCGAGTGAGGAAGGGGTCGGCCTCGCAGCTAGAGATAGACGGCGCGGAGCTGCGCCTCGGGATAGCGCTCGCCCTTCGCGGCCCCGGCGGGCATCGCCTCGTCGAGCCGCCGGCGGTCATCCGTGGAGAGCCCGATGCCGAGCGCGCCCAGGTTCTCCTCCAGGTACGCCACCCGCTTGGTCCCGGGGATGGGGACGACGTCGCTGCCCTGGGCGAGGAGCCACGCCAGGGCCAGCTGGGACGGGGTGACGCCCTTCTCGCGGGCGATCGCCTCGACCCGGCCGACGAGCCGCCGGTTGTGGTCGAAGTTCTCACCCTGGAAGCGCGGATGCTGGCGCTTCCGGTCGTCCTCGGGGATCTCGGCCGCCGTCTGGATCCGACCCGAGAGGAGCCCCCGCCCGAGCGGCGAGTACGCCACGAGCGTGATCCCGAGCTCGCGGCAGGTCGCGAGCGCCTCCTCGGCCGGCTGCCGGTAAAGGAGCGAGTACTCCAGCTGGACGGCGCTGATCGGGTGGATCGCATGCGCCCGCCGGATCGTGGCCGGCGCGGCCTCGGACAGGCCGAGGCCCCGCACCTTCCCCTGCTCGACCAGCCGGGCCATCGCGCCCACAGTCTCCTCGATGGGCACCTTGGGGTCGACGCGGTGCTGGTAGTAGAGGTCGATCTCGTCGACGCCGAGGCGCCGGAGGCTGGCGTCGCACGCCCGCCGCACGTGCTCCGGCCGCCCGTCCACCACGTTGGCGCCGTCGGCGTTCCGCACCTGGCCGAACTTCGTGGCCAGGACGACGCCGCCCCGGTGTCCCCGGAGCGCGCGCCCGATCAGCTGCTCGTTGTGCCCCCAGCCGTACATGTCCGAGGAGTCGAGGAAGCTCATGCCGAGGTCGAGCGCGCGATGGATGACGGCGATCGACTGCGCGTCGTCGCTCTTGCCGTAGGTCCCGGACATCGACATGCAGCCGAGCCCCAGGGCCGACACGGTGAGGGTGCTGTGGCCCAGCTTCCGGCGCTCCATCCCGCGCTCCGCGGCGTCCGTCTACTTCTTGTCCGGGCTCGGGGCGGGATCGAGCCGGAGCGCCGCCGAGTTGATGCAGTAGCGGAGGCCGGTCGGCGCGGGCCCGTCGTCGAAGACGTGGCCGAGATGGCCGTCGCAGCGGGCGCAGAGCACCTCGGTCCTCTTCATGAAGAAGCTCCGGTCGGTCCGCGTCTCCACGGCGGCGCCGTCGACCGGCTCCCAGAAGCTGGGCCACCCGGTCCCGGAGTCGAACTTCGTGGCCGACGCGAAGAGCGGCGTGCCGCACCCCGCGCACGTGTAGAGTCCCTCGTCCTTCGTGGCGTGGTAGTCCCCGGTAAAGGCTCGCTCGGTCCCGTGACGCCGGAGCACCCGGTACTGCTCGGGCGTGAGGCGCCGGCGCCACTCCTCGTCGGTCCGGACGATCTTGTCGCTCATCGATCTGCCTCCTTGCGCGCCGCTCACAGCTCCGGTGTGCGGGCGTCTACCCGGAAGACCGTGCCGAGCGGCGGGACAGGCCCCGCGGGCAGCCCGACGTCCCGCCCGGGCCCGAGGTCGATCGCCAGCGGTCCTTCCTCCGAGTGCGGAGCGATCTCGGCCACGATCCGCATGGGCGAGCCGGGCCAGCGGAACACGAGCTCGTGCTTCCCCGCGTGGATGAGCACCCCCCGGAGGGCACGCTCCCACAGGAGGCGCGCCCGGTCCGCCGCGCGCGCACGGGTCCGGAGCCCGAGCACGCGAATCGGCGGCGGCGGCGCGGCCGGTCCCGCCGGAACCTCCTGCGGCCGCCGGCCGTAGCGGCCGCCGGACTGCCCGAGCTGCACCACGAGACCGAGGGCCTCCTTCGGGTGGAGGTAGGCGACCCGCCAGTCGGGATCGGACTCGTCGCGCCCGACCACCCGGTAGCCCTGGGCCTCCGCGCGCGCGGCCGCATCGGCGAGGCTCGCCACCTTGAAGGTCACGTGGTGAGGGCCGGGCCCCCGCGCCGCGAGGAACCGGTGGAGGAATCCGTCGGCGCCCGCTGGCTCGATCACCTCGATCGAGCCGCCGCCCTCGAAGGTCCACGCCGCCCATCGGAACCCGGCGCCGGGCCCCCCCGAGTACGGCAGGCCGCCCAGCCGGCCGACCAGGACGTCGGCGGCGCCGGCCAGCCGCTTCATCCCGATGGCGATGTGATCGAGCTTCGTCCCCGGCCCACTGCTCATCGACCGTGTAGTGTACGCCATGCCGCGTCGGCTATAGTGGGCGGCGTGACCGGCACCCCCGCCGACCTCAGCGAGCGCATCGAGCGAGCCGTGACGGAGCTCGAGCGGGCCGTCCCGCAGACGGAGCCCGCCGAGGGGGTCCGCCTGGTGGCGGAGCCGCTGATCCTCGTCACCGGGTTCGAACCGTTCGGCCCCCACACGGTCAATCCCTCACAGGAGCTGGTGAAGCTCCTGGACGGCCGGCGGATCGGAAGCTGCGCCGTCGCCGGCGCGGTCCTGCCGGTCCATCACCTCGAGGCCTCGCGGCACGTGTCCGCCCTGCTCGGCGAGCTGGCGCCGGCGGCCATCGTCCACCTGGGCCTGGCGGAGGGTCGGGCGCGGCTGGGGCTCGAGCGGGTGGCCCTGAACGTCATGGACTACCGCATCCCGGACAACGCCGGCTACCGGGCCGAGGGCGAGCCGTGCGTTCCTGAGGGCCCGGCAGCGTACTTCGCCTCGCTCCCGCTGCCGGAGATGCTCGCGGCCCTGACGGCACAGGGCATCCCGGCCTACGTGTCGAACTCGGCGGGCACCTTTCTCTGCAACCAGATCCTCTACCACACGCTCCACGGGATCCTGACGCGGGAGCTGACGGCGCGCGCGGGCTTCGTCCACCTTCCGTTTCTCCCCGCGATGGTCGCCGAGAGCCGCGTCGATCAGCCGAGCATGGACCTCCCCCTCATGCTCCGCGCGATGGAGACGGCGCTGCGGGTCGTCGCGGAAGCGGTCGCCCCGTGATCGGCCTCCGGAAGGGCCGCGCGCTGGCGATCCTCTGGGCGGACGTGCCGCAGGCGCGACGCGCGGACCTCGAGGCCTGGGCGACGAGTGAGCCGCTCGCGCCGGCCGATCCGGCGGCGGGGGTGCTGGCCGCGGGTCGCTACACCGCCATCTCGGGCGCGCCGGCGTTCATCGAGGTGCACGAGCTCGTCAGCGACGACGCGGTGGTCGTGGCCGGGAGCGGGACCCTCATGGCGACGACCCTTCGCGCGCTCGAGCGCCTCGAGGCCGCACCCTGGCCGGGCGGGGCGCCGGGCGAGACAGGCGGACCGCGCGGGGGATCGGGCAGCCCGGCGGGCGTGTACGGCCAGATCTTCCCGCCCGGGATCGATGAGCGGGCGGCCGTCCACGGGCTGCCGCCGGCGCTCCAGATCGGACGGATCGACATCCCCGCCGCGCACGAGGACGAGTTCAACGAGTGGTACAACACCGAGTACCTGATCGGCAACATGACGGTGAACGGGGTCTACTCGGCGCGCCGCTACCTGAACCGCGGGACGGGCCCCCGCTACCTCACCTTCTACGAGTTCGCGCACACCGAGGTGAGCCGCCAGCCGGCCTGGGACCGCGCCCGCGCGCAGTCGGTCTGGCGGCGGCGGATCGAGCGTCTCTGGTCGCACGCGGCGGGCTCGCCCGGGATCTTCCGCCGGCTGGCCGCGCACTGAGGCCGGACCGCGCACGCCACGCCCGGTGAGGCGGTTGCCACGACGGGCCGCGCCCCCGACCTTCGCGAGGAGCTCCGCGTGACCATCAGCGCCGTCGACGTCGGCCACTATCGCGTCCCGCTCCCGGTCGTGCTCTCGGACTCCACCCACGGCGAGATCGCACACTTCGAGCTGGTGACGGCACGCGTCCGGACAACCGACGGCGCCGAGGGCCTCGGCTACACCTACACGGTCGGCGCCGGGGCCGCCGCGATCCGGGCGCTCCTCGGCGACCTCGCGCCACTCGTCCTGGGGCAGGACGCGGAGCGGATCGAGGCCATCTGGCAGCGCATGTGGTGGGGCTGCCACTACGTGGGTCGCGGCGGGCTCGCGGCCTTCGCGATCGCGGCGGTGGACATCGCGCTCTGGGACCTCCGCGCGCGCCGCCGCGGGCTGCCGCTCTGGAAGCTGCTCGGCGGTTACCATCCGCGGGTCAAGGCGTACGCCGGCGGTATCGACCTGCTGTTCCCGCTCGACCGGCTGCTCCGGCAGACGGAGGAGAACCTCGAGCGCGGCTTCCGGGCGATCAAGATGAAGGTCGGCCGCCCGCGGCTTCGGGAGGATGTCGACCGCGTCCGGGTCATGCGGGAGCGCCTCGGCCACGACGTCCCCCTAATGGTTGACGCGAACATGCGCTGGACGGCCGACGAGGCGATCCGGGCGGCCCGCGCGCTCGCTGTCCACGACGTCTTCTGGCTGGAGGAGCCCACGATCCCGGACGACGTTCCCGGGCACGTGCGGGTTGTGCGCGAGGGCGGGCTCCCCGTCGCCGCGGGCGAGAACCTCCGGACGGTCCACGAGTTCCAGCGCCTGATCGACGCGGGCGGTGTCACCTGCCCCGAGCCCGACGTCTCGAACGTGGGCGGCGTGACGGCCTGGCTCAAGGTCGCCCACGTCGCGGAAGCCCACAACCTGCCCGTCACCTCGCACGGAGTGCATGATCTCCACGTCCACCTCCTGGCCGCCGTGCCGAATGCCTCGTACCTCGAGGTCCACGGCTTCGGCCTCGAGCGGTTCATCGCCCATCCGCTCGAGCTCCGGGACGGCGAGGCGGTCGCGCCGGATCGCCCCGGACACGGGGTCGAGTTCGACTGGACAGGCCTGGACGCCCTTCGAGCCACCTGACCCATCAGGAGCATCGCCTTGGACAGCGAGGGGAGCGATGGTAGGCGGAGAATCTCCAATCGGACCCTCGCTGCTGTTGTAAGCACGATGTTCCTGGCTCTTGGGACTCCCACAGAAGCCCAGGAGCGGCAAGACTCCCTCGAATCGGTGTCCTCCCCTGCCGTCATCTCGACCCGCATCGAGGGGGTTCCGCCAGGGACTGCATGAGCCCGGCTACATCGAGGGAAAGAACATTCTCCTTGAGTACTGCCGCGAGCAGATCGAATCATAAAGTGAATCCTCGAAAGAACTTTCACGCCATGCCGTGCGAAGTGGCTGGAAGGTCGTGACGGACCCCGACGACCCGCCTGTCATCGACGCTCACCAGCACTTCTGGGACGTCACCCTGGCCAAGCATCCGTGGCTCCGGGCGGAGCCGCCCTTGCCGTTCCGGTACGGCGACACGCGGCCGCTCAGGCGGACCTACCTGCCCGCCGAGTACCGGACCGACGCGCGGCATCACCGGGTCGTCGGCACCGTGTACGTGGAGGCCGAGTGGGATCCGGCGGATCCCCTCGGCGAGACGCGGTGGGTCGAGGCGCTCGGCAAGCGGGAGGGCCTGCCGAGCGCTGTTGTGGCCCAGGCACGGCTCGACCGCGACGACGCGGACGACGTGCTGGCCCGCCAGGCCGCCTGCCCCCTCGTCCGTGGTGTCCGTCACAAGCCCGCCGCGGCGCCGTCCCCCCGCGCGGTCGTCCCGGGAGCCCCGGGGTCGATGAGCGACCCCCGCTGGCGCGCCGGGTTCGCACGCCTCGCACGCCACGGTCTCTCGTTCGACCTTCAGACGCCCTGGTGGCACCTCGACGAGGCCGCCACGCTGGCCGACGCGTTTCCCGAGACCCTGGTCGTGCTGAATCACACCGGCCTGCCCGCGGACCGGAGCCCCGAAGGCCTCGACGGATGGCGCCGCGCGATGGCGCGCCTGGCCGCGGCGCCGAACGTCGCCGTCAAGATCTCCGGGCTCGGGGTGCCCGGCCGGCCGTGGACGGCGGCGTCGAACCGGGACGTGATCCTCCGCACGATCGACCTGTTCGGCGTCGACCGCGCGATGTTCGCGTCGAACTTCCCGGTCGACAGCCTGGTCGCGAGCTTCGACGCGATCTACCGCGGCTTCAAGGCAATCGTGGGCGGCTTCCCGCTGGCGGACCGGCGCCGGCTCTTCCACGACAACGCGGTCCGGCTCTATCGGCTCTAGCCCATCGGGGCGTTGCGGCGGCGCCGCCGAGCCCAGGTCAGGGGGCAGGCCGGTACACGCGGACCGGCTCCGATCGCCAGCGCTCCACGAACGCGCGGCCCTTCCAGCGGATGGGCCCATCGAGCCCGACTCCGATGACGAGCACCGCGCACGGCGCGCCGGCCGGAGGCGCGAGATGGGCGGACCCGTTCTCAACCAGGACGTGCTCCATCCGGAGGTCCGCCCCGAGGCGCTCCCGGAGGAGGGGCCAGAGCGGATACTCCCAGCCGTCCCCGCCGAGGACCAGGCCCACGCGCGTGCATCCCGCGTCGCCCACGACCTTCGCAGCCGCCTCGTACGCCGGCTGGAGCTGCGGGTGGTTGCGAAAGCGCTGGGCCGTTCGCGACATGGTGACGACGCTGCCGGGCCCGACGAGGTGGCGCGGCCACGTGGTCGCAAGGCTTGGCAGCGCGAGCAGGCAGAACCCCGTGGCCCAAACCGTGGCGAGCCGGCGATGGCGCGCGAGCGCGACGCCGATGAGTGGCGCCGCGAGAACGAACAGGGGCAGATGCAGCCGGCTGTTCCACGGCTGCCACTTGAGCGTGGCGCAGAACGCGACGGCGCCCGCGGCGCACATCCAGACCCACAGCCGGGCGGGCGCGCCGAACGCTTCGCGCCGCCGCCAGACGGCGATCCCGGCCGCGAGGCCGGCCAGGAGATGAAGCGGGTTGCCGACGAAATCCTCGTGAAGCCTGAACGGCCCCACCTCGAATGCGGGGCCGTAGGTGGTCCGGCTGTCGTTCGGGTCGAAGCCCATCGCGCGGTGGGCCGTGACGATCGCCTCCTCCAGCCCGGCGTTCAGCCGCTCGGATGGCGTGACCCCGTGTAGCGCGGCGTTGCGCAGCACGTTGGAGGCGAGCGCCCGGGGGTCCGCCGTCGTGTGGACGTACATGGTCCAGTCCGGCGGGAGGTGGAGTCGATCCGCCTCGAGGCGCGCGCGCGGCGAGGCATCGGCGCGCTCGACCAGTGGCAGGGTGCGGACGACGTGGCCGAGGTTCAGGACCAGGATGCTGGCGCCCGCCGCCAGGGCGCAGCCGACGGCGCGGCGAGCGCCGCGCCGCCCCGCGCTCGCCACGAAGGCCGCGAGCCACGGGACCACGAGAAACACCAGCGGGAGCTTCGTGAGCACCGCCAGCCCCGCGCTGACGCCGATCAGGGCCGCCGCGCCCGGCCTCGGCGTCTCGCGGAATCGCAGGACCCAGTAGCCCAGCGAGAGCATCCAGAAGCTCGCGACGAGGTCGTTCTGGCTGCTGCTCGCCTGTGCGATGGCCATGGGCGGGGTGGCGCACGCCACGGCCGCCAGGCCCCGCGCGCGCGGCCCGCCTCCCAGCTCGCCGGCGACGACCGCCGAGCCGACCACGCAGCCCGCGAAGGCCAGCCACTGCGCCAGGTTGGCGAGGCGATCCCCGCCGGTCAGCAGGTACAGGTGGGTGACCAGGAACTCCGCGCCGGGCCCGAGCCACAGCTGGCGGAGGATGTGGGTCGGGTAGTGTGCCACCGACCCCGCCTGGCTCCAGTGGGCGACGCGTGGCATGTGGTACGTCATCGAGTCCCACGTGTTCGGCGGCGACAGGAGCCCGACCGCCCCGGTCAGGGCGAGAATGGGCCCGATCGCCCAGAGCGCGCCGCGGGGCACCGGACCTACCGGCGCGAGCGATGACGGACCCCCGCGGCGAGTGCGGAGGGCCCGGAGCCACAGCGCGCCCGCGAGAACCCAGCTCGCGAGAAGCCAGCCCGGCTCGAGACGGTGGCCGAGGCTGAGGCCCTCGGTGATCAGGGTCAGCGCCGCGCCGAACGCCGCTGCGCCGAGAAAGAGGCCGTGGCCGCCCATGATCCCGTGACCGGTGAGGAATCCTGCCCGCCGCGCCTTGACATCCCTTCCCGCAGCATGTTACGCGGCATTGTGGTGCGTCGCCCGATCCAGGAGTTCCTCCCAGAGGCGCGCGAAGTTTTCCCTGTGCTCCCCGTGTTGAGCAAGGGGAAGCCGCGCGGGACGGACGCATAGGCTTCCCCGGGTCCGACCGGGCCCGGGGACCGGTTGACCCGCGCAGCACAGGTCGCGCAGGCTTGTGCTGCGCGCGGCTTCCGGGAACCCCGGACCGCCACGAGCCGCCCCCTAACTGGAGGAGCAGACCGATGCCGGATCCCGCCCTGGCGTTCGAATCCATCTCCGTGCTCGCCGCACAGATCCGCGCCGGCGCGCTCAGCCCGGTCGCGCTGGCCGAGGCGCTGCTCGATCGGATCGCAGCCCTGGACCCTCGCCTCCACGCCTTCGTCGCGGTGACCCGCGAGCGCGCCCTGGCCGAGGCGCGGGCAGCCGACCTCGCGCTCCGGGGCGGCCAGGACCTGGGGCCGCTCCACGGCATCCCGTACGCCGCCAAGGACCTGTTCGACGTCCGGGGTCTCCCGACCACCGCGGGTACGCGGCTCCTGGCCGGCAACGTGGCCAAGGAGGACGCCGCCGTCGTCCGGCGCCTGGCCGGCGCCGGCATGGTCCTCGCCGGCAAGACCTACACGGTCCAGTTCGCGTTCGGAGGGGTCGGCGTGAACCACGACCAGGGCACCCCGCACAATCCCTGGCACGCGACGCACCACGTCCCGGGCGGATCCTCCAGCGGCTCGGCGGTCGCCGTCGCGGCAGGGCTGGTCCCGGTGGCGCTCGGCAGCGACACCGGCGGCTCGGTCCGCCTGCCGGCCGCCCTCTGCGGCACCGTCGGCCTGAAGACGACGGTGGGACGCGTGAGCCGCGCCGGCGTCTACCCCCTCAGCTTCACGCTCGACTCGGTCGGACCCCTGACCCGGACGGTCGAGGACGCCGCGCTCGTATACCAGGCGCTCCAGGGCGTCGACGCGCGCGACGAGACTACCGCCGGCGTGGTGCCGCACGACGTGCTCTCCCGCCTCGAGGACGGCGTGCGCGGCCTTCGGCTCGCCGTGGCCGAGACGCTCTTCTTCGACGACCTTGACCCCGAGGTCGAGCGGGCGGTCCGCGAGAGCGGCGGCGTGTTCCGCTCGCTCGGGGCCCAGGTTGACGGCATGAAGGTTCCCGAGGTCGCCGAGGCGATGTCGGAGCAGAAGCGCGCCTTCGCCATCGCGGCCGAAGCGTGCGTCTACAACGCTCGTCTCCTCGACGAGCACTTCGACGAGCTCGACCCGGTGGTGGCCCACCGGATGATCGGAGGGCGCCAGCTGTCCGCGCCGGACTACTTCGGCCTCCTCCGCCAGTGGGCGGATCTCCGGCGGCGGCTCGGGATCCGGCTCGCGGACGTGGACGCCCTCCTGGTCCCCACCACGCCCCTGCCCGCGAAGCCGCTGGCCGAGGTCGATCAGACGCGGGAATCGTACAATCAGCACAACGGCCGCTACCTGCGCAACACCGCGGTCGGCAACATCCTGAACCTGTGCGGCGTGTCGCTCCCGTGCGGGTTCACCCGACAGGGGCTGCCGATCGGCTTGATGGTCTACGCGAAGCCGTTCCAGGAGGACATGGCGCTTCGCGTCGCGCGCGCCTACGAGCGGGCCACCGAGTGGCACCGCCGCCGACCCGATCTCGCCTGGGCGACGGGCGGCGCCCGCCGCTGACCCCGTGGCGGGACCCGTCCTCGCCGCGCCGCCGGGGAGGAGACTCGTGAACGGCGCGGGCCGGGAGATCGGACGGGAGGCGGGCACGAGCCCGGCCCGGGAGCGCCGCTGGGGCCTGATCGGCGGGATCCTCGGCTCCGTCTACGGCGGGGGCGCCGCGCTCATCGCGATCCTCGTCGAGGGAGCGCCGTGGTGGCCCACGGGCACCTATCCTCCGTTCTTCGCGACGCCGCGGCTTCTCGTGTTCGACGTGTACCTGGGGCTGGCACTGGCCACGGGCGTGGGCTTCCTCGTCGCGGCGCTGGTGCTCGCGCGCGTAAGCCGTTACCCGCGCACCGACGTCGGCGGCGCCCTCCTCCTGGGCTTGGTCCTCGGGCTCACAAGCGGCGCGATCCTGCTCACGCGGCTCCTCGCCGTCGTGCGGGGCGGGTAGCGCGGCCGGCGGCGGGACGCGACCGTCCGGGAAGCCGCCGTGCCCGTCACCCCCTGGCACGCGCTCCGACACGCAGACCCCGAGCAGGAGTACCTCGTGCTCCTGTCGTTCCTCCCGCTCCGGCGCTTCCGCGACCTCCCGGCGTTCGTCCGGCACGACGCCCGCATCACCCGGCAGCTCGGCGACGCGCGCGGGCTCATCGGATACTCGAAGCTCGCGCGGCCCTGGGTGAAGCGCTTCTGGACCCTGTCGGCGTGGGAAAACGAGGCTGCGCTGGCAAGCTTCGTCCAAGCGGGGCCGCACCTGCGAGCGATGACCGAGCTCGTCCCGCGCATGGGGCCCACGCGCTTCGTCCGGTGGACGCTTCGCGGATCGGGGCTCCCTCCGACCTGGAACGACGCGCTTCGCCGCTGGGCAGCGGTCTAGACGGCTCGGTGGCGGGGCTCGCGGGCCCACCGCAGTCAGTCGGCATGTCGTCGCAACGACGCCATCGTGACGCGGCCGTGCACCGAGAGGAGCCGGAAAGCGTCGGATGGGCTCCCCTTCGGTACAGTCGATCCCTGGCACCGACCTTGCTGCGCCCATGGGAGACGCCGTCCACGCCCGTGGCGTGGGCCGCGAGATGCCGTTGAACCTCGCGCGGGATCGCCCGCGGAGTTTCGAGTGATAGGAGGTCTGGCCATGAGACGCGCTGTATGGTGCGCGGTTGCTCTCGCGCCGTTGATCGCCGGCTGTGCGGCCCAGCCGAGCCATGACAGGAGCGAAGGGTTCGGTACGCAGACGCCGGGAACCGCGGTGGCCCAGCCGCCGCCGCCCGTCGTGGTTCAGCCCGGCCAATCCGTAGTTGTGCAGCCCGGACAGTCCGTCGTCGTCCACCCGGCGCCGCCAGCGCCGGTGGTCGTGCCGGGATCCCAAGTCGTGCAGGTCGAGGACCTCGAGGCCAACGAGGTCCGCGCCCAGACGATCTACGCCAACAAGATCCAGGCCGCGGAGATCCGGGGCACCATCCATCAGACCGGCGAGGTGAAGATCGACCGCTCGGTCGCTGATCTCAAGACCCCGACCGTAGTCGCCTCGGTGCTCTATGCCGACACGATCAAGGCGAACCGGGTGATCGCGGATCACATCTTCGTGCGCGACCTCGACAACCGATGACCGAGAGCCCTCAGAGCGGTCGGGAGCCGATGGCTCCCGACCGCGTTCGCCTCTCCGCCCGCGCGGCGCCTCGCTCTCGCGCCTGACGGGACGACCAGGCCCCAAGTGAGGAGGGCGGACCTCCTGGCGCGCGCCCCGGGATGCGTCGTTACCGCCCGCTCCCGGGCGCCGTCCGCAGCGCCGCGGCCAGCGGCGCGCACGCGTCGTCGATCTCGCGCGGAGCGTAGGCCGCGTAGCCGAGGATCAGTGCGCCCCGCTCTCCGCGGTCTGATGCGGAAGGCCGAGAGGGGCGTCAGATCGACCTCGCGGGCCAGCGCGCGCGAGCGGCCACTCGATCGTCGACACGATCGGGCAGCCAGCCCACCAAGGTGGTTGCCCGCCTCCCGCGGGCGGGACCTCGAGGAGCCCGCTCGGCGTCCGCCGCGTCGCGAAGACGAGCACCGCCTGGCGCTCGGCGTAGAGCGCTCGGGTCCGCCAGACGTGCCGGGCGAAATGCCCGCCGTCGATGAAGTCCGCGAGCGCCGCCTGGGTCACCGACGGCGAGTGCCGGTCGGTGAGCGCGCGCGCGGCGACGAAGGCGTGTGCCGGGTCCAGCGCCACCTCCCCCGATCGACCGGTGTAAGATGGAGCGCCGTGAGCGGCGCCTTGGCCTGCGAGACCGCGCGACGCGACCGGGTCGAGGTCCGCGGCCTCGAGCTTCACCGTCTCGAATGGGGGCGCGCGGCCTCGACCGGTGTCCTGCTCCTTCACGGCGGTGCCGCCCACGCCCACTGGTTCGACGCGGTCGCCGCCGCGCTCGGCGATCGCCGTCACGTCGTGGCGCTCGACCAGCGCGGCCACGGCGAGAGCGCGTGGGCGCGCCCCCCCGCGTACGCGACCGCGGACTTCGCCGCCGACATCGTGGGCCTCCTGGACCGCCTCGGCTGGAGGTCGGCCGTGCTGGTCGGGCACTCGATGGGCGGCCACAACGCGATCGCCTGCGCCGCGTGGCACCCGGAGCGGGTGCGGGGGCTGGTCGTCGTGGACTCGCGTCCGGCGATTCCCGCCGAGCGGCTCGCGCAGATGAAGGAGTGGGGTGCGCGCCCGCCCAGGCGGCACCCGACCCTCGAGGCGGCCGTGGCAGCCTTCCGGCTGCTGCCGCCCGAGACGGCCGCGCACCCGGCGCTCCTCGCCCACCTGGCGCAGGAGAGCGTGGCGTGGCGGGACGGCGCCGTCAGCCTGCGCTTCGACCCGGCGTGCTATGCCGCCCGCAGGCCGGTCGACGGCTGGCCGCTGCTCCACCAGATCGCCGCGCCGACGCTGGTGGTGCGCGGTGAGCGGAGCGCCATCCTTCCGCGTGCGATGGCCGAGCGCCTGCGGGCCGAGATCCCGGCCGCACGCCTCGTCGAGATGGCGGCGGCGTACCACCATCTGGTGCTGGATCAGCCCGAGGCCTTCGTCCGTGCGCTCCGGGGCTTCCTGGACGAGCTCGACGCCGAAGCTCCCGATACCGCCACCGTCGCAGCGACGCGCCCGGCCGCCTCGTGAGGCATCGGTCCCGATGACGGCCCGGAGCCGGCCCCGCAAGGTCTACGTGGTCACTGCGCCCGAACGGATCCGCGGGATCTACGAGACGTGGGACGAGTGCCGGGCGGCCGTCGCAGGCGTCACCGGCGCCCGCTACCAGGGCACGAGCCGCGAGGTCGCCGAGGCCATGCTCCACGGCGAGGGCCTCCGGCTGGAGCCCGGCCGCTACGCGTTCGTGGATGGTAACGCCATGGGCGGCATCGGCGTGGTGCTGGTGGATCAGCCGGAATCGGGTCCCGCCTCGGTGAGCGAGCTCGCGACCACGGTCTACGCCGTCTTCGAGCGCGCGGGGCTCCCGAGCCTCGACACGCGGCCGAAGATCACGGCGGCGACCGACAGCCTGCGGAACGTCCTCGCGGAGCTGGGCGCCCTCTACGCCGCCGTCGAGAGGGTCCCGCCCGGCTCGCCGCTCACCGTCGTCCACGACTACGAGGGCGTGGGCGCGTGGATCGAGGGCCGGTGGACGGCGAAGAATCCGATCGTCGCGGAGATCGTGGCCGCCTGCCGAGGCCTGATCGAGGCACGGGAGCTCCGCGTGCGCTTCCGCCACCAGCGGGGCCACGAGTCCAGCTATGCCGGCCGGAACGACTTCGCCCTCTACAACGCCCGCGCGGACCGGCTGGCAACGGAGGCCGCCCTTCGCCCCGCGTGACGACGCTGGCGGCGCCGGACATCGAGGCCACGATCCCGTCGCCCGGTGTTTGGATGCTCGCTCGAACGTTTCGGGATATGCGTGTTCGTCAATAGTTAGCAACGATACCGTGTCAAGACAGGTGAGCTCGCGACCGGCCGGGAGCGCCCGGCGCCCCCGCTTGACGCGTCCTCGGGGCCGGTGGTACCAGGAAGCCGACCGTACCGCCGCTCAAGGAGGCTTCCATGTGCTTTGACCATGACTCGCGGCCGCCCATCACTCCGATCGCGGGCGGCGCGACGGACGCCCGCGACCTCCTCCTCACGTCCGCGGACGGCACCCGGTTCAGCGCCTATGCGGCGCGCGCGGCCCGCCCCACCGGCGCGGGCATGGTCGTCATTCCCGACGTGCGCGGGCTCCACACGTACTACAAGGAGCTGGCGGTGCGCTTCGCGGAGGTCGGCGTCGACGCGGTGGCCATCGACTTCTTCGGTCGCACGGACAAGACCGGGGATCGGAGCGACGCGTTCGAGTACCTGCCGCACGTCGGCCAGACGACCCCCGCCACGCTCCAGGCCGACATCGCCGCCGCGGCGGCGCACCTGCGGGGGAAGGAAGGGGGCCAGGTCCGTGCCCTCTTCTCCGTGGGCTTCTGCTTCGGTGGCGCGCTCTCCTTCCTCCAGGCCGCGAGCGGCCTCGGCTATGCGGGCGTGATCGGCTTCTACGGCTGGCCCCTCGGGCTGTCGCGCTGGCCCGACCGCCCGAAGCCGATCGACGCGGCTTCGCGCTTCCGGGCGCCGGTGCTCGCGATCTACGGGGGCGCGGATGCCGGCATCCCGCCGAGCGCCGTCGCGGAGTTCGATCGGGCGCTCGCGCGGGCGGGCGTCCAGCACGAGACGGTCTCGTACGACGGCGCGCCGCACAGCTTCTTCGACCGGAAGCAAGAGGAGTTCGCCGCCGACTCCGCCGACGCGTGGCGCCGGGTCCAGGGCTTCGTGACCCGTCATACGACCGCTGCCTGAGCGTGCACGACGGCCGGGTCCTGCACAGGCCTGAGCCAGATCGACGGCGTTACTCGGATGGAGCACCGTCGGCGTAAGGCTTCAGGGCCGCATACACGGCGAAGTTCAGCGGGGTTGAGATCCCCGCTCGTCGCCCGAGACGGACCACGGTCCCGTTCAGGGCTTCCAGCTCCAGACACCGGCCTCCCAGCAGATCCTGCAACATGGAGCCGCGCACGGACGGGTCCAGACCCGACACGAGCGTCCAGTGCTGGTCGACACAATCCTCCGGCAAGGGAATGCCCAGAGCGCGCCCCATGGGCAGCCGCGTCATCGCCATGACCCCTCCCGTCGCGGCCAGCGCGACAAACTTTTCCCACAGCGCCACACGGATATCGGGATGCAAGACCGCCGTCACCGGAGTCCGGCTGAACATGTCGCGCAACTGTTCTGTTCGCGGGCTGGTCCCGCGTTCTGCTCGCCGAAGATGATCCGGTTCATCCCACGATGGACGACCACTCCAGGCGCCACACGCGTGGCGGCAACGTAGGCCGCGCCGCAGAGCACCGCGGCGGGGGCGACGATCTTGGTCAGGCGTTCGGCACTATCGATGCCATTCTGCAAGGACAGCACCATCGTGTGGGGCCCGACGAGGGGAGAAAGCTGGGCGGCGGCCGCGTCGAGATCACGGAGCGCCTGGAGATGGGCACCCCGCGCGATGAAGGTCACCTGTTCCCCGGCCTGCGCCAGCAGCCCCCCCAGTAACTGCCCACCCCACCGCTCCCCATGACCGCAATACGCATGTCTCGCCTCCGCTCTGCTCCGTCGCTAGAGCCGGGGGACGACCTCGGCGGCCAGGACCTCGAGCTGCTCGACCTCGTCGAAGACCGGGTTCAGCATCACGAGCCGCGCGCCGGCGGCGATGATGTCGCGGACCCCCGTGACGCACTGGTCGACCGAGCCCCACACCGACACCTCGGCGGCCAGCTGCGCCCGTCCGTAGAATCCGGCGAAGTACTCGGCGAGCCGGCGGCCCGCGCGCTCGCGATCCCGATCCATCGCGATGTAGACGCGCTTGCCAACGTCGATCGAGCCGGGGTCCCGTCCGGCCTCGGCGAGGAACTGGCGGAGGAGCCCGACTTCCTTCGCGAACGTGGCGGTGGCCGCAGACCCGGCTCCCATGAAGCCCGCCGCCCAGTCGACCGCACGACGGAGGGCGTTCGGGTGGTGCGCGCCGACCCAGAGCGGCGGGTGCGGGCGCTGGACCGGCTTCGGCTCCATCGCGGCGTTCTCGAGCTGCCAGAACTCACCGGCGAAGGTCACGCGGGGCTCGGTCCACAACGCCCGCGTGAGCCGGAGCCCTTCGTTGAAGCGCGCCACCCGGCGGGCGGCGCTGATCCCGAATGCGGGGTAGACCTTCGGGTTCCCGCCGAGCCCGATCCCGACGTCGAGGCGGCCGCCCGAGAGCTGATCGAGCGTGGCAAGGCTCTTGGCCAGATGCACGGGGCTCCGGAGCGGCGTCAGCAGGACGGCCGTCCCCAGCCGGATCCGGTCAGTCAGAGCAGCGGCCCAGGCGAGGAGCTGCAGGGGCTCGAGGCTCGGTACCTGACCCAGCACCGGGTCCACGACCCAGGCACTCTCGAAGCCGAGCGCTTCCGCCCGCTCCAGGAAGCGCCGGATCGCCGGCCGATCGATGCCGCCTGTCGTCCAGGCCTGGGGAATGCCCACCGCCAGCCGCACGCGTGCCGTCACGCCATCACCTCCAGAGGATCAGGGCCGTGGTTGGTCAGCGCCGCCGAGGGCGAGCCGGAGCGCCAGCGCCGAGCTGATGTCGGTCACGTACCGCGGTCGCGCCGCGCCGAGGTCTCGCCTGAGCTCGTCGAGGCGCACCGACACCACCTCGATCTCCTCGAACTCGTCGGGGTGCTGCAACGCCACGCGTCGCACACTCCGGGCAAGGAAAAAGTGCCCCCGCGCGCTCGAGAAGCTCGGGAACACGAGGTACGCGCCCAGCGGCTCGAAGGCGTCCCCGCCGTAGCCCGTCTCCTCCCTGAGCTCGCGCCGCGCGGCCGCCTCCGGAGCCTCACCCGGCTCGATGAACCCGGCGGGCAGCGTGTACGCGACGTCGCCCGCGCCGTGCTTGTACTCCCGCGAGAGAAGCACCTCGCCGTCCGTCGTGACCGCGACGGCCATCGCGAAATCCCGCAGCTCCATGAAGTACATCTCGGGCGAGAGCCGGCCGTCCGGCAGCCGGCACCGGTCGCGCCGGATGGAGACGAAGCCCGATCGGAACGCCCATTCGGATTCGACCGGCTGCCACCGCCCGACGCGGCGGGCACTGGTCGGCCTGCCTCCCGTCTCCGGGCTCATCCGCTAACCCGGCACGCCGGCATCGAGCCGGCACGGCACGGCCCACGGCCACTCCGCGGCGTGCCGCGCCTCGAAGGCGTCGATCTCCGCACCGAGGCGAAGCGTGAGCCCGATGTCATCCAGCCCCTCCAGGAGCGCCTGCTTCCGGAAGGCATCGATCTCGAAGCGGTGGGGCGCCCCGTCCGGCCCGGTGACGGTCTGGGCGGGCAGGTCGATCGTCACCGTCGCCCCGGGCGCGGCGCAAAGCGCCTGGCGGAGGGCCGCCACGGTCGCCGTCGGGAGCCGCACGGGCAGGAGGCCGTTCCGGAGACAGTTCTCGTGGAAGATGTCGCCGAAGCTCGGGGCGACGACGGCGCGGATGCCGCGCCCGGCCAGGGCCCACACGGCGCCCTCCCGCGAGGAGCCGCAGCCGAAGTTCTCCGCCGCCACGAGGATCCCCGCGTCGCGGTAGGCGGGCTGGTTCAGCACGAACCCGGCGTCCTCCGCCCCGTCCGGCCCGACCCGGAGGTCGTGGAAGCAGAACTGGCCGTAGCCGGCGCCGCGGGAATTCCGGAGGAAGCGCGCGGGAATGATGCGGTCGGTGTCCACGTTCGGGAGCTCGAGCGGCGCTGCAACGGCGCTCACGCGAACGAAGCGCTCCACGCTAGCCCTCCTCGCGGGGGTCCCGATTGACCCCGCGCCCGATGAGAGCTTCGGCCTCGAGAACCAGACGGGCGTCGGGGGCGGTGGGCGCCAGGCGCTCCTGGACCTCCTGCCGCACCGCGCGCCGACGGCTCTCCGGCAGCCCCAGGTAGAACTGACCAAGCCGGGCCGCCCCCGCCTCGATCGGACTCCAGTAGTCCTCGAACGACTCGAACGCGCGGCGGCGCCGCTCCAGGGTGACCGACACATCGCGAAAGCCGGCTCGCTTCAGCAGCTCATGAAGGCGATCGGCATCCGCCAGTGCCGAGGGCAGATAGAACGCGTCACTTTGCGAGGGAAGCTGCCGGCTGAGGGCCCCGGCGAGGAAGCCGTAGAAGGGCACGCGCTCCGGCCGCGACCACACCTGGACGGCGACGCGGCCGCCCGGACGCAGGACTCGCCGGAATTCTGCGAGACCGTGCACGGGCTCCGGGAAGAACATGAGGCCCAGCTGGCACACGACCGCATCGAAGCTGCGCTCCCGGCACGCCAGCCGCTGACCGTCCATGACCGCGATGTCGGCACGAAGGCCAGCGAGCTTGCGTACCGCCACGCTCAGCATCGGGAGCGAGAGGTCAACCGCGACGACCCGACCCGCGCTCCCGACGCGCGACGCGAGGCCTACGGTAGCCTCGCCGGAACCAGCGGCCACGTCCAGCACCGACTGCCCGGGCGCGACCTCCGCGGCGGCCACCAGGCACGGAACGTACAGCCGCGACCACTGACCCAAGAACCGGTCGTACGCAGCGGCGCCGGCATCGTACGGGCTCGTGGTCGTGGGCATCATCGGTCCGGAAGCGGCCCGAGGCACCGCACGTCGGTGAGCCGTCCGGTGACCGCGGCCGCGGCGGCCATCGCCGGGCTCATGAGGTGCGTGCGGGCGCCGGGTCCCTGCCGCCCCTCGAAGTTCCGGTTCGAGGTGGACGCCACGCGCTCGCCCGGACGCGCCGCGTCGCCGTTCATCGCGACGCACATCGAGCATCCGGGCTCGCGCCACTCGAAGCCCGCGCCCCGGAAGACCTGGTCGAGGCCCTCGGCCTCCGCGGCGCGCCGGACCAGCCCCGAGCCGGGGACGACCATCGCCGGCACGACGGCCCGCCGCCCGCGCACGACTGCGGCCGCCGCACGCAGGTCCTCGATCCGGCTGTTCGTGCACGACCCGATGAAGACGCGGTCCACCCGGATCGCCTCGAGGGGCGTGCCCGGCGCGAGCCCCATGTACACGAGCGCGCGCTCCAGACTGGCGCGCCGCACCGGGTCGCCCACTGCTGCCGGGTCAGGCACGCGTCCGGAGATGGGCCCGCCGTCCTCGGGGCTCGTCCCCCAGGTCACGGTCGGCGCGACCACGGACGCGTCCAGGGCAACCTCGCGATCGAACCGCGCGTCGGGGTCGGAGCCGAGCGCCTGCCAGACCGCCAGAGCCCGCGCCCAGGCGTCGCCCCGAGGCGCGAGCGGCCGGCCCTCGAGGTACGCGTACGTCGTCTCGTCGGGCGCCACCATGCCCGTGCGCGAGCCTGCCTCGATGGCCATGTTGCAGAGGGTCATCCGCGCCTCCATCGAGAGCGCGCGGATTCCGGGGCCCGCGAACTCCAGCACGTGCCCGGCCCCACCCGCCGCGCCGATGGTGGCGATCAGGTGAAGGACCAGATCCTTGGCGGCGAGGCCGGGCCCGAGGCGCCCGTCGACCCAGACCCGCATGACCCGGGGCCGCCGCTGCCAGATGGTCTGCGTGGCCAGGACGTGCTCGACCTCGGAGGCGCCGATGCCGAAGGCCAGCGCGCCGAGGGCGCCGTGGGTCGCCGTGTGGGAGTCGCCGCACACCATCGTGAGGCCGGGCAGCGTGACGCCCTGCTCGGGGCCGATCACGTGGACGATGCCCTGGCGCGGGTCGCCGGGCCCGAGGAGCGGGATCGCCCACGCGCCCGCGTTCCGCGACAGCTCGTCGACCTTGCCGCGGATCTCGGGAGCGACGCTCCCCTCCGAGGCGCGCGCGGTCGGGACGTAGTGGTCGGCGACGGCGACGGTGAGATCGGGGTGCCGGACCCGCCGGCCCGCCTGGCGAAGCATCTCGAAGGCGTGGAAGGAGCCTTCGTGGACGAGGTGACGGTCGACGTAGAGGAGGGCCCGGCCGCCGGGGCCCGGCGCCACCACGTGACGCGTCCAGACCTTGTCGAGCATCGTCTGACCGGCCATGGTGAGGCCATTGTACGGCGGTCTCCCCGGGGTGAGCAGCCGCCTTGACCGGTGGAGGACCCTCTGCGATAGTCGCGGACTGAGCTCCATGAAGATCGTCGCGGTCGACAGCGCGGTCCTCGCCGTCCCGACCCCGAAGCCCATGGCGCTCGAGTTTCGCGAGCACCGGCTCGTGATCGCGCACGTGCACACCGACGAGGGCCTGTCGGGGCTCGGCTACAGCCTCGCCTTCGGTGGCGGCGGCGCCGAGGCGATCCACGTGTACCTGGAAACGCGCCTCGCCCCCCTCCTCGTCGGCGAGGACCCGCGGCTGATCGAGCGGCTGTGGGAGCGAATGTATCGCGCCGACCGGGGGATCCGGCGCCTCGGGATCGCCGCCTACGCGCTCTCCGCCCTCGACATCGCGCTCTGGGACCTGGTGGGCAAGACGGCGAGCCAGCCGCTCTATCGCCTGTGGGGTGGCGTCACCGACCGCGTCGCGGCCTACGGGAGCGGCGGCTGGCCGTCATACCAGCTCGACGACCTCGTCGAGGAGGCGCAGCGCTACGCCGCCTCGGGCCTCCGCTACTACAAGCTCAAGGTCCACCACCCGGACCCGCGGGAAAACCGCCGGCGCGCCGAGGCCGTGCGCCGGGCCGTGGGCGACGGCGTCCGGCTCATGGTCGACGTCAACCAGAAGCTCGACGTGATGGGCAACCTCCGCCTGGCGGGGGCGCTCGAGGACCTCGACCTCGTCTGGTACGAGGAGCCGGTGCTGGCCGACGACATCGCCGCCTGTGCCGAGGTGGCCCATGCGATCCGGATCCCGGTGGCGAGCGGCGAGAACCACTACACGCGCTTCGAGTTCCGCGAGCTGTGCGAGCGGCGAGCTGCCCGGTACCTGATGCCTGACGTCTGCCGGGCGAACGGGTTCAGCGAGACGCTCAAGATCGCCCACCTCGCGGCGGCGCACCAGGTCCTGGTGTCGCCTCATGTCGTCCACGAGCTGTCGGTCCACGTCGCGGGCGCGCTCTCGAACGGGTTCCTCGTGGAGTACATGGACTGGATGCCGCCCGATCTCTTCGTGGACGTGCCGCGGCCCGACCCCGCCGACGGTCTCATCCGGATCCCGGACCGCCCGGGCCACGGCATGACGCTCGCGAGCGGCGCCGAGCGGAAGTACCGCCTCCGCTGAGCGGGGCCGTGACCGGCGACGGGGAGGACGCGCGCCGCCGGACTGTTCGGTGGGAGGATCCGGGCCCGGCCGCGGACGCGGCGGGCCGCCTCGCCGGGCTTCCCTTCCTCGAGGCCATCCGGGATGGACGCCTCCCGGCCCCGCCGGTCAGCCGCCTCATGGGGTTCACGCTCACCGACGTGCAGGCGGGACGCGCGGTCTTCGAGTGCGAGCCCTCGGAGGCGCACTACAACCCGATCGGCTCCGTCCACGGCGGCGTGATCAGCACGCTCCTCGACTCGGCGCTCTCGTGTGCGGTCCACAGCACGCTGCCCGCCGGCACCGGCTACACGACCGCCGAGCTCAAGGTGAACTTCGTGCGCCCGGTCACGACGGGATGCGGGCGCCTGCGCGCCGAGGGTCGAGTCATCCACGCCGGCAGCCGTCTCGCGACCGCAGAGGCGCGGCTGACGGACCCCGCCGGCAAGCTCTACGCCCACGCCGTTGGCACCTGCCTCGTGTTCCCCGCCCGGTGAGCGCGCTCGGCCCGGGGCGGCTGGGGGCACTGGCAGTTGGCTTCGCGATCCTGTTCGTCGGGACCGGCGTCAACTTCGCCTTCGGGATCCTCTTCAAGCCGATTCTCGGCGAGCTCGGGATCGGCCGCTCGACGCTCGCGCTCGCCGCCACGGCGAGCCTCCTCGTGAACGCGGCGGGGCAGCCGGTCCTCGGCGCGCTGGTGGACCGGTTCGGGCCGCGCCGCGTGATCCTCGCCTCGATGACCCTCATGGCGGTGGGAACGGCGCTCGTCAGCCAGGTGACCGGCTCCTGGCAGTTCATCCTGCTCTACGGCGTCGTGGCCGCCGTGGGCTACACGGGCTGTGGGATCCTGCCGGTCTCGATCCACGTGAGCCGCTGGTTTCCCGAGGAGCGCGGCTTCCTCTCGGCGGTGGTCGCCTGCGGGTTCTCCCTCGGGCACCTCGCGTTCACGCAAGCGGCCGCCCGCTCGGCCGCCGCGGTCGGCTGGCGTCAGACCTACGCGCTCATGGCCGCCGTGCTCGCCGCAGCTCTCGGCATCTTCGCCCTCACGCTCCGGGACGCGCCGGACTCGGCGAGCGGGGCACCGCGGGAGAGCGACACGCGCCGCCACGATCCCTCCCTCGAGATCCCCGCCGGCGCCCCATCAATCAGCCGGCGGGCCGCCCTCGCGACACCCGCGTTCTGGGCCTTGACCGCGGGGCTCATGGGGTGCGGCTTCACGGACTTCCTGATGACCACGCACCTGGCTCCCTACGCGACGGACCTCGGCATGACGTCCTCGGTGGCCGCGAACGCGATCAGCCTCTGGGCCGCGGCCAACGTCGCGGGGATCCTCGCCGCGGGCACGGTGGCGTCCCGGATCGGCACCCGCGCCGCGCTCGTCCTCACCTACGGGCTCCGGGCGGCCGCGCTCTTCTACCTGCCGCTGGTCCGCGAGCCCTGGCAGCTCTACCTCTTCGCGGGGCTCTTCGGGGCGACGTTCTTCACGACGGCGCCGCTGTCGTCGACGATGGTCGGCCAGCTCTTCGGGCCCGCCCATCACGGCACGATCTTCGGCGCGGCCAACCTCTTCCATCACGGTGCGGGCGCCCTCGGCTCCTACGCCGGCGGGCTCGTCTTCGACGTCACAGGCAGCTACCGGCCGATCTTCCTCCTGGGCGCGCTGGTGGTCGTCGGCTCGGCCGCCGTGACGTCCCTGGCCCGGCGGCCGCTCTCGGCGCGCGAACAATCCCGCGCCCACCAGGACAATCGAGCGTAATGTTGAAAAGCCTGGGCCTGGATCGAGGCCTCATGGCCTCGACGAGCCTCGCAAAGGAGCGAAGGTGAGGAACAACACCGCAAAGCGGAAGCTGGCCGCCGGGAAGCCGGTGAGCGTCGTGGCCCCCACGTACACGTCGCCGGGCCTCGTGGAGCTGCTCGGGCGACAGGGCTACGACATGATCTTCATCGACTGCGAGCACGGCCCGGCGGGGTGGGACGCCGTCGAGGACATGGTCCGCGCGGCCGAGCTCTGCGACGTGACCCCGATCATCCGGGTCCAGAGCCACGACCCGTCCACGATCACGCGCGCCCTCGACCGCGGGGCGGGGGGCGTCCAGGTGCCTCACGTCAACACTCGCGCCGAGGCCGAGGCGGTGGTCCGCCACGCGAAGTTCGCACCGATCGGCCACCGCGGCTTCGCGGGCGGGCGCTCGGCCTTCGGCGAGAAGATGCACGACTACACGCGGCGGGCGAACGAGGAGACCATGGTCGTCGTCATGCTGGAGGAGCTGGAAGCCCTCCAGAACCTCGACGACATCCTCAAGACGCAGCACGTCGACGCGTTCTTCGTCGCGCCGGGCGACCTCGCGCAGTCGATGGGGCACCCGGGCCAGATGGACCACCCCGCGGTCCAGGCCGCCATCGACGACGCGGTGAAGCGCATCCGCGCCGCCGGCCGGGCGCCCGGTGTCCTTTCGACGCCCGTCACCGTTCGGCGCTATCTCGACCTGGGTGCCCTCTTCCTGTACGTGGCGCTCGGCGCGGTCCTCGCGGCCGGCACGAGAGACTTCCTCGATGCCTTCCCGCGCACCTGAAGGGCGCCCGGCTTGCCAAGACAAGAAAGGACAACCACGATGACGCACCGATCTCGCGTGGCGGCCGCCGTCGCCCTCGCGGGTGCGCTGGCGGGGGGCGCCGCCGCCCCGGCCGCCCGCGCCCAGGCGGTCCCGGAGCTCAAGACGGACGAGCAGAAGACGCTGTACGCCGTCGGCCTCGCGGTCGCCGGCAGCCTTGGCCCGTTCGCTCTGTCGGCGGCGGACCTCGAGCTCGTGAAGGCAGGGATCACGGACGGCGTGCTGAACCGGCAGCGTCAGGTCGACCTGCAGGCGTACGGCCCCAAGATCCAGGAGCTCCAGCGCGCGCGAGCCTCGGTGGTGGCCGCCGCGGAGCAGAAGACGGGCCAGGCGATCGTGGACAAGGCGGCCGCCGAGAAGGGCGCCACGAAGACCGCGTCGGGCCTGGTGATCGTGCCGATCAAGCCCGGCTCCGGCGCCTCGCCGAAGGCCACCGACAAGGTCAAGGTCCACTACCACGGCACGCTGGCCGACGGCGCCGTCTTCGACAGCTCGGTCCAGCGGAACGAGCCCGCGACGTTTCCGCTGAACGGCGTCATCCCCTGCTGGACCGAGGGCCTCCAGCTGATGAAGGTCGGCGGGAAGAGCCGGCTCGTCTGCCCGGCCGCCCTCGCCTACGGCAACCGGGGCGCGCCGCCCCGGATCAAGCCCGGGGCGACCCTGACGTTCGAGGTCGAGCTCATCGAGATCGTGAAGTAGCGACCGGGCGGCGGCCCGCGGTCAGTTCGCCGGCCGCCGCTCCCCCTTCGCCGGCTCGTCGAGGGGCGCCGCGATCTCCTCGCCCCGCTCGGCCGCCGCGCGCGCGATCACCGAGTTGATCTCTCCGCCGATCAGCAGCGCCATGCCGGACAGGTACAGCCACAGGAGGAGCAGGATGACGCCTCCGATCGAGCCGTAGGTCGCGTTGTAGTTCGCGAACTCGCTGACGTAGACGCGCAGGCCGATCGAGACGACGGCCCAGAGGAAGCCGGCGAAGGCGGATCCGGGGGTGAGCCAGTACCAGCGTTGGCGCACCGCCGGAGCGAGATGGTAGACGAGATCGATCCCGGTCAGGATCAGCAGGAGACCGAGCGGCCACTGGAGAAGGCCCCAGACGGCGGTGAACGCGCTCCCGAGCCCCGCCCAGACGGCCGCCGCGCGCCCGATGCGCTCACCGAAGACGAGGGAGAGCAACGCGCCCAGCGCCAGCACCGAGAACATTCCGGTCAGGGCGACGGCGACGAGCTGTCGCCGCCACCACGGTCGCGGATTCGTCACCCCGTACACGACGTTGAGCGCGGTGATGATCGAGACCATGCCGCGCGAGGCGCCCCATAACGCCACCGCGGCTCCGACCGAGAGAAGGCCGCCCCCGGCGCCGCGCTGCACCTCCCTGAGCGTCCTCCGCAGCAGGGAGGCCGCATCGGGCGGCAGCAGATCCTCCGCGGGAGCCATGAGCCGCTCCATGAGGTCCCGTTCGGGGAACAGCCCGACGAGCGTCGTCAGGAAGAGAAGCGTCGGGAACAGCGCGAACACGAAGTAGTAGGAGAGGGCGGCGGCCCGGTCAGTCAGCTCGTCCTTCGAGACCTCCGCCCACACGCGCGCCGCGAGCTGGCGCACCGACAAGCCCCCGAGCGTCCACGGCGACACCTGGCGGCGGCCGCGGCGCCAGCCCTGTCCGAGGCTCGCGAGCGGATGCCGGCGCTCGTGCTCGACCATGCCTACCGGCCGAACCCGTGGCGGCGCATGCGCTCCAGTGTCGTCGCCGACGCCCCGGCGTCAAGCCCGCGGACCACGCCCGGGAGCCACTCCGGTCGAGGGGGTGCCTGGCGCGAACCGCGCGCGGGCGGCAGGATGGAGTGCGCTGCCTCGCGCGCGGCGCGCGGGGACCAAGGAGGCATGAACCGATGTCCACTCCCCTGACCGTTGGAAGCGCGACGGCGCCCGCCGGCCGGCTCGCGTCCGGCTGGATCGAGGTCCCGGACGGCGCCGATGCCGGGACGCGTATCCCCGTGACGCTGGCCAACGGCGACGCACCGGGGCCCGTGCTCGCGCTGGTCGCCGGCACGCACGGCTCGGAGTACACCTCCATCCGCGCGCTCCAGCGGCTGCGGCTCCAGCTCGATCCGGCGCGGATGCGGGGCGCCGCCATCCTCGTCCACATGGCCAATCCGCCCGCGTTCTACGGCCGGCGGGTCTATCACGGCCCCGACGGCAAGAACCTGAACCGCGTGTACCCCGGCCGGGCCGACGGCACGGTGTCGGAGCGGATCGCCCACGCGCTCACGCGCGAGGTGATCGACCGGTGCACCCACCTCGTGGACATGCACTGCGGAGACGGCAACGAGTCCCTCCGGCCCTACAGCTACTGGACCGTGACCGGCAACGGCCGGCTCGACGCCCAGTCCCGGGAGCTCGCGCTCGCGTACGGTCTCGACCACATCCTGGTCGACCGCGGGCGACCAAGAGATCCGGCGGCCAGCGTGTTCATGGCCAACACGGCGATCACCCGCGACAAGCCCGCCCTCACCGCCGAGTCCGGGGGGCTCGGGCTCACGGACGAGCCGTCGGTCGCCGCCCACGAGGCGGGGGCGCGCTCGCTCCTCGCACACCTCGGCATCCTCGACGGCACGTCCGTGCGCGTCGCACATCCCGTCTGGATCGATCGCTCGGAGGTCCTCCGGTCCCCCGTGACGGGCCTCTGGCAGCCCGCCATCGAGAAGATGCAGTCGGTCGCATCGGGGACGTTCCTCGGTCGCGTCACGGATCCCTTCGGAGCCGTGCTGCACGAGGCGCGAGCGCCCTTCGCGGGCGAGGTGCTGTACGTCGTGGGAACGCCGCCGGTGAGCGCCGGCGAGCCCCTCTGCGGGATCGGCCATCTCGCCGAGACCTCGGGGGTCGCGTAAGATGTCCGGCATGAGCCAATCGAGTCCATCTCACGACGGGGCCTGGCGTTCCACCTCTTCCCACACGCGATACCCCGAGGCCCTCGGCCTTCGCGGAATGGTCGCCTCCGCCCATCCCCGAGCGGCAATGGTGGGGGCCGCGATCCTCAGCCGGGGCGGCAACGCCTTCGACGCGGCTGTCGCCGTCGCCGCGGCCGAGGGCGTCCTGCTCCCGATGATGTGCGGCCTCGGCGGCGACGGCTTCGCGGTCGTCTACGACGCGCGCCGGCAAGAGGTGCTCGGTCTGAACGGGAGCGGGGTCGCGGCGGCCGGCGCGACACGGGAGTACTACGCGTCGCAGGGTCTCCGGCTGATGCCGCTCGAAGGCGTCCACGCGGTCGGGGTCCCCGGGGCCGTGGGCCTGTACGACGCGATCTGGAAGCGCTGGGGCACCATCCCGTGGGCGGAGCTGTGGGCCCCGGCCATCCAGCTGGCTCAGGACGGCGTCGCGATCACCGCGTGGGTCAGCCGGTGGATCGGCGAGCGGGCCAACGTCCTCGCGCGCTACCCCAGCTCGGCCCGGCTCTTCCTGCCGGGGGGACGGCCCCCGGCCCCGGGGGAGCGCTGGGCGGCGCCCGACCTCGCGCGCAGCCTCCGCACCGTCGCGACCGGCGGCGCCGAGAGCTTCTACCGGGGCGAGCTGGCCGAGCGGCTCCTGGGCTTTCTCCGCGAGGAGGGTGCGCGCTTCGATGGGGGCGACTTCTCGCGGCAGGTCGACGAGACCTTCGTCTACCCCGCGATCGCCACGGACTACCGTGGCTTCACGGTGTACGAGAATCAGCCCGTCTCGCAGGGCTTCCTCGTCCTCTCGCAGCTCAACATCCTGGAAGGGTTCGACCTCGGCGGCCTGCCGCTGCTCGGTCCAGACCGGGTCCACCTCACGTTGGAAGCGAAGAAGCTCGCCTTCGACGACCGCAACCGGCACGCGGGCGATCCCGCGCTCGTGAAGTGGCCGCTCGCGAAGCTGATCGGGAAGGAGCACGCGGCCCGGCGTCGAGGCGAGATCGACCCCGGGCGAGCGCGACCCACCGAGGCCGTGCTCGTGCCCGAGCACGCGGCCGACACGAGCTACTTCGCCGTCGTCGATGTGGACGGCAACGCGGTCTCGTTCATCCACAGCCTGTCCGCCGGGTTCGGATCGGGGGTCGTCGCGGGAGACACTGGCATCACGCTCAACAACCGGGTCGGCCGCGGGTTCTCGCTGGATGAGCGCCACCCGAACGTCCTCGCGCCCGGCAAGCGGACGATGCACACGCTCAACGCCTTCCTCGTCTGCCGGAACGGCCAGCCCTGGCTGGTCGGCGGAACGCCCGGGGGAGACCAGCAGACCCAGTGGAGCACCCAGGTGATCAGCGGCATGGTCGACCACGGGCTCTCGCCCCAGGAGGCGGTGGAGACGCCGCGCTGGTTCAGCTTCCCCGGCACCGACCCCGCGAACCTCGGGCTCCCCCAGGTCGTGCGGGTCGAGGACCGGGTTCCCGACGCGACCCGGCGCGGGCTCGCCGAGCGCGGCCACGCCGTCGAGACGCTCGGGTCCTGGGCGGGCGGCGGGGCGGTCCAGCTCATCCAGGCCGATCCCGCGCGCGGCGTCTTGCGCGGGGGCAGCGACCCGCGCCCGGGCGGGACCGCGCTCGGCCTCTAGCGCCCGCGCGGGCGGGCGCTCCCGACGCCGCTGCCGATGACGGCCCAGGCGGGAGACCGGCTCCGCGCGCGCCCCCAGGCCGAAGGCCGCCGAGCCGGCGCCGCGCGCAGCCGGCGCTGGCCCATCTTTTACGGTTGGGTCCTGGTCGCGACGGCATTCGTCACGATGGGGATCGTGGTGAACGCCCGCACGGCGTTCTCGCTGTTCTTCCCATCGATCCTGGCAGAGTTCGGCTGGACGCGCGCGCTCACCGCGGCGACATTCACGACCGGCCTCCTGGCGTCGAACCTCTTCACGCCGTTCCTCGGGCTGCTGATGGACCGGCTCGGTCCGCGCGTGCTGTTCCCGGCGGGCCTCGGGCTCATGAGTCTCGGGCTGGTGCTCGCGACGGCGGCCCGCGAGCCCTGGCACCTCCACCTGACCCTGGGGGTCCTGGTGGCGGGCGCCAGCGTCTTCGTGAGCTACATGGGCCACTCGCTTCTCCTGCCAAACTGGTTCGTGCGGCAGCGAGGTCTCGCGCTCGGCCTCGCCTTCTCGGGCGTCGGCGTGGGCTCGTTCCTGCTGCTGCCCTGGATCCAGGGGCTCATCGAGCGGATGGGCTGGCGCGGCGCGTGCTGGGTTCTGGCCGCGCTGCTCGCGCTGGTGGTCCTGCCGTTGAACGCGCTTGTCCCCCGGCGACGCCCGGAGGAGCTGGGCCTCGGCCCCGACGGGGACGGGGCGGTTGGCCGTGCCCCGCGGCCTGCCGCCGTCGACGTCGTCGATCCCGTCTGGGCCGCCACCGAGTGGACGCTCGGGCGGGCCGTGCGGACGGCCCGCTTCTGGTGGCTCTTCTGCGGCTACTTCATGGGCCTCTTCGCCTGGTACGCCGTGCAGATCCACCAGACGAAGTACCTCCTCGACCTGGGCTTCTCCGCCGAGTTCGCCGCGTACGCGCTGGGCCTCGTCGGCCTCACCGGAATCGCCGGCCAGATTGGCTGGGGCCATCTCTCCGACCGGATCGGTCGCGAGTGGGCGTGGACGGCGAGCGGGGTGGGGTTCGCGCTCTGCTACCTGGCGCTCCTCGCGCTCCCCGCGCATCCGACGCGATGGCTCGTCTACGTGATGGTCGCCGCGCAGGGGCTTCTCGGATACGGGCTCGCCTCCGTGTTCGGCGCGATCCCCATGGAGCTCTTCCAGGGAGCGCGCTACAGCTCGATCTTCGCCGTGCTGAACATCGCCTCGAACCTCGGGGCCGGGACGGGCCCCTGGGTGACGGGGTGGATCTACGACCGAGCCGGCAGCTACGCCCCGGCCTTCTGGCTCGCGATCGCGTGCAGCGCGGCGTCGGTCGTCTGCATGTGGCTGGCGGCGCCACGGAAGGTACGGCGCGTCGGCGGAGCGCCTCAATGACAAGGAGCCCAGGATGACTGACCCCGCGACGCTCCTCCGCGCGGCCTCGGGCGAGCTCGGCCGCTTCCCGCCGCTCCTGGGCTCCATCGTGGCCGAGCTCGCACCGGAGCGCTGGCGGGCGCGGCCAGCACCTGACGAGTGGGCCCCCGTCGAGATCGTGTGCCACCTGCGCGACGAGGAGCTGGAGGACTTCGGCGCACGCCTCCGCGTCGTCCTGGAGGGCGGCGGGACGTTCGCACCGATCGACCCGGAGGGCTGGGCGGTGGCGCGCCGCTATCGCGATGCGGATCCCGCCGAAGTGCTGGCCGCGTTCCGGGAGGGCCGGGCGGCGAATCTCGCCATGCTGGACGGGGTCGCTCCCGGGCGGCTCGCGGCATCGGGCGAGAGCCCGGCCGGTCTCCGGCTCTCGGGCCTCGATCTCCTCGCCGCCTGGGTTACCCACGACGGACTGCATCTCCGGCAGCTGGTGGGCACTCTGACGCGGCAGTGGGCCGACCGGTGGGCGCCCCTCCGCGCGGGTTACGCGGGACCGATCCCCTACGGCGGAACCGGAGAGGAGGGAGTCTGACGCCCGGTCGCGAGTGGTCGCGCGCCCGCGCAGGCTCTGCGCCCGGCGCCACTGTTGGCGCCAACCCCCGCTCCATGCCAAGCGTCGGGCGGGAGCGGGGGCGAACAACTGGGACGCGCACGAGGTGGATAGAGGAGGCTCGACCTGTGAACTGGCCGACGGCTGTCGTCATCGCAGCTGGTCGCATCGCCGGAGCGCTGGTCCTGTCCAGGCCCGCCGTGTCCCAGTCCCCGGGTACGTGGACCGGGGTCGGCATGGAGGGAAACTGGGGATGGGTGGTCAACGCGACCACAGGGCAGGTCAAGGCCTGTCACAACTCGTCCGCGGCCACGCTCACCTGCAAGCTGAGCCCGTAGGAGGGCTCCGGCCGAGGCGCGGCCCGCCGTGCTCGATCCTGCTAGACTGGCAGCCGGATCGCTGCCACGCTCTCGCACGGCGACGCTGCGGCCGGCCGGCGGCGCGCGTGACCGACACCCGACAAGGAGGAACCGCCATGGGCCAGATGCTGACGCTCAGCGCCGAGGACGGACACCGGCTCGCTGCCTACCGGGCAACCCCCGCAGAAAGCCCGCGGGGCGGCCTCGTGGTGGTGCAAGAGATCTTCGGCGTCAACTCGCACATCAGGAACGTCTGCGACGGATGGGCCGCCGACGGCTACGTGGCGCTCGCTCCCGCCCTGTTCGATCGGGTCGAGCGGAACGTGGAGATGGGCTACGGGCCCGACGACATCCAGCAGGGCCGGGAGCTGCGGGGCAAGATCTCGACGGACGACGCTGTGCGGGACGTGCGCGCCGCCGTCCGGGAGCTCGCGCGCGCCGGCGTCCGGGTCGGCGTGGTCGGCTACTGCTGGGGCGGCACCATGGCCTGGTTGGCCGCGACGCGCATCGACGGGCTCTCGGCCACCGTGGGCTACTACGGCGGCGGGATCGCCGACGCCGCTGGGGAAGCGCCCCGGTGCCCGGTCATGCTTCACTTCGGCGAGACCGACGCCTCGATCCCGAAAGAGCACTACGAGAAGGTACAGCGCCTCCACCCGACGCTCCCCGTCCACGTGTATCCCGCCGGGCACGGTTTCAGCTGCGACGAGCGGGGCAGCTACGAGGAGCGCAGCGCCCGTTTGGCGCGCGAGCGGACGCTCGCATTCTTCCGACAGCACGTCGGCTAGGTAGGCGGACACCGGGCGGCGGCATCGGGTGCGGCGCGCTGACCACGCGCCGCGCCGGTTGGGGGCCTGGTGTTACGACGGGGGCCCAACTAAGATCGGAGCAGGACGCCGCGCCGACAGTCGTGTGCGCGGCCCAGGGCCGACGCACGTGACAGGCGCATCGACGATGACGGATCGACCAGGGACGCGGGCGCGCGTGTGTCCCGGCCGCCCTCTCCCGGCGACCCGCGCGTGATCGCCTACCTCGGCCAGCGGCTCGCCTGGGCGCTCGCCGTCCTCGTCGGCATCTCCCTCGCCGTCTTCCTCGTCGTCCACCTCTCGGGGGATCCCACCGCGCTCTACATGGGGCCGGAAGGCACCCGGGCGGACTACGAGATCTTGCGTACGGCCCTCGGGTTCGACCGCCCGCTGCCGGAGCAGTACGGGCACTTTCTCGCGCGGGCGGCCCAGGGCGACTTCGGGCGCTCCCTCCGGCACCGGCAGCCCACGCTGCCGCTTGTCCTCGAGCGCTTCCCCGCGACGGCGACGCTGGCGCTCGCTGCCATCGTGCTGGCGACCCTCCTGGCGCTGCCGCTCGGGATCCTGGCCGCCGTGCGGCGAGGCTCCTTCCTGGACTCCGGGGCGATGACACTGGCCCTCGCCGGCCAGTGCATGCCGACGTTCTGGCTCGGCATCCTCCTCATCCTCGCCTTCGCCGTGAACCTTCGCTGGATGCCCGTCTACGGCGGCGAGGGCGTGCTCACCCTGGTCCTGCCGACCGTCACCCTCGGCATCTGGGCGATGGCGCGGACCGCGCGCATCACGCGGTCGAGCATGCTCGAGGTCCTCAACCAGGACTTCCTCCGGACGGCGCGCGCGAAGGGCATCGGCGAGTGGTCGGTGATCCTCCGGCACGCCCTCCGCAACGGGGCCATTCCCATCGTGACGGCTCTCGGCCTCGAGCTCGGCAACCTCCTCGGTGGAGCGGTCATCACCGAAGCGGTGTTCGCCTATCCCGGCGTCGGCCGGCTGGCAGTGGAGGCCGTCGTGAACAAGGACGTGCCCCTGATCCAGGCCGTGGTGTTCACGGTGGCCGCGGTCCTCTTGCTGCTGAACATCACGATCGATCTCCTGTACACGGCCCTCGACCCGCGCGTGCGCTTCAGCCACCGCCATGCAACTTGACGCCGGGGCGCTCTCGACCCGCATCGCTGACCCCACCTTGCCGGGGCAGGGCCGCGTGTGGCGGCGCAGCCGCATCCTGCTGGGATCGGGCGGCGCGCGGGTCGGAACGGTGATCCTCCTGCTGGTCGGGGCGTGCGCCGCGGCTCCGGGGTGGCTCGCGCCGGCCGACCCGAACGAGCAGCGGCTGCTGGCCCGCTTCACGCGCCCGGTGAGCCGCGCGGCCGACGGCACGCTCGCGATCCTGGGCACCGACCAGCTCGGCCGGGACATCCTCAGCCGCGTGGTCCACGGCGCGAAGACCTCCGCCCTGATCGGCCTCTCCGCCGTGCTCGTCGCCGGCGCGGTGGGAACCGGCCTCGGCCTCCTGGCCGGGATGCGCGGCGGTCTCTGGGACCACGCCATCATGCGCCTGGCCGACATGCAGTTCGCCTTTCCCTTCATCCTCCTGGCGATCACCGTCATCGGCGTGCTGGGGGCGAGCGTCCGCAACATCATTCTCGTGGTCGGCCTCAGCAACTGGGTCGCGTACGCGAGAGTCGTGCGAGCCGAGACGCTCGCCATCCGCGAGAAGGCGTTCGTCGACGCCGCCCGCGCCCTCGGCGTCCCGCTCGGGTCGATCGTCTGGCGCCACGTGCTGCCCAACGTTAGCGCGTCCCTGATCGTCGTGGCGACGTTCGGGGTAGCGGGCGCCATCCTGACCGAGGCGGGCCTCTCCTTCCTCGGGCTCGGTGTCCCCCTCGCCATCCCGTCCTGGGGCGGCATGCTGGCCGAAGGGCGGCAGTTCGTGGACACGCGCTACTGGCTCGCGCTCTTTCCCGGCGCGGCCCTGTTCGTGACCGTCATGGGGATCAACCTGCTCGGCGACGCGCTCCGGGACGCCCTCGACCCGTACCTCCAGACCCGTCACGCCCGAACCTCCATGGACCGTCTGTAGAGAGGAGCCTTGCGATGACGCGACCGACGACCACCCGACGGCGTCCGTCCTGTGTCCGGAGAATCGGCTGGGCCCTTGCCCTCCTCGCGGTCCTCGCCCTGCCGGGGCGGGACGCGGCCGCGCAGCAGAAGCCCGTCGTCGTCGTGCAGTCGGGCGAGGCCGCGACGCTCGACTGGCACATGCACTGCGACAAGAACGCCCACGAGCCGGACCGCCAGATCTTCGACACCCTGCTCCGGCGCAACCTCAAGACGCTCCAGCTTGAGGGCAACCTGGCGGAGTCCTGGCGCCTTCTCAACGACACGACCTGGCAGTTCAAGCTGCGGCGCGGCGTCAAGTTCCACAACGGCGAGCCGTTCGACGCCGCCGCCGTCAAGTTCAGCATCGAGCGGATGCTGAACCCCAAGCAGGCCGCACCCGGCCGCACGAGCATCGCCACCATCGACCGGGTCGAGGTCGTCGATCCGTTCACGGTGAACGTCGTCACCAAGGCGCCCTTCCCCCTGCTTCCCGTCCGCATGAGCCCGGGCCACTGCGGGACGGTGGGCATCGTGCCCCCGAAGTACCTGGCCCAGGTCGGGGACGCCGGCTTCGCCGTGAAGCCCGTCGGCACGGGCCCCTACAAGTTCGTCGAGTGGGTGAAGGACGAGCGGCTCGTCCTCGAAGCCAACAAGGACTACCATCGGGGCGCCCCGGCGATCGACCGGCTGGTGTTCCGCCCGGTGCCGGAGCTCACGACGCGCGTGGCCGCCCTTCTCTCCGGCCAGGCGGATCTCGTCAGCGACATCCCGCCGGACCAGGTCGGCAAGGTCAAGGCCAGCGGGAACGCCCGGATCGAGGTGTCGACGCTCGGCGGCTTCGTCATCATGATGAAGATCACCAACTACCTGATGCCCGGCCCGTGGCAGGACGCGCGAGTCAGGAAGGCCATGAACTACGCGATCGACATGGACACGATCATCAAGACCGTGCTGGAGGGGTACGGCGACGTGCTCGGGGTGCCGCTGGAGAAGGAAGCCTTCGGCTTCAATCCCAACATCAAGTGGTACGGCTACGATCCGGAGCGGGCCAAGGCGCTCCTCCGCGAGGCCGGGCACCCGAACGGCTTCGAGGTGACGCTCCACGTCCCGAACCGCCGGTACATGAACGACATCGAGGTCGTGCAGGCGATGGCCCAGATGCTGGGCAAGGTCGGCATCAACGCGAAGGTCGAGGTGGGCGAGCAGAGCGTCTACACGACCAAGTGGCGCCAGCGCCAGCTCCTCCCCGTCTACATGGTCGCCTGGGGAGGCGCCGGGATCTTCGACGGCGATCTCCTGGTGAACTCACTCCACTCGAAGTCGGCGCTCGCGATCCACAAGAACGAGGCGCTCGACAAGATCCTGGAGGACGCGCAGGGATCGAACGACCCCGAGAAACGGAAGGCGCTCTACTGGAAGGCGCAGGAGATGATCTACGAGGACGCGCCGATCATCAAGGCGTACCAGCAGGCCCACATCTTCGGGATCAGCAACCGCCTCGACTGGACACCCTGGATCGACAACATGCTGTTCCTCTACGACGCAAAGCTGAAGTAGGCGGCACCCGACGGCCGCGGGGCGGGCCGACGGCGCGCCCTGCGGCCGTCGAACCCATACTCGAACGGGAGACGTCATGAGTGAGTTTCGACGGCTGTTCAGTCCGGTGAAGCTCGGGCGCCGCGAGGCGAAGAACCGCATCGTGTCCACTCCCCACGGCGCGGCCTTCGGCGAGAAGGGCGGCATCACCGACCGCTACATCCGCTACCACGAGGAGAAGGCGAAGGGCGGCTGCGGCGTCGTGATGATGTTCGGCTCGTCGAGCATCCACCCCACCTCGGTGAACGACTGGGGCGAGGTGAACAACTGGGACGACGGCATCATCCCCCAGTTCCGCCAGATGAGCGACGCCATCCACCGTCACGGGGCGCTCTGTCTCTCGCAGATCTCTCATCGCGGCCGCCGCGGACACTCCTGGTACTCCGGGGTGCCGCTCTGGGCACCCTCGGACACCCGCGAGGAGCGGCACCGCGAGTGGCCCCACGTCATGACCAAGCGCGAGATCCGCGAGGTGATCGACGCCTGGGCCGCCGCCGCCGTGCGTCTTCTGAAGGGCGGCTACGACGGCTGCGACATCCCTCTCTACGGGGGACACCTTCTCGAGAACTTCCTCTCGCCCCTCACGAACAAGCGCACCGACGAGTACGGGGGCGCGATCGAGAACCGAACGCGGCTCGCCTGCGAGGTGCTCCGCGCCGTCCGGGACGCCGTCGGGCCGGACTTCATCATCGGCGTCCGCCACAGCGGTGACCACTTCGTGCCCGGAGGCCTCAGCCGGGAAGAGCTACTCGAGGTCGCCCGGCTCGTCGACGGCCTCGGCATCGCCGACTACTGGATGGTGAGCGGCTCCAACACGGAGACGCTGAAGTACGAGGCGATGGTGACCCCGTCCCTCTACCATCCCCACGGGCTCTTCAACGACCTCGCCGGCCTGACGCGCTCCGTTGTCCGGGTCCCCGTGATCGTGGCAGGCCGCGTCTCGACGGTGGAGCAGGCCGAGGCTGCCCTCGCCGCCGGCGTGTGCGACCTGGTCGGCATGACCCGGGCGCTCATCGCCGACCCCGAGCTGCCCCGGAAGAGCCTGGCGGGGCGGCTCGACGACATCCGTGTCTGCGTCGGCGCCAGCGAGGGCTGCATCGGCCGCCTCCGCCAGGGCAAGGCGATCGGGTGCGTCCAGAACCCGGTGATCGGCCGCGAGGGCGAGCTGGCCGAGATCCGCCCGGCCACGCGGCCGAAGCGCGTGGTCGTGGTCGGGGGCGGTGCCGCCGGCCTGGAGGCCGCGCGCGTGGCCGCCATCCGTGGACACCAGGTGACCCTGCTGGAAGCGTCCAGGGATCTGGGCGGCCAAATCCTCGCGGCCGCCCGGGCGCCGAAGCGCGAGGACTACGCGGTGATCGCGTCGTGGCTTGCGGCCCAGGTCCGGAAGGTCGGCGTCGACGTGCGCCTGAACGCGTTCGCGTCGGCGGCCGACGTGCTGGCGCACGCCCCCGACGCGGTGATCGTCGCCACCGGCGCCACCGCGCGCGTCCCGGACCTGCCCGGCGTCAGTCTGCCGCACGTCGCCACCACGGTCGACGTGCTGCTGGGCCGCGTGGCGACGGGCCGGCGCGTCGTCGTGGTCGACGAAGACGGTCACTACGCAGCGCCCACGACGGCGGACCTTCTCGCCGGACGCGGCTGCCAGGTGACGCTGATCACCAGGTACTTCATGGTGGGCGAGGACATCGACGAGGGCATCCGCTCGGATCTGTACGGGCGTCTCTTCGGCCAGGGCGTCGTCCTCCAGCCCCTGACGGCGGCGAAGGCGATCCTGCCCGGCGGCCTCCGCACGCGCCACACCTTCTCGGGCGCGGAGGCGACGCTCGAGGCCGACACCGTCGTCCTGTCGTTCGGAGGCAAGGCCAACGACGGCCTGTTTCACGAGCTCGACGGGCGGGTGCCGGAGCTCCGGCTGGCCGGCGACGCGGTCTCGCCCCGCCGCATCCACGACGCGCTCCTCGACGGGACGCGCGTCGCCCGCGCTCTGTGATGCGGACCGACGCGGTCCACGGGCGCCCCGGCGTCAGCCCCCCCGTCTTCCCTCGCCGGAGGCGGGCGGCGCCTCGGGCCGTCACGGGCCGCTGGCCCAAGGCGTCGGGGCGACCAGCATGACGCTCCCGCGAGCCGCCAGCGTCGTGGTGATCGGCGGGGGTGCCGTCGGCTGCAGCATCGCCTACCACCTGGTCCGCCGGGGCGTCCGTGACGTGGTGGTACTCGAGCGCGAGACGGTCGGCAGCGGTACCACCAGCAAGGCCGCCGGCGGCATCCGGGCCCAGTTCGGCACCGAGACCGAAATCCGCTTCTCGCTCGAGGGGCAGCGCGTGCTGGAGACCTTCAAGGAGGAATTCGGCGGCGACCCGGGATTCCAGCGGATCGGCTATCTCTTCCTGATCTCCAGCGCGGCGGATCTCCGCGGCTTCGAGACGAGGATCGCACTCCAGCGTCGGCTCGGCGTCGACGTGCGCGTGATCACCCCCGCGGAGGCCCAGGCCATCGTCCCGGCGCTGTTCGTCGACGACCTGGTCGCGGCGGTGTGGGGCCCGAACGACGGCGTCGCCGGGCCCGCCGAGGTGACGGCCGGATTCGCCCGACGCGCCCGCGAGCTGGGCGCGCGCATCGTCGAGGGCGTCGAGACCACCGGGCTCACCCTCGCGGCCGGGCGTGTTCGCGGCGTGGAGACGTCGGCCGGACCGGTCGCCGCACCGGTCGTCGTCAACGCCGCCGGCCCCGCGGCGGCCCGCGTCGGCCGCCTGGCCGGCCTGACGTTGCCCGTGTACCCGCGGCGGCGGCACATCTTCTACACGGAGCCGTTCCCCGAGATCCGGGCCCCCGTGCCGATCACGACGGATACCGGGAGCGGGTTCTACTTCCGCAAGGAGATGGAGCAGCTGCTGCTGAGCCCGGGAGACGTCAAGGACATCGGCGACGACCAGACGGCGCCGGTGGACTGGAGCATGATGGAGGAGGCCGTGGCGAAGGCCGTCCACCGGGTCCCGCCGGTCGAGCGGGCGCGGATCGCCGGTGGCTGGGCCGGGCTCCGCCCCCTCACACCGGATGACCATGCGATCCTCGGCTGGGCGCCCGGGGTCGACGGTTTCTTCCTCGCCGTCGGCTGGGGCGGGCACGGCTTCCAGCACTCGCCCGCCACTGGCCGCGTCGCCGCCGAGTGGATCGTCGACGGCCGGCCCTCGATGGACCTCTCGCTCTTCGACCCCGCTCGCTTCGACGGCCGCACGCCCCCGCTCCCCGGCGAGGAGCCGGGCCCCGGCCGGCCGGACGCGGAGTGACGGCCATCACCCCACGCCACCGGAGGACATGCGCCCGATGAGCCTCAAGATCGTGGTCCCGGACGACTTCCCGGCCGCCCTTACCGGCTCGGCCGCCGAGCCGCGCCTCCGATCCATGGGCGACGTCGTCGTCCACACCGAGCGGGGGGCGGACCAGGAGGCGGAGCTGATCCGCCGGATCGGCGACGCGGAGGTCGTCATCAACATCCGGGCCCACGCGCGGTTCACCGACGGCGTGCTCGCCGCCTGTCCCCGCCTCCGCCTCATCTCGATCTGGGGCACGGGCACGGACAACGTGGACCTCGCCGCGTGCCGGGCGCGCGGCGTAGCGGTGACCAATACCCCCGGCGTGAACGCCCACGCCGTCGCCGAGCACACGATCGCCCTCATGCTGGCCATCGCGCGGCGCATCCCCGCGATGGATCGGGACACGCGCGCCGCCCAGTGGCCCCGTGGGCTCCTCGTCCAGCTCGAAGGGCGGACGGTCGGCCTGGTCGGACTGGGGGCGATCGGCGGCCGCGTCGCCCAGCTCCTGGTCCCGTTCGGCGTCCGCCTGCTCGCGGCGACCTACGGGCCGGATGCGGGCCGCGCCGCCGCGGCCGGCGCGCGCCACGTCCCGGTCGAGACGCTGCTCCGGGAGTCCGACATCGTGAGCCTCCACCTCCGCCTGAGCGCGGACACGCAGGGCTACCTCGGGCCCGATCGCCTCGCGCTCATGAAGCCGACCGCATTCCTCGTGAACACGGCCCGCGGCGGGCTCGTGGACAAGGCGGCCCTGGTCGCCGCCCTGCGCGAGGGACGGATCGCGGGTGCCGCGCTCGACGTATTCCACGAGGAGCCCATCCCCGCGGGAGATCCGATCCTCGATCTCGCCAATGTCGTGCTGACCCCGCACAACGGGGGCATGACGCGCGAGGTGATCGACGCCGGGCTCTTGCGGGCGGTGGAGAACGTCGAGCACTTCCTCTCGAGCCGCCCGCGGGACGTTGTCGTGCCCCCGCGCCGCTGATCCGCCGAGCTCTCTCGTGAGCCCACGGGCTGCCGGCCGCCCGATCGACTCCCGCGGAGACGGGGCCACCCCGTGAGCGCCGAGCCGGAGGGCATCAGCGCCGCGGAGTACCGGGACCGGCTCGATCGGGTCCGGGCGGCGGTGAAGGCGGCGGACCTGGTCGGCCTCGTGGCGTTCGCCGACTGCTGGCGCGGCGCCAACGTCGGCTACTTCACGGAGTTCCGACCTCTCGACGGCGTCTCGGACATCGCCAACGCGCTCGTCGTCGTTCCCGCGGAGGGAGAGGCCACGCTCGTCGTGTCCGAGCAGTGTCTCAGCTACGCCGCCAGCGTCACGAGCTTCCCGGTGCGGCCCTTCCGCGACCTGGACTCGGTCCTGGCTCCCCTCGCCCGCAACCCCGAAGGCCGCGTCGGGCTCGCCGGCGACGCGTACGTCCCGGCCAGCGTCCGGAACCGCCTCCTCGACGCGCTCGGCGGCGCGGCGCTCGAGCCCACGGCGGCGCTGGCGGACCTGAAGGCCGTGAAGAGTCCCGCAGAGATCAGGCTGCTCCGGAGGGCGGCCGAGCTCACGGACCTGGCCATGGCAACGATCAAGGACGCGCTCGCGGGCGGGCGGCCCCACACCGAGCGCGAGCTCGCCCGGCTCGCCGACGCGGCGATGATCGCCGCCGGCGCGGACCGGACGGCCTACGACTCGATGGTGCAGGCCGGCCCGCGCTCCGCGTACAATCTCGCCCGCCCGACCGACCGGATGCTCCGGCCGGGTGATCTGGTGATGACCGACATCGGCGCCCGCTATCGTGGCTACGTCGCCGACGGCGGCCGGGGCTTCACCTACGGGCCGGCGAGCGCCGAGAAGCGGGCGATCGTCGAGGCGGCCGCCGGCGCCGTGGAGACGGGTCTCGCCGCCGCGCGGCCCGGGATGCTCGCGGCCGAGCTGAACGCGGTGATCCAGCAGGCGCTCGTCGAGTCGGGCTACGAGCGCTACTCGGGGGAGGCGCGGGGCCACGGGACGGGCCATGGCACCGGCATGGACCCGGAGGAGGAAAGCCCCTGGATCGGACCCGGTAACCGGACGGGCCTGGTAGCGGGCATGGTCTTCACGCTCAAGGCGACCATCACGGTCCCGGGCGTCGGCGGCCTCCGGACGGAGCGCATCGTGCACCTCGCCGAGGGCGGCGCCGATCCCCTCGACGCGTTTCCCATGCGGCTCCACTGGTAGGCGCCGGCTCCTGAAGGACGTCTCGCTGCACCGGCTAGGGATCGTCGCCCCTCCTGATGCCTGCGGCGACTGGCCCGTGACAGGGAGCGCCACGCATCGGTTGTGATCGTGGCCGCCGGACACCTGCGTTCGCCGACAAGCTCCGTGAGCTGGTCCTGGACGTGCGCCAGAGCACGCTCCTGATCCGGAGCCGGACGGCGACGCGTGTCCCTCGCGCCGGCCGCCGCCACCCACGACGTAGGTCCGCTGAGCTCTGACGAAAGACGGCGGAGACACATCGTGCCGACGACCGTCGCGGGCGTGAGACGAAGGGGCGGGCGCCTGCTTCCGGCCTCGGTGTTCCTGTGCGTCGCGGCGGCCCACATCTGGATGATCTGGATGGCGCCGAGCGCCCTCTCCTTCAGCCTGCGTCACATTCACACGGACAGCGCCGTCATCCTCCTGATGGGCAAGCACATGATCGAGAAGGGTGAGTTCCCGATCTTCTACTACGGCCAGGATTGGTTCGGCAGCCTGTCGGCCATGGTCCATGCGGGCGTCTTTCTCGTGCTCGGAGGGATTCCTCCCTGGTCCATCCACGTGGCCCCGCTCCTGTTCTTCCTCGGATTCTGCCTGGTGCTGTACCGGCTGACCTCCGACGTCCTGGGTCCCGCCGTCGCAGCGTGGGCCCTGGCCTGGAACATCGCGACACCCGTACACCTGGCGGAATACGTCGTCCTGCCCCATGGCGGCTACGTCGAGAGCCTCATGCTCGGCACCCTCCTGCTCTGGCTGGCGGTCCGCCTCGTGATGGCCCAGCAGACGCGGACGAAGAATGGGTACTATGCCCTGCTCGGATTCGTCGGCGGCCTGGCGTGGTGGACAAGCCCCCTCGCGATCTACCAGATCACGGCGAGCGGGGCGTACGTCGTCATGCGGGAGCGGAGTGCCGCCATCCTGAAGGGAACGCTCCTGTCGCTGCCGGCCTTCTTCCTGGGCGCGGCGCCCTTCTTCTACTCCTACGCCTTCGACCCCTACTCGAACGTTCTCAGCCTGGGCGGCGGCTATGCCCTCGCCAACATCCCTGCCGGGTTGTCTCTGCTCATCACCGAACGCCTGCCGCAGTACCTGGACTGGACTCTCTTTCAAGCGAAGCTCCCCTTCGCGTACGGCCTCGCCGCCCTCGTCTATGGCGGCTGCACGCTGGTCTTTCTCTGGCACTTGCGCGGGACGTTCCGGGCCCGTCATCCGCTGCGGAACGCCGCCATTTTCCCGGTCTTCTTCCTCGTCGTCATCCTTCTCCTCACTGCAAGCCCCCACATCCGACGCTACGCTCCCCAGTACGCGCTCCCGCTCTCCGCGTTCTTCCCCGTGGCCGTGGCCTTCTGCCTCGTCCATGCCCCCCGCACGTGGAAGCTCGCCACGTGGTCCGGCGCTGCCGCAGTGTTTCTCCTTCACGGATGGACGACCGCCGCCTGGGTGGCGCGCGACGCGCCCCAGGCGGAATCCGTCACGCGGCGGTATCTGAGCCTGGTTCAGGCTCTCGAGACCAAGGGGGTGACGCGCCTCTATACGCAGGCGACGCCCGGATCGGAGATCCTCAACTTCTATGCGAGGGAGCGGGTGATCGCGTCCCTGCTGACGGGTGAGAGGTATCCGCCGAATCTTCATGCCCTGGAACGGGATCCGGAGCCGGCCTTCCTGTTCCGCCGCGGCACCGATAGCCTCACACCGACCCTGAAGGTCCTCGGCGCGTCGTCGTATGAGAAGGAAAACGTCGGCGCCTACGTCGTGATTCGCCACGTGCGCCAGACGGGTCGCCGATACCGCCAGATCCCCGCGGTTGAGCTTCAGGGCACCGCGTCTCACGAGGCTCAGGCCATGGAACTGGCGGCCGATCGCGACATGGAGTCGGCCTGGACGAGCGTCCAACCCAGGAAACCGGGCATGTGGGTGGAGCTTGACCTGGGGAAACCCTTCACCGTGGGCATGGTGCGTCTCTGGAACAGGGGGCAGGACCATGGCCACTACCCGATGCAGCTTCGCGTCGAGACAAGCGTGGACGGCGCGGAATGGCGCGAAGTCGTCTCACGGTCAGCGGTGGACTACTTCTACTGGAGCGGGCCCCGAGTGTATCCCTGGGAGTGGGGTTACCGGTGGGAGGCGAGGTTCGTTCCCACTCGGGCCCGGCGCATCCGGATCTCCCAGCACGAGGACGGCGGGCGCTTTCCCTGGAAGGTGGCGGAGGCCTACGTCTACGAGGACCTCGGAGCGCAGCCACCCGGGCCCGCGGGCGAGCCGGAGGTGCTGCGACGCATCGGCGAGCTGGGACTGGACCGAGTGTATGCCGACCGGTGGATGAGCGCGCGCATCGCGGAGGCGTCGCAGGGGCGCGTCGATACCGTCACGCCCTTCACGATGGCCATTCCGGCCTTCTACGTGAGATTGAAGAGCCGGGTGATCCAGTGGGGCGAGCGGACCGGGTTCGTGCTGGAGGATGCGGACGCGGATGAGTTCGAGCGTCTGATGGCACATGAAGGCGTTCATCGCCTGTCCCGGGAAGACCTCGGACGGTGGGTCCTGTTCCATGTCACGGCGGCCGGCGCGTCCCCCGACACGGTCCGGGGTGATCCGGGATGGTGGTGGATGGGCCTGGGCGCCGTCAGAACCGATCCCAGGGGGAAGAGCCGATACCTTGCCGGCCTCGGACAGACCGCGTACGAGGAAGGCCGCTTCGATCGAGCCCTCGAGCTCTCCAGGAAGGCCGTGGAGGCGCATGCATGCAACGTCAAGGCACGGCTCGTGACTGTCCAGGCCCTCGGCAGGCTTGGCCGTGAGGGCGAGGCCCTCAGCGAGTCACAGACGCTAGCCGAGCGGTGTGAACCTCGCGTGAGGACGCCGGCCGAGTTTCGAGGGACGCTGGAGCTGCTCGGGTACACCCCGGAGCGCGAACGCGCCACGCCGGGAGAGCAGATCGGGATCAGGTACTTCTGGAAGGTGAAGCGAGATCCCGGCGAGAAGCGTGCGATCGGTGTCTTTGTCCACGTGGAAGGCCGGGAGCGACGCCGATTTCAGAGCGATCACCCCCTCCTAGAGGGCGAGGAAGCCGTTTGGCCCCTCGCGGGGGATGACATCGTCGTCCGGGAGACACGGATCAGAATCCCCCGGGATGCCGCCCCCGGAACCTATCGAATGCTGCTAGGCGTCTACGATCTCGATACGGGGAAGCGATGGAGGGTGTCGGCCGGCGGTACCGCCGGCCAACGTGAGCGCGTCCCGCTCGGAACCCTGCAGGTGGAGGCGGCCGAAGCACGATAGCTCCGGTCATCCTCGACCCGGCGGGGCGACGAGCCAGGCGGCGGTGGCCGTACGCGGCCCGGGCGCTCCAGTCCGGGTGCTCGCGTGCTGGCCGTGAACCTGGATCATCCGGGCCCGCCGGCGTGAGGTCGGTGAAGATGCCCTTTCCGAGCACATTGCCGCGGAGAAGCCCCGGGATCGGCTCCACTGGCAGGGGCCGCCCGGCTCGCGCTACCATCGGGGCCAGGGAGGCGCGCATGACGGGTCCACGCGGGCATGATCATGAGCACGAGCGACGGGACGAGCACGGGCACAGCCACCCGCCGACGGACGATCCGGCGCACCCCCACAACGCTCCCCTCTCGGACGTCCAGCTCCGCGTCAGGGCGCTGGAGTCCCTCCTCACCGAGAAGGGGCTGGTCGATCCAGCCGCCCTCGACGAGCTGATCGACACGTACGAGACGAAGGTCGGCCCCCGAAACGGCGCCCGGGTCGTCGCGAAGGCGTGGGTGGACCCGGAGTTCAAGCGGCGGCTCCTCGACGATGCGACGGCCACCCTCGCCGATCTCGGCTACATCGGGCGCCAGGGCGAGGACATGGTCGTGATCGAGAACACGTCGCGGGTCCACAACCTCGTCGTCTGCACGCTCTGCTCCTGCTATCCGTGGCCAGTCCTCGGGCTCCCGCCCGTCTGGTACAAGTCGGCGCCCTATCGCGCCCGCGCGGTGCTCGACCCCCGCGGCGTCCTGCGCGAGGTGGGAGTCGACCTGCCCGACGACGTCGAGGTCCGGGTGTGGGACTCGACCGCCGAGCTTCGGTACCTCGTCCTGCCCGAGCGGCCCCCCGGCACCGAAGGGCTGACCGAGGAGCAGCTGGCGGAGCTCGTCACCCGCGACGCGATGATCGGCGTGGCGCGAGTGAAGGCGCCGGGGCCGACCCGATGAACGGCGTCCACGACCTGGGCGGGATGCACGGCTTCGGTCCGGTGGTCATCGAGCCGGACGAGCCGGTTTTCCACGCCGAATGGGAGCGGCGGACCTTCGCGCTGACGCTCGCGATGGGGGGCTGGCGCCGGTGGAACCTCGACATGTCTCGGCACGCGCGCGAGCAGATGCCGCCGGCCGAGTACCTCGCGACCGGCTACTACGAGCACTGGCTCTGGGGACTGGAGTGGCTCCTGGAGCGCCACGGCTTCCTGGCCCGCGCTGACCTCGACCGGCGCGCGCGCGGCGGCGCGGCCCCGGAGCGCGACTCCGCGAGTCCGCTGGCGGGAGCGCTCCGGCCCGAGGGCGTCCCCCGGCTCCTGAGAAACCGCCGCGCGGCGCGCCTCGACGACCCGGTGCCGCCCAAGTTCAAGGCGGGCGACGCGGTCGTGGCCCGGAACGTGAACCCAGCCGGCCACACGCGCATCCCGCGCTACGTGCGCGGCCGCCGCGGCTCGATCGACCGCGACCACGGGGTGTTCATCTTCCCCGACACGCACGCGGCGGGGCTCGGCCGGAAGCCCCAGCACGTGTACAGCGTGCGCTTCGCCGCGCGGGAGCTCTGGGGGCCGGACGGCCACGCGCGCGACGCGGTGTACGTCGACCTCTGGGACGACTACCTCGACCCGGCCTGATCCGGATCCGCGCCGACGGGGCACACGTGCACGCGGGCTCGTCCGGCCCCGGAAGAGCGCCTGCCGGGGCGCCGGTCACGACGGAACGGCGAATCCGTCGAGCTCGGCGGCAAGCGCGCCAGCCCGCTGTCCAGCGCGGAGCGTACCCACCCCTGAGGGGGCCCCTCCGCCCGGGGCACCGACGCGCCGTCGTCCGCCCGTCTCGGGAGGCGGCGCTCGCCTTGACAGCCCTCCGTACGCATGGGACGGTGTGACGTGTCGGCAGCACCGGCCCCTCCGGTCCCGTGTCCCGCGTGCCGGTTCGAGAATCCCTCGGGCGCCAAGTTCTGCGGCGCCTGCGGAACGGCGCTGACCCTCGCGTGTCCCCGGTGCCGGACCCCGAACCCTCCGGCGTTCAAGTTCTGCTCGGAGTGCGGGGCGTCCCTGGCCGCATCGCCACCGGCGGGTGTGGGTGAAGCCGCCTCGGCGCCCTCGGCCCCGCCGCCCCCTGCTCCGAAGGACGCATTCTTCCGGCTCCAGGAGGTGAAGGTCCGCGCCTACACGCCGTCCCACCTCGCCGAGAAGATCCTGACCGCGGCGCCGGCGCTCGAGGGCGAGCGGAAGTCGGTCACCGTGCTCTTCGCCGATGTCGCCGGGTTCACCCACCTCGCCGGCAACGTGTCGCCGGAAGACCTCCACATGGTGATGGACGGCTGCTTCGAGCGGCTCTCGGAGGCGGTCCACCGCTACGAGGGCACCATCAACCAGTTCACCGGCGACGGCATCATGGCGCTGTTCGGTGCGCCGATCGCCCACGAGGACCACGCCGAGCGGGCCATCCACGCCGCGCTCGCGATCCAGGCGGCCATGGCCGCGTACGGCGCCATGCTGGCGCGGGATCGGGGCGTCGAGTTCCGGATGCGGATCGGCCTGAACAGCGGCACGGTCGTCGTCGGCAAGATCGGCGACAACCTCCGCATGGACTACACCGCCCAGGGCGACACGGTGAACCTCGCGGCGCGCCTGGAGCAGGCGTGTCACCCCGGCGGCGTCCTCGTCAGCGAGGCGACCCGGCGACTCGCGGCGGGGGCGTTCACCTTCCGGGCCCTGCCGCCCCTGTCGGTCAAGGGCAAGGAGGCGCCCGTCACCGTCCACGAGGTCACGGGCCTCCGGGAGCGACGCGCGCGGGTGGACGTGGCGACCGAGCTCACGCCCCTCGTCGGTCGCCAGCGGGAGCTCGCCCATCTCCGGGAGGCGCTCGAGCGCGTCCGACAGGGCCGCGGGGAGGTCGTCGGGGTCGTGGGCGAGGCCGGCGTCGGGAAGTCCCGGATCCTTCTCGAGTTCCGGCGGCAGCTCGGCCAGGACGTCCTCTACCTCGAGGGGCGCTGCATCTCCTACGGCCAGACGATCCCGCTCCTTCCGGTGGTCGAGCTGCTCAAGCGCGGCTTCCGCATCGTGGAGGGCGACCGCGACGATGCGATCCGCAGGAAGGTGGAGCGGGGTCTCCGGGCCCTCGGCGCCGATGCCCGCTCGACCCCCTTCCTCCTGAGCCTGCTCGGCGTGGCGACGGACGACGCCGCGCTCCGGGGCGTGGCCGCCGAGGCCCGACGCCGTTACACGTTCGAGGCGCTCCGGGCGCTGACCATTGCCGGGAGCGCTCGCCGGCCCATCGTGTTCGCGATCGAGGACCTCCACTGGATCGATCCGGCGTCCCAGGACTTCCTGCGGTACCTCGCCGAGAACAGCACGCGGGCTGCCGTGCTGATCCTCGTCACGCACCGGCCGGGCTTCGCGCCGCCGTGGTCGGACCGCTCCTACTACTCCCAGATCGCGCTCGTGCCCCTGTCGGAAGGCGAGAGCGAGCGCGTCGTCGAGTCGGTGCTCGGGGTCCGGTCTCTGCCGTCGGCGGTCAAGACCCTGGTCTGCCAGAAGGCGGAGGGCAACCCCTTCTATCTCGAGGAGATCACCCGCTCCTTCGTCGACACGGGCATCCTGGCTCCCGCGGACGGCGGGTACGTCCTCGCCCGGCCGGTCACCCCGCAGGACGTGCCCGACACCGTGCAGGGCGTGATCATGGCCCGGATCGACCGTCTCGCCGAGACGCGCAAGCGCACGATCCAGATGGCCGCCGTGATCGGCCGGGAGTTCGGCGCGCACCTCCTGGGCCGGATCGCCGACATCCCGGGCCGCCTCGATGACTCGCTGGCCGACCTGCGCGCCCTTGAGTTCATCTACGAGAAGACGCTCTTCCCGGACCTGGAGTACGTCTTCAAGCACGCCCTCGTCCAGGACGTGGCCTACGGGAGCCTCCTGAAGCCCCGGCGACGCGCGCTGCACGAGCTGGTGGGGCGCGCCATCGAGGAGCTCTACGCCGACCGCATGGACGACCACGTCGCCGAGCTGGCCCACCACTTCGCCCAGGGCGAGGTGTGGCCGAAGGCGTTCGAGTACGCGCGCCGCGCGGGGAACCGGGCGCGGGCGATCTTCGCCAACCGCGAGGCGATCCACTTCTACACCCAGGCGATCGAGGCGGCGGCCCGGATGAGCCCGCCCCCGGGCGACGCGGACCTCCTCGCGATCCACGAGGCGCGCGGGTCGGTCTGGCACCTCGTGTCGAGCTACGACCAGGCGGTGGCGGACTTCGAGGCCATGCAGCAGGCGGCCGCCCGGCTCGGGGACCGGGTCAAGGAGGGCGAGGCGCTCTGCAACCAAGCCGGCTCGCACTGGTGGCGCTTCTCGGAGGCGTACAAGGGGCTCGTGGAGAAGTGCGCGCGGGAGGCGATGGTCATCGCCGAGGAGACGGGCGACGAGCGGATCCTGGCCCGCGGGCTCTACTCGCTCGCCATGGTGGACCAGAAGGCCGGAGGCCTTCGCGAGGCCGACGCGAAGCTGCTGCGCTCGGTCGAGATCTGCCGCCGCCGGAGCCTCACCGGCCCCCTGGTCACCGACCTCACCTGGCTGGGCGCTCATGCGAACTGGCGCGGCGAGTACCGCCCGTCGATCCAGCACGCCGGCGAGGCGGCGCGCCTCGCGGCCGCGAGTCACGAGGGCTTCTACGAGCTGGTCTCGCTCTGCTTCCTCTCGAACGCCCACGCGGGGCTGGGTGAATGGGATCTTGCCTTCAGGTTCATCGACGAGGTACGCCAGAAGAGCCGCGAGCGGGAGAACAAGTACGGGATCGCGCGAGGCCTGAACACCACCGCGTGGCTCCACCAGCAACTCGGAGACGCCCGGCGGGCGATCGAGCTGGACCGTGAGGCCCTCGACTTCAGCCGGAGCGCCAAGATTGCCAACCCGGAGATCTACTCGACCATCAACCTCGCGGAGGACCATCTCTGTCTGGGCCAGATTGGTGACGCGGAGACCATCCTGATGGAGGCGGCCGTGCGGCTCCGGGTCGGAGCGTTCGACTCGCATCTCTGGAAATGGCAGATGCGGGTCGGCCTCATGTTCGCCCGTCTCTACCTCACGAAAGGGGATCTCGACCGCGCCAAGGCTCACCTCACCGAGGGACTCCGGATCGCTGAGCCGACCGAGTCCCGGCGTCACCTGGCCGAGGGGTACCGGATCCGCGGGGAGCTCTGGCTGGCGGCCGGGCGGGTGGACGATGCGCGAGCCCAGCTTCGCCGGGCGCTGGAGGTCGCGGAGGCGACCGGCGCTCCGCGGACGATCTGGGAGACGGCGGGCGCCCTCGGTCGGGCGCTCGGGCCCCCCCTTGAGGACGAGGCGCGCGACGTCTATCGCCGGGCGGTCGAGGCCCTCCGGAGTACGCTCCCGAGGATCCCGCGGCCCGAGCTGAAAGAGACCCTCCTCCGGTCGGAGCCCGTCGCCCGGCTCCTCGAGGAAGCCAGCCACCTCGGCATCAGGGCCTCGCTCAGCTAGATCCAGGAGCCGGGCCCCGCCCCCTCACGCACCACCGGCGCTGCCGCTTGGTCACAGCCCCCGCGTCGCGATACGATCGGTCGATCGGAGGACGAGCATGACGAACGATCGCGCGCCGGACCTGCCGGTGTTGCCGCGGGACGAGGCCGGCGGGCCGGTCTTCCGGGCGCCCTGGGAGGCGCAGGCCTTCGCGATGGCCGTCCGGCTCCACGAGGCCGGCCACTTCACCTGGACCGAGTGGGCCGAGCGGCTCGCCGGGGAGATCAAGCGCGCCCAGGCCGCCGGTGACCCCGACCGGGGAGACACCTACTACCACCACTGGCTTGCCACGCTCGAGCGGCTGGTCGCCGAGAAGGGGCTGGTCAAAGCCGACGAGCTCCGCCGGCGCAAGGGCGAGTGGGAGGCGGCGGCGCGCGCGACGCCCCACGGGCAGCCCATCGAGCTCCGCCGGGGCCGGGACTCGGGGAGCTGACCACGATCCGGCAGGCCCCGACCGTCGCCCGCATCCTGGCCGCCTGCCTGCTCGCCGGCCTCTCGGGGCTCGGTGTCCCCGGGAGCGGCGCGGCCAGCGCCCAAGCGGGACCCACGGCCAGCGACCTGCGCGCCGCGATCGAGTCCGCCGACGCGCTGCGGGTGGACGGCCAGCCCCTTCGCGTCGGGGTCCTGCGAGAGCTCTACGCGGCCATCGGGTTCGAGCCGGTCTGGGGCGCAGACCCTGCGGGGGCGGCCCGTGCGGCGCTAGCCCTCGAGGCGCTCCTCGGGGCCCGCGACCACGGCCTGGTGCCGGCGCACTACGGTCTGACCTCGCTCAGGCGTCGAGCGGAGCCGGCGACGCCCGCGGCCGCCATCGAGCGCGAGCTGCTGCTGACCGACGCCCTCCTGCGCCTCGCGGTTGACCTGGGGGCGGGCCGGCTGCGGCCGGCCTCGGTCCAGCCGGACTGGGGCATCCCGCCGCCCGCACGCGAGGAGCCGGTCCGCGAGCTGGCGGACGCCATCGAGGCCGGCACGCTCGCCGCGTGGATCGAGTCCCTTCCCCCGCCCCACGCGGGATACGCCCGGCTGGTGGCCGCCCTGCGGGCGCTCCACGCGGCCGCCGACCGGGCCGCGCGCCCGCGAAGCGGACCCGATCCGCGCGCACGGCAGATCGCGGTCAACCTGGAGCGGTGGCGATGGCTCCCGCGGAGCCTGGAGTCCCGCCACGTCGTCGTCAACGCGGCGGACGCGACGCTGGTCGTCGTGGAGGACGGCGCCGCGCGGCTCGCCTCGAAGGTGGTCGTGGGCGACGAGCTCCACCCGACGCCCGTCGTGCGCTCCGAGATCGGTGCGATCGTCTTCAATCCGCCGTGGACCGTGCCGACCAGCATCGTCGTCGAGGAGTTCCTGCCGAAGCTCCGCGCGAACCCTCGATTCCTCCTCGACAACGACATCACCATCCTCGACCGGCCCCAGGATCCGTACGGCCTGGCGATCGACTGGACGGCTGTCTCGGCGCAGCGTTTCCCCTTCCGGCTCCAGCAGCGCCCGGGCGGCTGGAACCCCCTGGGCCGCCTTCGCTTCGCCACGCCGAACCGCTTCGACGTGTACCTTCACGACACGCCTCTGCCGGAGCTATTCCTGCGTGGGGATCGCGCGCTGAGCCACGGCTGCGTGCGCGTGGAGCGGGCCCGAGAGCTGGCCGCGCTCGTCCTGGCCGGCCAGGCGGCCGGCCGCTCCGACGCTCTCGATCGCGCGATGGCGAGCCGCGCCACGAGCGTCGTCATCGTCTCCCGTCCCCTGCCCGTCTACTTCCTGTACTGGACGGCGTTCGTCGACGACGGGGGCCGGCTCCAGCTCCGGGACGACCCTTACGACCGCGACGCCCGGGTGGCCGCGGCGCTGAGCCGCGCCACGCCTGCGCGCGCCCGCACGGCCGGCCCCGCGCGCGCTGCAGCGCCTGGTCAGGACCCGGGGTCGGCCCGACGCCCTTGATCAACAGCCCCCGTCCGAGTCGCCGGGAGGCGCTGAGGCTCGCCGCGCTGGCCGCGGCGCTGCCCTGGACGCGCCGGGCTGGGGCCGAGGGCGCGGTCGGGCGCGAGCCCCACGCGCTCGCGTTCCGAAACCTCCACACGGGAGAGACGGTCGCCGTCGTCTATCGGGCGGACGGCCAGCTGGATCTCGGGGCGCTCCGGGAGATCGACTGGGTCCTGCGCGACTTCCGCACCGGCGAGGCGCGCCCGATGGACCGGCGGCTCCTCGATCTCCTGTGGCGCCTCCGCTCCGCGCTGGACACGACGGAGCCGTACGAGGTGATCTCGGGCTACCGCTCCCCCGCGACCAACACCATGCTCCGCCGATCGGGCCGGGGCGTCGCGCGCGGCAGCCTGCACACGCGGGCGATGGCGGTCGACGTGCGGCTCCCGGGCCGGTCGCTCGCAGCGCTGCGCGACATCGCACTCGCGCTCCGGCTCGGCGGCGTGGGCTACTATCCCGCTTCGGACTTCGTTCACGTCGACGTCGGCCGCGTCCGCTTCTGGTGAGACGATAGGCCCATGTACATCCCGAAGCAGTTCGAGGCGCCCGATGTCGCATGGTGTCAGGACCTCATACGGCGGGAGCCGTTCGCCATCCTCGTCGGCGTGGATCCGGGCGGGGCCCCCTTCGCGACACACCTGCCCGTGCTGCTCGACGAAGCGCCACGCCCCCACGGCACGCTCCTGGGTCACGTGGCCCGTCCGAACCCCCAGTGGCGGCTCTTTGCCCCGGACCGCCCGGTCCTGGTCGTGTTCCCGGGGCCGCACGCTTACGTCTCGCCGTCCTGGTACGCGCAGCATCCGAGCGTGCCCACCTGGAACTACGTCGCCGTCCACGCCTACGGCGTTCCCCGGCTGGTCGAGGAGCCCCCCCGCGTCCGGGCGCTCCTCGACCGGCTGGTCCGCACGTTCGAGGACGGGCGGCCCACGCCCTGGCGGATGGACGGGCTCCAGGAGAGCTACGTCGACGGCATGATGCGCGGCATCGTGGCCTTCGAGATCCCGATCGACCGGCTCGAGGGAAAGGCCAAGCTCAGCCAGAACCGGCCGGCCGGAGACCAGGCGCGGGTCCGCACCGCCCTTGCGGGGGCGGAGGACCCCCTCGCCCGGGCCGTGGCCGAGCTGATGGGACAGCCCGGTCCTCACTGAGCAGCCGGAAAGTCCAAGACTGACCCGAGCGTTCCTCCTCACCCCGACGTACCGCGTCCTGGACGGCCGCGCGGAGGTGCACCTCCACGCCGTGCTCGAAGGGGGAGAGCCCGCGCTCGTTGTGGACGACCGGTGCTCCCCGTACTTCTACGTCCGAGCCGCCGATCGGGGCGCGCTCCGGCAGATCGTCCCTGCGGCGCGAGTGTCCGACACGCCTCTCGCGACGTTCCTGGACGAGCCGGTCCTCCGAGTCGAGGTCGACCTCCCCGGCGAGGTTCCTCCGCTCCGAGGACGTCTCGCCGCGGCGGGCGTCGAGGCCTTCGAGGCCGACGTACGCTTCGCGTACCGCTACCTGATCGACCGCCGGATCCGCGGCGCCTTCACCGTCGACGGCCCGTTCGAGCGGCAGCCCGGAGTGGGCCGCGTCTACCGGAACCCGCGCCTCGAGCCGGCGGACTTCGTGCCGCGGCTCCGGGTCCTCGCGTTCGACATCGAGACCAGCCTGGACGGGCGGTCGCTCTACTCCATCGCGACCGCGGGCCACGGCGGCGACCGGGTCTGGCTGGTCCGCCCGGGGGTCGAAGGCCCCCTCACCGGGCTCCCCGAGGGCGCGACCGGAGCGCTCGTCCCCGGCGAGCGGGCGTGCGTCCAGGGCTTCCTCGGCCATCTGCGCGGGGTCGACCCGGACGTCCTCACGGGCTGGAACATCGGGGACTTCGATGTCCCGGTCCTCCAGCGGGTCGCGCGGCGTGCGGGCCTCCGCCTGGCGCTGGGGCGCACGGACGAAGACGCCGAGGTCCGGCGCGACCTTGGCTTCACGCGCGATCCCCGGGTCATCCTCTCCGGCCGCCAGGTGCTGGACGGGCTCGCTCTCCTCCGGAGCGCATTCGTCAAGCTGGACGACTACCGGCTCGACACCGCGGCCCAGGCGATCCTCGGCAGGGGCAAGCTCTTCCTGGCCGAGCACCGGGGCCAGGAGATCGAGGCGGCATGGCGGGACGATCCCGCACGGCTCGCCGCCTACAATCTGAACGACGCGCGCCTCGTGGTGGAGATGCTCGACCGCACCGGGCTCGTCGACCTGACGGTGCGCCGGAGCCTCCTCACCGGGATGCAGCTCGACCGGGTCGGCGCCCAGATCGCCGCCGTCGACTCCCTGTACCTCGCCGAGCTCCGCCAGCGTCGGCGCATCGCCCCCTCGGTCCACATCGGCGATGCGGCGGGAGCCGTCATCTCGGGGGGCCTCGTCCTCGACTCCGTCCCCGGGCTGTACCGGAGCATCCTCGTCTTCGACTTCAAGAGCCTCTACCCGAGCCTCATCCGCACGTTCAACATCGATCCCCTGACGCACGTCGCGCCCGCGCGCCAGACCGCGGACAGGCCGCTCGTCCGCACGCCGAGCGGCGCGGCGTTCCGCGCCGACGAGCCGGGGATCCTGCCCGAGCTGGTCGCGCGCCTCTGGGAGGAACGGGCCCGGGCTCGCGCGCACGGCGACGCGGTCGGCGCCCAGGCGACGAAGATCCTCATGAACTCCCTCTTCGGGGTGCTCGGCGCCTCGGCGTGCCGGCTGTTCTCGCCGGAGGTCGCCAACGCGATCACGATCGCCGGCCAGCACGTCATCCGGCTGGCCGCCGCGGCGGTCCAGGCCGCCGGTCACCGGGTGATCTACGGCGACACGGACTCCCTGTTCGTCGACCCTGGCGAGCCTGATCCGGGCCGGGCCGCCAAGCGGGCCGAGGAGCTGCGCGAGACGATCGGCGGCCACGTGGCCGAGGCGCTCCGCGCGGAGTTCGGCGTCCGGAGCTGGCTCGAGCTCGAGTTCGAGAAGGTCTATGCCCGCTTCTGGATGCCCGAGGTGCGCGGGGGGGCGACGGGCAGCAAGAAGCGCTACGCGGGCCTGGTGGCCGGCCCCTCCGGCGAGGCCCTCGAGCTGGTGGGGCTCGAGGCGGTCCGCCGGGACTGGAGCGCGGTGGCGCGGCGCTTCCAGCGGGAGCTCCTCGGGCTGGTCTTCCACGACCAGCCGGTCGACCAGTTCATCCGGGACTTCGTCGCCGGCGTCCGGGCCGGCCGCTTCGACGCCGAGCTCGCCTACCGGAAGGCGATCCGGAAGCCGCTCGACGCCTACACGAAGACGACCCCGCCGCACGTCAAGGCCGCGCGGAAGCAAGCCGAGGGGCCCGGGCGCATCGTCACCTACGTCGTCACCGAGGCGGGCCCCGAGGCCGCCGGAGAGACCACCGCGCCGCCGGACTACGATCACTACGTCACCCAGCAGCTCCGGCCGATCGCCGATGCCCTGCTCCACTCCCTGGGCGGCCCCGACTTCGACGAGATCGCCGGCGTCCGCCGACCGGAAGGGCGCCAGCTCGGGCTGTTCGGCGAGGGAGACTTCCGATGACCACGCCGCGCCGCATCCTGATCCGTGCCGGTCACGTGGTCGCGTTCGACGGGCGGGGTCACCGCCTCCTGCGGGACGGCGCCGTCGTCCTGGAGGGCGACCGCATCCTCGCCGTCGGGCCCACCTTCGAGGGGCGGGTCGACGAGACCGTCGACGCCCGCGGCGCCGTGCTCACGCCGGGGCTCATCTCGACGCACGCTCACATCGCCGCCTCCCCCCTCGACCGGTCGTTCATCGAGGACACCGGGCGGCCGCAGTTCTACTACTCCGGGCTGTTCGAGACCCTGCCGGTGCGCGACGGCGCCCAGGACGAGGCGGCGAGCCGCGCCTGCGTCGACTTCTCGATGGGCGAGCTGCTCCGCGGAGGCGTCACGACCGTCCTGGAGATCGGCCAGCTCGGCGAGCACGTGGGGGAGCGCGCGCGCCACTTCGGCCTCCGGGTCTACCTCGGGCTCTCCTTCCGCTCGGGGCGCTGGCTCACGAAGGATGGCCGGCGCGTTCACTGGGAGTGGGACGAGGAGCGCGGCCGCCAGGGGCTGGCGCGGGCCCTGGCCCTTCACGACCGCCTCGACGGCGCCCACGGCGGGCTGGTCCGGTGCTGCCTCGCCCCGGCCCAGGTCGACACGTGCACGCCGGAGCTCCTGCGCGCCGCCAGGCAGGCCGCCGACGAGCGCGGCTGCCCGATCACCCTCCACGCGTCCCAGTCGGTCGTCGAGTTCAACGAGATGCTGGCCCGGCACGCGAAGACGCCCGTGGCCTGGCTCGCCGAGCTCGGCTTCCTCGGGCCGCGGACGATCCTCGGCCACGCGATCATCGTCAGCGGCTCGTC
>DASZOL010000100.1:0-26610 GCA_035550795.1 Candidatus Methylomirabilota bacterium
TCCATCAACCCGGGCAACTCGGGAGGCCCGCTGCTCGACACGCGCGGCGCGGTCGTCGGGATCAACAGCGCGATCTTCTCCCAGTCGGGCGGCTCGATCGGCATCGGCTTCGCGATCCCGGTGAACCTCGCCAAGACCGTCCTCGTGCACCTCCGGGACCGCGGCGCCGTAGTTCGCGGCTATCTCGGCGTGGCGGTCCGGCCGATCACGGCGGACGCGGCCGAGGCGGCCGGCCTGACCGAGCACAAGGGGATCCTCATCGAGAGCGTCGTCGAGGGCGGCCCGGCCGAGCACGCGGGTGTCCGCAAGGGCGACGTGATCGTCGCCATCAACGGCCAGCCGATCGCCGTGCCGCCCGAGCTCACCCGCCGGATCGCCGGGACCCCTCCGGGCACGCGGGTCGAGCTCTCGCTCGTGCGCAAGGGGCAGTCCCTCCAGATCCCGGTCGAGCTCGGACGGCTCCCCGAGCGCCGCTGACATCCACGCCGCGCCGTGAACCGGCGCGGGCGTCCGAGCGCCCGGCGCCGCGCGACGAGCGACGGAAGCCAGCCGGAGCGCCCCCCGGCCCGTCCGGCACAGTCGAGGGCGGCTCAGTACTCCGGCGGAGCGTAGACCGTGAGGAAGAAGAGCGGCGTCTCACCCGCGCTACGCACGTGGTGGAGCGTGCCTGCGGGGATCGCGATCAGCGTCCCGGGGCCGGCGGTGATGCGCTCACTGCCGACGCGGACCTCCGCCTCGCCCTCGATCACGTAGACGATCTGGTCGGCCTCGTGGGTCTCCTCCGGTCCGGCGTCCTGCCCGGGGGCGACCGTCATGACAGCGGTCTGAGTCCGCGCCGTCTCCTGGAGCACCCGGAAGAATGCGCCCCGGTGGTCGCCCGGGCGGACGACGAGGGCGCCGCGTCGCATCCCGTTCTTCTTCATCGCGTGCAGACGATCTTGCCACCGGTGTCCCGGCAATTCGACAGGATCGGCCACGGCCAGACCCGCGTCACGGTGCCCGCCCGCAGGGCGACGCCGATCGCCCGCATGGCTACGCGGTGATCTCCGCGCACCCGTCGACCGGCGCGCCCCGCAGGCGCGCCAGGAACACCCGGACCGCGGCGTTCACCGCCCCCGGCTGCTCCAGCTGAGGGAAGTGCCCCGCCCCGGGAATCTCGACCAGGCGAGCCCCAGGAATCGTCTCCGCGAGGTAGCGCGCGTCGCTCGGGGGCGTGAGTCGGTCCTCCGCGCCCGCGATGACCAGGACGGGCAGGCGCAGCGCGGCGATCTGCGCACGCACGTCGAACCGGTCGCAGCCGAGGTAGTCCCCCAGGAGCACCAGGGGCGCGGCGGCGCGCAGCATCCGGTCGACCACCTCCACGCGCTCCGGCGAGGTGGCCGACGCGAAGGAGAGCTCCCGGATTAGGCTCTGCCCCTCGCGGGGGCGCTCGCGCAGGAGATCGACGAGGCGCGCCAGCACCCGGAGCCGCGCGGCGGTGCCGACCAGCACCAGCCCCGAGAGCCGCGCCGGGCGCGCGAGCGCCACGGTCTGGGCGACCGCGCCGCCCATCGAGTGCCCGGCCAGCACCACGGGCTCCGGGCCCAGGGCGGCGACGAAGGCGTCCACCCACTTCGCGTAGGCGGGAATGCTCGGCTCGCCCCGGCCGCCGAGCGGGCCGTGACCCGGCAGGTCGGGCGCCACCACCCGCGCCACGTCGCCGAGGCCGTCGAGCTGAGGCTGCCACAGATCGGCCGACCCACCCGCCCCGTGAACCAGGACCAGCGCCGGCCCGGACCCGCGCTCGAGCCAGGCCGCCGGACGCCCGGCGACGAGCCGGGTCCGCCGGGCCGCCGGCGTCAACGCAGGGCGCCGCGAGCGGTGATCGGCCAGAGCGCCTCGACCCGGCCGCCGCGCACCGCGACGTACCAGTCGTGGAGGTTGATCGTCGGGTCGCAGTGGCCGGGGATCAGCCAGACGCGATCGCCCAGCCGGAGCCCGCGGCCCGTGTCGCCGAGCCGCAGGACGCCGTGCTCGTCGGCTGCGCGGACGACCTCGACGTCGTCTAGTCCATTGACGCGCGGCATGCCCTTGTCCACCGAGAACGCCTTGAGCCCGGCATCCACCACCGCGCGCTCGGGAACCGTGCGGCTCATGACGGTCGCGAGGACGAACAGCGACTGCTCGAACTCCCGCGGGAATCCCTCGACGAGACCGTACTCGACGTCCATGAAGCAGTAGGAGCCGGCCTGCACCTCGGTGTAGACGCCGCTCGCGGCCTCCCAGCGATAGGTGCCGGTCCCCCCGCCCGACACGATCTCGCAAGCGAGGCCGTGCCGATTCAGGAGGTCCGCGGTCTGTCGTACGTCGGCGATGGCCGCCTCGATCGCGGCGCGCCGCTTGTCTTCCTCGTTGATGTGCTGGGCTCGCCCCTGGTACGCCTGGAGCCCGGCGAAGCGAAGGCCTCGCTGGGCGGCGACGTGCCGGGCGAGGGCGAGGGCCGGCTCCCCTGGCGCGACGCCGCACCGGGTGGCGCCGACGTCGATCTCGACGAGAACCGGAAGTCGCACGCCGAACGCCCGTGCCGCATCGTCGAGCTCCCGGACGTTCCCGGCGTCGTCCACGCACACCGCGACCTCGGCCTGCCGCGCGAGCGCCGCCAGGCGGGTGATCTTCTGCGCGCCGACCACCTCGTTGGACACGAGGACGCTCCGGACCCCGCCGTAGACCATCGCCTCGGCCTCGCTCACCTTCTGGCAGCAGGACCCGACGGCGCCGCGCGCGATCTGATGCAGCGCCACGACCGGGCACTTGTGGGTCTTGGCGTGGCCGCGCAGGCGCACGGACGTCCCGGCGAGCGAGGCCGCCATCCGGTCGAGGTTGCGCTCGTAGGCGTCCAGATCGACGACGAGGGCCGGGGTGTCGATCCCAGCGACGGGCATCCCGACGTCTGCGGGCGGACGGGTCGTCATGATCCTGGCTCCGGGGCAAGGGTGAGTGGGAGCGAGCGGGCGGCGCGATCGGAGGGCCGAGATCCCGCGGCGCCGTGTGGGCTCACAGGCGTGGCAGCACCTCGTCGACGAGGAGCCGCATGGACCGCGTCCACGCCTCGCGCGGCTCCCACTCGTGGCCGATGACGAGGAGCGTGCCGAAGTCGCCCACGTCCTTGCGGAGGGCGCGGATGCGCCGGACCACCTCGTCTGGATCCCCGACGAGCCAGATATGGTCGGCCAGGTACTCGAGCGTGACCGCGCTGTCGGGCATCTCCGGATCCTGCTTGAGAACCTCGAGGCCGCGGCCCTTCTTGACCAGCGGGAAGAAGTAGCCGGTCCAGTCGCGGCCCATCGGCCCGGCGAGCGCCTGCCGCCGCGCCTCCGCCGTCGTGTCGGCGATGAAGACGTCGCGGGCGATCCGCCAGGTCGCGCGGTCGGCCACGCGCCCGCCCTGCCGCGCTCCCGCCTCGACCGAGGCCCAGTGCGTCTTGAGGACCCGGGGCGGCACGAAGTTGATGCTCATCGGGATGTAGCCGCGCTCGCCGGCCAGGGTGAGCGTTTCCGACTTCTCGGTGACGCCCGCCACGGCGATCGGCGGATGGGGCCGCTGGTAGGGCCGGGCGTGGAGCCGGAGCGCGATGTCCTCCTGCGGTTCGGGCACGCGGAACCGCCAGCGCGGCGCGTCGTAGATGCCCGGCTTCGGGTCGTTCCAAAGATCGAGGATGAGGTCGAGAGCCGCGCGCGTGACCGTGCGGTGCTCGCCCGCCTTCGCGTCGAGCTCGAAAAGCTCGAGGTCGCCCGGGAAGCCCCCGGAGCCGACGCCCCAGAGGAACCGGCCCCGCGCCATCTGGTCGAGCTGGGCGATGCGCTGGGCGAGCATCAGGGGGTTGTGGTTCGGCAGGCACGACACGCCCGTCCCCAGCTTCATCCGGTGCGTCACCCCGAGCGCCTGGGCAATGAAGAGGTCGGGGCACGGGATGTTCTCCCACTCGGCGGTGATGTGCTCGCCCACCCACGCCTCCTCGAAGCCGAGCCGGTCCAGGAAAACCAGCTGATCGAGGTCGTCCGCCATCGTGCGGCCGGGATCCGCCCCCGGCGGGTGGAGCGGCATCGTGAAGTAGCCGACGCGCATCGGAGGCCTCCCTTTCATGGCGAGGGGCCGGCTCGGGCCGACCCCGGCGGGACGGGCCTAGCGTATCACGGGCTCCGCCGCGCCTGTCGCGGCACGCGTCCCGGTCACACCCCTCACCGCCCGGCGGCTCGGCCGTGAGGAGCGGCACGGCCCCCGTGGCGCCCGCCGGGCGAAGATGTAGACTGGTCGACGGTTCCGATCTCATTTCGACCGAGGCGGGAGGAGCGAGGCTCATGGCTGAGACCGGCAGGCTGGCCGCGTGGATGGGCATCGGCAAGGGCTTCGAGATCCGCGAGTACCCGGTGCCCGAGCCGAAGGCCGGCGCCCTCCTGATCAAGGTCGCCATCGCCAACGTGTGCGGCTCCGACATGCATTACTGGAAGGGCGAGCAGGACATGGAGAAGCGGGGGCGGAAGCTCCCGCTCAACACCGGCCACGAGCACATGGGCCGGGTGCACAAGCTGGGCGCCGGCGTGACGACGGACTCGGCCGGTCAGCCGCTCCGCGAGGGCGACCGCGTCATCTACCGCTACTTCCTGCCCTGCGGGCGCTGCCGCGCCTGCCTCCGCCGGCAGTTCAAGTCGTGCCCCACCCGGCAGTCGAACTGGACGGTGACCTGCGACGTCTGGCCCCACTTCCAGGGAGGCTACGGCGAGTACTTCTACCTCGGCCCGAACCACGCCGTCTTCCGCATTCCCGACGAGATCACCGACGAGATGGCGGCGGGCATCAACTGCGCCTTCACGCAGGTCTACGCCGCCCTCGACATCGCCGGCTTCAAGGCCGGGCGGACGGTCGCGATCCAGGGGGCGGGCGGGCTCGGCGTCTACGCGTGCGCGGTCGCCCGCGAGATGGGCGCCGCGAAGGTGATCGTGATCGACGGGGTCGAGGAGCGGCTCGGGCTCGCCCAAGCCTTCGGGGCCGACGACGTCGTCGACATGCGCGAGTGCCCGACGCCGGCGGCGCGGATCGAGCGCGTGCTGGAGCTCACGGAGCGGTGGGGCGCCGACGTGGTGATGGAGCTGGTCGGCAACCCGAACGTCGTCGACGAGGGCCTGCGGATGACGGCGCCCGAGGGCACGTATCTCGAGATCGGCAACATCAACGTCGCCTGGGAGACCCGCGTCGACCCGTCGTGGATCCTGTTCGGCAACCGGCGCATCATCGGCGTCGCCCACTACGAGGCGGAGCACCTCAAGGCCACGCTCGACCTGATGATCCGGACGCGCCAGCGGTACCCGTACGACCGCATCCTGTCCCACCGGTTTCCGCTCGCCGAGATCAACGAGGCCTTCCGGCAGCAGGAGGACGGCCACGTCACGCGCGGCGCCATCGTGCCCGCCTAGCGCGTAGCCTCCGCGCCCGCGGCGGGGCGGCGCCTGGAGCCGGGCGGGCGGTTACGCCCGCACGCGGGCGGCCACGCGTGACAGGAAGCGCTCCATCCAGCCGAGGTCGTAGGGCGGCCGCGCGACGACGATGAAGTGCGTCACCCCGACGCTCACGTACTCGCCGAGGCGATCGATCGCGCGGCTCGCGTCCTCCGGGAGAAAAGCCTCCCACACCCACGCCCGCAGGCGCGCCTCGAGCCCGGCGGCCGGCACACCCTCGGCCTCGAGCCGCCGGCGCTCGGCCAGGAGGTTGGGGTTGCCGAGGCGGACCATCGACTCCCACATGGACTCGGCCTGGCTCTCGCTGCGCAGCAGCACGGACACCCGGATGTCCTCGAACGGGCGCCCGACCGCGCGGCAGTGCTCGCGAAGGACCGCCAGCTTGTGCGCGAACCCGCTCGGCCCGACCTCGCCGTTCCACTCGTCGGCGTGCTTCGCGACGACCCGGAGCGTCAGCCGCTCGCCGCCGCCGCCGATCAGGAACGGCAGGCGGCGGCCCCGGTAGGCCTTCGGCTCGCAGAGCGCGTCGTCGAGCCGGAAGTGGCGCCCGGCGAACGTGGCGCGGCGCTCGGTCAGGAGCAGGCGGACCACCGTCGCCGCCTCGTCCAGGCGATCGATCCGCTCGCGGGGCGTCGCGAACGGCAGGCCGTAGCCGTCGTGCTCCGCCTGCATCCATCCGGCCCCGAGCCCGAGCGTGAACCGGCCCGCCGAGACCTGGTCGATGGACGCCGCCATGTTGGCCAGGACCGCCGGGTGCCGGAACGTGTTGCTCAGGACCAGCGGGCCGACGCCGATCCGCTTGGTGCAGGCCGCCACCGCCGCGAGAACGGTCCCGGCCTCGAAGCACGGCCCGTCAGGATCGCCGAAGCCGGCGTAGAAGTGATCGGGCACCCAGCCCGTGTCCCACCCCATCTCGTCCGCGCGTTGCCAGACCTCGAGCAGGCTCGGCCAGGTGGTGTGGGCGACGGTGGGGAAGAGGCCGAAGCGGATCGAATGCGATCGGGGCATGCTCACCTCGGCGGAGCCGCAGCCGTGGCAGGTCGGAGGGGCCGTCGGGGTCCGGAGGCGATGCCCGTCAGCCCACCGCCTCCCGGAAGCGTTTAAGGCTGGTGAGGGTGGCGTCGACCGTCTCACCGCCGCTCCAGCCGATGACCTCGGTGACCCCGATATCGCGCAACCGCCCGACGTCGGCACGAAGCTGCGCAGCGCTGCCGAACAGGAGCCCGCGCTTGGCCTCGTCCAGCGGTCCACTCGTGAGCTGGGAGGCCCCCATGTAGACGACCTCGAGGCGGGCGGGATCGCGCCCCGCCTGACGCGCGAAGGCATGGAACTGCGGCACCATCTGGCCGACTGCAGCGATCGGCATGGTCGAGGGCAGCCATCCGTCCGCGACAATCGCCGCGCGCCGGAGCGCCGGCGGCACGTAGGCCGCCAGGTACAGGGGCGGGTGCGGCCGCTGAACGGGCTTCAGCCCGACGATCGAGCGCGCCACGCGGAAGTGCTGGCCCTGGAACTCGACCGGGTCCGGCCCCCACATCGTCTTCAGCACCTGGATGAACTCGTCGGCCCGGGAGGCGCGGACCTTCGGGTCGGCGCCGACCGCCTCCAGCTCGTCGGCCGACCAGGCCTGGCCGAGCCCGACGCGCAGCCGGCCGCCGGACAGGAGATCCAGCGTGGCCAGGCGCCGGGCGAGGACCACCGGGTTGTAGAAGGGGATGTCGAGGACGCTGGTCCCGAGCGTGATCCGGCGTGTGTGGGCGGCCGCGAAGGTCAGGGCCTCGACCGGGTCCAGGCAGCGCTTGAAGTAGTCCGGCAGCGAGCCGTCGGCGGTGGCCGGGTACGGAGTGCGGGGCGCGAGCGGAAACAGGAGGCGATCGGCCGCCCACAGCGAGTCATAGCCCAGCGCCTCCGCACCCTGGGCCACGCGGGTCAGGGAATCGGGCCCACCCAGGGGGCCCAAGGTGGGCAGCACGCAACCAAGCTTCATGGGCAGCCTCCTCGCACAGCGGGCGATTGAGCGGCGGCGGATGGTGAGGCCGTTCGCCTTGACAGGCGCGGACCCCTGTCCCAGACTACTCGCCGCACGTTCCGTCGAGGTGGATCCTAGCATGCCAAAGGAGGGTGTCATGGACGACACTCGGTCCGCGCCGCGCGCCGGCGCCGTCTCCCGCCGCACCGTGCTCCGCATCGGGGGCGCCGCCCTCGCCGGCGCCGCCACGGGCCCCTTCGTCTTCACGCCGGCCCGCGCCCAGGGCTTCAACTGGAAGCGCTTCCAGGGCAAGGAGCTCTTCTTCCTCTTCTACAAGCACCCCTGGGTCGACGAGATGGTGAAGCACATCCCCGAGTTCGAGTCGCAGAGCGGGATGAAGGTGAAGTACGAGATCCTGCCCGAGGTCCAGGGGCGCCAGAAGCTGGTCGTCGAGATGACGGGCGGCTCGGGCGGCGTCGACGGCTTCCACTCCTCGACGCACGTCGAGAAGCGCCGTTTCTGGAAGTCCGGCTGGTACCACCCGATCAACAAGTACATCGAGGACGCGACGCTGACGCCGCCCGACTTCGACTGGAACGACATCGTGGCGGGGGCAAAGCTGGCGGTGCAGCAGCCCGACAAGTCGATCAGCGGGATCCCGACCTTCGTCGACCCGTTCGTCCTGTTCTACCGGAAGGACCTCTACGACCAGAAGGGGTGGAAGGCGCCCAAGACCCTGGCCGAGATGGAGAGCCAGGCCAAGGCGCTGCACGGCCCCCCCGGCATGTACGGCATCGTCTACCGCGGGCTCAAGAACGCGAACGCGACGCCGTGGGCGTACATGCTGTTCGCGATGGGCGGCGACTACCTCACGAAGGACGGCAAGTCCGCCATCAACACCCCCGAGTGGACGAAGACCATGGACCTCTACGCGGGCATGCTCCGGCAGTACGGCCCGCCCGGGGTCGTGAACTTCAACTGGTACGAGTGCTCGGCCGCCTTCATGCAGGGCCAGGTGGGGATCTACTTCGACGGCGTCAACTTCGCGAACCAGTTCGAGGACCCGGCGAAGTCGAAGATCGCCGGCAAGGTCGCCTACGCGGTCCTGCCCTCGGGCCCCGGTGGCCACCACACCTGCACCTTCACGAACGCGATGGCCGTCTCCTCCCAGAGCAAGAACAAGGAGGCCGCGTACCTCTTCTGCTGCTGGTCGACCAACAAGCAGAACGCGGTGCGCGAGCTCCTCGCCGGCGTGGGCGTCGGACGCGCCTCGGCCTGGACGAACGCCGAGGTCAAGTCCAAGCCCAAGATGCCGCAGAGCTGGTACGACGCGTACCTCGAGTCGCTCAAGATCGGGAAGCCTGGCCTGCCGGAGATCAACAGCGTCACCGAGTACCGGGACATCATCGGCGTCGCGATCCAGAAGGCCATCGAAGGGACGCCCTCGGCGCAGGCGCTGGCGGAGGCGCACAAGGACTTCCAGGACCTGCTGAACCGCACCGAAAGCTAGGCGCCATCCGGACCTGCTGAGGCGGGTGGCGACGGGCCGCCCGTCCCGGCTGCGCGACGCGGCACCCTCGTCAGGGTGACGGCGCGCGGCCGGGGCGCGGCCCCGTCGACGGGACCTGTCGCATCCAGGCCCACCATGAGGGAGCTCACGTGACCCGACGGACTCTCGATCCCGCTCTGCTCGCCGAGCTCGTCTCGGTGGACACCCCCACGATCTGCAACGCCATCGAGGCGTTCAAGGTGCGCGACGACAGCGAAGGCTTCATGGGCGCGCGCGTCCGCTGCCTCACGCCCGAGCTCGGCGTGATGGCCGGCTACGCGGTGACGGCGACCTGTGACAGCATGACGCCCGGCCAGCCGCGCCGCCGCGAGCCGTTCATGAAACTCTGGGAGACGCTGGCCGCGGCGCCGAAGCCGGCGGTGCTCATCTTCCAGGACACCAGCCCGGCAGCGACCCACTCAGTGCACCTGGGCGACGTGATGGCCACGATCGGCGCGCGGCTCGGCGCGATCGGCCTCGTCACCGACGGCGCCGTGCGCGACCTTGAGGGGATTCGCCCCCTCCGCTTCCACCTCTTCGCGCTCGGCGTGGCGCCCTCCCACGGGACATTCAACGTCCTCGAGGTCGGGGTGCCGGTGACCGTCGACGGCGTGCGCGTCGAGCATGGCGACCTCGTCCACGCCGACGCGAACGGCGTCGCCATCGTGCCCATCGAGATCGCCGACCGCGTCTACGCCCAGTGCCAGAAGGTCCACGAGCACGAGCGTGCGCTGCGGGAGTACGTGATCGGCAAGGACTTCAGCCTCGAGGGCTTGCGCGAGCGGGTCCTCGGCCGGGCCTCTCACTGACCGGGCACTGAGGGGCGTCCGACGTGGGCAAGCTCGACGGGCAGATCGCGATCGTGACCGGCGCGGGGTCGGGCATCGGCCGCGCCACGGCCAGGATGCTGGCGGCGGAGGGCGCCGCCGTGGTGATCGCCGGCCGGCGCCGGGCGCCGCTCGATGCCCTCGTCGCCGAGATCGCCCACGCCGGCGGCCGCGCCGACGCCCGGACAGCCGACGTGGGGAATCCCGAGGAGGCCACTGCGCTCGCGCGGTGGACCATCGAGCGCCACGGGCGGGTGGACATCCTTGTCAACAATGCCGGATCCTCGAGCCGCGTCCGCAACATCCGGTGGGTCGGCCTCGAGGAGTGGGAGCGGGTGTTCGCGGTGAACATGACCGGGGTCTACGCGCTCACCCAGGCGGTCCTGCCCGACATGATCGCCCGCGGCGGGGGCACCATTGTCACCGTGTCCTCGGCCGCCGCGCTCCGGCCCGGGCTCCTCGGCGGGGCCCCCTACAGCGCCGCGAAGGCCGCCGTGCGGAATCTCATGGGTCACGTCCACACCGTGCTGCGCGACAAGGGGATCCGAGCGACGACGATCCTGCCAGCGGAGGTCGACACGCCGATCCTCGAGAACCGGCCGCTCGTCCCCGACGCGCGCGCCCGCACCACCATGATGCAGCCCGAGGACGTGGCCGCCGCCATCCTCCTCTGCGTCACGCTCCCGCCCCGCACCGTCGTCGAGGAGATCGTGCTCAGCCCGACCATCGCGCGCGACCTCGGCGCCGACCTCGCGGTCGCGCGCGATCTCGGAGGACCACCGGGGGCGCCCTAGCCGCGCCGGCCCCGCGCGGCCGCCCCTCGGCCCCAACCCCGCACCGCACCGCGCACCTTCCACCAAAGGAGGACCCGATGTCCGACGCGCAGACGACTCCGAGCCCCCGGAGGCTCTCGCGACGCACGGTGCTCCGGCTCGGCGGGACCGCGCTCGCCTCGGCCGCGACCGGCCCCTTCGCCTTCACGCCCGCGCGCGCCCAGGGCTTCAACTGGAAGCGCTTCCAGGGTAAGGAGCTCTACCTCCTCCTGACCAAGCACCCCTGGATCGACGTCCTCGAGAAGAACATCCCCGAGTTCGAGTCCCTCTCCGGGATGAGGGTCAAGTGGGAGACGCTGCCCGAGATCCAGGCCCGCCAGAAGATGACGGTCGAGATGACCGGCGGCTCCTCGGGGATCGACGCGTTCTTCACCTCCCTCCACGTGGAGAAGAAGCGCTTCTGGAAGGCGGGCTGGTACCAGCCCCTGAACAAGTTCCTGGACGACCCCACCCTGACGAGCTCCGACTTCGACTGGAAGGACTTCACGGACGGGGCCCGGGCCGGGACGACCCAGGCGGACGGGAGCATCTCCGCGCTGGCGGCCTTCGTCGACGCGAACGTGCTCTTCTACCGGAAGGACGTGTTCGCCCAGAAGGGCCTGACGCCCCCAAAGACGCTCGCCGAGCTCGAGCAGACCGTCGGGAAGCTCCACGCGCCCCCGGGGATGTACGGGATCGTGCTCCGCGGGCTCAAGAACGCGAACGCGACGCAGTACCCGAGCGTGCTCTTCCAGATGGGCGGGACGTACCTCACGGCGGACGGCAAGGCGGCCCTGGACACCAAGGAGGGCGTGGCCGCCATGGACTACTACACCCGCATCCTGCGCAACCACGCCCCGCCGGGAGTCGTGAACTTCAACTGGTACGAGGCGTCGTCCGCGTTCTTCCAGGGCCAGGTCGCGGTCTACATGGACGGTGTCAACTTCGCCAGCCAGTTCGAGGACCCGTCGAAGTCGAAGGTCGTCGGCAAGGTGGGGTACGCCATGCTCCCCTCGGGCCCCGGCGGCCATTTCTCGCCGATCTACATCACCGGCATGGCCGTCTCGGCGGCGAGCCGGAGCAAGGAGGCCGCGTACCTCTTCGCCCAGTGGGCGACCAACAAGCAGAACGCCGTCCGCGAGCTGATGGCCGGCGTGGGCGTGGGCCGGACGAGCGCCTGGGACAGCCCCGACGTTAAGGCGAAGCCGAAGATGCCGGCCGACTGGTACCAGGCGTACCAGGCCTCGCTCAAGATCGGGCGGCAGGGGCTGCCCGAGATCGTGGCGGTCACCGAGTACCGGGACATCATCGGCGTGGCCATCCAGAAGGCCATCGAGGGCGCTCCGGCCGCCCAGGTGTGCGCCCAGGCCCAGAAGGAGTTCCAGGAGCTCCTCGCGAGAACCGAGGGCTGAGCCGCCCGTGACCGGCCCCGTCGAGACGACCTCCGGCGCGCGCGCGGTGGCCCCCCCGGTCGGGCGCGCCCGCGCGCCGAGGCGTCTCGGCAACTGGGGGCACCGCAACGCGCGGTGGCTCTTCCCCGCCCCGGCCGTCCTCCTGGTCGCGGCGATCATCGTCTATCCGATCGTCTACACGGTGTGGATGAGCCTCCAGGACTGGTTTGCCTCGAGCCTGACGCTGCCGAGATTCATCGGCCTCGCCAACTACCAGAAGATCCTGGTCGGCGACCCGCGCTTCCGGGAGGCCGTCATCCGCACCCTCTACTTCACCGCGCTGGTCATCGCCGGCGAGACGGTGCTCGGCGTTGCGATGGCACTCCTGTTCAACCGGGAGTTCTGGGGGCGCGGCCTCCTGCGGACGCTCGCCATCCTGCCCATGGTGGCGACCCCGGTGGCCATCGGGCTCGTGTTCGTGATGATGTACCACCCGACCCTCGGCGTCGGGAACTACCTCCTCTCCGTGCTCCACCTCCCGCCCTTCAAGTGGACCTACTCGAGCGCGACGGCGCTCTACGCCCTCGCGGTCGTGGACATCTGGCAGTGGACGCCGCTCATCATGCTGATCGCGCTCGCCGGCCTCGCGAGCCTTCCGCGGGAGCCCTACGAGGCGGCGCACATCGACGGCGCCACCCCGCTCCAGGCCTTCTGGCACATCACGCTCCCTCTCCTCCGCCCCGCCATCGTCGTCGCGATCCTCTTCCGGGCGATCGACGCCATCAAGACTTTCGACATCATCTTCATCATGACCCAGGGCGGGCCGGCCAACTCGACGGAGACGATCAACATCCTCCTCTTCAACCAGGCCTTCTCCTACTTCAACATGGGCTACGCCTCGTCGATGGCGGTGGCGCTCTTCGCGGTGGTGATGGGCGCCTCGCTGGTCCTCATCAAGCTGCGGCGGACCGCGGCATGGTGAGCGGCGGGCGGCGACGGACCTGGGCGCGCACGGCCGGCTTCTACGCGCTGGCCGCGCTGTTCATGCTCCCCACGGTGTTCGTCTTCTACTGGATGATCACGCTGTCGGTGAAGCCCCAGGTCGAGGCGACCGCTTACCCGCCGTCGTTCTTCCGGTTCAGCGTGACCGGGGCCGGCTACCGCGAGGTGTTCACCAAGTACCCGTTCCTCCTCTACACGTGGAACAGCCTGGTGGTCGCCCTGGGCTGCACCGCGCTGGGCCTCGCCGTCGGGCTTCCCGCCGCGTACTCGATCGCCCGCTGGCGCCAGCGGCGCCTCGCGCTCACGATCCTCGTGGCCCGCATAATCCCCGGCATCTCGTACCTCATCCCCTGGTACATCTTCTTCCGGCACTTGCGCCTCGTCGACACGCACGCGGCGCTGATCTTGACGCACCTGATCGTGGGCCTGCCGATCATCATCTGGGTCATGATCGGCTTCTTCGAGGACGTGCCGCCCGACCTGGAGGACGCCGCCCTGATCGACGGCTGCTCCTACTTCGGCGTGTTCTGGCGGGTGGCGCTGCCGCTCGTGCGCCCGGGCGTGGTCGCGACGGCGATCCTGTCGTTCGTCTTCTCGTGGAACAACTTCCTCTTCTCGGTCATCCTGGCCGGGCGCGAGACCCGGACGCTCCCGATCGCGGTCTTCAACATGATCTCCTACGAGGAGATCAACTGGGGCACTCTCGCGGCCGCCGCGACCATGATCACGCTGCCCGTGCTCGTGCTGGCTCTGATCGTCCAGCGCCACATCGTGACCGGGCTGACGTTCGGCGCGGTCAAGCAGTAGGGCCGGGCGCCGGCCCCCCCGAGGCGGCGGCGCTCAGCCGCGGCCGGACAGCTTCGCGGCGACCTCGGGCGGGATGGGGAGGGCGCGCAGGCGCGCGCCCGGCGTCTCCGGCCGGGCCACCCAGGCCCGGATCTCGAAGCCCTCGGCGCACCGTCGGTCGCCGACCGAGAGCTCGTGCTCGACCCGGAAGGTCCTCTCCCGCACCCACGCGACGCGCGTCCGCACCGCCACGGCGTCACCGTATCGGACCGGGGCGACGAAGCGCGAGCCGGCCTCGAGGATCGGCACCCCGACGATGCCGTAGCGGGGGAACGCCTCCGCCCACGTGAGGCCGAGCGCGGCGAACAGCGCCTCGGTCCCGATGTCGTACCACTCGAAGAAGCGCGGGTAGAAGGCGATGCCGGCGGGATCGGCGTCGCCCCAGCGAACCTGGACGGTCGTCGTGTGCTCGACCACGGCCCCGAGCCTACCACGCCGCGTCCTCGGACCCTGGGGGTGAGCCTCCCGCGCCTTGCCCTCGCTGCGGTCGGCTGTACGATCGTCCTGACGACGCCGTGAGCGGCCGAGTCGACGGAGGCTGCGAGAGCCTGGGCGTCGAGGGAGGAGCGATGGCCGAGCCACGAGTGCCGCCCGCCGGTCCCGCGTCCCCGACGTACCAGGAGGAGGTCCGCCGACTCCATCGAGATCTGCTCGACCGCTGGAACCGGCGGGACGCCGCCGGCCTGGCCTCGCTCTTCACGGACGACGGCAACCTGGTTGGGTTCGACGGCAGCCAGATCAACGGGCGGGCGGAGATCGCCGCGCACCTCAGCCCGATCTTCGCCGACCACCCGACCGCCGCCTACGTCGCGATCGTGCGGGGCGTCCGCCTGCTCGGCCCGGAGGTCGCCGTCCTCCGGGCGGTCGTCGGGATGGTGCCGCCCGGGAAGGCGGATCTCAATCCTGCGGTGAACGCGATCCAGACGCTCGTCGCCGCACGGCGGGACGGGCGATGGCGCGTCGAGGTGTTCCACAACACGCCCGCGGCGTTCCACGGCCGCCCGGAGGCGAGCGAGGCGCTGACCGCGGAGCTCCGCGGCGCGCTTCGCCAGAGCCGGCTTCGCGGATGAGCGGCGACGTCCCGTCCGGCCCGCCGGTCTCGCCGAGGCCGCGGTCGTGCTAACCTCGCGGCCGTGAGCCTGAAGGACGACCTCCTGCAACAGGCCGACGACGACTTCGGCGCCCTCAAGCGCGCCCTGGTGGGGCTGGGCGACGACGCCATGCGGCGCCCGTGGTGCGGCGCCTGGGGGGTCCGCGAGATCCTCGCGCACATCGCAGGGTGGCAGCGCGAGATGATCCCGGTCCTCGAGCGGGTGGCCCGCGGCGAGCGGCCCATCCCCGAGGGCGTGAGCTACGAGGACGTCGACGGCTGGAACGCGCGTCACGTCGCCGCGCGGCGCGGCCTGACCGTGGAGGGCGTCCGCGCCGAGCTCGACGCCTCGCACTGCGACTTCCTCGCCGCCGCCGGCGCGGTCCCCGAGGCGCGTTTCGCGCCGGACAGGACCGCGGCGCGCGTCGTGGACCTGAACGGCCCGCATCACTACCGGGAGCACGCGGCCCAGATCCGCGCCTGGCGCCGCCAGGCAGGGCTCTAGGTCGCCGGAGCCCCCGACCGCGCCCCGTCCACGGGCACGCGGCTCCGGACCGCCCCGCCCGCCGGCCGCCTATTCTGGAGAGCCCGGCCCCGCCGCCCTGATAGCGTAGGAGCATGGCCGTCCAGAGTGACCGGACGGACCGCCTCGCGCACGCCGACCGGGAGGTGCCGACGCCCAGACGGCGCCTCTGGGTGAGCCGCAGTCCCGGCCGCGTGGTCGTGCGCTACGTCGACGGCCGTGTCCTGAAGGGATACGCCGACTTCGACCCGGAGCAGCCGTGCCTGCGCCTCGTCCCTGTGACGGCGCCCGAGGCCGAGGGTATCGACATCGCGGTGAAGGACCTCAAGGCGGTGTTCTTCGTCCGGACCTTCGAGGGCGACCCCTCCCACGACGAGTCGAAGGATCTGTACCAGCCGCGACCACCGGAGACCCGCAAGGTCAGCGTGCGCTTCCGGGACGGCGAGGAGCTCGTCGGGTACACACGGCAGCTCGACCGGCATCGCGCCGGGCTGTTCTTCACGCCGCTCGATTCGCGCAGCAACAACCTCCGCGTGTTCGCCGTGTTCGACGCGCTCTGGGGCGTCCGCCGGCTGCTCTAGGTCGCGGGGGGGCTGGAAGCCCGTCTTGCAGGGCGGCGGCGAGGGCTCGGGCGGCCAGTAGATCCGCTCGACCGCGGTCGGCGGCGTCTCGAGGCGCCCCGGCTCGCGTCCTGACCCCATCGCGCAGGCGAAGCCGTCATGGGGGCGCGCGGGGCGGGGATCGTGCCAAGCGCGAGCCGCCAGCGCACTGACGGTGAAGGCCGAAGGCCGGGCACCGGCGGGCCCGGCCTCGGAGTGGAGGGCTAGCGGAGCCCGCGGCGCTCGTCGCGCCGCAGCTTGTACTCGACCGAGTCGACGAGCGCCTGCCAGGACGCCTCGATGATGTTGCAGGCGACGCCGACCGTCCCCCAGGTCTCCTCGCCGTCGGCCGAGGTGATCAGCACGCGGGTCTTCGCCGCCGTGCCGCTCGTCTCGTCGAGGATCCGCACCTTGTAGTCCACGAGGTGCATCTCCCGGAGGTTCGGGTAGAACTCCTCCAGCGCCTTCCGGAGGGCGTGGTCCAGGGCGTTGACGGGGCCGTTGCCGGTGGCGGCGGTGTGCTCGGAGATCCCTTTGACCTGGAGCCGGACCGTCGCCTCCGCTAGCGGCTCCCGGTCGTCCCGCCGGGTCTCGACGATCACGCGGTAGCCCTGGAGGTCGAAGTACGCGCGGTGGTTTCCGAGGGCCCGCTCCATGAGGAGCTCGAACGAGGCCTCGGCCCCCTCGAACTGGTAACCCTCGTCCTCGAGCCGCTTGAGCGTCTCCAGGATCCGACGGGCCTCCGGGGTGTCCTTCTCCAGGTCGATCCCGTACTCGCGCGCCTTCCACACGATGTTCGACTTCCCGGCCAGCTCGGACACGAGGACGCGGCGGCGGTTGCCGACCAGCTCCGGCTGGATGTGCTCGTAGGTCTCGGGGTGCTTCAGGATCGCCGACACGTGCATGCCGGCCTTGTGGGCGAACGCGGAGTCCCCGACGAACGGCTGGTGCTGCCAGGGCGGCCGGTTCGCCAGCTCGGAGGCGAAGCGCGCGACGTCCCGGAGCTCGCGCAGACTCACCTCCGGGATCGCCTGGAGCCCGAGCTTCAACACCAGGTTCGGGATGATCGACACCAGGTTGGCGTTCCCGCACCGCTCTCCGAACCCGTTGAGCGTTCCCTGGACGTGCTCCGCGCCCTCGAGGACCGCCGCCAGGGAGTTCGCGACCGCGCACTCGCCGTCGTTGTGGGCGTGGATCCCCAACGGCGTCTCGACGCGCCGCCGCGTCTCGCGCACGATCTCCGCGACGTCCGAGGGCAAGGTCCCCCCGTTCGTGTCGCAGAGCACGAGGCAGCGGGCCCCGGCGCGCTCCGCCGCCCGCAGGGTCTCGATGGCGTAGTCGCGGTCCCGCTTGAATCCGTCGAAGTAGTGCTCGGCATCGTACACGACTTCCTCGACGTGCCGGACGAGGAACGCCACCGAGTCCGCGATCATCAGGAGGTTCTCGGGCAGGGTCGTCTGGAGGGCGTGCGTGACGTGAAAGGGCCAGGACTTGCCGAAGATCGTCGCCACCGGGGTGCGCGCCTCGATGAGTGCCTGGAGGCTCGGGTCCGCCTCGGCGGCGATGCCCGGCCGCCGGGTGGCCCCGAAGGCCGCGACCCGCGCGTGCTTGAGCGGCACGTCCTGGAGGCGCCGAAAGAACCGCATGTCCTTCGGGTTCGACCCGGGCCAGCCCCCCTCGATGTAGTGGACGCCGAGCGCATCCAGGCGCTGGGCCAGGCGCACCTTGTCCTCCATGGAGAAGGTGACGCCCTCTCCCTGGGTGCCGTCCCGGAGCGTCGTGTCGTACATCCTGATGAGGCGCGCCATGGCGAGCCCTCCTGCTCCCGAGTGGGGACCCACACGATATCGGCCGTCCGGCGCGCCTGTCAAGGAACGAGCGGCGGGCAAGTGCGGCAAAGCCGCCCTGGCGGCCGCGACCCGCCCGGGCGGGCGGGGACCCTACGGAGGGTTGGGCCGATCGAGGACTTCCCGGACTTTCCGGAGGAGCCCGTCCGAGGTGAAGGGCTTGGGCAGGAGGGTCGCGTCCTCCCCGAGATCGGTCTGGGAGCGCCGCAGCTGATCGGCCGTGTAGCCGGAGACGTAGAGCAGCCGGATCTTGGGATCGCGCGCACGGAGCCGGGCCGCCAGCTCGGGACCGCTCATGCGGGGCATGATGACGTCGGTCACGACGACGTCGATGGGGCCCGGGTGCGCCTCCACCAGGGCCAGGGCGTCCAGGCCGTCCCCGGCGGCCAGCACCGTGTAGCCGCCCTTGGCGAGAACCCGATGCATGAGATCGCGCAGGGCGACCTCGTCCTCGACGAACAGGACGGTCTCGCGGCCGCCGGGCCGGAGCCGCTCTCGCGGCGCCGGCCGCTCCGTCGTGGGCCGCGCCTCCACCCTGGGCAGGTACACCCCGAACGAGCTGCCGCGGCCCTCCTCGCTCGTGACGTCGATGTAGCCGCGGTGCTGCTTGACGATGCCGTACACGGTGGAGAGGCCGAGCCCGGTGCCCCGCCCGGGCTCCTTGGTCGTGAAGAACGGCTCGAAGAGATGCGAGAGCACGTCCGGGCCCATGCCGCAACCGGTGTCGTGGATGGAGACGCGCACGTGCGGCCCGGTCGTCGACCCCGGGTGCGTGGCGACGAACGCCTGGTCGAGCCCGGCCGGCGCCGTCTCGAGAGTGAGGCGGCCGCCCTGGGGCATGGCGTCCCGCGCGTTGACCGCCAGGTTCACGATCACCTGCTCGAGCTGCCCGGGGTCCGCCGACACACGACCGGCCTCGGGGTCGAGCCGGAGCTCCAGCTGGATGTCCTCGCCGATGAGCCGGTGGAGCATGGTGGCCAGGTTCCCGACGAGCGTGTTCACGTCGATCACCTGCGGCTGAAGGAACTGCCGGCGGCTGAAGGCCAGGAGCTGGCGCGTCAGGCTGGCCGCGCGCTCGGACGCCCGGCGGATCTGCTCCACGTCGTGAGCCAGCGCGTCGCCCTTCTTGAGGACGCTCTTGATCAGGTCGCTGTGTCCCATGATCACGGCGAGAAGGTTGTTGAAGTCGTGCGCGATCCCGCCGGCCAGGCGCCCGACCGCTTCCATCTTCTGCGCCTGCCGGAGCTGGGCCTCCAGCCGCTTGCGCTCGGAGGTGTCCTCCAGGATCGCCAGCGTCCCGATCATCGCGCCGGCCGCGTCCCGGAGCAGGGCGAGCGAGAAGCGGCACTCGACCCAGCGCCCGTCGCGCGCCACGATCTCGGTCTCATGCTCCCGGATGCGCTCCCCCGTCCGGAGCCGCCGCATCAGCGCCCGGGCGGCATCGAGCCCGCCGCGCTGGAGGTCGGCGACCGGCCGCCCTTGCACTTCGTCGGCGCGGTAGCCCAGCAGCTCCTCGGCCCGGGGACTCCAGTACGTGATGCGGCCGCGCACGTCGGTCGTGACGATTCCCGCGGGCGAGTTCTCGGCGATGGAGCGCAGGAAGTCGCGGGCCTCGCGCGCCTCCTGGTAGAGCCGCGCGTTCCGTATCGCGAGCGCGGCCTGGCTGACGAAGCTCTCGAGGAGCTGGCGGTCCTCCTGATCGAAGTTGAAGGGCGCCCGCCCGTTCAGCGCGAGGACGCCGAGCAGCGCGTCCTGGTGGACGATCGGCACGATGTATGCGCTCCGGAAGCCATGCTGCCGGAACCAGTCGACGGCGAGGATGCGCCCGTCCACGAAGACGTCGGGAACCACCACCGCCTGGCGGTGCGCGGCCGCCCAGCCCGGCAGTCCTTCATCGAACCCGATGCGGCGATGAGGGTACGTCGCGGCGAGATGCTCTTCGGAGAAGGCCCGCGGCTCGAGCGTCCGCGTCGCCTCGTCGGCGACCCAGAGCCCGACGGCGGGCGCCTCCATCAGCTGCGCAGCCGCGCGGGCGATCTCGCCGAGCACCTGGTCCGGGTCCAGCGAGGACGCGAGAACGCCGGACAGCCGGGCGAGGCCCTGGAGACGGGCGAGCCGCCGGTCGGTGGCGGCCTTCTCCTGGCGAAGCCGGGCCAGCTCGACCTGCGGGGTGTCCCGGCTCACGACCTGGCGCCTCCGAGGCCATCCGCGCGGACCGGACGCATCGTGTCCGCCCCGCGAAGCCAGACCGGCCGCCTCAGAAGGCGCGCGCAGTGCATCCGAAGTGCTGGCACCGGCACGCGTCCTCGTCCTCTCCCGAGCGAGCGCAAGCCCGGCAGCAGTAGGCCGCTCCCGGAGCGACACGGCAGCTGCAGGCCGCGTGAGCGCAGCCGCCCGGCGTGACCTCCGGGGCTAAGGCCATGCCGCCGGGAAACTTTGGCTGAGGCGGCGCCGTCGTGGTCACCCGCCGTCTCGCCCGCTCCGGGTGACGCGCATCGGCGACCGCATGACAGGTCGCGACCGCAGCTTGCCAATCAGCGTCGTCAACGGGTTGTCACGCCGCCTGCCGCTCGAGCGCGCCCGTATCCCCGGAACTGACTGGAAACACGCACGTTCCGTCACTTCGCCTGCCGTCGCCGTACGCGCTCTCCACCGCCGGCCGGCCCGCTTCATCGGCCGGGCATGATCCTTGCTCGTCCGCTGTGCAGGGATATGGCCTCCTCGATTCTCGATAGCTCGGTCCTCTCGAGTTGCCGCGTGTGCGGCTGGGCAACGCTCCCCGGCTCCACGCTCTGCGTGGGGTGCCTGGACATCCGCGAGTGGAGCCGCGTCAACCGCGCGTTCTGCGAGCTCCTCCACCGGACTCAACCCCTCGATCATGCACCCGGTCATGCCAACGTCTACGCCTCTGGCTTCGCGCTGACCGCCTGAGTCATTCACGGCCATCGCGGCGCCCTCGACGGGTCGCGGGCCAAGGTGCCGGCTCGACCCGCACACCCAGGGGCTCCGGGGCGCGCTCGCGGCCCGCGTGCCGGGGGCCATCTACACGATGCCGCGCGCGCGGAGCTCCGCGACGGCATCCGCCGAATACCCGAGACTCTTCGTCAGGATCTCCTCCGTGTGCTCCCCCAGCAGCGGCGCCGGCACGGCCGCCTCGGCGGGCGTGCCATGGAGCCGGATCGGCGGACCGACCATCCGCATGGGCCCCGCCGTCGGGTGGCTCACGGTCAGGATCGCGCCCCGCGCGCGGAGGTGCTCCGACTCGAGGGCCTCGCCGACCGACTTGATCTTCCCTGCCGGCACGCCCGCCCGGTCGAGGCGGGTGAGCCACTCCGCCGCCGGGGCCGTCCGGAAGATGGCGCCGAGCAGCGGCACCAGCACGTCGCGCCGCTCGACGCGCTTCGCCTCCGTGTCGAAGCGGGGGTCGGCCGCGAGCTCCGGGTGGCCGATCGCCTGGCAGAAGCGTGTCCAGAGCGAGTTGTTCGCGACACCCACCGTGAGGTAGCCGTCCGCCGCCTCGAAGACCTCGTAAGGCACGATCGACGGATGCTGGTTCCCCCGCCGCCTTGGGCTCACGCCCGTCGTCAGGTACCCCTGGCCCTGGTAGGTGAGGAGGGCCGCCATCACCTCGAGCATCGCGATCTCGACCCTCTGGCCCGCCCCGGTGCGCTCGCGCGCGAACAGAGCGAGCACGATCCCGTGCGCCGCCATCGTGCCCGAGGCAAGATCGGCGATCGAGTTCCCCACCTTCACCGGGGGCCCGTCAGGAAAGCCAGTGAGATCCATCACGCCCGACTCGCCCTGAACGATCAGATCGTATCCGGGCCGGCTCGCCTCCGGGCCGGAGTCGCCGAAGCCCGAGATCGAGCAGTAGACCAGCCGGGGATTCGCGGCGCGCACGGCCTCCCAGCCGAACCCGAGCCGCCCGAGGGTGCCGGGCCGGAAGTTCTCGAGCAGCACGTCCGCGCCCGCGAGGAGCTTCCGGAGGATCGCCTTCCCCGCCTCCGCCTTGAGGTCGAGCGTGAGGCTCTTCTTCCCGCGGTTGACGCTCATGAAGTAGGTCGACTCGCCGCCGGCGAAGGAGGGCCAGGCGCGGGTATCGTCCCCCTTTCCGGGCTCCTCGACCTTGATGACCTCGGCCCCCATGTCGGCCAGAAGCATCGTCGCGTAGGGACCCGCGAGGACCCGGGACAGGTCGATGACGCGGATGCCGTCGAGGGGCCTCACGGAGTCCTCCGGAGCAGCTTGGCGGCGCTCTTCGCGAACGCGGAGAGGCGGCCGGTCGCGGTCTCCGCCCGGCGCCGCCAGAAGAGGGCCGCGCGCCCGGCAAGGCTCAGCGTCGAGAAGTAATAGATGTCGTCCACGGCCTCGATCGCGACGCGCGTCCCGGGCCGGAGCCCCTTGGTGTCCGCACCGTGACAGAAGAACTTCGCACCGCCCGGGAGCTCGACGAGCGCGAGGTGGAGCGGCGAGGCGAACCCCGTGGGCGGCGAGTAGAGCGTGGTGAAGGAGACGACCTCCCCGCGGGCCGGCACCGTCACCGGCGTCATCGGCGACCCGTCGTCGGGGCAGAAGTGCGCCGGCGGCGCACAGGTGCGCCCGCAGCGGGGGCACCGGGACGCCCGAACCGTCCCGTCCCTGGCGGCGGGAGCGACGCGCTCCGGGTACGCCGCGTTCACGCGGCCTCCAGCAAGGTCACCCAGTTCGACGTCGCAAGCCCGCCGATCGAGTGCGCAAGGCCGACGCGCGCCGACACCTGCCGCCCGGTCGCCTGTCCGGTGAGCTGCCAGCACAGCTCGACCACCTGCGCGAGGCCGGTCGCGCCGAGGGGATGGCCGCGGGCCTTGAGGCCGCCCGACGGGTTCACGGGGATCCGTCCCTCCAGCGACGTCTCGCCGTGGGCGACCATGCGCGCGGCCTTCCCCTGCGGCGCCAGCCCCGTGTCCTCCATCGAGATCAGCTCGAATGGCGTGAAGGCGTCGTGAAGCTCCGCGACCTCGACCCGCTCCGGCCCGAAGCCGGCCATCCGGAACGCCGCGCGGGCCGCTTCCCGGGTCGCCCGGAACCCGGTGAAGTCGTCCCGGTAGCGGAGGGCCAGGTAGTCCGAGCCTTGCCCGATACCGGCGATGCGGACAGGAGCAGGCGCGGCGCGCACGACCACCGCAGCCGCGCCGTCGGAGATCGGGCAGCAGTGGTACAGGCGCAGCGGGTCCGCCACGAGCCGGCTTTCCAGGACCGTCTCGAGCGTCACTGTCTCCTGGAAGTGCGCGAACGGGTTCCTGGCGCCGTTCGCGTGGTTCTTGACCGCGACCAGCGAGATATCCCGAAGCGTCCCCCCGGTCCGCGCCATCCACGCGCGCGTGACGACGCCGGCGAGGGCTGGCATCGTCGCTCCGTAGGAGCGCTCGTAGGGGTCGATCGACCGCCCGATCAGCTCCGATACCCGGGGCGTCGGGAGGTGGGTCATCTTCTCCCCGCCGATCACGAGCACGCTCCCGTGGATGCCCGCGGCGACGGCCGCGTACGCCGTGAAGAGCGCGGCGGCGCCCGACGAGGTGGCGGTCTCGGCGCGGAGGCTGGGCACGCGGGCGAGCCCGAGATAGGTCCCGACGTGCGACGCGAAGTTTCCCTCGCCGATGAACTCCTCGGGGTTCATCACCGAGATCATGAGAGCGTCAGGCCGTTCCAGGCCGGCGGACGCGAGGGCGCCGCGGCCAGCCTCCGCCATCAGATCGGCCAGCGACGTCTGCAGGCGCCCGACCCGGGTCATGGTGGCCCCGGCGATGTAGACCTCGCTCACGCGCTCCCTCCCGGCGGCGCGCACAGCCGCCCGACAGCCAGCGTACCATCGAGACGGCCGTGCCAGGCGGGGCTCGGCGATCACGGGCGGGCCGACGCCAGGCGGACCGGACCGCCCCGACGCGATCCACCCGCCGTGTACGCCTCGCCCGTGCCGGGGCCGGCCAGACCCCTCTGTCCTCGGCCTACCGCTCGTCGCTGAGCCAGGGGTGGCGGCGCGACTCACGCCACGCGCCGCCGCCTCTCGGCCCCCTCGGCGGCAGCTCCATCGGGGTGCCCGGTGCCGGATCGACCCCGGGAGAGGAAGGCCTTGCCACCAGCCGCGTACTTGGCCTTGGGTCCTGTTCGGGCCGCGACGCCGCCCGGGCGCCACCCCGCGGTCGATGCGCGCCGTCACGGGGCGTGCGCCTCGGGCGCTGGCCTTGACGCGGCCCGGGGCGGACCCGTAGCGTGATCGTGACGAGTCATCGGCCGAGACCACCGGGCGCGCGGCGGCGGCCATCGTCGCGCCGGCGCCGAGCGCGGGAGGCAACATGGCGGACGGGGTAGCGTTCATCGACGGGGAGTACCTGCCGGCCCACGAGGCGCGGATTCCGCTCTTCGACCTGGGCTTCACGCGCGGCGACGCCGTGTACGACACGGTCTCGGTCTGGAAGGGCCGGTTCTTCCGGCTCGACGATCACGTCGCGCGCTTTCTGCGGTCGTGCGCGGGCGCCCGGCTCACCTGCCCGCACCCGCCCGAGGAGCTCAAGCACATCCTCGCCCAGTGCGTCCATCGAGCCGGCCTGGAGGACTCCTACGTCCAGATGATCGTGACGCGGGGCGAGTTCGTCTCGATGACGAAGCGCGATCCGCGCCTCTGCCGGAACCGGTTCGTCGGCTTCGCGCTCCCCTACATCTGGATCGTGCCGCCCGAGCGGCAAGACGTCGGCATCGACCTGGCGATGGTCGACAACCGTCGGACGCCGACGGAGGCCATCGACCCGCGCGTGAAGAACTTCAACTGGATGGACCTCCAGCGAGGCCTGTTCGAGGCGCTCGACCGCGGCGCCGATACCGCCGTGCTCTGCACGCCTGCCGGGCACCTCGCAGAGGGGCCCGGCTTCAATCTGTTCGTCGTGAAGGCCGGCACGGTCTGGACCCCGCGCGGGAACGTCCTCGAGGGCATCACCCGCCAGACCGTGCTCGAGCTCGCGGCGGAGCTCGGTATCCCCGCGCGTCAGGCGGACCTCCCGCCCGACGCGCTCCGGACCGCGGACGAGGCGTTCCTCTCCTCGACGGCGGGCGGGATCATGCCGGTCGCCCGGGTGGACGGGAAGCCTCTGGGCGCAGGGCGGCCGGGACCGCTCACCACCCGGTTCCGGACCCTCTACTGGGAGAAGCGGGAGGCCGGCTGGCTGGGAACCCCGGTCGCCGATCTCGTCAGGTAGCCGCGGCCGAAGGTCCCGCCGGTTAGTCCGACTCCGGCTGGCCTTCCTCGCGGAGGCGCTTCCGGAACTCCCTAGCCGCTTCCTCCGAAGGCTCCTCGCGCGGCCGCTGGCGGCGGTCCTCGATGATCTGGACGCCGCCGCGGTGACCCATCAGGGCCCGGAGCTCGTCGATCAGCTCCGGGTGGCCCCGAGCGACGATGAAGGTGGCCTGAGGGTGGTCGAGCCCGGTCGACCGGCCGGCCGAGGCAGCCGGCGGACCGCCGATATCGAGAGCCGGCTCGATCGGCGACTCGCCAAGCGCGTCGACGGCCTCGCCGCAGACGCCACAGGTGACCCTGAGCCACGGATGCGTGCAACGCGGACCCGGCTCCTCCACTCACGGCCTCCCTTGCGCAGCGCCCGCGCCTCGCTCCGGCCCTGTTCCGCCCGCCCCCTGGAGCTCGGGCGTGCCCCGCACCCTCCGGCGACGGTCGCCTCCCCCTGAAGCCGCACGGGCGGCGCGAGTGTAGGGACCGCGTCCGGCAGTGTCAAGGCGTGCCATCCTCGCGCCGCGTCAAGGTGCCGTGATCCCGCGACGGGCGAGCTCCGCCTCGAGATGGAGAGGGCGTGTCCCGACGGGCTTGCCTCCCGGCACCGTCCAGAACACCTCGAACTCGAGCCCGTCCGGATCCTTCGCGTACAGGGACAGGCTGACTCCGTGATCCGACGACCCGACCAGCGCCCCGGCCTCGGCCAGGCGCCGGCGGGCGCGCACCAGGTCGGTGAGCTCGCCGACCTCCCACGCCGAGTGATACATGCGCGCGACATCCTCGTCGGGCGGCGGGACCCCCTGCTGCTCGAACAGCCCGAGGTGATGGTCGTCCGCGCTCCCGGGGATCTTCAGGAACGCCGCGTTGGGATACCGGACCTTCACCTCGAAGCCCAGCACGTCGCGGTAGAAGCGCACGCTGCGCTCCACGTCCGACACCCAGAGCACGAGGTGCTGCAGTCGCCGGAGACCGATTCCGTCCGTCGTCATGTCAGGGCTCCCACGGGGGCCGCGCGAGGCCGAACGCCCGGGTCACGCGGCTCGGCCGGCTTCGGGATGTGCGGTCGATCGCGTCGAGGTCGGGCACGGATGCTCCCGTGACCATGATACCGCCTGGCGCCGAGCCCCGGTCCACCGTCCGCGCGGGCGCAGCCGGGGCGCGCCGCCCGCGTCTACCCGCCCCCTACCCGGCCGTTCGCATGCGGACGGCCGTGCGGTCGAGCTGGGCGAGCGTGGGACGCCCGACGAGGGCGAGGGTGCGGTCGATCTCCTTCTGGAGGATCTCGATCGCAAGCTCGGCGCCACGCTCGCCGAGGGCCGCCACGCCGTAGTTGAACGCCTTGCCGATCATGCAGGCCCGGGCGCCGAGGGCGATCGCCTTCACCACGTCCGAGCCGCGCCGGACC
>DASZOL010000101.1:0-5833 GCA_035550795.1 Candidatus Methylomirabilota bacterium
GGGCCCGCGGCGGGCGGGGGTGGATCGCCTGGTTCGGCAAGCTCCCCTGGGGGGACCCCTCGGTCGCCGCGCAGGTGCTGGCGATGCTCCTGTTCGTGTTCGGCGGGGTGGGCGGCCTCATCAACGCCTCCTACAACCTGAACCTGCTCGTCCATAACACGGCCTGGATCCCCGGCCACCTCCACCTGACCGTGGGCACCGCGGTGACGCTCTCGTTCATGGGCATCACCTACTGGCTGATCCCCGTGCTTCGAGGCCGCGCCCTGTGGAGCCGCCGCCTGGCGCTCGGCCAGGCCTGGCTCTGGTTTGTTGCGATGGCGGTGTTCTCGCACGCCCAGCACAACCTGGGCCTGGCAGGGGCGCCCCGCCGGACCATGCTCAGCGCCGCCCCGTACGTCCGTCCGGAGTGGCAGTGGGACCTCATGTGGGTCGGCATCGGCGGGAGCGGGCTGTTCCTGAGCGCCCTCCTCTACTTCCTGAACGTCGTGGGCACGCTGGCGTGGTCCCGCGGCCCGGCGCCCGAGATGCCGCGGTTCGCCGAGGCGCTCTCGGGGCCGGACCACGCGCCGGCCGTGCTGGATCGGTGGCGCCCGTGGCTCGCGCTCGCCGCCGTGCTGATCGTCATCGCGTACGGGCCGTCGCTCGCCCGCCTGGTCGCGACGACGCCCCTCACCACGCCCGGCTTCCGCGTGTGGTGAGCGCCCCCCGGACCTCCCCGGACCTCGCGGCGTTCCTCGAGCCCCGCAGCGTCGCCGTGATCGGGGCCTCGCGCGATCCCTCCAAGGTGGGCGGGAGCGTACTTGCCAACCTGTGCGCCGCGGGCTTCGATGGCCGCATCCTGCCCGTGAACCCGCGCGCCGATGTGGTCCAGGGGTTGCCGGCCGCCGCATCCCTCCTGGCAATCGAGGGCCTCGTGGATCTGGCCGTGATCGCGGTCCCCGCCACCGCCGTCCTCCCGGCGCTGAAGGAGTGCGTCGTCAAGGGCGTGCGCGGCGCGGTGGTGATCTCGGCGGGGTTCCGCGAGTCGGGCGAGGCGGGGCGCGCACGGGAGGCGGAGCTGCGGGCGTGGCTCGCCGATCAGCCCATCCGGGTCCTCGGTCCCAATTGCCTCGGGTGGATCCGCCCGTCGCGCCGGCTCAACGCCACGTTCGCGCCCGGGATGCCGCTCCCGGGCGGGATCGCGTTCATATCGCACTCGGGCGCCCTCGCGACGGCGATCCTGGACTGGGCCCGAGACCGCCGCCTCGGATTCTCGCTCTTCGCGGCACTGGGCAACCAGGCCGACCTGACGGAGTCGGACATCCTGGAGGCGGTCGCGGACGATCCCGAGACGCGCGTGATCGTCGCGTACCTCGAGGGCCTGGCGGAGGGCCGGCGCTTCTTCGGGGCGCTGCGGGCGACCACCCCTCGGAAGCCCGTGGTCCTCCTCAAGACGGGACGCTCGGCCGAAGGGGCCCGCGCGGTTGCCTCCCACACCGGGGCCCTCGCCGGCTCCGATGCGGCCTTCGACGCGGCCGTCCGCCAGGCCGGCGCCGTGAGGGTCCAGAGCGTCGAGGAGCTGTTCGATCTCGGTCGGTGCCTGGCCAGCCAACCGCTGCCGTCGGGCCGCCGGCTCGTCATCGTCACCAACGGCGGCGGACTCGGCGTGGTCGCGGCCGACGCAGCGCGCACGGCCGGGCTCGAGCTGGCGCCTCTCCCGGGGGCGGTCCGCCAGCGGCTCGCCGCGGCGCTGCCGGGAACCGCGAGCCTCGGTAACCCCGTCGACCTCGTGGGCGACGCGAACGCGGCCCGCTACGGGAACGCGCTGCACGCCCTCGGGCCCGACACGGGCATCGACGCCGCGCTGGTCATCATGACCGTGCAGGCCGCGACCGACGCCGTCGGAGTGGCGCGGGCCGTGCTCGGGGCCACCCGCGGGTGGTCCCGGCCGGTGGTCGCCGCGCTCGTGGGCGGCGCCCGCGTGGCGCCCGGCGCCCGGATCCTCGAGGAGGGCGGGCTCCCCTGCTATCCCTTTCCCGAGCCCGCGGTCGCCGCCCTGGCGGGCATGGCCAGGGTCGCCGAGAGTCGCCCGAGCGACGTGCCGGCAGCGACGGCGACCGTCCCCTCGGCCGCCGTCGCGCTGGAGATGGCCCGGCTGGCGGCCGCCGGGGCGACGCGACTCGGGCTGGCCGAGCTGTCGCCGATCCTGGCCGCCTACCGCATCCCCGTTCTGACCCCCCAGCTCGCCGCGAGCCCCGAGGCCGCCGCGGACATCGCGCGGGACCTCGGGCAGCCGGTGGCGGTCAAGATCGTGTCCCCCGACATCAGCCACAAGACGGACGTCGGTGGCGTCGCGCTCGGGCTCGCCTCTCCGGCCGAGGTCGCCCAGGCCGCGGCGGGGATGCTCGCCCGCGTCCGGGCACGGCGTCCGGACGCACAGATCCAGGGGCTTCTCGTGCAGCCGATGGCGCCGCCGGGGAAGGAGCTCCTGCTGGGCGCCGTGCGCGACGCGCAGTTCGGACCGCTCGTGATGGTCGGCTTCGGAGGCATCTACGTGGAGGTGCTGCAGGACACCGCGACGCGCCTGGCGCCCGTGTCGCCTGCCGAGGCCGTGCGGATGCTCGACGAGCTCAAAATGGCCGCGCTCCTCCGGGGCGTGCGCGGCGAGCCGCCAGTGGACCGCGCCGCCCTGGGAGAGATGATCTCCCGATTCGGCCAGCTCGCACTGGATTGCCCGGAGCTTGCGGAAGTCGAGCTCAACCCGGTCGTGGCGTCCCCGACAGGGGCCGTGGCCGTGGACGCCCGGGGGACGCTCGTCAGCTCCGCCCCGGCCGGGCCACCCGCGCCCGGCCGCAGATAGAGGGATGCAGGCTCGCTCCGCCGAGACGATCGTCCCGGAATACCAGCGCCTGGATCCCGGGGACTTCATCCGGGCGGCTCCCCCGAACATCCTGGGCGGCCGCCTCGACGCCGCAACAGAGTGGACGGTGCTTGCCGTCGAGCCCCAACCGGGCGCTCGTGCTGGAGGGGTAGGGCGCCTTCGTGCTGGAGTCCCTAGACGAGCACGCCACGCGGCTGATTGTCCGGAGCCGGGGGGCCGGCGCCTGGGGCCGGCTTGCCCACTACCTCTTCCGGGAAGCCGCGCACTTCGTGATGGAGCGCCGCATGCTCCTCGGCATCAGGACGCGGGCGGAGGGCCTCCGCCCGAGCCCGGCGCCGGGCGGCGGCGCCGGGATCTCCAGGTCGATAGCAGGACACCAAGAGGAATCGGTCGGCTGGCCGCGAAGCGGAGATAATGATCCTCGCCGAAGGCGTTCGCCGGGCGCGTCGTTGCCCACTCGGCGAGAAGCGCGCGCCCGCGCGCGCGTGGGTCCATGCCGACCCGATCCTGCCGTATCGGGGCGGCCGCCGCGGATCCCAGTGCCCTCCGAAGGCGATCCGGTCCGTCCCGAGACCTGCGGGGCGCCGGCCGGCGGCGAGACCCGGCCCGTCCCTACCTGACCGCCTGGAGCGTGGACGGGCGCGAGGCTGCGCGGTGCGGCGCCAGCCGCCAGCGGCCGTAGGCGACGAAGGCCGCGAGGAGACCCACCGCGAGCGGGATCAGCGCCGTCAGAACATCGCCGCTCCACAGCGTGACCGCCGTCGCGCCGATCATGATGACCACCAGCCCCGCGGCCGCCAGCGGGGTGAGGCCCGGCCGAATGCGCAGGAGCCCCGGGAGGATGAGGCCCAGCGCGCCGAGCACCTCGACCACCCCGAGGGACCGCAGGAACAGGCCCGGCAGCGTCACCGGTCCCGCCATGGCCTCGAGCGGCAGGACCAGCTTCGCCCCACCGGCGAACAGGAAAACGAGCGCGAGCAGCCCCTGAACGGCCCAGAGGGCTCTGGTCATGGTCTTTCTCCTCCGTGATGGCGATCCGCGCCCGTCCCGAACGGACGTGGAAAGGTTCGCGTCCTCGCCCGGGCGGAAACTACCTCGTCGGCAGACCCCCGATCTCCACGACCGGCCGGACCTCGATGGTGCCCCGGCGTGCCATCGGAATCCGCGCGGCGATGGCAAGCGCCTCGTCGAGGTCCGCGGCATCGATCAGAAAGTAGCCACCCAGCTGCTCGCGGGTCTCCGCAAACGGCCCGTCGGTCACGAAGCGCTTCCCCTCGCGTACCCGGACGCTGGCCGCCATGGCGGTCGGGTGCAGCGGGGCGGCGGCGAGATACTGGCCGGTCGCGTTGATCTGGTGGGCCAGCTCCACCGATTCCCGGTAGCATTGCTCCCGCTCGGTCCCGTCGAGGGCCTGCTCATTCAGGTAGATCAGCAGCATGTATCGCACGCGTCGGCCTCCATCGTCGCCTGGTTAGCCGCCGGCCATCGCGCCCACGACCAGGAACGGCTCGGCCCCCGTCGCGACCCGGTCGGGCAGTGGGGCGTCCGGCGGCTCGTGGGACAGATCCTCCTCGCAGGCGAAGAACCTCACGAACGCTCGGCGCTGCTGCGTGACGTGGTCGCGAATCGTCCCGCGCAGCATCGGGTACCGGGCCTCGAGCGCGTCGAGGACCGAGCGCTGGGTGGCCAGTCCTTCGACGTCGAGCTTCACCTCGCCGTCCACGCGCGCGAGCGTTCGCAGATGCGCCGGCAGGACGACTCGGATCATGGCAGCGTCTGGACCTCGACTGCGACGACGGCCGGCAGATCGCGGACGATGGGCGCCCAACTGTCCCCGGCGTCGGCCGAAGCGTACACCTGCCCACCGGTGGTCCCGAAGTACACGCCGCACGGGTCGAGCGCGTCGACGGCCATCGCGTCGCGCAGCACGTTCACGTAGCAGTTGCGCTGCGGGAGGCCCTTCGCCAGCGCCTCCCACTCGTCTCCGCCCGTCCGGCTGCGGTACACGCGTAGCTTGCCGTCAGGCGGGTAGTGCTCGGAGTCGCTCTTGATCGGTACGACGTAGATGGTGTTCGGCTCGTGCGCATGCACGTCGATCGGGAACCCGAAATCGGTCGGCAGGTTCCCGCTGACCTCTCGCCACGACTCGCCGGCGTCGTCGCTGCGCATGACGTCCCAGTGCTTCTGCATGAACAGCACCCCCGGGCGCGCCCGGTGCATCGCGATGCGGTGGACGCAGTGACCGACCTCGGCATTCGGGTCGGGGATGCCCTCGGACTTCAGGCCTCGGTTCACCGGCCGCCACGTCGCGCCGCCGTCGTCGCTCCGGAACGCCCCCGCCGCCGAGATGGCGACGAAGATCCGCTCGGGCCGGCTCGGATCGAGCAGGATCGTGTGCAGGCACATCCCTCCGGCGCCCGGCTGCCAGGAGGGCGCCGAGCGATGGCCGCGCAGCCCGGGAAGCTCCTGCCACGTCTGCCCACCGTCGGTGGTGCGGAACAGGGCGGCGTCCTCGACCCCGGCGTAGACGGTATCCGGATCGGTCAGTGCTGGCTCGAGGTGCCAGACTCTCGCGAACTCCCAGGGGTGCGGCGTGCCGTCGTACCACTGATGCGTCCCGGGCACCCCATCGTACACGAACTTGTTTCCCACCGGCTCCCACGTCTTGCCCCCGTCGCCGGAGCGCTGGATGAGCTGCCCGAACCAGCCGCTGGACTGCGACGCGTACAGGCGCTTCGGGTCAGCGGGCGATCCCTTGAGGTGGTAGATCTCCCAGCCGGCGAAGAGGGGGCCGCTGACGTCCCACTGGGTACGTCGTGCGTCCGACGTCAGAACGAACGCGCCCTTGCGGGTGCCCACCAGTACCCGTACCTTGCTCATTCCTGACTCCTTCCTGAGTCTCCGGACGTTCTCGGCCCCGCAGCGGCATCCCTGGGGACCTCTGTTGTATTGTCGAACCGGCGGGCGTCTGAT
>DASZOL010000102.1:0-15691 GCA_035550795.1 Candidatus Methylomirabilota bacterium
CCATGCGCGGCCCCCGCACCAAGAAACACGATCGCCAGGAGCCCGTAGGAGCCCCGATCTCGGGCCCACCCATATCTCGGTATCCCCCCCTTTGAGGTTCTTGTCTCTCTTCTTCGAGGGGAGGGTAGGCCAGTGAGCACCGAGGCCGGCCTCCGCGCGCTCGTCCTCACCCACGTGTTCCCGGATCTCGCGCCGGAGCGCGCCGTGCTGGAGCCCCACGGGATCGGCGTGATCGACGGCACCACGCTCGCGCCGGAGGCGCGCCTCGCGGCGGCCGCGACGTGCGATGCCCTCCTCGTCCAGGACACGCCGATCGATGCGACCTTCATTGGACGGCTCTCGCGCTGTCGCGTGCTCGGGCTCTACGGCGCTGGCGTCGACAATGCCGACGTCGGCGCGGCGCGGCGGCGAGGCCTGGTCGTGGTCCACGTGCCCGACTACGGCACCGAGGAAGTCGCCGATCACGCGCTCTGCCTTCTTCTCGCGTGCGCGCGTGGCCTGGCTCCCCTCGGCGCCGCGCTGCGCGCCGGGGCGTGGGACTACGGGGCCGCCGCGCGCCCGCTCCACCGGCTCCGGGGCCGCACGCTCGGCGTCGTCGGGCTGGGCAGGATCGGCTGCCGCCTGGCCGCGAAGGCGAGGGCCCTCGAGCTCCGGGTCCTCGGCACTGACCCGGCGGTCGGGCCGACGGAGGCGGCCGCCGCGGGGATCGACTGGCGCCCGTTCACCGAGCTCCTCGCCGAGTCCGACTTCGTCTCGCTGCACGCCCCACTCGTGCCGGCGACGGAAGGCATGATGGGGCGCGCCGAGCTCGCGCGCTTCAAGCCGGGCGCGTACCTGATCAACGTCGCACGGGGCGGCCTCGTCGACGAGTCGGCGCTGGTCGAGGCCCTTGAGGGGCGCCGGCTCGCCGGGGCAGGCATCGACGTCCTGGCCATCGAGCCCGCCCCGCCGGACCATCCGCTGATCCGCCACCCGCGCGTCGTGATGACGCCACACTCCGCCTGGTACTCCGAGGAGGCCATGCGCGACCTCCAGCGGCTCCTCGCGGAGGACGTCCTGCGCGCTCTGCAAGGGGAGCCGCCGCGCTGCCCCGTGGCGGACACGGAGCTCTGACCCGGATGGGCCCGCGCGACGGCGCTCCCTCGGAATCCCGCGGCCGGAAGGGTCCGGAGGTCAAGACCCTCGAGAAGGCACTCCGCGTCCTCGCCCATCTCGGCGAGGTGCGGCGGGAGCTGAGCATCCAGGAGGTCGCGCGAGCGGTCGGCCTACCCGCGAGCACCGCCTACCGGCTGCTGGCCGTGCTTGCTCGCCACCACTTCCTCCAGGCCGGCTCGGCGCCAGGGCGCTACGCACTCGGGCTCCGCCTGGCGGAGCTGGGCCACCTCGCGATCGAGGGAATCGAGCTCCGGGTCAAAGCCCGGCCGGCGATCGAAGCGATGATGGCGGAGACGCGCGAGACGATCCACCTGATGGTGCCGGAAGGAGACGCGGGGATCTACATCGACCGCGTCGAGAGCCCGCAGCGGATCCGGGTGACGGCAAGCCTAGGCTTCCGGGAGCCGCTCCACGTGAGCGCCGTGGGCAAGGCGATCCTCGCCTACCTGCCGCGGGAGGACATGGAGCGCATCCTCGGACGCGGACTCGTCCGAGTCACGCCGCGCACGGTCACGGACCCGGCGCAGCTCCGGCGCCAGTGCCGGGAAATCCTGGCCCGCGGGTTCGCCGTCGATCTGGAGGAAGGAGAAGCGGGGGTCCGCTGCGTCGGCGCGCCGGTCTTCGACCACCGGGGACGGGCCGTCGCATCGATCTCGGTGTCGGCCCCCGCGTATCGCACGCCGCTCCCGAAGCTGCTCGCGTGGGGGCCGCGCGTCCGGGCAACCGCCGACACGGTCTCGCGTGCGCTGAGCTTCCGCCCCCTCGCCGTCTCCGGCCCGGACCGCCGGCGCTAGCACGACGGCCGGACGACCTCCGTGGGTGCCGACGGCCCGCGGAGGCGCTCGGCATGCAGGTCGTGCCGGGCGTGCTGTCCGGCAGGGCCGGGCGGCCGCTCGCGTCACGCCCCGGAGGCTCACGGGGTGAATCCCAGCGCGGCGTAGGTGTCCCGCAGCGCATCGCAGAAGACTCCGGGCGCGAACTTCTCGCCGAAGACATGACGCGCGCGCCGCGCCAGCCGTCCTCGCAATCCGGCATCGCCTAGGACCCGACCGAGGGCGAGGCTCAACGCCGGGACGTCTCCCGGCTCGACGAGCAGCGCGCTGTCGCCGTCGCGCACGTCTTCCAGGATGCCGTCAACGCCCGACGCGACGACCGGCAGCCCGGCCTGAAGCGCCTCGATCAGCGCGAGCGAGCCGCTGCCTTCCTGAATCGACGGCAACGCGAAGATGTCCGCGTGGCGCAGATAGACGAATGGGTCGGCAACCCAGCCCGTGATCAGCGTGACGTCGTTCAGCCCCAGCTGTCCGGCCAACCGGCGGTGCGACTCCAGCAACGGGCCATGGCTCACCAGACAGGCGCGGAATCGCTCGCCCGTCGCGCGCAATCGGGCGAGTGCGCGCAGGAATACATCGAGCCCCTTTCGAGGATCGTGGCGTGAGACCGAGACGATCAACGGAGCGTCGCTCGGCTGCAAGGCCGCGAGCGCGGAAGGCATCGCCGGCCGCTCCTCGACGTCTTCGTGAAGAAAGGCCGACTCGGACGTGTACGGCAGCTTGCGCATCGCGGCGCCCTCTCCGTGACGGCCGAGAAAGAGCGTGCGCACCGAGTCGTAGTTGTAGGTCAGCAGGTCGGCGTTGCGGTACACCTGCCGTTCCTCGCGCGCGAGGACCAGCCGAGCCCACAACATCTCGGCCCGGTACCGCAATCGCGGACCGGCGCCGTGGGCCACGCTCAAGCCTCGCACCTTGGCACGGCATTCGTGCTCGGCCGTGGTGTACAGGCCGTTGATGGTGAGCACCGTGACACCCCGGCGCCGGAGCCTACGGCTGGCAATCAGGCCCGTCCGCACCCAGATGAAGGAATGTATGAGCCTCCGCTTCTCGTGGTTGTCGCGGGCCAGGAGGAACCGCTCGATGCCCGCCGCCACCAACGGAGAATGCGCTGGGCTCAACACCGCGCCGAAGGGGCGGAACGGCGAGGAGACCAGGTGGACGGCTCCGTAGTCGGTTTCGAGCAGCTCATCCCGCTCCGCCGGGCAGAAGATGTGAGGCTCGAAACCGAGCCGGAGCGCGGCGCGGGCATGCACGCGCAGATAGCTGGTTCCGCCGCCTGTTGGTCCGGCGAGATTGTTTCCGTTGGCGAACACGATGAGTCTACGCATTCGCGCTCTCGGATCCCGCTTCGGTGCAGGGCCCGCAAGACGGGCCCGTGAGCGCGTCCGCGGACGACCTTCGGACGCCGGCCGGCTTCATCCGGGCGCCGCCGCGACGTCCGACCGAGAGAATCCGTGATCGCGGCGAGTCGCCCGTTGGTTGCTTCTCAGAGCTCCACGCGCCGGAGGCGGAGCGCGTTGGCGATGACCGAGACGGAGCTGACCGTCATGGCGGCGCTCGCGACCATCGGGCTCAGCAGCAGGCCGATGGCGGGATAGAGGACCCCGGCCGCGAGCGGTACCCCGAGCGCGTTGTAGACGAACGCGAAGAAGAGGTTCTGCCGGATGTTCCCCATCGTCGCCCGGCTGAGGCGGCGCGCCCGCACGATGGCGCGGAGGTCGCCCTTGACGAGCGTCACGTGCGCGCTCTCCATCGCGACGTCGGTGCCGGTGCCCATCGCGATCCCGACGTGGGCCTGGGCCAGGGCAGGCGCGTCGTTGATGCCGTCGCCCGCCATCGCCACGGTGCGCCCCTCGGACTGGAGACGCTTCACGATCGCGGTCTTCTGATCCGGCAGCACCTCGGCCTCGACCCGGTCGATCCCGAGCCTCCGTGCGACGGCCTCCGCGGTGGTGCGGCTGTCCCCCGTCACCATGACGACGCGGATCTTCTCCTCGCGAAGGGACCGGAGCGCCTCGGGGGTCGAGGCCTTGATCGGGTCGGCCACCGCGAGGAGGCCCGCCGGCTGATCGTCCACGGCGAGGAACATCGCCGTCTGCCCTTCCCGGCGCAGTGCCTCCGCGCGCTCGCCGAGGCCTCCCGGGGGCACCCGGAGCGTCTCCAGGAGCCGCGCGTTGCCGAGCGCGACCCGGCGGCCGCCGACCCGGCCCGCCACCCCCTGCCCGGGGATGACCTGGAAGTCGGCGGCTTCCTCCAGCGCGAGCCCACGCTCCTGCGCGCCCGCGACGATCGCGTCGGCGAGCGGATGCTCGCTTCCTCGCTCGAGGCTCGCGGCCAGGCGGAGGACCTCGGCCTCGCCGTGTGGCGGCAGCGCGACAGCGGTCGTGAGCCGCGGCCGACCCTCCGTCAGCGTGCCGGTCTTGTCCACGACGAGCGTGTCGATCCTCTCCAGGATCTCGAGCGCCTCGGCGTTCTTGATGAGGACGCCCGCCGTCGCGCCTCGGCCCACACCCACCATGATCGACATGGGCGTCGCCAGCCCGAGCGCGCACGGGCACGCGATGATCAGGACCGACACCGCCGTGAGCAGGGCGTAGGCGACCCGGGGCTCGGGCCCGACCAGGCCCCAGACGAGGGCGCTCGTCAGGGCCACCGCCACGACGGCCGGGACGAAGTAACCGGACACCCGGTCGGCCAGGCGCTGGATCGGGGCGCGGCTCCGCTGGGCCTCGGCAACCTGGTGAACGATCCGGGCGAGCAGCGTGTCCCGGCCCACCCGCTCGGCGCGCATCACGAAGCCGCCCGCGCCGTTGACCGTGCCTCCGGTGACGCGGTCACCGGGCCCCTTCTCGACGGGCAAGGGCTCGCCGGTGATCATCGACTCGTCGACCGCGCTCCGGCCCTCGAGGACCCCGCCGTCGACAGGCACCCGCTCGCCGGGCCGGACGCGCAGGCGATGGCCGACCGCCACCTGGTCGAGCGGTACGTCCTCTTCCCGGCCGTCGTCCCGGATGACCCGCGCCGTCGCCGGCGTCAGCCCGAGCAGCGCCCGGATGGCGCCGCTGGTGCGGCTCCGGGCGCGCAGCTCGAGCACCTGGCCCAGCAGCACCAGCACCGTGATCACGGCCGCCACCTCGAAGTAGAGACCGACCTCCCCCGCGTGACCCCGAACAGCCGGCGGGAAGAGGCCCGGGGCGAACGTGGCGACCACGCTGTAGCCGTACGCGGTGCCCGTGCCGAGCCCGATCAGCGTGAACATGTTCGGGCTCCGGTTCACGACGGAGGCCCAGGCGCGCTCGAAGAAGGGCCAGCCGGCCCAGAGCACGACGGGCGTCGCGAGGACGAGCTGGATCCACGCGAGGACGCGCTGTGAGACGGCATGCTGGAGGGGCTGGCCGGGGATCAGGTCCGACATCGCGATGGCCACCACCGGAACGGTCAGGACGACGCCCACCCAGAACCGGCGCGTCATGTCGCGCTGCTCGGGACTGACCTGCTCCTCGAGCGTGACGGTGCGCGGCTCGAGGGCCATGCCGCAGATCGGGCACGCGCCCGGCGCCGAGCGCACGATCTCCGGGTGCATCGGGCAGACCCACTCGGTGCGTGACGACGGCGCGTCGAGGTCGATCGGCTCGAGAGCCATGCCGCAGGTCGGGCAGGGGCTCGACGCCGGCAACCGGACCTTGGGATGCATGGGGCACGTGTGGTCGCCGCGAGTCCCGCCGCCGCCCGGGCCGGGGGAGTGAGGCCCCTGGCGCGGGGATGCGCCCAGGTACCGTTCGGGGTCGGCCCGGAACCGCTCGAGGCAGTGCGTGCTGCAGAACCAGTGGGTGCGGCCGCCGTGCGCGTGCGAGCCGGCGGCGGTCCGCGGGTCCACGGTCATGCCACACACGGGGTCGACCTCGGTCCCGGCCGGCGTCGGGACCGGGGTGCGGGCAAGGGCGCCGGACACGAGGGGCAGCTTCCCCTTCATCGGCAGACTACTCGGGTGGCTCGGGGGCGTCACCGCGCGGCGAACACTCCCGTCTTGCCGCCGCGGTCGAAGGTGAGCACCTGGTAGCGGTCGGCCGGGCGGCCCGGCACTTCCATGCCCGGCGAGCCCACAGGCATCCCGGGGACGGCGACGCCCAGGATCTTGGGACGCTCACGGAGCAGCCGCTCGACGAGGTCGGCCGGGACGTGGCCCTCCACCACGTAGCCGGCGACCAGCGCGGTGTGACACGACTGGAGCGCCGCCGGCACTCCGTGGCGCGCCTTGACCGGTCCGAGCTCCGCGACGTCCTCGGCGGTCACGGGAAACCCGTGCCGCCGGAGGTGGGCCACCCACTCCGTGCAGCACCCGCAGGTCGGGCTCTTGTAGACGGTGACCTCGGGCAGCGCGCCCGAGGCCGCTCCCGCGGCGCGTCCGAGCGCCCGCAGCACGGCGAACGCCGCCGCGCCGCTGAGCAATGCGATCCGCGAGCGTTCGACCCTCACGCGCGCCGGCATCAGCCTTCCCTCCTCGGGCCGGCCCTCAGGGGCCGGGCCACGGCTCCAGGGCACCGCGCTTCGCCTTTCGCTTGTCAGCGTCGGACACCTTGAAGTCATGCTTGAAGGGAGCGGACTCGAACGATCCGTACGCCGGGTTCGGGAGCATGATCCACTCGCGGCCCCAGCGCTCCTTGTGCTGCTCCAGCACCGCCAGGCGCTCGGTCTCGATGCCCCGGTACTCGTCCACGAAGTCGGCGAAGTTGTCGCCGAGGTTGAGAAGCACGCGATAGTCCTTGGCGATGTAGGCTCGACGGGTCCCCTTGGCGGAGCCCCAGTCCGGGCGCTCCCGGCTCATCAGCATGGTGTCGATGCTCCCGTCCAGCGGGAAGCCGAACCGCTCGAGGTTCTTCTTCGTCGGCTCCTCCTCCTGGACCGTGCGGTTCGACACGTAGAAGACCTTGACGCCTTTCGAGGCCGCGTACCGGGCGAATTCGACGGCGCCCGGGATCGCCTGCGACGTCGCCGTGTTCACGTAGGCGTTCCAGGTCTTCGGATCGAAGGTGGTGCCCTGCATGGTCATCCATGCCTGGTAGCCCGAGTTGTCGAGGACCGTCTCGTCGACGTCCACGATGACGGCGGGCGGCAGCGACTGGTAGGGGCCGGCCTGCTCCTTCGGGACGACGGCCGTCCAGTTCGGATCGGCCAGGGCCTGGTCGAGGCGAAGCCGGGCCAAGGCAAACGCGCCCATCGCCGTCGCCCGGTACTCGACCGAGCGCTGCATCCAAAGGACGGCGTTCAGGAGATCGTGCGCCGGCGGGGCCTCGGCCGTGGGGGCCTGGATCGACGGGGCAGGCGGCGACGGGGCCGGCGCTTGAGCGGGCGCCTGGGCCGATGGGGCCTGGGGCGGCCTCTGTACCGCGCATCCCATCGTCGCGAGCAGCACCACGACGATCATCCATCGACCCGACTTGCGCATGCCGAGTCCCGCAGTCATACAATTCCTCCTTTGGCGCTCACGCCTAGTGGCGCTCACGCCTAGCCACCGGTGCCGCCTCACGCCCGATGACCATCATCTCACCCTTCCGGTACCGGCGACTCGCCGACCCGTCCCGGTCCCGGCACCCGGGCCGGGCCCTCCGGCCCGGCGCTGAGACGCAAGAGAGCGAAGCGGCGGCCCGAGGTCCTCGTAGCCCTCGACGATCGTGCCTCCGCTCTCGCGGATGAAGTACTCGACCTGCAGGTTGACCAGGCCCCCCTCGTTGTCTGCGCTCAGGCGGAAGTCGCCCCGGTAGCCGACGATGAGCTTGCCTCGCGCGAAGGCGTAGCCGATCTCCGCCGCCGTACCGCTGTCGACGTCGGTGCCGTCGAGGACGGCGACGACTCCCTGCGCGGCGTCGATCGCCCTCCGGTTGGTGGCGCCCATCTTGCGGTTGAGCGACCGCCACGCCTCGCGCCGCGCCGGGCCGTACGGCATGCTCTGGACCGCCTGGATCTTCCCGGCGTCGGTGAGGGTCCAGGGATCCAGCACCTCGTAGCCGAGGCCGCGCACGAAGGGGATGAGGACGGCGTTGTAGAAGTGGCGACCGGCTTCCGAGAACCCGAGGGGGCCGGCCAGGTAGATCCGCGCCTTTGCACGCATGAGCGAGCCTCTGCTCGACCCTCGCCGTCTCTCCATGTCTGGCGGCTCCGGCCCCTGCCCCGGCGGCCCACGCCGGCCACCGGCTGAAAGGGACTGCAGCATAGCCGAATCGCACCACCGCCGCCAGCGACGCGGCCGATCCGGGCCCGTCGGGACGGGCTAGGCTAACTTGGAGCAGATGGGTATCATCGGGGCGCCGATTGCGACGCCGATCCTGAGCCACCAGGCTTATCGACACAATGGGGGGCGCTCGACATGACCCATCCGCCGAGATCGATCGTGGCCGTCCTCGTCCTCGCACTGATCACCCTGGCTGGCCCCGCCGCCGCCCAGGAGTTCGCCCCCGCTCTCGTGTTCGACATGGGCGGGAAGTTCGACAAGTCCTTCAACGAAGCCGCGTACAACGGCGCCGAGCGCTTCAAGAAGGAGACGGGGATCGCGTACCGCGAGTTCGAGGTGACGAACGAGGCCCAGCGCGAGCAGGCGCTGCGCAACATGGCGCGGCGCGGCTCTCAGATCACCGTGGGCATCGGGTTCGCCCAGGCGACCGGCATGGAGAAGGTCGCCAAGGAGTTCCCCAACCTGAAGTTCGCCATCATCGACGCCGTCGTCAATCTCCCGAACGTCCAGTCGATCGTCTTCAAGGAGCACGAGGGGTCGTTCCTAGTGGGCATGGCGGCGGCCATGGCGTCGAAGACCGGCAAGATCGGGTTCGTCGGCGGGATGGACATCCCCCTGATCCGGCGCTTCGCTCTCGGCTACGAGGAGGGTGCGAAGCACGTGAACCCGAAGATCGAGATTTTCCAGAACATGACCGGGACGACCCCCGCCGCCTGGAACGACCCGACGCGGGGCGGAGAGCTGGCCCGGAGCCAGTTCGACCGGGGCGCCGATGTCGTCTACGCGGCGGCGGGCGCGACCGGCCTCGGCGTGCTCCAGGCGGCGAAGGACAAGGGAAAGCTCGCCATCGGCGTCGACTCGAACCAGAACCACATCCACCCCGGCACGATCCTGACCTCCATGATCAAGCGTGTCGACCTGGCCATCTACGAGGCCTTCAAGACCGCGAAGGACGGCACGTGGAAGCCCGGGGTGCGCAACCTCGGCGTGGCCGAGGGCGGGGTGGGCTACGCGATCGACGACAACAACCGGAAGCTGATCACGCCGGAGATGGAGAAGCGGATCGAGCAGGCCAGGGCCGACATCGTGGCCGGCAAGATCAAGGTCACCGACTACATGGCGAAGTAGGGCGGAGGGGGCCACGCCCCTCTCCGTCCTTGCAGTGCGCGCCCAGTTCCCGCCGCTGGCGCCACGAGCCGCGGGTCCGGTCGCCCCGCTGACCTCCCGCGGCCGGGCCGCCCCCGCGCGGTGCACGCACTCCCGGCCTCGGCGTGGAAGGCTGCGCCCGGCGCTATCCGCGGCCCGCTGGGCCGCGCCTTCACCGATCGCATGAGCGACGCGGATCCGGCGGCGACGGCGCACCCGGCACCTTCTGCCGCGGGGGCGCCGCCGGTCATCGAGCTTCGCGGCATCGACAAGTGGTTCGGCGAGGTGCACGCGAACCGCGACGTCTCGCTCGCCATCCGCCCCGGCACGATCCACGGCATTGTCGGCGAGAACGGGGCCGGCAAGTCCACCCTGATGGGCATCCTCTACGGCTACCACCGGCCTGACCGGGGCGCGATCCTCGTCCGGGGCCAGCCGGCCGCCATCCGCAGCCCCCAGGACGCGCTCGCGGCGGGGATCGGCATGGTGCACCAGCACTTCATGCTGGTGGAGCCGTTCACCGTGATCGAGAACGTCATCCTCGGCGTCGAGGGGGGATTCCTCCTCAAGGCCGGCCTGGCCCGGGCGCGGGCCGAGCTCCTGCGCCTGGGACGGGAGTACCACCTCGAGGTGGACCTGGACGCCCGGATCGCGGATCTCGGTGTCGGCCAGCGCCAGCGGATCGAGATCCTGAAGGCGCTCTACCGCGGCGCCGACGTCTTGATCCTCGACGAGCCCACGGCCGTTCTCACGCCCCAGGAGGCCGATCACCTCTTCCGGATCCTCCGGGCGCTCCGGGGCGAGGGCAAGACCGTCGTCCTCATCACCCACAAGCTCCGGGAGATCCGCGAGGTCACGGACGTCGTCACCGTCATGCGCCAGGGGCGGGTCGTCGCCACCCTCCCTACCGCCGAGACGACGTCCGAGCAGCTCGCCGAGCTGATGGTGGGCCGCCGGGTCAGCCTGCGTGTGGACAAGACGCCCGCTCGCCCCGGCGAGACGGTGCTGGAGGTGGCGGACCTCACGGTCGAGGACGCGCTGGGGGTGGAGAGGGTCAAGGGCGTCAGCTTCGGCGTGCAGCAGGGCGAGATCGTCGGAATCGCCGGCGTCGCGGGCAACGGCCAGTCGGAGCTCCTCGAGGCGCTCGCGGGGATCCGTCCGGTGAAGTCGGGGCGGATCCGGTGGCGGGGAGGCGACGTCACCGACGGGGACACGCGCACGCCGCGGAGGATGCGTTGGCTCGGGCTGGCCCACGTGCCCGAGGACCGCCAGCGGATGGGCCTCGTCATCCCCTTCTCGGCCCGGGAAAGCGCCATCCTCGGCTACCACGACGAGGCGACCTTCAACGGCTTGCTGCGGCTTCGCCGGGCGGCCGTGGCGGCGAGCTTCCAACGTCAGGCGGCGGCGTTCGACGTCCGGCCCGGGGACGGTGCGCTGCCGACGTCGGCCTTCTCGGGCGGCAACCAGCAGAAGATCGTGCTGGCCCGCGAGCTCGACCGGAACCCGGATCTCCTCCTCGTCGGGCAGCCCACGCGGGGCGTGGACATCGGGGCGATCGAGTTCATCCACCGTCGCCTGGTGGCGCTCCGCGACGCCGGGAAGGCGATCCTCCTGGTCTCGGTCGAACTGGACGAGATCCTCGCGCTCGCCGACCGCATCCTGGTCATGCACGACGGGCGCATCGTCGGCGAGGTCCTGCCGGCGGCCGCCACCGAGCGGACGATCGGCCTCATGATGGCGGGCGTGCCACAGGCCGAAGGCCGTCCAACGGGGACACGCGCCGGATGAGTCCTTCGGCCGCCGTGCGCCGGGTTCCCGGCTGGGTGAGCGTGGGTCTCGTCCCCGCGGCGAACCTCGCGCTGGCGCTCGTCGTCTCTGCGGTGATCGTGCTCCTGGTCGGTGAGAACCCCCTCCGGGCGCTCCGGCTGCTCGCAGCCGGCGCGTTCGGCAACGGCGAGGCGGTCGGCTACACCCTCTACTACGCGACCAACTTCGTGTTCACGGGCCTGGCGGTGGCCGTCGCCTTCCACGGCGGGCTCTTCAACATCGGTGCCGAGGGCCAGGCCTACATCGCCGGGCTCGGCGTGGCGCTGCTTTGCCTCGGCGCGGGCAGCTGGCCCACGGTCCTGGTCGCGCTGGCCGCCATCGTCGCCGCCGCGGTCTTCGGGGCCGCCTGGGCGTTCGTGCCGGCCTGGCTCCAGGCCCGGCGCGGCAGCCACGTCGTCATCACGACGATCATGTTCAACTTCATCGCCGCGGCCCTGATGACCCATCTCCTCGTCAACGTCCTCATGAAGTCGGGCCAGCAGTCACCGGAGACGCGGGAGTTCGACCCCGGCACCTGGCTGCCCCAGGTGCACGACGTCTTCCGGTGGCTCGGCTGGGAGATCGGCCGCTCGCCGCTCAACCTCTCGGCTGTCCTCGCGCTCGCCGCCGGCGTCCTCGTGTGGTTCTACCTCTGGCACACGCGCTGGGGCTACGCGCTCCGCACCCTGGGCCACAACGAGACCGCTGCCGTATACGCGGGGATCGCACCGGCGCGCACGATCATCGTGGCCATGTCGGTCTCCGGCGCGCTGGCAGGGCTGATGAGCCTGAACGAGGTCATGGGCGTCCAGCATCGCCTGCTCCTCAACTTCGTCGGCGGCGCGGGATACGTCGGCATCGCGGTCTCGCTGATGGGCCGCAACCACCCGCTGGGGATCGTGCTGGCCGCCGTCCTCTTCGGGGCGCTCTACCAGGGCGGGTCGGAGCTATCCTTCGACATGCCCAAGCTCACCCGCGACATGGTCGTGGTGATCCAGGGTCTGATCATCCTCGTCTGCGGCGCGCTCGAGTACGCGCTCCGCGAGCCCATCGAGTCCCTGTTCCAGCCACGGGCCCGCGCCGAGGGGAGTCCGTGAGCGCTCACGCGCGGTCGGCCTTCGATCCGTTCGCCACCATCGTCCACCTGCGAGAGGACGGCCGCGCCGTTCCGGTCGCGTGGACGCCGGACGTCTTCCGGACGCTCGAGACGGGCGACCGGGACCGCGTGGTCGGGGCGAAGCACGGGGCGGTGCCGGCCGACTTCCACGCCGACGAGTGGGAGATGCATCCGGGCGGCGACGAGGTCCTGTACCTCCTGGCCGGTGCGGTCGATGTCGTGCTCGACGGGTCGGACGGGACGCGAACCTTCGGCCTCCAGGGCGGACAGGTCTGCCTGGTCCCACGCGGGGTGTGGCACCGGCTGATCCTCCGACAGCCGAGCGATCTGCTGTTCATCACGCCCGTCCGCGGGACGCGGCACCGGCGGGCCGGGGCGGCCTCCGCCGACGGCTGACGCGATGGGGGAGGCGCTCGTCCTCCTGGCGCTCCTCGCCGACGCGACCGCGCGCGGGGCCGCGCCCCTCGTCCTGGCGGCGCTCGGCGGGCTCTTCGCCGAGCGGTCCGGCGTGGTCGACATCGGGCTCGAGGGCAAGATGCTGGCCGCCGCCTTCGCCGCCGCCGCGACCGCGGCGGTCACGGGCTCCGCCTGGGTCGGCCTCGGCGCGGGCATCGGGGCGGCGGTCACGCTGGCGATGGTGCACGGCCTCGCCTGCGTGACTTACCACGGGAACCAGGTGGTGTCGGGCATGGCCCTCAACATCCTGGTGTCGGGCTTGACGGTCGTCCTCGGCTACGCGTGGTTCCAGCAAGGCGGCCAGACCCCGCTCCTCGACGGTCCGGCGCGCTTCGCCCCTCTCGAGCTGCCGGGCGCCACCCTCCTGGCGGCGGTGCCGGTGATCGGTCTTCTCTACGGTGAGGTCGTGAGCGGCCACAACGTCCTAGTCTACCTGGCGGCGGCGGCGGTCCCCGGCGTGGCGTGGCTCGTCTCGCGGACCCGCTTCGGCCTTCGCCTCCGCGCCGTCGGCGACAGCCCGGGCGCCGTCGACACCGCCGGGATCTCCGTGGCCGCGACGCGCTACCGGGCGCTCGCGGCGGGCGGCGTGCTCTGCGGCATGTCCGGTGCGTACCTGTCGATCGCCCACCACTCGGGCTTCATCCGCGACATGTCCGCGGGCAAGGGCTACCTCGCGCTCGCCGCCCTGATCTTCGGCCAGTGGCGCCCGGTGCCGACGCTCGGCGCGTGCCTCCTCTTCGCGTTCGCCGACGCGGTTCAGGTCCGGCTCCAGGGCACGGCCCTGCCCGTCGTGGGCGTGGTGCCGGTGCAGCTGATCCAGGCGATCCCGTACGTCCTGACGGTGGGTCTCCTGGCCGGTTTCGTCGGCCGTGCAGTGGCGCCCCGGGCCATCGGCGTCCCCTACGAAAAGGGGCGCTGAGGCCGCAGCCGGCGCGGCGGTCGGGGGGCAGAATCCGGGGCGACCCGGGTCCTTGACTGAGGTAGCTTCCGGAAGCTACCATCGTGTCGATGCGCGCGGTCGGGCTCAAAGTGCTGAAGAACAAGCTCTCGGAGTACGTGCGGCTCGCCCAGGGGGGCGAGACGATTCTCGTGACCGACCGAGACCGGGTCGTGGCCGAGCTCGTTCCGCCGCGGGGGGGACGCAGCCCGTCGGTCGCGGACGCCGTCTTGGTCGAGCTGGTCCGACAGGGGTGGGTCACCCCGGCGGCCCGCCCGCTGGCCGGCTCCGCCCCGCGCGCGCCGGTGGCCGCCTTCGAGGAGCTGATGCGGGAGCTGGATGACGCCCGCGACGACCGGTGATCTACCTCGACGCCTCAGTCGCGCTGGCCCAGCTCTTCGCGGAGGACCGGAAGCCAGCGGAGGACCTGTGGCGCGAGTCTCTCACGGCGAGCCGGCTCCTCCAGTACGAGGTCTGGGCCCGAGTCCACGCCCGGCGGCTGGAGGCCCGGTACGGCGACAAGGTCCGTGACCTGCTGGACGGCGTCGCCTACATCGAGCTCACCCCCCTGGTCCTCGCGCGTGCCGGCGATCCCTTTCCCGTTCCCGTTCGGACACTGGATGCGATGCACCTGGCCACCATGGCCTTCCTCCGGGACCACGGCCTGGCGATCGAGCTGGCGAGCTATGACGCGCGGTTGCTGGCGGCGGCGCGGGCGCTGGAAATCCCGACCCGCAGGCTCTGACCCGACACCGAGCGTCCCGACCCACTGGCTCCCCCAAGACCACCGCCTGCGATGAGCGAGCCCCTCGGACCGATGCTCGAGCTCGCCCGCCGGGCGCTGGTGAACGCCCACGCGCCCTACTCGCGCTTCCGCGTGGGCGCGTGCCTCCGCGCCTCGAGCGGGCGGCTCTACGCGGGCTGCAACGTCGAGAACTCGGCGTACCCGGTCGGCCAGTGCGCCGAGGCCACCGCCATCGGGGCCATGGTGGCGGCCGGCGACCGTCAGATCGTCGAGGCGGTGGTGGTGACCGAGGGCGCCGAGCTCTGCTCTCCCTGCGGCCGGTGCCGCCAGCAGCTGGCCGAGTTCGCTCGCCCGGACGTCCCCGTCCACCTCTGCGGGCCGGAGGGCCTGCGGCTCACGGCCAGGCTCGGCGAGCTCCTGCCGCTGGCCTTCGGCCGCGACACGCTCGGCCCGCCCCGCCCGCCCGAGGGCGAGCCGAGGTGAGCTCGCCCGCCGACCGGGCGCCCGCGGAGCTCATCCGGCAGAAGCGCGACGGCGCGATCCTGAGCGAGCCGGAGATCGCGAGCCTGGTCGCGGGGATCACCGACGGCTCGATAAGCGAGGGGCAGATCGCCGCCTTCGCCATGGCCGTGTACTTCCAGGGGATGACGCCCGAGGAGTGCGCTGCGCTCACCCGGTCCATGGCGGCCTCGGGCACCGTCCTCGACTGGTCCGGGGCCGGTCTCGATGGCCCGATTCTCGACAAGCACTCGACCGGCGGCGTCGGCGACACCGTCAGCCTGATCCTCGCCCCGGTCGTCGCGGCCTGCGGAGGCTTCGTGCCGATGATCTCGGGCCGGGGGCTCGGCCACACGGGCGGCACGCTCGACAAGCTCGGCAGCATCCCGGGCTACGACACCGCGCCCGACCTCGCCCGATTCCAGGCGGCCGTCCGGTTCGCCGGCTGCGCCATCGTCGGACCGACGGCAGACCTGGCGCCCGCGGACGGGCGCCTCTACGCGACCCGCGACGTCACGGCGACCGTCGACTCGATCCCCCTCATCACGGCCTCGATCCTCGCGAAGAAGCTGGCCGCCGGTCTCGACGCGCTGGTCATGGACGTGAAGACCGGCTCCGGCGCCTTCGCGGGATCGATCGAGACCGCCCAGGCGCTCGCCGAGAGCCTGGTGGCGGTCGCCGGCGATGCGGGGCTCCGGACGGTCGCGTGGATCACCGACATGAACCAGGTGCTCGGACACAACACCGGGAATGCGCTCGAGATCCGAGA
>DASZOL010000103.1:0-31556 GCA_035550795.1 Candidatus Methylomirabilota bacterium
GTCGGCCGGCCGCTCGCCGGCCACCCGCCTGACGGCGCGCGTCCGCTCCGGCTCGCGGGCCCGGCCCTCGAAGACCGAGTCCAGGGGCTCCCACGGCTCCACGCGCCCGAAGGACAGGCGCGCCGTCTCGAGGCATCGACACCATTGACTCGACAGCACGCGCCCGACCGGCACGGCGCGCGATCGGAAGGCGGCGCCTACCCTGCGCGCCTCCTCCCGGCCGGCCTCGGTGAGGTTGCGCTGGGTCGGACAGTCCCCGGCGCGGAACCCGGGCGGATCGCCGACACCGGGCGTGGTCGTCGCATGCCTCATCAGGACGATCTGGCCGCCCCCTCGCAGAAGCGCCCACAGCGCCTCCTCGGCCGCGACGGCCGTCGAGGCCACCAGGGAAAGGGCGAGCACGGCGACCATGTGCATGCGGGACTCCGTCAGGACCACCCTCGGCGCCCGGGCACAATTCCATCCTATACGAGCGCTTGACCGATCCGGTACCGTGTCCTTAGGGCCGCGCCCCGGAGGGGCGGCCCGCGACGGAGGCTTCACCATGGCACGCGATCGAGCCGGTCGGCCGCCCCGCCGAGAGTTCCTGGGAGCGGTGCTCGCCCTCCCCACCGTCGTCCTCCTTCCCGGCAGCCGTGCGGCGGCCCAGTCACGGACCCTCGCGCCGACGCCGAGCTGCGTGGACAGGGGCACGCCCACACCGCCCCAGACGGCGGGGCCGTTCTTCAAGCCGCGATCGCCGCGACGCGCGTCCTTGATCGAGGCGGGCATGCCCGGGACGCGGATCGTCGTGGAAGGCACCGTACTGGCGACCGACTGCCGGCCGATTCCCGGAGCGCTCATCGACTTCTGGCAGGCGGACGACCGGGGCACGTACGACAACACCGGCTTCCGCCTCCGAGGCCACCAGTACACGGACGAGCTCGGGCGGTACCGGCTCGAGACGGTCGTTCCCGGAAGCTATCCGGGGCGGACGCGACACATCCACGTCCGGGTGCAGGCGCCCAACCAGCCCCTCCTCACCACCCAGCTCTACTTCCCGGACGAGCCAGGCAACCGTAGCGACGGGATCTTCCGGCCGGAGCTCGTCCTGACGCTGCTTGGTGCCGAGAACCCGAAGAAGGCGGTCTTTGACTTCGTTCTGGCGGTCCCGGCGTCGAGACCGGCAGGGTGAGCCGAGGAGGAGAGCGATGGGCAGCGTGGAGAAGGTCGACCGCACGCTCCCGCTGAACCAGATGATCTTCTACGTGCGCCGGGACGCGGAGCTCCGCCGGAGGTGGCGTGAGGACTTCGACTCGCTGGCTCGCGAGTACGGCCTCTCGGCGGCCGAGATCGAGGCGGTGAAGACCGCCGACGTCCGCGGCCTCAACGACATGGGCGTGCACCAGTACTACGTCTCTCAGATCCTCCGGCTCTCCTTCGGTGCGGCCGGCGCCTCGAACACGCACCCGGCGCTCGAGGCCTTCCGCCGCGCGTACCCCGAGCACGTGCGGTAGGGCGGCGATGGCCACCGTCGTCGCCGTGATGGCTGCGACGCACGCCCCGGGGCTCACCGGCTGGTTCGACCGGGCCCCCGAGTCGGACCAGAAGGTCGTGCTCGACGGCTACGGCGAGCTTCGCCGACGACTCGAGGCCGTGCGGCCCGATGTCCTGCTCATGCTGGCGAACGACCACCTCCTGAACTGGCCGATCAACATCATCCCGGACTACACCGTCGGGACCGGCGAGGAGCACGTCGGCCCGGCTGACTGGTTCGACGAGTGGCTCGCCCTCCCCAAGTACCGGGTCAAGGGCCGCCCTGACCTCGCCCGCGCGATCGTCCGGGAAGGCGCCCGGCTCGGGCTCATGTTCGCGTACCTGGACAGGCTCGAGCTCGACGACGGGATCTCGGTGCCGCTCCACTACCTGACGCCCGGGATGCAGATCCCCCTGGTGCCGATCACGCTCAACTGCACCGTGCCGCCCATCCCCTCCTCCGAGCGCGCCTATCGCCTGGGCGAGGTCCTGCGGGAGATCGTGACGCGGCGCTGGCCCGCGGGCCTCCGCGTCGCCGTGATCGCCACCGGTGGGCTGTCACACGAGCCCGGCGGACCGCGCTACCTCCAGGTGGACGAGGCCTTCGACCGGTGGTTTCTCGATCGTCTCGTCGAGGGCGACCACCACCGCATCGTGCGCGAGTGCACCGTGGAGAGGATGGAAGCCGCGGGCTCGGGCGGGACCGCGGAGCTCATCGCCTGGATCGCAGCCCTCCCCTTCACCGCCGGCCCCGCCGAAGTGCTGGGGTACGCGCCGACCCTCGCCTGGCGCACCGGGACCGGCATGGTCGCCTGGCCCCCGATCGCCTGAGCCGACGCGGCGTCGGGCGAGCGCGGTCGACGCGGCGGCGGCCGCCGCCGTCAGACGGCGGCCGCGCCCGCCAGGGCGCACAGGTGGTCCTGCTCCCCCGCGCCGCCGCCGCAGCCGATCGCCCCGATGACGCGGCCCCCCGCGCTGATCGGCGCGCCCCCGGTGCTGGCCAGCACCTCGCCCGGCACGATCCCGGGCAGCGCGTTCCAGAACGCCGGGTGCTCGCGCGCCAGCTCGGCCATCTCCTTGGTGGGACGCCGGAAGTTGGCGGCGGCCGCCGCCTTGCCGCGCGGCGTCCCGGTCGTGAAGAACCCCGCGCCGTTCCCGCGCGCGCACAGCACCAGCCGCCCCGACTCGTCCACCGCCGTGACCGTCATCGGGGTGTTCAGCTCGCGGGCGCGGGCTTGCGCGGCACGAACGGCCCGCTCGGCGATCTCCAGCGTCATCTCGATCACGATGGCCTCCATGGTGCCATGGGTGGATGATCAGCGAGCGCCGAGCAGGAGGAACGGCGCCCGGAGCGCGGCCAGCTCTGTCTGGCGAACACGGCACGCTGCGGGCGACCCGGCCGGCGCGGGAAGGCGCTGGCTGCCGTCAAGGCGGGCGGCCGGGGCTGTCCGGCCCGGATGGCGGCCAGCCGGCCTGCCCGATCAGCGGCACGAACGCCACGGGCCCCAGGGACTCCCGGACGTACTTGTCTCCCAGGCGCCGCGTCACCCGGACCAGCTCCTGCGCTCGTGACGTGGGGCCCACCGGAATCACGAGGTGGCCCCCGACTTGGAGCTGGGCGAGCAAGGGAGCGGGGACGTCCGGCCCGCCCGCCGCCACGACGATGCCGTCGAAGGGCGCATGCTCGGGCCACCCGAGGGTGCCGTCGCCCTCCAGGACGTGAACGTTTCGGTAGCCGAGCTCCGCGAGGCGGACGCGAGCTGCCTCGGCCAGGGCCCGCAGACGCTCCACCGTGTAGACCTCGCGCACCAGCTCGGCCAGCACGGCGGCGACGTAGCCCGAGCCCGTGCCGATCTCGAGCACGCGGTGGGCGGCTTCGGGCGCGACCGCCTCGAGCATGAGCGCGACGACGTACGGCTGCGAGATCGTCTGGGCCTGCCCGATCGGCAGCGCCGAGTCCTCGTAGGCGCCGGGCGCGTCGAGCGCCGGGACGAAGCGCTCCCGCGGCACCGTCGCCATGGCGCGGAGGACCTCGGGGTGCCGGATGCCCCGGCGGAGCAGCTGCGTGTCGACCATCCGCCGTCTCGCGGCGGCGAAGTCCATCGGTCCGGCCCGACGTTACGCCCCCGGATACGCCTCGAGCGACACGAAGCGTCGCACCAAGGCGAGGTACTCCTCCCGGGACAGCTTCGGTCCCGCCTCGGCCTTCACTCGCCGCGCCTCGCGGGCCCCGCTGCACAGGAGGTCGACCACGGTCATCGCCATCGCCTTGGACGGGTTGACCGCCGCGAGCACGTGGTCGACGACCACGTAGTCCGCGCCGTGGATCACGCCCCGGACGCCTCCGGCACGCGGATGCACCGCCGGCATGATGAAGCCCAGGTCACCGACGTCGGTGGACCCGGTCGAATGCCGCGGTCGCCCCATGTTGGCCTCCCCGACGACGGCGGCACAGTTCGCGCGGGTCAAGGCCACGAGGTTCGGGTCCATCTGCTGGGGCAGGTAGCCCGGGATCGTCGTGATCTCGACCCGCGCGCCCAGCGCCTGCGCTCCCGCGCGGAGGCTCCGGTCCACCTTCTTCGCGGCATCGGCGATCGCGTCCACGGTCTTGCCGCGCACGAAGGTCTCCAGCCGCACGTCCGCGGGCACCGCGCTCACAGCCTCGCCACCCCGCGTGATGATCGGATGGATGCGAATGGTGTCGTCGTCCCGGAACGTCTCGCGGTTGGCATCGATGGCGTGAAGCGCGATCTGGGCCGCCTTCAGCGCGTTGATTCCCAGGTGGGGCGCGCTCCCCGCGTGTGCGCCCTTGCCCAGGAAGCGCATGAACTTCACGACGCAGCCGTTGTGGGTGTCGCCGACGCTGGCCAGGCCGTCTTCGGGGCGGGCGTTCGTGTGGGTGATGGTCGCCATGTCCACGTCGTCGAACTCGCCGAGCCGGATCAGCTCCGCCTTGCCCGCGAGGAACTCGATCTTGCCCTGCTCGCGGAGGCCGAGGCGCCACTCGACCTCGATGTACTCCTCGGCCGGCACGGCGAAGAGCACGACGTCGCCGTCCAGCTCGTCCATGACGGTCTGGAGACCCATCCCGGCGCCGATCATCGAGGCCACCTGGGCGTTGTGGCCGCACGCGTGGGCGGCGTGCGTGGTCGCGTCCGCGAAGGGGTGCGCCCCGACGATCAGGGAGTCCAGCTCCCCGAGCACCGCGACCGTCGGGCCGGGCGAGCGGCCGCGGAGCCGCGTCTTCACCCCGGTGAGGGCCAGCCCTTCCCGGCACTCGAGCCCCATCCGGCGGAACCATCCCGCGACGAACTCGGCCGTCCGCACTTCGCGGTAGCCCGATTCGGGATGCTTCATGATGTGCTCGCTGATGGCGACGATCTCGCCCTTCCGGCGGTCGATCTCGGCGCACAGACGGGCCTTGAGCTCCTCGGCGGTCGCCATCTCGCCTCCTCTGCCGGACGGGCGGCCCCGTCCGGACGCGAAGGGACGGTACACCACGGCCACTGGCGCCGACAAGCGCCCCCCGGGGTTCTGTGCGGGGGCTCGCCGCCGCGACGGGCTCCTCGGGTACACTCGGCCATGTCGCGACACTCGAACCTCGGGAGGAGAGCCATGGCGCAGCGCGGATTCCCGGTACTCGTGGCGACCGACGGTAGCCCTCAGGCGCGTGCTGCCGTCGAGCTCGCCGCCGAGTTCCCCTGGCCCCGGGGCAGCCGGGGCCATGGCATCGTCGCCCACAGCTTGCCCGCGCTCACCGCTGCGTCACCCGACGTCTGGGAGGCGCTCCTCGAAGCCGGGCGGGCCGAGGCTCGCCGCGCGGAGGAGCGGCTCCGGCGCCGGTGGCCGCGCGCGGAGGTCATCGTCGTCGATGCGCCGCCCGTCGTGGGAATTCTCCGGCAGGCCCGGAAGCTCCGGGCGCGGGCGATCGTCCTCGGCTCCCGGGGACTGGGCGCCGTCGGCCGACTTCTCCTCGGCGGCGTGAGCCGGGCCATCGTGCGGCAGGCGTCGAGCTCCGTGCTGGTCGTCCGCGGGCCGGCCCGGAAGCCGCGACGCCTCGTGGTCGGGATCGACGGCTCCCCACACGCGCGCCGTGCGCTCGCGCTCGTCGCCGGGCTCACGCCGCCGCGGGGCGGCCAGGTGCGCCTCCTGAGCGTCGTCGAGGCGGTCCGGGTCCCGTCGGCGGCCCTCATGCCCGCGCGCGTCCGGGGCGCGGTGGCCCGGGAGGCGGCGGAGCTCGAGCGAGAGCGCATCGCCCAGGCCCGACGGCCGCTGGAGGTCGCGCAAACCCGGCTCGAGCGGGGCGGATGGCGCGTCCGCGTCGACGTTCGCGCGGGGCAGCCGCTCGAGGAGCTTCTCGCCGTGGCGACCGACGCCGACGTCCTCGTTGTCGGCGCCCGGGGCGTGGGTGGCGTCGAGCGGCTCGTGGTCGGCAGCGTCGCCGAGGGGGCGGTCTCGAGAGCCCCGGTTCCGGTGCTCGTCGTCCGCTGAGGCTGCGCCGCGGTCCACCGCCCGCCGTCCCCCCTCGCGCGCCCGGCCGGCCTTCGCGTATCGTGGACGCCGTCGGGCTGCGGCTCCTCGGCCTCGTCGCGGGGGGACGTGAGCCATCGCCTCGCAGCGCACTCTCGACAGGAGGCCTCGGATGCGCGCGCACGACGACGCCCACCCGGGCCACGGCGGCCCCCGGCACTCGCATCCCCCCGCGTCGGCCGCCGGGAGCGCGCTGGTGCAGCTCTCGCCGAGCCTCTACTGGTACCGCGACACGTGCAACGTCTACCTCCTGACCCGCGGCGATCGCGGACTCGTGGTCGACTTCGGCTCGGGGGGGATCCTCGATCATCTCGCCGAGGCGGGGGTGCGCGAGATCGAGTGGGTGCTCCACACGCACCATCACCGGGACCAGTGCCAGGGTGACCACCTCCTCGCGGCGCGCGGGGTCCCCATCGCGGTGCCCGAGCGCGAGGCGGCGCTCTTCGCCGAGACGGACGCGTTCTGGCGCCTCAAGCGGATCTACGACAACTACGACGTCTCAAGCATCGGGTTCACGCTGCCGCGGCCGGTCCCCGTCGCGCGCGCGCTGCGGGACTACGAGACCTTCGGCTGGCGTGGATACGACATCCGGGTGCTGCCGACCCCGGGTCACACCAAGGGCTCGGTCACGTTCGCCGCCGAAATCGACGGCGCGCCGACGGCCTTCTGCGGCGACCTCATCGCCGAGCCCGGGCACGTCCACACGATCCACGACCTCCAGTGGCAGTACGGCCTGCCCGACGCCGCCGGCGCCGCCCTTCACTCGGTCACCCTGCTCGCCGGGCTCCCGCTCCAGCGTCTCTGCCCCTCGCACGGCCACCCGACGGACGACGCCGGCGCGGCCATCCGCCTGCTCGAGCCGAAGCTCCGCGCCCTGTACGGCCTCCAGGGCGAGATGCGGAAGAACCGGGTCTGGCCCGTGTGGCCCCACGCGGTCGACCAGCCGAAGGCGCACGTCCTCCCGCACCTCTGGGCCAACCCCCACTCGGTGGCCAACTGCTACGCGCTGATGGCCGACGACGGGCGGGCGCTCCTTCTCGACTACGGCTTTCCGAGCTGGGACCACATGGCCGCGGACATGCGGTTCGTCGAGCACTCGCTCGACGAGCTGAAGGCCGTGGCCGGCCTCCGCGCCGTCGACGTCGTCATCCCGAGCCACTACCATGACGACCACCTGGCCGGACTGCCCTGGCTCCAGCAGACCCAGGGCACCCGGGCGTGGATCTTCGAGAACTTCGCCGAGATCGTGTCGAATCCCGCCGGCTACAACGTCCCGTGCCTGCTGCCCCATCCGATCCGCGTCGACCGCGCCCTGCCGGACCGTGGCCGTGTCTCCTGGGACCGGTGGACCTTCGACGTCTTCCACATGCCAGGCCACACGTGGTGGGCGCTCGGGCTCTTCGCCGAGATCGACGGCACCCGCGTGGCCTTCACCGGGGACAACCTGCTCCAGGGAACGGTGAGTCCCCTGCGGGCGGCGGCGCCCGTGTACCGGAACAAGATGCTCTCGGACTCGATCGCGGTCGGCGTCCGGAGGCTCATGGAGTTCGAGCCGGAGCTCATCCTCACCGGGCACACCGGAGCCCTGCGCGTGGACCGGCGGATGCTCGAAGACTTCCACGGCTGGGCCCGCCAGCTCGAGGGCGTCTTCCGGACGCTGGTGGCGGTGCCGGCGGAGGTGAACTTCGCGCTCGACCCCAACTTCGCGACGCTGTACCCCTACCGCAATCCCGCTCGCCCGGGCGACCGGCTGTCCATCGAGCTTCGCGTCACCAACCACGGAGCGCGCGAGGCACTCGGCCGCGCCAGCCTCGTCGCGCCGCCGGGGTGGCCCGTCGCGCCGGGCGAGACCGAGGCCCCCGTCGGAGCCGGGGAGACCGGCGTGCTCCGGTTCTCGGTCGAGGTGCCCCCGGGGGCGGCGGGGCGCCACGTCCTGTGCGCGGAGCTCGCCCTCGGCGAGCGCCGCTTCGGCCAGATCGCGGAGGCCCTCGTCGACGTGACCTGAGCCGGCGCGGCCCGGATGCCGGAGGTCCCGGCCCGTGCTCGGCATGCGGAGGCGCCCGAAGCGCGCGTCGGTTGACACGCGCAGGATCCGTGCAAAGCTCGTCATGTGATCCTAGTTCGCGCCCCAGGCCATCTGTGCGAGCGTCAGGCTGCGATCACGCCATGATCGATCAGGACCTTCCCAACGATGCCCCCCGAGCTGATGGACGGTCAGGACAAGGGTCTCTTTGCCGTCGTTGCCCGGAAGGCGCCGGAACCCGGCCGCATCCGTGAGCTCCGTGGGGAAGCCAGACCGCCCAGCCTCTTCCCGCCGGGTCGGTCCCCTACGTCGCGACCGAGCGGATCGTCCCGGACGCGGCCGTTACGTGAGCCGCATCGTCGAGGACGACCTCGGCGCCCGCCCGCCCGCCGCGGCGGTGGCCGCGCGCCGCAAGCCGCAGGAACCCGTGGGAGGGCGATCCCCGGCACGCTGATCGCGCCGGAAGCCCGACCGGCGATGGTCCGCCGCCGCCAGCCTGGATGGGCGACCTGATGCGCGGCTGGATGCGCCGGGGCCGTGTCCTGCTGATGGTGGTCGGGGGCCTCATCGTCCTGGCCGTCGGGACGGCCTGGGTCCTCTTCGAGCTGTACGGCCCCGACGTCGCTCGCACCCAGCTCGAGCGCGCGCTGAGCGCGGCGCTCGGTCGTCCGGCCCGTGTCGGGGCCGTCACGTTCCGTCCGTGGGTGGCTACACTGCGGGTGTCCGACGTGACAATGCCGAGTGACCAGCCCGCGGACGGCGGCGCGCTCGTCTCTCTGGCCCACGCGGACGTCCGGGTCCGTCTCGAGAGCCTTTGGCGGCGACGGCTCGTCCTGAGCGTTACCCTCACGGGGCTCGACGTGACGACGTCCACGGGCGGCGGTGGGGCCGGTCTCGTCGCGTTCTCTCTCCCCTCCACCTTCGCCCTCGGCTACGTGGAAGCCCGCGTCGGCCTCGTCCGCGTGGTCGCAGGCCACCTTCGGCACCGCGACCCAGGCAGCACGTGGGCGTACGAGGTCAGCGGGATCGAGGGCGAGGCGTGGCCCGCGCCCCCCGCGCTCGGGCTCTCGGCGCGTGCCGAGATTGTCCGGATCGAGTCGCCCACCGGAGCGGAGCGCTTGGAGCAGCTGCGCGTCGAGGGCAGCGTGGGCCCGGGCGAGATCCGGCTCGAGTCGTCACGTCTCCGGTGGCAGGGCCACGAGATCCGCCTCTCCGGCCGCGTGTCGCAGCCCGCGGCCGGTTCCGAGATGCGCGCGACCGTGCGGGGCGAGCTGCCGCTCGCGGCGGTCGGGAACCGGGCGGGCCTCACCGGGTCCCTCTCGGGGCTCGCCACGGTCGACGCGGTGTTCGAGGGCCCGTTGGACGCGCCGCGGGTGGAGGCCCGGGTCACGGTCCCGGAGCTCGGGGCGGGCCCTCTGCGGGCCCGTGACCTCCAGCTCGCGGGCAGCTTCATCGACGGGACCCTGCGGGTGTCCGACCTGCGCGCACACCTTCCCGGTGGCGCCGTGAGCGGGGCGCTCACCGTCAGCCCGGAGACCGCCGAAGGCGCCAGGTCCGTCGAGCTCATGCTCGACGAACTCCGTCTGCCTCGGGCGCTCGCCGCCCTCGGCCCCGGATCGCTCCGGGCGAGGGCCCGGCTCGTCCATGGCCGGATCGAGCTGGGCCCGGCCACCGTGCGATGGGCGAGCGCGCGGCTCGACGTCGCCGGCCAGCTCGGGTCCGAGCGTCCCCTCGCTCTTCACGCAGAGCTCGACGGGGACCTCGGCGGGCTCGGGCCGGTGGGCTCCACGCACCTCGCGGGACGCGTCTCCGTGGCGGCGGATGCGGCGGGGACCCTGGAGCGACCGGTCGTCACGGCGCGGGTCGAGACCAGGTCGCTCGTGGTCGGGACGCGGCCGGTGGACCGCGTCGAGCTCCGGGCACGACTCGAGGGCGCCGGCGGACTCTCGCGGTGGACCGGCACGCTCGACGCCGGACGCGTGGCGGCGCCGTCGGCGCCCGTCGAGGATCTCCGGGCCGCCTTCGCGCTCGATGCCGACAAGCTAGACCTCCGGAGACTCACCGGCCGCATCGCCGGGATTCCCCTGGCGCTCCGTGGCATGTGGACGTGGGCGGGCACGGGGCGCGCCGAGGCGGACGTCGGTCCCGCCGTCCTCGGCCAGCTGCGAGGCCTCCCGACGGAGATTGCCCTCGCCGGAACCGGCTCGGGGCGGGTCGAGGTCACGGTAGGGCCGCGGACCGTGGTGGCGGCGGACGTCGGCCTGACGGACGTGTCAGTCCAGGACGTCCCCCTCGGGACGGGACGCCTCCAGGCCACGCTGAACGATCGCGACCTGACCGCCGATCTCGCGTTCCCGGCGATGCGAGTCTCCGTCTCGGCCAAGGGCCGTCTCGAGGGCGGCCGCGTGCTCGCCGCGCAGGCCCGCGTCGAACGGTTCAACCTGGATCCGCTCATCGCGCGGCTCGCGCCGGACGCGCGGCCCCACGTGCGGGCCACGGTCTCCGCCCGGGCCGACGCCCAGATCCCGGTCGATCACCCGGACACGGCCCGCGTGACCGCGTGGATCACGCCCGACGATCTCGTCGTCGGCGGCGAGCGCTGGACGGCCCGCTCCGCCGCCGTCGTCCGCTGGGAGGGCGAAGGGCTGTCCCTGGAGCGGCTCGAGGTCCGGGGCCCCCTCGGCACGCTGAGCGCGGAGGGCGGGGTCGACCGGCGAAGCGGCGACGGCCGCGTGGCCGTCCGGCTCGAGGATGCGCGGCTTCCGCCGCCGCTCGACCGCGTGGGGCGCGGCACCGTGCGCGGCGAGGCCCGTCTCACCCGAACGGCCCTCGAGGGCGTGTCGCTTCGCGCGCGCTGGCCGAGGTGGGCACTCACGGCGGACGGCCGCATCCCGTTCGAGGCGGCGATGACGCTCCGGAGCCAGTTGACCGCGGACGTCGCGGAGGTGGCCCGGATCTGGGCCCTGGACGGCATCGCGGGCCACGCGACCGGATCGGCCGACATCACCGGGCCGTGGCGAACGCCCGTGGCGAGCGGTCGACTCGAGGTGCCCACCCTGACCGTCCCTGGGCAGGCGCTCGCACGGGTGCGGGTCCCGTTCCAGCTCACGCCAAGCACGCTCCGCATCGACCACGCCAGCGCGTTCGTGGGCCCCGATCCCCTGGCGCTCGACGGCCGCGCGACGTGGACGAGCGGGGGCTGGCGGGGCCAAGGCTCCCTGTCGGCCCCCGCCGTCACACTCGCGCAGTGGCCGATCCAGGCGCTCCGCGCCGCCTTCACGGTGGATCCGGAGCGGCTCGCCGTGACCGATCTCGCGCTCGGCGTCCACGGAATCCCCGTGCGGGGGACGGCGTCATGGCCATGGAATGGTCGAGGGCATCTGGAGGGCCGCCTCGGCCCGGCGGCCCTCGCGGGGGTGTCCGGTGTGCCTCCGGCCGTGGCGCTGGAAGGCACGGCGTCCGGCCGGGTCGAGGCGAGCGGACGCTCTCTCGAGGACGTCACCGCGCGGGCATCACTTCAACTCGAGCAGGTGCACGCGGCCGGCGTGCGGCTCGGCGCCGGCGCGCTCGACGTCGACCTTCGCGGGGGTGCGGCCCGCGCCGAGCTCCGCTTCCCGGAGCGACGCCTCACGGCGACGGCCGAGGGCCGTGTGGCGGCCGGCGCCACCGTGAGCGTCCGGGCCGCGGTCGACGCCCTGGCCATCGGGGATCTCGTGCCTCGCTTTGGCCTCGGGGTGCCCTCGCCGGTGGACGGCACGCTCTCGGCGCGGATCCAGGCCGAGGTGCCCATGGCCCAGCCGACGGCGAGCCGCGGCACGCTGCGCGTGGACCCGTTGCGGGCGGTCGTCGTCGGAGAGGCCCTGACGAGCCGGGAGCCGATCGTCGCCACCTTCGACGCGACCGGCGTGCGCGTCGATCGCCTCGTGCTCCAGGGATCCACGGGAACGATCACGGGCCACCTGGGAGTGGAGCGTGGGGGCCGGCTCGACGCCGCGCTCCAGGGGCAGATCCAGCTGGCCTTGCTGGCCGGTCTCCGGCCCGAGGTCGAGGAGGCGAGCGGCACGCTGAACGTGACGGCGACCGTGGCCGGCACGACGGCGGCGCCCGTCATCAGCGGCGAGGGCACGGTCCGGGGTGGGCGCCTCCGCCTCAAGAGCTACGCCGAGCCGGTGCACGGGATCGAGGCCCAGTTGACCGCGTCCCGGGCCGGGCTCCGCCTGACGCAGGCCCGGGGACTGCTTGGTGGTGGAACCGTCAGCGCCACCGGCGAAGCCGCGCTGACGGACGGGGCGCTGGGATCCTACCGCGTGGCGCTGACGGCCCGCCACGTCGCCGTCTCGCCGATGGAGGGCCTCTCCACGCTCTGGGACGGCGAGGTCGAGCTGACCGGGCGCGGCGCACGTGGGCAGCTGGGCGGCGAGCTGCGTCTGCTCCGTGGTACTTACACCGGCGAGCTCGCCCCCACGGCGACGCGCTCGGCAGCGGCCGCGGGCCCGACCGAAACCGGGCCGGCCCTGCCACTCCGCGTCCTGGTCAAGCTCGACGACAACCTGATCGTCCGGAACCGGACCGCGCGACTCCGGATCGGCGGCACCCTCTCCGTCGAAGGCACGACCGCCGCCCCGGCGGTGCTGGGCACGATCGAGTCCCGAGAGGGAATCGTGGCCTTCCGGAATCGCCGCTTCACCGTCGTGAGCGCGACCGCCCGCTTCCTTGACCCGCGCCGCATCGATCCGTTCCTGAACGCCGTCGCGACGTCCCGCGTCCGGGAGTACGACGTCACGGTACGGGTCAGCGGCCGTCTCGACAGCCTGGACGTGAGCCTGCGCTCAAACCCTCCGCTGTCGCAGGAAGACCTGCTGGCGCTGGTGGCCTTCGGGGCCACCCGCGCCGAGCTCGAGCGCTCGCCCACGGGCGTCCTTGCCTGGGAGGCGACGAGCACGCTCGTCCGTGATCTCCTCGGGCTCGACACCCTCGAGAGTGAGTCCCGAGCGGGCGCCTTGGCTGGACGGCTCCAGGTGGGGACAGCGGACCCCAACCAGCAGTCACCCGGCGAGCTGAGAGGTCCCGAGGCCCGGAACGGGCAGCGGGTCCGGATCGAGTACCGACTCCTCGGTCCGCTCAGCCTGGTCGGGGAGCAGGGCCAGCAAGGAGGCTATGCGGCCGGTGTTGTCCTCCGCCTGCGGTTCCGATGAGGCGAGGTCTGACGGCGCTGGCATTGACGGGCACGATCCTGATCGGGACGGCCGGCGCCGCGAGCGGCGCCGAGGAAGAGTCCCGCCCGGTGGTGTCCGGCGTCGAGCTCGTCGCGCCCGCCGCGCTGCCCGAGCAGCTGGTCCGGCGCGCCATCGGTGAGATGATCGGGCGGCCGCGCTCCCGCCAGGCGATCCGGCAGAGCATCGAGCGGACGTGGGCTCTCGGACTCTTCGACGACATCTGGGTGGAGGAAGTCGCGGAGGCGGGCGGAGTACGGCTCCGCTATCATCTGGAGCTGCGCCCGCTCGTCCGCCGGATCACGTGGCGCGGAGACGCGGGGCTCGACGTCGGCCAGCTCGTCGGGGCTGCCGCCCTGGCCGTCGGCGAGGAGGCCTCGCCCGCCCGGCTCGGCCAGGTCCGGAACGATCTGCTCGCGCTCTACGAGCGCGAGGGGTACCTCGACGCACAGGTCGACATCGAGGCGACCGGCAACGGGCCGGCGCGGGACGTGGTGATCAAACTCGCTGCGGGCACACCGGCCCGCCTCGACCACGTCAGGATCGAGGGGACGCTCGGACTGCCCGCGGACGTGGTCATCCGGACGCTGGCGCTCCGCACCGGCGACCGCTACCGGGAGTCGCTGGTTCGCGATCGGGTCCGCGCGCTCGAGGAGCGGCTCCGTCGGGACGGCTTCTTCACGGCGCGGGTGACGTCGCGGCCCCCGGTGAGGGACGCCGGCCCCGGGACGGTCGACCTCACCATCGACGTCGCCGCCGGCCCGCGCTACGAGGTGATCTTCGACGGGCGCGCCGAGCTGGCGGAGTCCGACCTCCGGCGCCGGCTCACCTTCAACGACAGCGGCGTCGTCGACGCGTTCGAGGTGGAGGCGAGTGCCCGCCAGCTCGAGGTCGCCTACCGCGAGCGGGGATACGCGGCCGCGAGGGTGACCGGCGCGCTGGACGAGGCGGCCACTCCACCGACCATCCGCTTCCGGATCGCCGAGGGGCCGCAGGCGCGCGTGGCGTCGGTCACCGTCCGCGGCAACGTCGCCTTGACGACGGGCCAGCTCGAGGCGGCGATCGCCACCCGCCCCTCGACCCTCGTCCGAGCAGGACTCTTCCGCCAGGACGTCCTCGACCGGGACCTGGCCGCGCTGCAGGCGCTGGCGCAGGCCGAAGGCTTCACGGACGCGACCATCGGTCCAGCCGAGCTCCGCTGGGAGGATGGCGGGCGGCGGGTGCACGTGGTGATCCCCGTCGTGGAAGGGCCGCGGCTCACCGTCGACGACGTCGTCGTCGAGGGTCAGACCCTCTTCACTCCGGCGGAGCTGCTCGGGGCCATCCGGTTACGGGCGGGTGAGCCGTGGAACCTGGTCCGCGCCGAGGACGGGCGGAGGAGCGTGGAGCGGCTGTACGGCCGGCGTGGCTACCACGGCGCCACCGTGGACATGAAGGTGAATCGACACGGGCGGCAGATATCTCTCGCGTACCACGTCGCGGAAGGCGGCCCGACGCACGTCGGGCGAATCCTCCGGCGCGGGCTCGTGGTCACGCGGGACGACACGATCCTGCGGCAGCTCGGCATCCGTCCCGGCGACCTGTTCGACCCGGATCGCCTCACCGCTGCCCGGCAGCGACTCGAGCAGGCGCCGGCCTTCGCGACCGTGGACGTCGGCCCGCTCCGGCCGACTCCCACCCCGTTTGCCGATCTCGACGTGACGGTGGCCGAGCAGAAGCCCTGGCATCTCGAGCTGGGCGCCGGCTACGACACCGCCGTGGGGGGCCGCGGCTTCCTCGATCTCGGGCACGACAACCTCTTCGGGACGGCCCGCAGCGCCAGCCTCCGGATGATGGGATCCATCGGGGGCGAGGCGATCCACCAGCTCGGGCGGGTCGACCTCGTGTACCGCGAGCCGTGGATCGTTCCGGGCACGCCCTGGCAGGCCGAGGCCTCGCTGTTCGGCGAGGTGAGCGAGAACCAGGGCTACGACCTCCAGAAGATCGGGCTACTCACCTGGATCGGGGACGATCTCCTGAACCCCCGCGGCACCCGGACCGTCCGGAGCCGGCTGCGCTATCGACTCGAGGCCTCGCGCCTCTCCGACGTCAGCCGGGAGCTCCAGGCGCAGGGGGTCGAGCCGGGCACCGAGCGGATCGCCAGCCTGATGCCCACCGTCGTCTGGGACCTCCGCGACGACCGCTTCAACCCTCGGCGCGGCAGCGTCCACCAGGCATCCGTCGAGCTTGCCACCACCGGCCTGGGCGGGACCGTCGACTTCGTGAAGTCGGAGCTGTCGACGGCGTGGTTCTTCTCCTGGCTGCCGCCGACCGTGCTCGCGCTCTCGGGCCGGCTCGGACTGGCCGGTCCGTTCGGTGGAACCGGCAGCCTTCCGATCCAGGATCGCTTCTTCGCCGGCGGCGGCACAAGCGTGCGTGGCTTCCCCGAGAACAAGCTGGGCCCACTGGATGCGGCTGGCGATCCCGTCGGCGGCAACGCCCTCGTCGTGGTGAGCGCGGAGTGGCGGTTTCCGATCTGGCGATGGCTCGGCGGCGCGGTATTCATCGACGCGGGCGCCGTGACCCCGGAGGTCGGCGATCTCGAGCTGTCCGCGTTCAAGTCGGGCGCCGGTGCGGGCCTTCGGGTGACGACGCCCGTCGGACCGATCCGCCTCGACGTCGGCTACGCGCTCCAGCCGATCCCGGACGAGTCGCGGACGCAAGTCTACGTGACGGTGGGGTTCCCCTTCTGATGCGGACGTGGCTGGCGGTGGCGGCGATCTCGAGCGCCCTCGCCGGGGCCGGCTCCGCGGGCGCCGAGGTGCGGCTCCTGGATCGCCTCGTGGCCGAGGCCGACGGCGCAATCGTCACCGTGAGCGACATCGCCCTCGGTCGCGCACTCGGGCTCTTCGGGCTCACGCCGACCACCGGCTCCCTGTCCCCGGAGGAGATCCAGCAGTACGTGGATGGACAGCTCCTGGTGCGAGAGGCGGCGCGGATCGGCGTGGAGGTCACGCCGGCCGACCAGGCCGAGGCCTGGGCGGCGGTGGCTCGGCGAGCGGGCGGCGACGACGCCCTGACGCGGTGGCTGAGACTCGCCGACGTCGAGGTGCCGTGGGCGCGCCGGCTCGTCGACGATGACCTCCGCATGCGCCGGTTCATCGAGCTGCGCTTCCGCGCTCTCGCGTTCATCTCCGAGGCGGACCTGGCGGCCGTCCTCGGTGAGGAGGCGCACGACGAGAAGGCGCGCGAGGCGACGCGGGGGCGGCTGGAAGCAGAGCTGGCGGAGCGGCGGCGCGCCGAATGGCTCGCGGAGGCGCGGGCCCGCGCCTCGATCCGGCCCCACGTCGCCGCGATGGGCCAGGTCCTCGACCCGCTGCCCGCGCCTCCCGGCGTCGCCGGCCGCCCCTGAAACGCCGTCGGCTGTCCCGATCGAGTGGAGGTCGGGGCCCGATCGACCGAAATGCAGTACCCTGGCGGCGTGCCAGCGCTGCGAGGCGAGCGCCCACCGGCTGAGCGCTCGATCACCGTCCGTGAAGCACTCCTGCGCCATCTCCGCGAGGCCCCGCGCACCGCTCACGAGCTCTCCGGTCTCGTCGGGATCCCCGAGAAGCAGGTCGCCGACCACCTCGCTCACGTCGCCCGCTCGCTCCGGCCGACGCCGGAACGGCTCCGCGTGGAGCCGGCCCGGTGTCTCGGTTGCGGCTTCGTGTTCAGGAAGCGAGACCGCCTCGCCCGCCCCTCGGCTTGCCCCGCCTGCCGGGGTCAGCACATTCAGCCACCGCGGTTCGCCGTCCAGGCAGTCTAGCCCCGACCTCCGGACAGGGTGCCGAGACGGCCCGCAATCCCGTCGGGGTTGGACCATGTGTGTCTTTCGGTCGCCAACACACCGTACGCCAAGCGTCGCGTCCTGAACATTGGCAGCTTACTGGCTGACTGGCACCCTGACGTTGGGAGGACGTGGTTCGTCGGAGGACGCTATTCAGGAAGTACGTACTTGCCAGACATCGGACAGTCCCAACCCCCGGAGGTCCTACCGGAACCGAGTGGTGGCTCCAACGAGCTACGCCGGGCGGTGGCACTTTCCCTGGAATTCGACATTTCGACAATCGCTGCCAGTGCTTAGCGACCATCAAGCCGTCGCGCCGCGGAATTGAATTGTGATTGAATTTTGACGATTTAACGACGTTGGTCCTATACTCAGCCTCGAGGAGCAGCGACCCATGACGACCGCCTTCGCGAAGGAAGCCCGACGCGTCCACGAGCGCGGCCACCTGAGCGACCAGCTCATCGCGCGGGCCACCGGCGCCGCGCGGAGCACGGTCCGCGGCTGGCTCGCGCTCCGGAGCGAGCCCACCGGCCAGCGGGCGGAGCGCGTCGCCGAGCTGTCCGCTCTCGTCGAGCGACTGGCCCGCGTGATGGAGCCCGACTACATCCCCGTCTGGCTCACCAAGCCGGTGGAAGCCCTCGATCACGAAAAGCCGATCGAGCTGATCGCGCGCGGCGACTACGCTCGCGTCGCCCGCCTCGTCTCCAGCCTGGAAGAGCCCGGCGCCGCCTGAACGTGCCCCTCGACGTCGACGCGGTCGCCCTCCGGCAGCGTCGATGGTGGCGGCACACGGTGCACGGAGCCGACCCTCTCGCGGGACGCATCCCGCCGCCGGACGGTCGTTGGCAGCATGGGATGACCGTCGAGGCGCTGTACCTCGCCAGCGACGAGGCCACAGTGTGGGCCGAGTGGTATCGCCAGCTCGCCGAAGCGGGTATCCCACCAACCCAGCAGATGCCTCGGGACCTCTGGACGTGGGCGGTCGAGCCGGGGCTTGAGGTCGCGGACCTCACTACCGCAGAGCGTCTGAAGCGGGTGGGCCTCACAGTTCCCCACCCGGGACGCCAGACGTGGCCACCATACCAAGAGGTCGGCGAACAGCTCTGGCGGGAGCGCTGGTTGGGTCTCCTCGCGCCCAGTGCCGCCCGACCTAAGGACGGCCTTGTGCTCTGCCTTTTCCGCGACGCCAAGAGCCTCCGGCGTATGCGACCGCTGCCTCCGCCTCGGGTCGTCCGCCACCCGCCAGCTCCGCCCACAGGCATGACGACCTGACAACTCACGCGAGCCGTCAGCTCCCCGTACTGGCTTTCGTCATGTCGGTTGTTCGTGCCCACGGGGACGATGGCAGCTGCCAGTGACGCGATGGCGAAGCCCTCCTTACGTGGAGCTGGTCAAGACAATCCGTGCTTTTCCGCCCATTCTTTCGCCTTTGCGATGGCGATTCGAATTGCCATTCCCTCTTCATGGCCCTCCGCGAGAAGTGCGTTAGCAATGTCGATGGCCTTCGAACGCACAACAGGCGACAGGTTTTCCATTGACCTGGGATAGTACAGCTCGTTCCAAGGCATGGTGATTCAGTTCGGCGAGAACGTACGCATGATCAGCATGGAGGGCCAGGGACGCGAGCCGATCGCGATCATCCGGCGCAGGAATCCTGGTCGGCGCTCGAACTCGGCCCCGCTGAGCCCCCGTCCGCAAGACTGCACTCCCCACTCACTGCGCCGAGAGCAACGCATCCGTCAGCCGGAGCAAGCGCCCGCCGTCCTGAACGCGGCTGGCGATCCACGGCCAGAGCGGCTGCGGTCCCGTGTGCTCGAAGGTCTCGAGGAGCACTGCGGTGGCGCGCCCCTGCGAGGCCTCCGCCAGGCGGAGACTCTCGGTGAACGGGATGGAAGCGTCGCCAACGCCGTGAGCGATCAGGAGTCGCCCGGGAAGCCGGGGGACGGCGACGAGTGGGGACAGCCCCTCGATGGCCGCCCGTGCGCCGCTGGGCAGCGCGGCCAGCAGCGGCCCCACCGCGTCCTGACGATGGTTCAGCGCGAGCGCGAGGATCAGGCGCCCCTCGGAGCCGAGATCAGCCTCCAGCAGGTGCGTATCGGCCCCAGGATCGGCGAGCCTTCGCTGCGCGATGCCGTCCAGGACCCGGCGGTCGCCCTCGCCCTCCACGAAGCCGGCCAGGAGGGCCAGGAGCTTCCAGCGATTGTACTCCCCCGGCAGCTGCAGGTGGCGGCGGCCGCCGAACTCGTGGACGCCCGTCGTAAGGTACACGATGACGTTGCGCAGGTCGGCATAGCCGCCGAAGCTCGCGGTGAGCACGAGGTTCGGTGTATCGTGATCACCGCACGCCACCGGTGCGGTGCCCGCCTGGCCCCGGCGCCACACCATGATCGAAGGCGACACCGCGGGCCGCGGGGTCGTCCGGTGGCGCTCGGAATCGGCCGTAACGAACGCGCCGGCGAACGAGGCGACCAGGAGCCAGTGGAGCAGCCGCGTCGGAACGTCCCAGATCAGGATCTTTCGCCCCACCATGGTGTCACCTCTCATCTCGGGAGGACGACGCTGTCGTCGTCGTAGTTGCCGCGCTCGGCCGCGGGATGGCAGGCCGCGCAGTTGCCCGGACTCTTGACCGCCGGCCGGGCCCCAGTCGCGGGCGGGATCTCGCGATGCTTCCGGCGAAACCACGTCGTGTCCGTGATGCGGAGCGGCGGGGGCCCACCCGGGTCCCGGCCGGCGTGGAGATCCAGGAACGACGCCCGATGCCGGGCGTGGACGCCCTATTCTCCAGGCGCAAGATAGGGGGCAACTACCTGTCTTTGCGAAGGTCTGATTCAGAAGACGGGTTGCGGCCCCTTGTGTGGTAACGACCTGCGGGACGGGACGGGAGGTTAGAGGCCCTCACGCGTCGGTTGCAGAGATCATACTCACCGCACCCCTTCGACGTACCGACAATCGTCGGTCATGCGGACCCGGCCGAGCAACCGCCTCCTCGGGCTCTCGTCAACGCGGTTCATGATGGTCCAGCAACTGGACATGATCCTTGACTGACCCTCGGCATCCCCGGCCACGCGGCTCCGACCCCATGACCTGCGCATCATGTTCGCCCGCAAGACCCACGTGCGTGGCATCGCTTTGAAGGCGGTCCAGAGCCTGCTGGGCCAGTCGAGGCAGGCGATGACGATGCACTACATCGCGGCCGACTGACGCATCCTGGCTAGGCCGAGGGGCGCCACCGCCAGCACCGCGCCTGCCACGGCAAGCGTCCAATCCCCGAGGTGCAGCGGCTCGAGGTGAAGCACGCGTGCGAGGGGCGGCGTCTGCACGAGGACGAGTGCCGACGCAATCGTAGCGGCTGACACGAGCCCGGCCGCGCGAGTCCGGAGCCGGCTCAGCACAGCTGTCAGAAAGGCGCTGGACAGCGCGAGCGTCGCCAATGCGGCCGCCCGGCCGTGCTCCACTCCACCGGGCTCGGTGGCGCTCCGCAGGTAGGCCAGGAGCACAGTCACCGCGATGAGGCCGCCGACGAGCGCGACCAGGACCCAGTCGCCGGCGCGAAACAGGATCGCCCGCTGTGGCGACGTCACCCGTTCGAGCGCGTCACCCGGTAGTTCCTGGAACACGAGCAACGCTGAGGGATGGATGATCAGCTCGACCCAGATGATGTGCACCGGGAGGTAGAGCAACGGGTAGCCGAGAAGCGGAATGGCGAGCGCCGAGACCACGAACGGCGCATGGATCATGAGCAGGTACTGGAAGCTCGCCCGGAGGTTCGCGAACAGCTGGCGGCCCTCGCGGATGGCCTGGACGATCGTGCGGAAGTTATCGTCGAGGAGCACGATCGCCGCCACCTCGCGGGCACTCCGCGTGCCGCGCCCGCCCATCGCGATGCCGACGTCGGCCGCCTGGAGCGCCGGCACGTCGTTGACCCCGTCACCGGTCACCGCGACGATCTCGCCGGCCTCCTGGAGGCCTCGCACCAGGGTCAGCTTCTGGGACGGCGTAGCCCGGGCAATCACGTCGACGCGCCTGAGGCGCTCCAGCCGGTCGCCCCCCGTCAGCTGTTCGAGCTCGTCGCCGGTCACCACATGCGGGGCTTGCCCGCCGAGCCCGATCTCGCGCGCCACCGCCCGCGCCGTTAGCGGATGGTCGCCTGTCACCATGATGGCGTGGATACCCGCGTCACGGCACGCGCGGACCGCGTCGGCCACGCCCTCGCGGACCGGATCCTCGAGGGCCAGCAACCCGGCCAGTTGGAACCCCTCGGCCGGCTCGGGGCCCCGCTCTCCAGGCTCCACCCGCCGCCAGGCACAGGCGAGGACTTTGTGCCCTTCGTCCGCAAGCGCGGCCACCTGGGCTAGCACACGCGCGCGTTCGGCCTCGCCCAGCGGACAGAGGTCGAGAACGATTTCGGCCGCGCCCTTCGTGACCGCCAGGACCGTTCCCTGCTTCTCGCGAACGATCGCCGTTTCCCGCTTGCGGCTCTCCGTGAACGGAAAGGTCGCGATTCGCTCGACGCCGTCGACGCGGCTCTCCTCACGCTTCCCGGCCTCGGCGATGACGGCGACGTCCAGGGGATCGCCGCCGTCGCCGCGCGAGGCGAGCATCGCGAGGCGGAGCAGCCCGGCCTCGTCCACGTCACGCCCCGGGGATAGATGCGTCAGCCGCAGCCGGCCTTCGGTGATCGTACCGGTCTTGTCGGAGCAGACCGTTGTGATACGGCCGATGTTCTCGACCGACACCGCGCGCCGCACCAGGGCCTGGCGCCTCGCGAGCCGATAGGCGCCAACGCCGAGGAAGAATGTGAAGATCACGGGGAACTCTTCCGGGAGCGCCGCGACAGCGAGCGTGACCGCACTGACCAGGGCGTCGAGCCAGCCATACCCCTGACGGAGCCGAACCCCCGCCAGGATCAGACAGATGATGCCCGCGATCACGAGCAGCAGGCCGACGAGGTTCTTGATGGCGACCTGCAGCGGCGTCAGCCCGCGCCGTCCCTGCACCGCCGAGCGGACGATCTCGCCGTAGAGCGTCTCGCCGCCGGTGAAGACCACCCGCAGCAGCGCCGGTCCCGTCAGCAAGCGCGTGCCCGCAAAACCCCAGTGCTGCGTGTCGACCAGCGGTTCGTCCCCCGGGCCGAGAGTCCCCTCCAGGGGGCGTTTGGGGACGGGGTAGGCCTCGCCGGTCAGCATCGACTCGTCTGCCTGAAGGTCGGCGCCGGCGACAACGAGACCGTCCGCCGGAAAGGGCTCGCCCGGCGCGACGACCGTAAGATCACCCGGCACCAACTCCAGGGCCCCCACCTCGACGCGGCTGCCGTCACGCACGACCACGGCGCGCTCGGCAAGACGGGTCCTGAGCCCCGCCGCCGAGGCCTGGCTCCGCCAGTGGAGGAAGGCGTCCATTCCGACCAGCGGCACGAGGGCGACCAGCAGGGTCACGGCCTCGCCGAACTCACCGACCGCGGCGTAGAGCAGGCTCGTGGCCCCCAGGAACCACAGCATCGGATCCTTCGCCGTGTCGCGAGCAAGCTCCCGCCAGCGGCTGGACGGCGCCTCGACGATGGCATTCGCGCCGTACCGCTGCCGCCGCTCGCCCGCCTCAGTCGCGGTGAGCCCGCGCGGTGACCCGAGGAGGTCGCGTAGCCGTTCGCGAGGGGCCGCGCGTCGCGTCATCCGGTTCCTTAATCACCGCTCCAGTGCCCAGTGCCGCAACAGGGCGCGATCTTCCGCGGACAGCCGCGCGTCGCGATGCACGGGCAGGTAGAACCATGGGGGCATCTCGTCCTCGGCGACCTTCTCCCAGCTCTCCTTGAGCTTCTTCACCTGTTGCCGCGTGCTGTACTGGTCCCAGGTCGACAGATTGAGCTCCGCGCGGCCCTCGCGAACGTCCCGGGCGAGCAGCCACGACACGGGGGCGATGTGGCTATACCAGGGCCACTGCGTTTCGTTCGGGTGACAATCGTAGCAGGCCCGTCTCAGGACCGCCTTGACCGCCGGCGCGGTCGGAACGTCCCCCGTGACCGGGGGGTTGCTCCTGTCGACCGGCACGAACTGGATCGCGATGAGCACGCCAAGCAAGACCAGCCCCGACACGGCAATCCACTTGCGCATGGCCCTCTCCCTTCCTCGCATGGCACCTGTCGTAACGATACCTCCCACCTGGGCGTGGCGGCCTCTCGTGGCAGGGGCGGCCACGCCCGCGCGGTTGCTGGCCACCTTGGGGTTACGACCAGCCAGCCCGGCGCTTCACCATCGTCGTCGCCTTGAGGCTCCCGTCCGACTGCGGCTGCCCCTTCACTTCGACATAGACGCCAACGGCTGTTCCCGCTCGATTCTCCGTGTGTGTTCGACATCGGTGAACTGCCGAGTCTTCGGCACCAAGGCCGACTGAGCCGAGGCATCTTGCGGTCGGCCTCCCGTCGGTACACAACCCGCAGTCGTCCCCCGACGTGTACACGCCACGCGGACCACAGCCGCGAGACGAGGTGGTGCCCCGGAACGCTTCCGTGCCCCGGCCTCGATCACCTCATGCACCGGGTCCTGCGACTTTTCCGGGGCGCTGTGCGAAGAAGCCCACCATCGAGAGAGTCCTGCAGAAGGTGCGATGGCTTTGTGTCGAGCCTCGGGTAGGGGCCTACGCGGGGGGCACGCCCCGGGGGCCCGCGAACCCGCGCCCGAATCGTGACCCTGACATCCTGGCCACGCCAGGCCACGACGGGCTGAACACGGTCCGATTCTAACTGGACACGGCCGGCGTCGAGCCCTTGTTCCTCGCCTCGCGGCGGCGTGGTGCCAGGCTCCGGCGCCGCTGGTATGCTCGCGTCAGCGTGCTTGCGGCGGTGGGCTCCCTGCCGGTCTTGAGACGGCGCGCCGGCTGCGCCTGGCGGCGGGCGGTGCGCCTCGCCTGCGGCGTCGCGCTCGGCCTCGTGCTGGCCGGCCGCGGCGCGCTACCGGGCGCAGACGCCCAGTCCCCCGTCGACGCGAAGAGCATCGTGGACCGCGTCGACCGGCTCCTCCGCGGCGACTCGTCCGAGGCCGAGATGACCATGGCGGTTGTGACCCGGCGCTGGACGCGGACCCTCACCCTCCGGGCGTGGTCGGAGGGGACGGAGCGGGCGCTGATCAAGGTCCTCGCGCCCGCGAAGGAGGCCGGGGTCGCGACGCTGAAGGCGGGCGACGAGATCTGGAACTACCTGCCCAAGGTCGACCGGACGATCCGCGTGCCCACCTCCATGATGATGGCCTCCTGGATGGGCTCTCACTTCACCAACGACGACCTGGTGAAGGAGTCGCGCCTGATCCGGGACTACGACATCACGCTGGGGTTCGAGGGCGTCCGCGATGGCACGCGCGTGTGGGAGTTCGTGCTCACACCCCGTCCGGAGGCCGCCGTGGTGTGGGGGAAGGTCGTCATGGAGGTGCGCCAGGCCGACCTGATGCCGACCTGGGCCCGCTACTACGGGGATGACGGCGCCCTGCGCCGGACGCTGACCTTCGGCGACTACCGGGTGATGGGCGGGCGCCTGGTGCCGACGACCATGCGCGTCGTGCCGGCCGACAAGCCGGACGAGTCGACCGTCATCCGTTACACGAGCCTGCGGTTCGACATCCGGCTCCCCGCCGAAACGTTCACCCTCGGCGCACTGCGGCGCTAGAACCGTGCACGGCGGGCTCCTCCTCTGGCGCCTGGGCTGGCGGAACCTCTGGCGCAACCCGCGGCGCAGCCTCCTCACCGTGGGCGCGGTGGCCGTCGCGTTCGCGGTGCTCATCGTGATCGGGGGGCTGCGGGAAGGCATGGCCCGCCAGATGCTCGACAACGGCACGCGGCTGATGCTGGGGCACCTCCAGATCCACGACGGCGCCTACCTTCCGGACCGTGGGCTGCACGACACGCTCGGCGGGGAAGGCGGCACGGACGTCCCCGGGCTCCTGCGCCGCGTGGAAGCGACCGCGGGGGTAGAGGTCGCCGCGCCCCGGGTCTTCGGCTTCGGTCTCCTCTCGACCGGGCCTCGGTCGGCGGGCGCCCAGCTGATGGGCGTGGACCCGGCGCGCGAGGCGCGACTCACGAGCCTCCTCGGCGCGGTGAGCATCGGACGCGGACTCGCCGCGGCGCCGCCGGGCTCCGTCCTCCTGGGCCGGGTCCTAGCGGAGGAGCTCGGCGCCGGCGTGGGCGCCGAGGTGGCCATCGTGACGCAGGCGGTGGACGGCTCGATTGGCAACGAGCTCCTGCGGGTCCAGGGCATCTTCGAGACCGGGCTGGCGAGCCTCGACCGGACCCTCGCCCTGGTGCGGCTCGACGAGCTGCAGGCGCTCCTGGCCCTGGCCCCGGGGCGGATCCACGAGATGGCCGCCCGGCTCTCCGACCCTCGACGGTCGGTCGAGGTCGCGGCGGCGCTCGCGTCGGGGGCCGCCTTGCCGCCGGGCGCCCGCGTCGAGCCATGGCAGAGGCTGGCGCCGGCCCTCATCGACTACCTCGGCCTCCTTCGCGGGTGGAGCTGGGTGATGGTGGGCATCGTGGGCGCGTTCGCGGCGCTGGGCGTGCTCAATACGATGCTCATGGCGGTCTTCGAGCGCACCCGGGAGATGGGCGCGCTCGCCGCCCTCGGGATGCGGCCCTGGCAGATCCTCGCGATGATCCTCGTGGAGAGCCTGGCGCTGGCCGCCATCGGCCTCGCCGCCGGCACGGTGCTCGGCGCTGCCGGGATGACGTACTTCGCCCTGCACGGCTGGGACCTGTCGCGGTGGACGCGCGGGCTCACGATCGCCGGGGTCCTCCTCGATCCCGTGCTGCGCGGGGCCTGGACCTGGGACCGCGCCGGCATCACCGCGCTCGTCCTGGGGGCGATCACGATCCTGGCGGCGCTCCTGCCGGCGCGGCGCGCGGCGCGCCTCCGCCCCGTCGAGGCGCTCACGGCGCCGGTCGAGTAGCGGGATGCCAATCGTCCTCCGGCTCGCCTGGCGTAACCTCTGGCGCCGGCCCGGCCGGACGCTCCTCACGGCCTCCGGGGCTGCGCTCGGGCTGGGGTTCCTCCTCACCATGCTGGGCCTCGGCGACGGGAGCCACCTCCAGATGATCGACGCGGCGGTCCGCACGGGATCCGGCCACGTCCTGCTCCAGGCCCGGGAGTACCAGAGGCGCGGCGGGATCGAGCTGGTGGTGCCGCCGCCGGTCGCGGGCGACGTGCAGGCGTGGGCGCGCGCCCGATCCGAGGTCCAAGCCGTGCTGCCGCGGGTCTTCGTCTCCGGACTCCTCTCCTCGGCCGACGGCGCCACCGGCGTCCGGCTCGCGGGCGTCACGCCCGCCGCCGAGGCGCCGGTCTCGCGGTTCGCAATGCGCGTCTCGGAGGGGCGGTTCCTCCGGCCCGGGGATGGCGCCGCGGCCGTGATCGGGCAAGGGGTGGCCCGCGTCCTGAAGGCGCGCCCGGGGACCCGCGTCGTGGCGATGGCCCAGGGCGTTAGCAGCGCCGAGGTGCGGTCGGCGCTGTTCCACGTCGTGGGGGTCGTGCGGACCGGACTCGAGGACGTCGACGAGGGGCTCGCACTCGTGCCGTTGCCGGCGCTCCAGGGGTTCCTCGGCCTGGACGGGAGCGTGCACCAGATCGCCCTGGTGCTCCACGACCAGGCCCGTACCGACACCGTGGCGCGCGCCGCGCGGCAGGCGTGGCCCGGGCTGGAGATCTTGACCTGGGCGGAAGCGGACCCACAGCTCGAGGCGGCCATCCGCATCGACGACGGGGGCCATTACCTCTTCAACGGGATCTTCTTCGTGATCATCGCGTTCATGGTGCTGAACACGCTGCTCATGTCGATCCTGGAGCGTCGCCGGGAGTTCGCCCTGCTAGCGGCGCTCGGACTCTCGCGGGGGCGTCGGCTCGGCCTGGTCCTCGTCGAAGGCGGGCTCATCGCCCTGCTGGCCCTGGGTGGCGGCCTGGCGCTTGGCCTCGGCGCCCACGCGTACTTCGCCCTCCACGGGCTGCCGCTGGCGTGGTTCACGAGCCACGAGATGGAGACCGGCGGCGTCCTGATCGAGCCGGTGATGTACTCGGCGCTCGGCCTGGGGCGGATCGCGGGCGCCGCCAGCCTGGTCCTCGGCCTCGTCCTGCTACTGGCCCTCGTGGCCGGCCGCCACGCGGCGCGGCCGCTCGATGCCAACCTCCTGAAGTCCCGATGACCGGCGAGACGCCCGCGCTCTGCCTGGACAGGGTGACGCGGACGTTCCGGCGTGGCGAGGAGGTCGTGCGCGCCCTCGACGACGTGAGCCTCGTGCTCATGGCCGGGGAGTTCGTGGCGATCGCCGGGCCGTCGGGCTCCGGCAAGACGACGCTCCTGAACGTCGCGGGCGGGCTCGACCGGCCGGACGCCGGGCGCGTCCTGGTCGGTGGCCAGGACCTGGGGGCGCTCTCGCCGGGCGCGCTGGCGCGGCTTCGCCTGGAGCGGATCGGCTTCGTCTTCCAGGCGTTCAACCTCGTGCCGGTGCTCTCGGCCGAGGAGAACGCGGAGTTCGTGCTCCTGATGCGCGGGACCCCGGCCCCGGAGCGCCGGGCCCGCGTGCGGGCGCTGCTCGCCCGGGTGGGGCTCGCGGGGCTGGAGGGCCGCCGTCCCGCCCAGCTGTCCGGCGGCCAGCAGCAGCGGGTGGCGGTCGTGCGCGCCATCGCCGCGGAGCCGACACTCGTCCTGGCCGACGAGCCCACGGCCAACCTCGACAGCACGACGGCGGCCGCTCTGCTCGACGTGATGGAGGAGCTCCACCACGAGCGCCGGACGACCTTCCTCTTCTCGACCCACGACCCGCGGGTCATGGAGCGAGCTCACCGTCTGGTCCGCCTGCGCGATGGCCAGATCGAGAGCGACGAGGCATTGCCCGCGCGGCCCGGTGCGTCTCCCTGACGCCAGCGTCGCCGTCCGGGCCCGCGGGGCGATCTGTCCGGCTCCCCCCCGCGGGCACCCGCCGGGCCGCGGCGACCGTCGGGCGGCCTGGAGCCGCTGGCGGCGGGCCTCGTCCCGCTGGCCGTGCTCGCGGCCGTGGCCACGTCCGCCACCGCATCGGCCTGGGACGGATCGGTCAGCGGTGACGTGAAGGTCTACGGGTTCGGGCTCCTCGACGGCAGCGTGGCCGGGCGCCGCGACGCGGAGCTCGGTCTGTTCCGGCTCAAGGGCGAGCTGCGGCGGAGCGACGAGCTGCTGTTCGACGTGCAGGGAGTGCTGGCCGTCAGCTCGCCCCGCCTCGTGGGCACGACGCGGATCGCGATGGGCACGACGCCGCGGCTCCTCGACCTCCAGCACGTCTTCGTCGACGAGCCGGACGTCGAGGTCGCCGCCGAGCTGGACCGCCTGAGCGTGACCTGGCAGCCCTCCGGCTTCCGGCTGGTGGTCGGGCGGCAGGCAATCACCTGGGGAGTCAGCTACTTCTGGCCGGCACTCGACCTGTTCGCGCCGTTTCCCCCGGAGCGGATCGACCGCGAGTACAAGCCCGGCGTCGACGCGGTGCGGCTGACCGTCGCGCTCGGGTCCCTCTCCGAGGTGGACGTGGTCGCGGCCGGGCAGGGGACGAGCATCCCGGAGGACGGCAGCATCGGGGCGCTCCTCCGCGTTCACGCGGGCGCGGCGGACGTGGGCGTGATGGGGGGGTGGTTTCACCGGGACATCGTCGCCGGTGCCTTTCTCACCGCGAATGTCCGAGGCACCGGCGTGTATGGCGAGGTGGCGTACACGGACTCGGGGGATCCCCAGGACCGGCAGCTGGACCGGGCTCACTTCTGGCGGGCGAGCGTGGGGTTCGACCGCCAGCTCACGCCCACCGTGGCCGTGAGCGTGGAGGGCGCCTGGAACGGGTTCGGGACCTCGAACGTGGACCGTTACGAGCAGGTCGCGGCCTCGGACCGGGTACGGCACGGCGAAGTGACGTCGCTCGGTCAATGGTACGTGGGCGCGTCCGCCAGCTGGCAGGTTCACCCGCTGCTGGTGCTGACGGCGGCCGTCCTCGCGAACCTGAACGACGGCTCGGTCATGCTGCTCCCCCAGGCGGCGTGGTCACTCGGTGACAACGTCGTGCTGGAGCTGGGCGGCGTGGTCGGGCTCGGCCCAGGACCGGCGGCCGACGGGCAGCTTCGCAGCGAGTACGGCGGCGTCGATGCCGTCTACGCGGCGATCCGTCTGTACTTCTGAGCGCCGGCCCGCGGCGGCGAGGGTCCAACCTGTTCGGGGCGCGTCCCCCGGCAAGCACCTTGGCGATCTCTCCAGAATCTCGTGATTTGGCCCGGTCTCTCGAGGACCTTCGGCCTCTCCACCAGCTCTGCGGCGAGGGACGCCTGTACGAGGTCGAGCGCTGGATCGCCGAGGGCAAGCCCCTTCAGCTGGCGCCCGACGCGATACACAAGAGTGCTCGACCGAAGACTGCGCTCGAGGGACTTACGGCGTGGTTGCCACCGGCGGTTGCCACCGTCTCTGCGAGTTCTCGGGCTACCCCCACGTGTGCAGGCGGACCAGCCCGCCCTGCACGACGACCAAGAACGGAGGTGACGGATCGAGGTCGAGCGCCAGCAACCGATCCACGGCCTCGATGGTCACCCAAACTCGTACGTGACCCGGCCGCACTCGGACGATGCCGACAACCGGACGCTGCCCGAGCAATGCCAGTGTGCCGAAGTCCCCATCATGCGTCAGGACGATTCGGCCCTCTCGATGGGCCTCCTCGAGGAGTGCCCCGTCGCTCCGCCCCATCCATCCCTGCTCTCTCACGTCCAGAACATCGAGCCCTCTGCCGCGCAGATGCGCCACCACGTCAGGGTGGATGTTCTCGTCCGTGAGCCACCGCGAGTCCGTCAGTCTCACACCCGCTACTCGGCAAGCGGGATCACCCGATCGTGCTTCAGCACGTCTGCCGCGTACCGGAGGGCTTCCTCGACGTCCTCAGCTGTGAGATGCGGGTAGCTCTTCAAGACATCGGCCCGCGTCGCCCCGGATGCGAACAGCTCCAGCAGAAACTCGACGCTGATTCGGGTCCCCTTGACGATAGGCTTTCCTCCGAGTACTGCCGGGTCGCTCACGATGCGCGCGTACATTGCACTCCCTCCCTGTTCGTCATCGCCGTCCCACGGAGCTCTCATTCGTACTGGCCACCGTGCCTCATTCTACCGTGGCGTCCTCCTTGGGACCTCCGACCCGCCGCGAGTGCCACGCGGTCAGCTCGCCCGCGCGAAGATCTCGTACCGCTCGGCGAGCCACTCGCGATTCGGCTGGAGGCGCGCATCGTGAGGAACAGCGATCCGGACACCCTGGAACCCTTGAAGCCCGTGCTGGAGCATCGGCCCGTCCGCCTCGCGTAGGACATCCAGCCGGAGGTCCACCAAGAGATCCGGGCGGATACCCAGGATGTAGCGATCGAAGGCCGCATGGTGCAGCTTGCAGAGCGCTACGCCATTGGAGACGATGGGTTCTCCGCGCGGGTCGCCGTCCGGCAGGATGTGGGCCGCCTCGAGCAGCTCCCGGTGCCGGAGCCGGCAGATGGCACATCGCTCCTGATACGCCCGCAGCACCCGCTGCCGGAACGTCTGCTGATGAAGCCGGCGCTGGGTGACCACGGTCACGTATGCTCGCCGGGCCTCCACGACCCGGCTGTCCTCGCCGGCCGCAGGCAGCGCGTGCTGCTGGTCGTCCACCGAGACGAGAAAGCTCAGGGTCGCGGGCTCGTCGCCGACCACATACACGGGCCAGACCGGCATGTACTGCCCGGGAACCACACCGAACAGGTAGATCAGTGGAAGCCGACGCTGCATGGCGCGGCGGAGGCTCACGTTGTCCGGGTGGCGGGGATCGGTGCCCCGGTAGCGATACCGCAACCGCCCCTCCGAATCCATCTCGTCCGCATAGGGGCGGACCCGTCCCTCCTCCTCGGGCGCGGTTCGGATCGTGAGCGGCATCTCGGGCAGGATCGCAGGCTTAAAGATGCCCGGCTGGCTCACCAACGGAACACGGCGACCCTGGAACTCGAAGCCCTGAAGCAGGCGCGTCCACGGAAGCGTCTCACCGTAGAGCCGCGTCTGCTCCGCCAGGAACTCGAAGGCGGCGAGGCGCACCTGCCGGTCGAGGCCCTCGCTCGCCGCCTCGCTCATCGTCTGAACTTGTGGGTGTTGTGCCAGTTTCCGGGCGGACAGATTCCCTTGCCCGTTGAGCCGCTGTACGAGCTCGCGGTCGCTGCTGTGATGCTCATTCCATGCTCGCTGAACACCCTCAAGTTCAAGCTCCAGCAGCACAAGGACATCTTTAATCCCCCCTACTACCGACTCGACAGCGAGCATCGGCGCCACCGCATGCTCACGGCGAGCCAAGTGCGATGGCTCAGAGAGACGATGATCCGGCGGGCAACACGTCGACCGGGATTCACTCGGAGGAGACCCCGCGATGTCACGTAAGTCATCGATCGAGAAGCGAGGGATCGACACAGAGGCGCCGAAGTTGACGGCGTCGAAACG
>DASZOL010000104.1:0-42317 GCA_035550795.1 Candidatus Methylomirabilota bacterium
GATCGCAGCCTTCAGCCTCCTGAGCCAGCGGAACTACAAGCGGATGCTGGCGTACTCGAGCATCGAGCACATGGGCCTCGCGTGCGTGGGCCTGGCGCTGGGACCGCTGGGCACCGTGGCGGCGATGCTGCACCTCGTGAACCACACGCTGGCGAAGGCTCCGATGTTCTTGCTCGCCGGCCGAGTGCTGCACCGCTACCGGACCGCGGACATCGCGCGCGTGTCCGGCCTGCTGACGGCGATGCCCGGGACCGGCTGGCTGTTCCTGGCCGGCGGGCTCGCGCTGGTCGGCCTGCCGCCCTTCGGCCTGTTCGTGTCGGAGTTCGCGCTGCTTCGCGCCGGGTTCGCGATCGGTCGACCCTGGCTCATGGGCCTCGTGCTGGCCCTCCTCGCCGTCGCCTGCATCGGGTTCGTCGCGCACATGAACCGGATGCTGTACGGGACGCCCCCGGCGGGCGTCGTCTCGGGCGAGGAGACGTCCTGGCGGCTGGTCCCGCTCGCGCTGTGCATGGCGGCGCTCGTCGTCCTCGGTCTGGCCGTGCCGTCGCCGCTGGTGAGCCTGCTCACGCAGGTTGCGGACATCGTCGGGCCGTGACGATCGAACGCCTGCCGGTCGCTCTCGAGGAGCAGTTCCGCGGTCGCGCCGCCGGGGTCGAGCGTCGCGGCCGACGGCTGCACTGCTCGCTCCCGTCCAGAGACGTCCCGGCGCTGGCGAAGTGGGTGCGCGCGAGCTTCGGCGCGGACCTGGTCCTGATGGTCGGCGCCGACCGCCGGCGGGACCGCGGGGTGTTCGAGGTCCACTACCTGTTCGCTCAGGAGCGCGAGGACTGGTTCCTGCACGCGACGGTCGGAGTGGCACCGGACGACCCCGCGATCCCGTCGCTGGCCACGTTCCACTACCCGGCGTCTCGGCTCGAGCGGGAGATCTTCGACCTGTTCGGCATCCGGGCCGCTGGGCACCCCGACCCCCGCCCGCTGGTTCGGCACGCGTTCTGGCCGGAAGACTACTTCCCGCTCCGCAAGGACGCCGAGCCCCGGGACTTCCACGACGAGGGCCGGGCCTTCCCGTTCCAGCAGGTCGGGGGCGAGGGCGTCTACGAGATCCCGGTGGGGCCGGTGCATGCGGGCATCATCGAGCCCGGTCACTTCCGCTTCAGCGTCGTGGGCGAGACGATCATCGACATGAAGTCCCGGCTGTACTTCACCCACAAAGGAACCGAGAAGCTCTTCGAGGGGCGAGCGCCGGCCGAAGGGGTGGAGCTCGCCGAGCGGGTATCGGGAGACACGAGCGTGGGGCACGCCCTGGCCTACTGCCAGGCCGTGGAAACGCTGAGTGACACCGCCGTGCCGCCCCGCGCGCGGTACCTCCGCGTGATCCTCCTGGAGCTCGAGCGGCTGTACAACCACGTCGGCGACTTCGGGATGATCGCCAATGACACCGGGTTCGCGGTGGCGCACTCCCACTGCTTCCGGATCCGCGAGCGGCTCTTGCGCCTCAACAAGCGCCTGACGGGCCATCGTCTCCTGCGGGGCGCCTTGCGTCCCGGCGGCGTTCGCACGGACCTGCCGCGCGGGCTGAATGTGGTCGCCGAGGTGCGGGACGCGCTGGCAGACTTCGAGGAGATCGTGGAGATCAGCCTCGGTAACACGCTGGTGGCGGATCGACTCGAGGGAACGGGCCGGTTGACGCTGCAGACCGCGCGCGACCACGGCGTTCTCGGCTTCGTGGCGCGCGCGTCCGGGCTGGACGTCGACGTCCGGCGTGACCATCCGTTCGCGGCGTACGGAGAGCTGTCCTTCAAGGTCCCCGTGTTCGACTCGGGCGACGTGAAGGCGCGCACGCTCGTCCGCGTCCAGGAGGCGCGGGAGGCCGCGAAGCTGATCCGGCAGGCGCTCGAGGGGATGCCGACCGGGCCGCTGGCCTCGGAGCCGGGCCCCTTGCCGGCCTTCGAGCCGGCGTTCTCCCTGGTCGAGGGCTGGCGGGGGCGCATCGTTCACTGGCTGATGACCGGCGGGGGCGGCCGGCTGGAGCGCGTCAAGATCTTCGATCCGTCGTTCCTGAACTGGCGGCCGCTCTCGTACGCCCTCTTGAAGAACATCGTTCCCGACTTCCCCCTGTGCAACAAGTCGTTCAACCAGTCGTACTCGGGGAACGACCTCTAGCTGACCCTGCGACACGGCAGGGCCATCGCGCGCCGCTTCACCGACGCAGAGGGCTCGCGGGGGCGCGCCCGCATCGCGGCGGGCGACGCCTGGACGGGCTGCTCCGGGCCGGCGTACTCCGCGTCCCGCGGGGCCGTGGCCCGCCTAGCGGACGACGGTCAGGCGTCCGATCACCACCGCACGGTGAACGATCGGGAGGTCGGGGGCGCTCGCGCGCAGCTGCTTGCCGGTCCAGGGAAGCCAGACGCCCGCGCGAAGGGGATACGCGCCGGGCGGCGTGTCCGGCGGCACGCGGAACGTCACGCCCTGGCGGACCTCCTCGCCCGGCGTCCAGCGCGAGGTTCCGAAGTGCAGGGCTCCGATCGGCTGGTCCTGGTTGCGAGCGCTCTTCAGGCCTCGGACGTGGAGGAAGACCCAGTAGTCGTGGCGGAGGGGCTGGAGCAGCCGCCAGTGGTAACGCACCGTCACGGTATCGCCCGGGCGGACCTCGGCAGGGAGGTCCACGCCGACCAGGTCCAGCGCCTCGCTGAATCGCGTCCTCGTGAAGTGAGCGGGCACCGGCCCCGGCCTCCGCCGGAGCTCGGCGGCGGCGTCGTGCCGGCCCAGCCGGTCGAGCGCCTCCGCCCAGCGCATCACCCGGCCTCGCCGCCAGGGACCCTCGGGGACGGCCTCCGCCTGCTCCGCCCACCGCACGACCTCGCTCCACGCCCGATCGGTCGCCGCCCGCTCGACGGAGAGATCGAACGTCTCGGACCAGCCCGCCCGCGCGAGCGCCAGCCCGTAGAGGTGATGCGCCTCGTCCCACTCCGGCGCGAGGGCGAGCGCCCGGTTCGCCGCCTCGTACACCGCGCTCCACGGGACCTGTGCCCGCCGGTGCTCGTACGTGACGGGCGCCCGGATCGGATTCGGCCCGTCGGGGTCGTCCGCCCAGTGGTCCAGCTCGCGCCCGGCGACGCTGACGGCGTCCGCGGCGGCCGGCGGCGGTGGCGAGGGCGCCATGGCGGCCTCGTGGACGAACAGCTCGGCGACGCTCCACAGGCCTCCGGACTCCCCCTTCTCGGTCTGGACGAAGCGCAGAAAGCGCGCTGGATGCGGGTCCAGCCGCACGAGGACCCTCCCGCTGTCGTCGACCCGCGGATGGCCCTTCCACCAGTGGAGCCCGGGCCACACCTCCCGGACCGCCGCAGCCGTCCGCCAGGCTCGGCCGTCGGCCGAGGTCTCCACACGGAGCCCGATCGGGGCGTCGCTCGCCCACGGCGCGGCGACGAGCGTCACCTGGGCGACAGGATGGGCCCGTCCCAGGTCCACCTCGAGCCACTCGCCGGTCCGCTGGGGGGCCGCCCAGCGGGTCCACACTCGGCGGTCAAACACCCGGCTGGCTGCGTCGCCGCCGGACGACGCGCGAGCAGTCCACTCGCTGGGAGGGATCGGTCGCGTGGGCCCCGGCGGCACGAAGTGATGGAAGATCGCATAGTCGCCCACGTCGTCGCGCTGGTACCGGGCGCCGATGAAGTCGAGCGCGCGGGCCGCCACCTCGGGCGAGGGCCTCCTCAGGGCGCGGTGGGTCACGATCGCGACGGCCGTGGGGTCCGCCACGCGATCGACCGTGCGCAGGAAGGCGTAGTTCCGGTATCCCAGGTAGTCCGCGCAGAGGACCCGCTCTCTCGACTCGAACGTGACGACCTGCGCGATCCGGCTATCCGCGTAGCACGAGTGGACCCCGAGGCCCGCGAGCCGCGTGACGGCGGCGTCCACCGGCCGCCAGGGCGCCGCCGCGCCATCCCTGACGAACGCGACGTGAGTGGCCAGGTTGAAGCCGAGGACCGCAGCGGCGAGGATGCCCGCCAGCGGCGCCCAGCCGGCCGCGGCCACGCGCGCCAGGGCCACCGCGCACAGCACAGGGAGGGTCGCGTGGAACGTGATCTCGTAGCGGAGCACGGTGGACGTGCCGAACCACGTCACGAGGTGCGCCGCGACGGTCGCCCAGAACGCGACCACGACGAGATCCAGCGGGTCCTGCCATGGACGCTCCCGCCGCCTGAGGCGCTGTCCCCAGGCGAACGCGCGGTGCGCCGCGAGGAGGACGCCCGGCAGGTAGACGCCTCCGACGGCGATCCATCCGAGGACCTGCGCCCAGGTCGGAAGCCGCACGGCGCGCCCGTCCCAGAAGTAGTGGCGCAGGGTGTCGAGCAGCGTCCCCCCAACGATCCGGAACCGGATATCCCACGACGGCAGCGGACCGCCCCACGACGCCAGGTGCCGGAACGTGGCCCACTCGTGGCGCGCGTTCCACAGCCAGAAGGGGAGGCTCGCCAGCAGAAAGAGGGCGAGGGCGGCGTAGGGACCGGGGCGGCGGAGTGCTCGTGGCCGCGCGACGAGGAGGACGAGTGCCGCCGCCAGCAGCAGCATGCCCCCGATCTGGCTCGACCACCAGCTGAGACCGGAGGCGAGACCGAGGACGGCCCAGGCCGCGGCGCGCGCCGGCGCCACGCGCGGTCCGAGCAGGTACGCGGCGCTCGCCAGCGCCACGGTGCCGATGGCGAGCGCGGAGCTCTCGCCGTGGGTCGAGAGCTGAGCGTAACTGAGGAACACGGGCGGCACGGCGACCATCAGCCCGGCCAGGCAGGCCAGCGGTCCGCCGCTGGCTCGACGCGCGATGAACCAGACCGACCAGGCCCACAGCACGGCGATCGTGGCCGCGGCCATCCGGAGGACCAGGGTGGACGGCCCGAAGAGCCAGAACCCGAGCGCGGCGGGGTAGGCGTCGCCGATCGCGCCCCCGTACGGCTCACCCCAGTAGAAGACCTGCGGGGCGCCCTTTAGGATTGCGAGCGCCATGAGTCCGGTCAGCGCTTCGTCGTAGTACGTCTCGGCGAGGGGCGGGGTGAGCGCCAGTCGGTAGCGAAGCGCCAGGAACGCCATGGCCATCAGCACGCCCGCCCCCCCAACCCAGAGGGCGCGGTGAGCTGTCGCAGCCCGCTCCCGTCCAGCGAGGGTGCCGGCGCTTGGCGTGGCTTCGGCCCTGGCGCGCATCCTGCGTGCCAGCGTACGTGCCGTTCCGGATCGGGCGCAGCGGGGAAAGCCCCGACGAATCGGGGGTTTCCCCGACGCGGCTAGCGCCGCGTACCCTGGGCGTACCGGCCTTCGCTCCGACGCGTGCGCGTGACCGGCGACCGATCGGGCGATGGCGTTCGGCGGGGATCCCCGCCTGCCTGGTGGCCCTCGCGACCCTGGGCTAGAATCCGGGAGCGAGGACGTCAGCGCACGGACCCCATGAGTCGCGGAGGAGCGGTCACCATCGAGGAGGTCGTCGACTGGGTCGACGCTTGGCGTGGTCGGCTGCTCTCGATCCGGCCGTTGCCGAACGGCCTCACCAACACGAACTACCGGGTCGACGTGGACGGCCGGGCGTTCGTCGTCCGGATCCCGGGCGCCTCGACCGAGCTCCTGGCGATCGACCGCGCGAACGAGCTCCACAACGCGCGCATCGCGGCCGCCCTCGGCGTCGGGCCAGCGGTCCTCCACCACTTTCCGGCCGGCGGCGCGACCGTCATCGAGTTCCTCGAGGGCCGGCCAATGACCAGCGACACGCTGAGGGCGCCCGGGATGCCGGCGCGGATCGCCGCCACCCTCCGCCAGCTCCACGGCGGGCCGCGGTTCCTCCGCGACTTCGACATGCTCGCCCTCGCCGACCGGTACCGAGCCTTGGCGGAGCGGCGGGGCTTCCCGGCGCCGTCCGGGTACGGGGGGCGCCGAGCTGCCATCCGGGCGATCGCCGCCGCCCTGGCGGCCAGTCCGCTCCCGGCCGTGCCCTGTCACAATGACCTCCTGCCCGACAACTACATCGAGCAGGCCGGCCGGCTCCGCCTGGTGGACTGGGAGTACAGCGGCAATGGAGACCCGGCGTTCGAGCTCGGGAACACGTGCCGGGAGCTCGACTACGACGGTGGCCGGGTGGAGGAGCTCTGCCAGGCGTACTTCGGCGGGGCGCCGGCCTCGCTCGTGGCCAGGGTCATGCTGCACACGATCGCGTCCGACGTCGGCTGGGCGTTCTGGGCGGTGATCCAGACGGCGATCTCCCGCATCGCGTTCGACTTCGCCGCCTACGGCGCCAACCGGTGGAGACGCGCCGAGACGGCGATGGACTCTCCCGATTTCCCTCGATGGATCGAGGCCGCCGCGCGCCCCGGTTGCGGCCGGATCCCCGTGACGCCGGGACCGGTCCGCACCCTTGACAACGTCACCACGCCGACCCATCGTAGGCCGTCGCCACCAGGACCAGCTTCCGAACCCGAGGAGGGACACGCATGAAGCACCCATCGCTCCGCACCGCCTCGCTCGCTGCGCTGGTCGTCCTGGCGGCCCTCGGGGTCGCCGCCGGCCAGACAGGGCCAGCGCAACTGGTTGCCGCCGCCAAGCAGGAAGGCCAGCTGACGACGATCGCCTTGCCGCACGACTGGTGCAACTACGGGGAGCTCCTCGCGAGCTACAAGCAGAAATACGGTCTGAAGATCAACGAGCTCAACCCCGACGCTGGCTCCGGCGACGAGATCGAGGCCATCAAGGCCAACAAGGGGAACAAGGGCCCGCAGGCGCCGGACGTCATCGACGTGGGCCTCTCCTTCGGGCCGTCGGCGAAGAAGGAAGGGCTGCTCCTGCCGCACAAGGTCGCCACGTGGGCCTCCATCCCCAACGATCAGAAGGACGCGGAGGGCTACTGGTACGGCGACTACTACGGCGTGATGGGCTTCCAGATCAACGCCGACATCGTCAAGAACGCGCCGAAGGACTGGGCGGACCTCCTCAAGCCCGAGTACAAGAACTCGGTTGCGCTAGCCGGCGACCCCCGCGCCTCGTCACAGGCCATCCTGGGAGTTTTGGCTGCGGGCCTCGCGATGGCGAACGGCAACATGGACCGGGCGGCGGAGGCGGGCCTCAAGTTCTTCGCGGACCTGAACAAGGCGGGGAACTTCGTCCCGGTGATCGGCAAGGTGGCCTCCCTCGCGCAGGGGGCCACGCCGATCATCATCCGCTGGGACTACAACGCTCTCACCGACCGCGACACCCTCAAGGGCAACCCGAAGGTCGAGGTGGTGGTGCCGCGCAACGGCGTCTTGGCCGGGGTGTACGTCCAGGCGATCAGCGCCTACGCGCCGCACCCGAACGCCGCCAAGCTGTGGATGGAGCACCTGTACTCGGACGAGGGCCAGCTGGCGTGGCTCAAGGGCTACTGCCATCCGATCCGCTTCCAGGACCTCGTGAAGAAGAAGAAGGTGCCCGCCGACCTCCTGGCCAAGCTCCCGCCGGCCGAGGCCTACGAGAAGGCCGTCTTCCCGACGCTCGACCAGCAGGCCAAGGCGAAGGAGATCATCACCAAGCAGTGGGATAGCGTCGTCGGGGCGAACGTCAAGTAGCACCGGCTCCCGTGCACGCCATCACGCGAGGCGCGTCTGGCGAAGCCGCCCGCTGGTGTGACCGGTGCCGTGGCCCCCTCCCTCTCACTCGCGATCCCGGGGTGAGAGGGCGGGGACGCGGGGGCCGCCGGGCGAACGGCCCGCCGCGAGCCGTCGCCGCCCGCCGGTCGAGCCGCGCGGCGGGGGCGGCTCCTCTCAGGGTAGCCGGGTGAGCCGGGTCACATCCGTGGAGACCGCCCCGCCGGTCGGCGCGGCGGTGCGGCCCGGCCGCTTCTCGTGGGAGCTGCTAGGCGTCCTCCCGTTCTTCCTCTTTGCGTTCCTGTTCCTGATCCTGCCGACGAGCTTCCTGATCGTCGGCGGGTTCCAGGACAGCGAAGGCCGCTTCACGCTCGCCAACCTCCGTGACCTGCTCCAGCCCACGATCCTCAGCGCGTACTGGATCAGCATCCAGGTCAGCGCTGCTTCGGCGATCGGCGGCGCGGTCGCCGGGTTCTTTCTCGCCTACGCGGCGATTGCCGGCGGGCTGCCGCGCTGGGTCCGGCCCACGCTCCTGACGTTCTCCGGAGTGGCCTCGAACTTCGCCGGGGTGCCCCTCGCCTTCGCGTTCCTCGCCACCCTGGGGCGGACCGGCCTGGTGACCGTCCTGCTCGTAAGCCTGTTCGACTTCAACATCTACCGGGCCGGGTTCAACCTCCTGAGCTTCTGGGGTCTGGCGCTGACCTACATGTACTTCCAGATCCCGCTCATGGTCCTGATCATGGCCCCGGCGATCGACGGCCTGAAGCGGGAATGGCGCGAGGCGGCGGCGAACCTGGGCGGAAGCACGGTCGACTATTGGCGCTACGTCGGCCTGCCGGTCCTGTGGCCGACCCTGGTCGGCACGGCCCTGCTCCTGTTCGCGAACGCGTTCGGTGCGGTGGCGACGGCATACGCCCTGACGGGCAGCTCCCTGAACATCGTGACCATCCTGCTGTTCGCGCAGATCCGCGGCGACGTGCTCCACAACCAGAATCTCGGCTACGCGCTGGCGCTGGGGATGATCGCGATCACCGGCCTGTCGAACGCCACCTACATCTGGCTGCGCGCCCGCAGCGAGCGCTGGCTGCGATGACCCGGCGGGCGATCTGGTCCTGGCTGGTCGTCCTGGCGGGGGTCCTGTACTTCTTCGTGCCGCTCCTGGGCACGTTCGAGTTCTCGCTGCGCTACCGCCGGGGCGTGTACAGCTTCGAGGCCTACCGGATCGTCCTCGGGGACCCGCGGTTCCACGAGACGTTCCTGTACTCGACGCTGCTGGCGCTCGCCACCATCGCCGTCGGCATCCTGCTGATCGTCCCCACCGCGTACTGGATCCAGCTGCGCCTGCCGAGGCTGCGCCCGGCGGTCGAGTTCATCACCCTGTTGCCGCTGGTCATCCCGGCGATCGTGCTGGTGTTCGGGTATCTCCGCATCTACAACAGCTCCTCGCTCCTGCCGATGACGGCCAGCGACCGGAGCACCGACGTCCTGCTGATGTTCAGCTACGTCACGCTGGCGATGCCGTACATGTACCGCGCGGTGGACGCCGGGCTGCGCGCCATCGACGTGCGGACGCTGACGGAGGCGGCGCAGAGCCTCGGCGCGAGCTGGGGGACCATTCTCTTTCGGGTGATCCTGCCCAACGTCCAGGTGGCGGTTCTGAGCGGAGCCTTCCTGACGTTCGCGATCGTCATCGGCGAGTTCACGATGGCGAGCTTGCTGGATCGCCCGGCGTTCGGCCCGTATCTCCAGCTGATCGGGGCGAACCGTGCGTACGAGCCCTCGGCGCTCGCGATCATCACGCTCGCCATCACGTGGTCGTGCATGGCCCTGATCCAGATCCTGGGCCGCCGGAGTGCCGGCCAGACGGTCGGGGCGCACTGAGGACACGCATGGGCTTGCTGGAGATCAGGGGCCTCCAGAAGAAGTTCGCGACGTCGACCGCGGTCGAACACTTCGAGCTGGACGTCGAGCGGGGCGAGTTCGTGTCCTTCCTGGGCCCGAGCGGCTGCGGGAAGACCACGACGCTCAGGATGATCGCCGGGTTCGAGATCCCGTCGGCGGGCACGATCCGGATCGACGGCGCGGACATCACCCGGCGCCCCCCCAACCAGCGTAACGTCGGCATGGTGTTCCAGTCCTACGCCCTGTTCCCGAACATGACGGTCGCCGACAACGTCGGGTTCGGGCTGAAGGTGGCCCGGAAGCCGAGCGCGGAGCTCGGGACCCGGGTCCGGGAGATGCTGGAGCTCATCAAGCTGCCGATGATGGGGGCGCGGTACCCGTACCAGCTCTCGGGCGGCCAGCAGCAGCGCGTCGCCCTGGCGCGGGCCCTGGCGATCCAGCCGAAGGTGCTGCTGCTCGACGAGCCGCTGTCGGCCCTCGACGCCAAGATCCGCGTGTCGCTCCGGAACGAGATCCGGGCCATCCAGCGGAAGCTGGGGATCACGACGATCTACGTGACCCACGACCAGGAGGAGGCCCTGTCCCTGTCGGACCGCATCGTGGTGATGCGGGACGGGCGGATCGAGCAGATCGGCACCCCGTTCGAGATCTACAACTTCCCGCGGACCGGTTTCGTCGCGTCCTTCGTCGGCACGCTCAGTATCCTGCGCGGCCAGGTGATCGATCCCGAGCGCGGCGCGATCGCGATCGACGGGCAGGAGATCCGCGCGTCGCGGGGCCTGGCGGACGCACGCGTGGGCGAGATGCGCGCGGTGGCGCTGCGCCCGGAGATCGTGTCGCTCCACACCTCGGCCCACAACGGGAACCGGATGCAGGGCACGGTGGAGGACGTCAACTTCCTGGGATCGATCGTGCGGATCCGCGTGCGCTTCGGAGAGAACGCCGTGTCGCTGGACACGTTCAACAATCCGAGCGCCACCCTGCCGGAGCCAGGGCAGGCGGTGACGGTGAGCTTCCCGGGGGAGGGCGTCCTGGTCCTGGAGGGCTCCGCGACCGCGTGACCGGGCGCCCCTGCCGCGCCCTCGCGGGTCATCGACCGTCTTCATCAGGCCGTCCAGCACGAGGATCGAGTCGATCATTTCGCTGCCCATGGCAACCACACGGCCAGCCTCCACCACCAGCGTGCAACCCCGGCCGCCCTGATCACGCTCGGCCATCACTGGGGGTTTGGCCTCAAGCGCTCGCACTGGCGGGCGATGCCGCCACTGCTCACGCCATGCTACGACTTGGTCGTGGGACGAGACTACGCGGCGCGCCCCAGCCAGGCCATCCTGGCCGCGCAGCGATGTACCGGGCTGGCGCCCGCTCCGGCATCGCGGATCAGAGTCCGTCTCCGGCCTGGACGAGATCTGACGGCGAAGACCGTCCGCCCGGCCCCCGTAGCCCGTCCCTCCGACCGGGTGGCCGCCTACGGCCCCTCCAGCACCATGTGCCGGTACGCCTCGGCCGCCTCGAGGCCGGCGCGGACGCCCTGCTCGCGCGCCCACTCCATGAGAAACTCCTTCGGGTCCCACTCGCCCATCTGGCTCCGGTGCTCGCGGAGGGCCGCCAGCTTCGCGTCGAGCGTGCCCGCGATGTCGACGTAGGTGTCGGGCCGCTCGGCGCCGTGGATGTAGACCTGGCGCACCTCGTGGGGCTCGAGCCCCTCGGCCACGAGCTCCGGAAAGATGAGCCGGGTGCCGGCGGACGGGAAGACCGCGTCGAGCGCGGCATCGGCGGCCGCGCGGTGGTCGGGGTGGTTCAGGTACGTCGAGCCATAGTAGCGGACCGTGGGGTCGCCGCAGACGACCGCATCGGGCCGGAAGCGCCGGATCAGGCGCGTGAGGTCCCGCCGGAGCGCGATGGTGGCCTCGAGCATGCCGTCCTCGTAGTCCAGGAACCACACGTCGGTGATTCCGAGGACCCGACAGGCGCTTCGCTGCTCGACCTCGCGGATCGGCCCGAGGGCCTCGCGGGTCATGTCGCCCGGCGTGAAGCGGTTCGAGCCTCCGGTGCCGCGCGTGACACAGACGGTGACGATGGCGCTGCCTGCCCGCGCCCACTTGGCCAGGGTGCCGCCGACCGTGAACTCCTGGTCGTCCGGGTGAGCATGGATGCTCATCACCCGGGCAGGGGGCGCGGGCTCGATTGCCGCCCGCTTCTTCTTGCCGTGCTCGGGGATGGCGGGAGTGCCGGGGTCGGTCGGTCGCTCGGTCATGTGAGCTCTGGCGTCCTTTCGCGCTCGGGAATGGCGTGGCGCCGGCCACCCAGGACGAGGACGGGCCGGCCGGCCTCGTCTCCGAGATGGGGCTCAAGCTGCTGCAGGGCGAGGCGACCGAACCGTGCCGGAAACGCCCCGCGGCGGACCCGGCAGTAGAGGCGCCCCCTCCGCGTCTCCAGGGTGGCCGGGTCGAGCGGCTCCCGGTAGTCGCCGGCCAGGACCAGCTCGAGGCCGTCCAGCGTCCCCCCGTGGAGGACCGGCCGCACTCGGAGGACGACGAACGGGGTCTCGTCCGGCTCGAACCAGTTGTGCTCGCCCTGGCACACGACCAGCCAGCGCCCCTCCGGGGTGCGGGTCATGGCACGCACGAAGAATCGAAGCGTCAGCGGATCGAGCACCTCGCTCCCATCGTGGAAGACGCGGCCGTCAGCGTCGACCCGATACCGGTACTCGCGCATGCCGCTCTCATTCTAGTCCCGCTCCCGTCGCTCAGAGCCACCGCCGGACCCGGGCCCCATAGGCCCGGTAGGGCTCGCCGAACTTCCAGTCGAGGTAGCGCTCCTCACGCACGATCACTCCCATCCGGAGCACGGCGACATAGGGCACGAGCAGGAGCGCGAGCCAGCCGCTGTCGGCGAGCACGGCGACGCCCGCGAAGAGGAGCGCGAGGGCGACGTACATGGGGTTCCGCGAGCGCGCGCAAATTCCCTCCGTCACGAGCACAGTGGCCGGCTTCGGCGTCTCGACGTTCGTGCCGGCACTCCGGAACGCCCGGACTGCCAGCGTCTGACGCTGGCCGGCCGGAGCCTGATGCTCCGCGGCGCGGTCGGGCACGGCCTGTCGATCATCGCTCACGAGGCGGAGGTCGCCGGCGACGTGGGGCGTGACGTCCGGTTCCGGGGCGATCGCCTCGTCTTGCGAGCTCCGGCGCGCGTGGCCGGGGGCGTCCAGGCCGACGTCGCGCGGGCCTCCGACGTGACCGTCGACGCCCAGGCCAGCGTGATCGGTCCCGTGCTCACCCGCGTTCACTCCCGGGCCGCCGGGTGGTATGCCGAGCCGCGCGTCTGGTTCTGGGCGGCGACGGGCTTTTTCGGCGCGGCCCTTCTCGGCTGGATCGGGCTCCTGCTCGTCCCGGGACTGGTCCTGGAGAGCGCCGATAGGGTGCGGCGCTGGGGACCGTCGCTCGGCTGGGGGGTGGCGAGCTTGATCGGGGGGCCGATCGTGATCCTGCTCCTGGCGGTGACGCTCGTGGGCCTGCCGCTCGCGCTGATCCTCCTGGGCCTCTATCTCGTCGCCCTCTACGCGGGCAAGATCGTGGTCGGGCTCGCCCTGGGGCGGGCCCTCGTGAAACCACGAGGGAATCCGAGGCGCGACGCGCTGAAGGCGCTGGTGCTCGGCCTGGCCCTGCTCTCGCTCGCGACCGCGCTGCCGGTGGTGGGCGGGCCGATCTGGCTCCTGGCCGCCTGCCTCGGGGCCGGCGCGCTCGTGTGGCGGCTCGCCCGGGAGGCCGGGGCCGTGCGAAGCTCGGAGGCGTGAGGGTCGAGATCCGGACGGCCGCCGAGATCCTGACGCCCGGTCGGGCGGCCGAGTGGGCCGCTCGCCGGGCGCGGCGCGACGACCCGCTGCTGCGGGCCATCTGGCAGGGGTTCATCGAGCTCGGCGGCCCGATCGCGCTCGACGCCCTGGCCGCGAGGGTCCCGGGCCTCACGCCGGAGGGCGTCCGGACCCTGGCGGCGGCGCTCGACGCCTCCGACCTGATCGGGCTGGACGGGAACCGCGTGTGCCTGGCGTATCCCTTCACGGCCGAGCCGAACGACTTCGAGGTGATCCTTCCAGGCGGTCGCTCGCGCCACGCGTGCTGCGCGATCGACGCCCTGGGGGTGGCGCCCATGCTCGCCGTGCCGGTGACGGTCCGATCGCGGTGTCACCGGAGCCGTGTGCCGCTCGAGTTCGAGGTCGATCCGGTGGCCGGGCCCCGGCGGGTCCCGCCCGGTAGCCTCGCGTGGGTGGAGGCGGGACGCTGGGGCGGCGACCGGCTTTCCGGCTTCCTCTGAACGCGGCTCAACTTCTTCCGGTCGGAGGAGGAGCTCGTAGCATGGCGCCGCCAGAAGCCGGACGGCGACGGTGCGGGACTCGTCCTTGCCGAGGCATTCGAGCTGGGGCGCCGGATGTTCGGAGGGTTGCTCGGCGCCGCGTGAGTCGGCCGGGCCGCGGCGCCCGCGCGCGGGAGGGTGGGGGGCCGGGGCCGTGCCATAATCGACGCGTGACGCGTGCCGGAGAAAGGGAGTCATGACGGACGAGAGCTTCGGAGCCGTGGTGAGCACCGCGTGGCTCGGCGAGCACCTCGGCGAGCCGGACCTCCGGGTCCTCGATGCGACGTGGTACGTGCCGACGGTCCAGCGCGACGCGCGGGCCGAGTTTCGCGACGCCCACGTCCCCGGCGCCGTCTACTACGACATTGACGCGATTGCCGACCGGCGATCGGGGCTGCCCCACATGCTCCCCGACGCGAGCCGCTTCGGGGAAGCGGCCGGCGCGCTCGGCATCCATGACGGCGACCGGGTCGTCGTGTATGCGGGGAAGCACATGTCGGCCTCGGCGCGTGTGTGGTGGACGTTCCGCGTGTTCGGGCACGACCGCGTCGCGGTGCTCGACGGCGGGTTCCCCCGCTGGCGGGAGGAGGGCCGGCCCGTCCAGTCGGGAGAGGCGCGGCCGGCGCCCGGTCGCTTCACAGCGCGCTTCCGCCCCGAGCTGGTGGTTGCCCTGGAAGGCGTCCGGCGAAACCTTGAGACGCACCGTGCGCAGGTGCTCGACGCGCGCTCGGCGGGCCGGTTCGCGGGGACCGAGCCAGAGCCGCGTCCGGGACTCCGTGGCGGGCACATTCCGGGAAGCCTGAGTCTGCCCTACGACCGGCTGTTCCGGCGCGAGGACGGGTTGCTGCGTCCCGCGGGTGACCTCCGGCGGCTCTTCGAGGAGGCTCGCGTGGAGCCCGGCCGGCCGGTCGTGACCACGTGCGGCTCAGGCGTGACGGCCTGCGTCCTGGCGCTCGGGCTCCACCTGGTGGGCCGCCGCGACGTCGCGGTCTACGACGGCTCGTGGACCGAGTGGGGCGGCCGCGAGGACGTTCCCGTCGAGCGCTAGCCGATGCCCCGCCAGCGAATCGAGCTCGATCCGATCGACGCCGTCTCGATCCTCGACGAAGAGGGGCGAGTGGACGAGGCGCTCGATCCGGGGATTCCGCCGGACGATCTGCGGCGACTCTACCGGACGTTTCTCCTCGCGCGCCGGTTCGACGAACGCATGCTTCTCCTCCAGCGTCAGGGTCGGATCGGCACGTACCTGCCGGCGAAGGGCCACGAGGCGGCGGTGCTCGGCAGCGTCTACCCGCTCCGCTCGAGCGACTGGCTCGTCCCGGTCTGGCGTGAGTGGGCAGCGTACGTGTGGCGGGGCTGGCCGCTCGAGAACCTGATCCTCCTCTACGCGGGGCTGCCGGAGGGCACGTCGGTTCCCCCGGGTCTCCGGGACCTGCCGGTCTGCGTCCCGATGGGTACCCACGTCCCGCACGCGGTGGGACTCGCGTGCGCCGCCCGGGCCCGGCGGGAGGACAGCGTCGTGCTCTGCTACTTCGGGGACGGGGCGAGCTCCGAGGGGATCTGCCAGGAGGCGATGAACTTCGCGGGCGTCTTCCAGGCGCCCATCGTCTTCGTGTGCGTCAACAACCAGTGGGCGATCTCGGTGCCGCGGTCCAGGCAGACGCGGGCGAAGACGCTCGCGCACCGCGCGCTCGCGTATGGCTTCCCCGGGATCCAGGTGGACGGCAACGACCTGCTGGGGATGGTCGCCGTCACCCGCGAGGCGGTGGCCCGCGCCCGTGGCGGGGGCGGACCCACGCTCGTCGAGGCGGTGACCTACCGGCTCCTGGCTCACTCGACCGCCGACGATCCCGCGAAGTACCGGAGCGAGGCTGACGTCCGCCTCTGGGAGGCGAGGGAGCCCTTGCCGCGGCTCCGCCGCTACCTCGGGGCGAAGGGCCTCGTCGACGACGCCCTCCACGCGCAGCTCGAGGCGGAAGTGGACGCAGAGGTGCGCGTCGCCATCGAGCGTGCCGAGGCTCGGATGCAGGAGGCGCGCCCCCTCGACATGTTCGACCATGTCTACGGCGACGTGCCGGCGGAGGTCCTCGCTCAGCGGCAGGAGTTCGCGAAGGAGCTGGACGAGAACCGCCCGTAGCCAGTTAGCGGCTCGGCGCGCGGTCCGGGTGGCGTCCTCGCCTCATCGCCCGGCCTCGCTCGGCTCCCCGAGATCCAGCAGCCAGCCCGTGCGGCGCGATCCATTGGCCGCGCGCGTCGAGGCCGGTTCCGCGCGGAGTGGCCTTGCGACCGATTCCCGCGCGAGCGCGCTCCAGGACCCTGCCGCGCGCGCTCGCAGGGCGGCGTCACGGACGTCCTCGTCCTCGGGGCCGGCCCTTCCATTCGGCGACGCGGCCGGCGTCTGCTCAGACCCTGGAGCCTCGGTGAGATCGAACGTCTCGGCGGTGACGTCCGTCGCTTCAGAGAAGAGCACGACGCGCTCCATGAGGTTCGCCAGCTCGCGAACGTTTCCGGGCCACGAGTGGGCGAGCAGCGCGGCTCGCGCGCTGGGACCGAGCGCCATGGGCGGCGCGCCGTACTCGGTGCAGGCGCGTGCCAGGAAGCGCTCCGCCAGAAGTAGGATGTCCCGGCCGCGCCGGCGCAGGGGGGGCAATCGGAACGCCACGGCCGCGAGCCGGTGGTACAGATCTTCGCGGAAGCGGTCTTCCCGAGCGCTGGTGAGGAGGTCGTCGCTCGCCGCGGTGATGATCCATGCGTCGACAGGCTCGTCTTGGGTGCTCCCGATGCGCCGCAGGACCCGTTGCTCGACGACCTTGAGCAGCTTGGCCTGGTTGCCCAGCGAGAGGCGGCCCACCTCGTCGAGGAATATCGTGCCGGCGCCTGCGGCGTGGAAGAGTCCCGGCCTGGCGCCGCGCGCGCTCGCGGGCGCCCCCTTCTCGAAGCCGAAGAGCTCCGCCTCGAACAGGGACTCCGGAAGCGCGGCGCAGCTGACCTGGACGAACGGCCTCTGAGCCCGTGGCCCCTCCGCATGGATTTGCCGGGCGACGAAGGCCTTGCCGGTTCCGGCCTCGCCGAGAATCAGGATCGGGAGCGGGCGATACAGGCCGCGCTGCCTCTGGATGAGCCGCCGAATCTGCTCACGGAGGGATACGATCTCGGGACTCTCACCGATCAGCTGGCTGAGGGACAGGGAGGTCATGGGGGTCACCTCTCGGTGTCTCGCCTGTCTCGGAGTCGGAATCGTCGCCGCAAGTGAGTCGAGAGAAGGCACTGGCCGGGCCGAGACCCTGGTTCACCGGTTCACCGCCGTTCACATCCAGTCAGCCGGACGGCTGAAGGGCCAGCGGATACCTCCGGCCGACGGCGTCACGTCGTGGTGGATCGGGCGCAGCCGGACGCCCAGCCAGGCTGCCAGACAGGCCTGGGTGCGCGCCTGCCGGAGGCCGAAGCGCCTCGAGACGTGGCGGATGGCTTCGTCCGCGGGCCGGCCACGCCGGATGGCGCGGAGGATCTCCGCCGCCATGCGCCGGATGCGAGGGGGCGCGTCGTGGTGCACCGTGAGCAGGACCTCGACCTCGGGCGCGGGCGCGAGCCGCCAGCGGCTCCAGACGTACTGGTCGACCGCGGCGCCCAGCGCCTGATGGCGGGGCCGCGGTTTTTCCTCGGCCTCGCGGACCCGACGATACGCGTCGTAGGAGAGGGGGTAGGCGTTCGGCGTGCCCGGCTCGGCCCAGCACGACGTCTGCTCGTTGGGAGCGATCATCTCGTCACCTCCAGTCGAGTGACTCGGCCATCTGGTCCTGGGGCCGTGCCCCGTGGAGCGTCACCTCCCGCCCGTGATCCCGGCCTCAGGCAGCTGATCCGCTGCCCCGGATCCATCGCAAGTGACGTGCCGAAGAGGATGTTCGACGTTCCGCGCACTTGCGAGGCGATCGCCGACGCGGAGACCATCGGTTGACCGGTCACTGACCACCGCGTGGGCGGCCTGGGGACAGGCCTGCCGCGGGTGGACACCGGGCGGGGAGGGGACGTATAACTATCGCGCGATGGATCCCCTGCAGGATCTGGTTGGCCATAGTCCACGCATCGTGGCCTTGCGCCAGCGGGTCCGGGGGCTCCTCGCCAGGGACGCCGGACTGCTGCGGCTTCCCCCCGTCCTCATCTACGGTGAGACCGGGACCGGCAAGAGCCTCCTCGCGCTGACCATGCACCGGGCCAGCACGCGCTCGGCGGGGCGATTCGTCGAGCTCAACTGCGCGGCCATTCCCGAGCACCTGGTGGAGTCCGAGCTGTTCGGATACGAGCGCGGGGCCTTCACCGACGCCCGCCAGGCCAAGCGCGGCCTGCTCCAGGTCGCCGACCGCGGGACGCTGTTCCTCGACGAGGTTGGGCTTCTACCGAGCGCCGTGCAGGGAAAGCTCCTGAAGGTCCTCGAAGATCCAAACGTCCGTCCGCTCGGCTCGACGCAGAGCGCGCCGGTGAACGTCTGGATCGTCGGCGCGACCAACGAGGACCTCGAAGCCAGGGTGCGTGAGCAGCGGTTCCGGGCGGACCTCTACCATCGACTCGCTGTGCTCACCCTGTGGATGCCCCCGTTGCGAGAGCGCCGGGAGGACATCGAGCTCCTGGCCGAGCATGCCCTCGCGCGCGCGTGCGAGAAGTATGGAGTGTCGGCCCAGCGCCTCAGCCTGAGCGCGGAGGCACGCGAGGCGCTCCGCGCCTATGACTGGCCGGGCAACGTGCGGGAGCTGAACAGCGCCATCGAGCGCGTCGTGCTGCTCTCCCCGGAAGGGGTCGTCGGCGCCGCGAGCCTGGCGCTGGGCGCGCCTGGACACGTGTCAGCGACGCGCGCACCCGAGCTCGGACTGGTCCCGCAGGGGGAAGCGGAGCGTGACCGGCTGGCCGAGGCCCTGGCCCGGACCGGGTGGAACATCTCGCGAACGGCGGCGCTGCTCGGCATCACCCGCAACACGGTGCGCGCGAGGATGGCCCGGTACGGGCTGCGCGCCCCCGGCTTGGCGGAGGAGCTCGAGCCTGGCCCCGGGGCCGCCACGCCGCCGGCCGAGCGTGGCGAGCTCGCAGGAGAGCTGCGGCCGCCCGATGCCGAAGTCTCGCCGGCGCGCGTGGCGGGACGCCCGTCGATCGCGGTGCTGCCGCTCGCCGTCGAAGGCGACGACCCGGGCCGGGGATACTTCGGCGAAGGGGTCGTGGAGGACATCATCGGGTCGCTGGCCGCGATCCGTGAGCTCTTCGTGATCTCGCGGAGCTCGACGCTGCGGTACCGCGGGGGCGGCGCGGACGTCCGGGTCGTCGGGCAAGAGCTCGGGGTGAGCTACGTTCTCACCGGCAGTGTTCGCCGCGCCGACGATCGGCTGAGGCTCGCCGTCGAGCTCGCCGAGAGCCGGCGCGGTACCGTGGTCTGGGGTCGCCACTTCGATGGCATGGCCAGTGACCTCTTCGCGCTCCAGGACGAGATCGCCAACAAGGTCGTGGCGACCCTGGCGCCCCAGGTGCACGAGGCAGAGCTCCGCCGGGCGCTGCGACAGCGGCCGGAGAGCATGGAGGCCTACGACTGCCTGCTTCGGGGGTCGACGCAGCGGTATCACCTCGATCCGGAGGAGTTCGCGGAGGCCAGGATCTGGCTGCAGCGGGCGATCGAGCTCGACCCCGGGTACGCCGCGCCCTATGCGGTGCTGGCCGACTGGCACAGCATCCGCATGGCACAGGGCTGGAGCTCGGACCCGGACGCGGACGTCCTGGAGGTGACCCGTCTCAGCGCGGCGGCCCTCGAGCGTGACAGCTTCGACGCGATTGCCCTGGGGCTCTGCGGGCACCTGAAGTCGTTCCTGTTCCACGAGTTCGACGAGGCGATCATCCTGTTCGACCGCGCTCTGGCGGCAAGCCCGAATTCCGCCCTTGCGTGGACCCGGAGCAGCCCGACGTACACCTACATCGGGCTGGTCGACGAGGCGGTGGCGCGGGCCGAGCAGGGCCTGCGGCTGTCACCGCTTGATCCGCACCTCTTCTTCGCCCACGCGAGCTTGGCGCTGGCGCACTACGCGGCTGGACGCTACCAGGAGGCCGCCCGGTGGGGCCAGAAGGCCATGGACGCGAACCCGCGCTTCACGGCGAACCTCCGTCCCTTCGCCGCGAGCCTGGCGGCGGCGGGCAGGCTCGCCGAGGCGCGGGCCGTATCCCGGGCGCTGCTCGCGGTCCAGCCTCAGTTCCGGGTGGGACCGTTCGTCGAGCGGTACCCGCTGCGCGACCCGGAGCGCCGGGCGTTGCTCGTTCGGCACCTCGTGCTCGCCGGGCTCCCGGAGTAGCCCGGACCCGCTCCAACTGGCTCCGACGAAGCGTGGGGCCGCACTACACGGCGTCGCGTGCCCGGGTGAGATTCACCCGACCGTTCGCCTTGCAGCGGAGGTCAGGCCGAACGTCGGCGGTGTCGATGAGTACGCTCCTGATGGCTTCCGGGGTCAGCTTGCGGTTCCTGGCCTTCAGGAGAGCCGCGGCGCCGGCGACGAAGGCGGCGGCGGCGGAGCTGCCGTTGTAGCGTTGGTAGAGCCCGGCATCGCGGGGGAGAAGTCCGCTGCGCAGCGTCTGATGGGTGCTGGTGACGTTCACGCCGGGAGCGGCGATGTGAACGCTGCTCCTGCCGTAGTTCGAGAAGCCCGCCCTGTCGTCGAATCGGTCAGAGGCCATGACGGTCATCACGTTCGCGAGACCCCTGTTGTCGCCTTCCGGAAGGGCGCTGCACCCGTCGTGGCCGTAGCAGGCGGGAAACGCCGGCAGGCGATCGTTGTCGGCGCCGCTGTTGCCGGCCGCGACGACTACCAGCGCGTCCTTCGTGCCCGCGTACTCGATGGCTGTCCGAAGCGCCGGGTTGACGATCCCCACTTCCCAGCTCAGGTCGATGATCTTGGCGCCCTCGTCGGCCGCCCACTTGATCGCCTGCGCGGCGCGTTCCGAGTCCGGGCGCGTGCGCCCGTCGATGAACTTCACGGGCAGGAGAACCACCTCGGGCGATCCACTGGCCGCGGCCAGCACCGTTCCCGCGAGCAGCGTGCCGTGGCCGTCCCCGTCCTCGACGTCGTAGATGTCGGGTCCGACGAGGTTCAGGCCTCGAACGCGACCGTCCGGGCTCTTCCACAGGTGAGCCGTCAGGTCGGGATGCTCCGTCATGACGCCCGAGTCGACGATGGCGACGACAACCGGCTCGGGCGGGTCGGACCCGGCCCCGACCGGGGCTCGGGCGCGCCCCGCCTCCACGGGCGCCCCGACCCGGCGCCACACGGAGGGATCCGGATAGAGCGGGTCCGCGGCGCCTCGGGGAGGTAGCACCTCGTCGCGCATGATCTGGACCCCGGGGCGATTCCCCAACGCCTGGACCACTCCGGCGACCTCGGCCGCGTCACCCATCAGCTCGACGTCGAGCCGCCGCACGTGGTCGCGCCGTTGGAAGCGTGACGCGATTCGGCTCCTTGTCGCGAGGTCAGCCAGCTCGCGCTCGACCGCGTCGGCGCCGTCTCGCGCGCCGAGCCGTAGCTCGAGCCGCCGCGCGATGCTGGTCGGGGACACTCCGGCGGCGGAAAAGACCCGCGCATGCATCATGTGAGCCTCCTCCGGCGGATGCCGCCGTCTCCTTAGGGGATCGGCTGGAGCCGGGGCACGGCCCGGGTCGCGAACTCGCTCTCGGCCAGCTTGAGCAAGTGCACGACTGCCGGCACGCTCGGCTGCTTCTTCTGCAGGATCGATTCCTTGCCCGGCGTCTCCAGGCCGGTCAGCATCTCGTAGCAGGCATCGGCCGCCTTCACGCCCGCCTCGTGATCGAGCGGATAGTGCAGCCCGGCGATGATCCGGTTCTGACCGACCCGCTCCGCGAGGTCACGGAGGAGCGGTCCGGCCTGGGGAAGCCCCGAGCGAGCCCGCTCAAGGCAGCGCGAGATGAGCCGGGTCTGCAGCGAGTGCCCGCTCGGGAACGAGGGGTGCGCCGGGACGTCGATCATCGGCAGGATGGCCGGGCAGAGCTGCGACGGTCTCGGGAAGCGATACTGGTGCTTGAGGCACACCGCCACCATCTCGCCGATCCGCCGCGCCACCCGCACGAGCAACGTCGTCGCCGGGGCGGCTGCCGGCTCCAGCATGAGCATCCCGGACCAGTAGCTGAGGGCACCCTCCGCGCCGTCCTGGTGGATGATCTCGGCGAAGCGGCTCTCGCGCTCGGGAGCGGCGTCCAGGGCCTGCCGGAGCTCGTCGTCGATCTCGCGGCGCAGCTGCTTCTCGAGCGGATCGACGACGGCCCTGAGCGTTTCGAACCAGCCGGGGTGCGCCAGCACGAAGGCGTTGAGGTAGACGTACGCCTGGAGCTCCGGGTTCCAGAACTCGCGGTACTGGACCGTGTTGACCGTCTCGCGAGTCTCCGCGAGGGCGTCGACGCTGGCGAGCTTCCGGAACTCCTGCGTGTTGATCCGGACGCCCGGCGCGGTGCCGTCCGGTGCGGAGGTTGCCGCGCCGAGGTTCAGGTTCAGATTGAGATTGAGGTTGCTTGTCCCGAGCTGGCCCATGGGCGCCCTCCCCGTGTGAGAATTCGGCCCGATCGCGCGAAGTCTTCTACCTGATGACACCGGAGCAGGTGTTGGTCACGCAAGTGCCCGACACGCAAGGCGAGACTCCCGAGCGCTCGGAATGGCCGCGACCGACGAGGGAGGTATCGTGATGCAGGCTCGCGCCTCTGTCAACCGCCATCGTCCACGTCTGCCGCTGTTCGCCCGGCGACCGGCCGCTGGTCAACCACCACCTCGACTGCCTGGTGAGCTGATCAGGGCTCACCGGTAAGCGGGCGCGATCACCTCTCGAAACGCCTTGTCTTTCAGCCGGTTCATGGTGGCATCCGACTTGCTCGGCCTCCGGGCGTAGATTGCCGGGCGCTGCGGATGGCCGAGAGCCCAGGGGAGGAGAGGCTCGGACCGACCTCGTGGCGACCGAAGGAGCCCCGTCAGGACGTTCCAGGTTCCGCGCGCCGTCCCAAGGCTCGCGCAGGAGAGACCGCGATGACGCGTCGACTCGTCGCCTGCCTCCACGCTGACGTCACTGGCTACAGCCGCCTGATCACCGACAGCGTCGAAGAAACCGTCCGGAGGCTGACGGCCTATCAGGCCATGATTCGCGCGATCGTCGCGGCTCACGGCGGCCGGTTGATCGACGTCGCGGGAGATAGCCTGCTGGCGGCGTTCCCCACCGTCGCGCCGGCGGTCCGATGCGCGGTCGAGGTCCAGCAGCAGCTGCGGATCCGCAATGCCGAGTTGCCGATCGACCGGCGCATGCAGTTTCGCGTCGGTATCGACTTCGGGGACGTGGTCGTTGCGAACGGCCGACTCTACGGCGAGTGCGTGAACGTGGCCACTCGAGTCCAGGAGGCGGCCGATCCCGGTGGCATTTGTCTCGCCGGCTCCGCCTTCGACCGCCTCAAGGAATCGCTGCCGCTGTCGTTTGAGTGTCTGGGTGAGCGGGCGCTCAAGAACATCCAGACGCCGCGCAGAATCTACCAGGTCGGTGGGGGCTGAAGAGCCGGGCCCGACGAGGGCGCTCGGCGCGAGCGAGGGACGCCGGCCTCCTGTCGCCGGCCTCCGCCCGCTCACTGATCGCGAGCGGGGGCAGCAGGCTGTCGGAAAGCAGATTCTACGTTCGGACGTCGCATTGCCAGCATCGCGATGCAACCCGCGGCCCCGCTGGTGGGCGCACCACGTGCCGCGTGAGCCGCGACCGGTCACTGCAACTGGTAGAGCGGCACGAACACCGCGAAGCCCAAGGGTGGCGGCAGCGCAGGCCGCGCCTGCGCCTCGATTCCTCGGTCCCCGAGGACGGGGACGGCCGCCCGGCCCGTGCGCACCCCGAGCTCCTTCAGCGCCCAGGGTTCCGGGGCGAAGACGTACACCGACGAGTACCCCTCCGGGATCCGGAGTTGCCCCGCGTCGGCCCTCGCGTGTCCGTCTTCCCCTAGCGTGATCGGGAGGAACGAGACGGTGGGCCGGACCCGGTGTGCCAGGCTGATGAGGTTGAAGACGTTCGCGTCGGCGAATGGGTGACGACCGCTTGCGAGAACGATGGGCCGGAGATCCTCGTTCAGATGTATGGCCATGGCCGGCAGCTCGAAGCTGAAGACCTTCGTCCAGGCCGTGGTCGCGCGGAGGTAGTGAACTTCGGCGGCGACTCCGCAGGCGAGCAAGGCGCCGAGGGCGGTGAGGGAGGCCGAGCGGGCCGGCGTGGTGCGGAGGCGCGATGCGCCGGCGAAGCCGTACCCGAGCATGAGGCAGACCGCGAGGTAGCCGGGCACGTGGTAGCGGGGCGAGACGGCACGCATCCCACCCTTCACGAGGTCGAGGCTGACTAGCACGAGCGTCACCGAGCCGAAGAGGCAGACGAGGAGGATCCACGCTCCCCTCGGCGCTCTCCGGTAGGCCGAGACCAGCGCGAGTGCGGCAGCGACGATCGTGAGGAGGGCCACCGCCAGGGCAAAGGGTAGGCTCCCGAGGAACGAGGGAGAATGCTCATCGAAAGCCGCGAAGTCGTCCAGGGCCGAGAAGGTGTGGGAGGCGTTGATGAGCCCATCGAGGAGCCACCGGACAAATGGCTTCGAGTCCTCGGTCCACCTCATCACCCACGAGCTCCGCTGGCTCTGCATGCCCAGCTGGAGCGCCCACGGGCTGAAGAGTAGCGAGGCCGCGCCGGCGGCGACGGCCCACGCGGCGAGCGAGCGGCGCCGGTGCCCGGCGGCGAGGAGGATGTAGCCGCCGTGAGAGGCGGTGACGAGGAGGGCGAAGGGGAACGTGTAGAGCGAGAGGGTGGTCAGGAGCGCGTAGAGACTCCAGGAATACCAGCGCGAGAGACCTCGTCGCGCCTCGGGCGGCGTGTCGAGGCGCACCGCCCGGACGAGAGCGGCGCTGCCGAGGGCGGTGAGGAGCGCCCAGAGGCTGTACTCGCGCGCCTCCCGGGCATAGAGGGCGAAAAAGGGGGAGGCGGCGACCGACGCCGTGGAGCCCCAGGCGGCGAGGCGCGAGGCGAAGAGCTCTCGCGCGAGCCACCACACCGCCGGCAAGAGCGCGATCCCGAAGAGGACCGAGAGGAGGCGCGTGCGCGTGATCGAGTCGCCGACCAGCTCCATCCAGACCCGGAGGAGGAGGAAGTAGAACGGCGGGTGCTCGGCCGCGCGCTCCCAGAGGATCCGGACCGGCGCGGTGACGCCCGTCCCGGGGCGCGGCTTCTCGAAGGCGAGGAGCTCGTCCCGCGTCAGCACCTCGCCCCGGAAGATGTCGCGCACGAGGTCGGCCCTGGTGTAACCCGCCGCCCAGACCGAGCTCATGACCTCATCGTTCCAGTAGACCATGCGGTCGAGGGCCATGAGATACAGCGCCGCGCAGAAGATCGTGACGAGCGCGAGGGCGCAGGCGAGGCGGCGTGGGAGAGAGGGGGCCAGGTCGCCCTCAGGGGGGACCGCGGGCTTCAAAGGGCCGTAACCCCTCGTCCTTCGCTCCGGAACATGTGATCGCTCCAATGAGACCGGCCCCGGGCACGGCCCCCGCGATCGCCTCGCTCAGAGGTCACGTGCGTGGCCGTCTGTCGCGGTCGAGAAGATAGTTGATCCAGGAGCTCGTGCCCTGGAGCGCGTGGTCGGGCGGCGGGACCGGGATGAGGAGGTCCCGCACGCGGTCGGCGGCCTGAGCCCGCGCGTGGACGCCCACCCACACGCAGGGCTGATCGACGACCTCGCAGTGCCCGAGGTAGGTCCCGCCGCACGGGCCATTCCGGAGGTGCTTGGGGCAGGTCTCCGGACACACGTACTCGAGGTGCCCGAGCACGCAGTTGCCGCACGCCTGGCAGCCGAAGAGCGGCCGCTTGACCAGGAGCTCGAAGCGCTCGACCGCGCGGGCGACGGGCGCCCGTCGGTCGGCCCAGCTGGCGAGCCGGGCCAGCGCTCGCCGGAGCAGGGTGTCCTGCGTGACCGGGAAGAGCCGTCCCAGGGCGTCGAGCGCCCGGGCGATGAGGCGGCGCCACGGGGCCTCCTCGTCCGTCGGCACCGCCAGCCGTCTCGATCCCGGCACGGGCGCGGGCCCGGCGGCGTGGGCGGCGCGCGCGTGGACGACCCCCCGACCCGATCGCTGGCCGTAAAGGTAGAAGCCGCCATCGAGACCGTAGCGCAGCTCGCCGGCCAGCTCCTCCCAGCGCGGCGCGAGCTCCCGCGCGCGGCGGATGATCCACGCCACCTGGTCCGCGTCGTGCGTGCCGCCGAGGTACGCGCCGGCGTAGCCGAGCCCTCGGAGCACCGCGACGGTGCGCGCCGCGCGCTCGAGCCGGGCCCGGAGGCCGCCGTCCTTGCCCCGCGCCTCTTGCTGCACCGCCTCGAGGAGCGCCGGGGATACCCAGCATCCCGGCGGCTCGCCCCGCGCCATCCGCTCGGCGGCGCGCGGACCCAGCACGTATACGTTGCCGAGCACCGGCGTCCGCAGGCCGCGGTCATCGAGGTAGCGCTTGAGCTCCCGGAACTTCTCCGCATCCCATCCGACCTGCGTGATCGCGCAGTCGGCGCCCGCGGCGACCTTCTTCTCGAGCTTCCAGTACTGCCAGAGGCAGTCGCCTTCCACGTACTTGAAGGGGGACACGGCGACCGCCACGTGGAGCGGACGGCCCGACCGGCGAAGCTCGTCGATCAGCCGGACCAGCTGGACCGAGTCGAGGTCGAAGACGGGGGGCTCGGGCGGGGGGCCGCCGGGTCGAGGCCGGGGCCAGTCGCCGGTCAGGGCGAAGACGTTCTCGATCCCCAGGGCCTGGAGGTCCTCCAGCGTCTTCCGGAGGCCGGCACGGTCCTGGCCGACGCACGTGACGTGCACGTTCGGCGTCAGCCCGCGCGCGCGCGCGGCGGTCCCGACCCGCATCGGGTCGTGGCCCATCGCTCCGCCCGCGTAGCTCGTGATGCTGCCCGCGACGACGTCGGGCACCCGCGCCAGTCGCGACGCCACCTCGAGAAGCTTCGCCTCGCGCTGGAGCCCGGAGGCGACGAGCTCGACCACGTAGCAGAAGCGGCCGGCGCCGAGCGCTTCGGCCAGGGGATTCTGGGGCGTGGGCCGCTCCGGCGTGCTGCTCACGGGCCTGTCCTGTCAGACGGCCACGGTCGGGGGGCCTCGATCCGGCGGTGTGACCGGCCGGCGCCGATCGGACGGCCTTTGGCCTGTGGCGGCCCACGGCGGCCGGTGGCCGGCTGTGGGGTCAGGCGCGGAGCTCCGCCCGGACGAGCTGCGTGCCTGCCACCATCGCGTCGAGCTTCGCGAAGGCGACGTCGCGCGGGAGGTGCATCAGGCCGCAGTCCGGGTTGACGGCGAGTCCCTTGGCGGGCACGAGCTCGAGGGCGGCGCGGATGCGCTCGGCGACGACGGCCGGCGTCTCGACGTCGTGGCTCTTGACGTCGACGACGCCAAGCCCGAGCGTGAACTGGGGATCGAAGTCCTTGAAGAGCCGGACGTCGTCCTCGCCCCTCCGGGCGAACTCGAGCGTGAGCTGGTGGATGCGCGCATCGAGGATCGCCGGGAACAGGTAGCGATAGCTGCCCTCCCAGGATGGCTTCCCGTAGCGGTTCCCGTAGCACACGTGGAGCGACAGCCGCGCCCCCACCCCGTCGACGAGGGCGTTGAGGGCCCGCACCGCCCAGGGAAGATCCTCGGGGAAGCCCGAGTAGTACGGCTCGTCGACCTGGATGTCCGTCGCGCCTGCCCGCACCAGCTCGCGGAGCTCGACGTTCATGACGCGGGCGATGTCGAGCGCGAGGGCCTCTTCGCTCGGATAGTATTCGTTCCGGATGCGCTTGACGAGCGAGAGCGGCCCCGTCACGGACACCTTGCCCCGGTGCTCGGTGAAGCGCCGGAGGAACCGGAACTCTTCGACGAGACCGAGGGACCCGGTCGGCAAACGCCCCCGGACCACGCAGTCGTAGAAGTCGTAATAGAACTTCTTCGACGTGTGGTCGATCTGGACGCCGGGGATTCGCGTCGTGAAGTGGTCGATCATGTTGTCCCGGCGGAGCTCCCCGTCCGAGACGATGTCGACCCCGGCCGCCTCCTGATCCTTGATGGCCGCCTTGACCGCCGCGTCGTGGATCTCCTCGAGATCGTGCTTGGAGAGGCGACGATGGAGGTAGTCGTTCTTCGCCCGCTCGAGCCAGCCGGGCATCGAGTAGCTCCCGATCACCGCGGTGGGCAGGACGGGCTCGAGCCTCGACGGTGACGCCGCCGCGCCACCGCTCCCGGGATCCGCCGGCGAACGCAGAGCCAAGACCTGACCCCTTTCACTCACGCGGCGTCGTGTAGAGGATCGACGTCCGCGAGCCCGGACGATAGCGGAACGGCGCGAAGTGCACGTCGAATCCCGTCCGCGCGCCGATGGCCCGGAGCAGGGCGCCGTTGACCCAGTTCACCACCGAGCCGTCGAGCTTCCCGGGCCCCCGGAACCCGTGGCGATACTCGTGCATGTCGGCGACGAAGATGTCCTGCACCTGCAGGTAGCCGCGCGGGTGCAGGAGCGGCACCGTGTGGACGAAGCTCTCCGCCGCGCCCCGGGAGAGGTGGAAGCGCACGTCGTCCGGCGCGTCGGCCAGGAGGTCCTCGAGATGGCTCTGGTCAAGCCCCGGCGGCAGCGGCACCTGCGAGACGTCCTCGAGCCCGACCAGCCGCTCCTCCAGGCGGAGCGCGTCCCACGCGGCCCGCCAGAACTCCACCCCCCGCCGGCGGTCGCCGAGCGCCTCGGGGCCGACCCGCAGCAAGTGCTCGATGGTCTGCGCGAGGTCGCCGACGGGACATCCGGCGATCGCGGCGACGCGAGCTGCGGCCTCCCCGGGGAGGTAGCCACGCGTCTCGACCAGGTACAGCCGGCCGTCGCGGCGCACCACCTCGTCGTGGGGCAGGTTGTCGTAGACGTTGGTGAGGTGGATGTAGAGGATCTTGTAGCGGAGGAAGGAGAGCGTCTTCAGCGGGTTGAGCGCGTCCAGCGGGATCACGCTCACGAGGTCCCGGTGCGCGGCCACCGCCGCCATCGCCCGGTCGAGCGTGGGCAGGGAGTAGTCCCCCAGGAGGAAGCGGAGACGGGGGTAGTAGCTCGTCCCCCGCTCCTCGTCGAGGGCCCGGAAGCGATCCAGCCAGAGCGCCGCGCGCTGGCCGGAGCCCACGCCGATCTCGAGCGCGAAGACCTCGGGCGGGAGCTGGCCCTTCTTCTCGAGGTCGCGCAGGAGCGTCCAGAAGTCGGCGACCGAATCCGCGACCGCCTCGGGCCGGGCCGCGTCCGACCGGCCGCTCGGGAGGGCCTCCTCGAAGCGCCGGCCGGAGGCCGCCTCCCAGTCGGCGACCCGCTGCCAGAAGAGCCGGTTGAACCGCCAGATGACGCTGTCGCGGACGGGCGTCCAGGTCTCGAGCGTCGCCGCGCCCGCGGGACCGTCCTCCGCCGCGTCGGCGGCCCCGCCGAGCGCCTGGCCGAGCGCCTCGGCCAGCGCGGTAGGCTCGACGCGACGCAGGTCCACGGCGAGCTCGGCCAGGGCCAGCGGCCCCCCCGACCGGTCGGCGGCCCGCCGGACGAGGACCGGCTCGCGGAAGTTGGCCCGGTACTGGATCCAGTCCAGGTGAACGCGGAGGCTTGGCAGGAGGCGCGGATCCCCGTGGCCGGCCGCGACGAGCGCGAGCAGCGTGCGGACGACCTCGGCCCCCCGCGTGTCCACGGACCCGGGCCCGGTTCCGCCGGGCTCCATGTGGTTGACGTGGATGATCATCGTCGTCGCGGTCGCGTCGGGCGGCGGCTCTCCTGGGCCCCGCTGGGCCCTGAGCCACTATCCTCGCACCAACGACCCGATGGAGTGAAGAGGCCCCCCGCGCGCGTCGCCCCGGAGAAGGTCAAGCCTGGCGAGCCCCCGGCGACGCCGCCGGGGTGGCGCCCCCGCAGGGCCCCGTCAGCCCCAGACCTCCCGGGCGGTCTGGGCGACCAGTCCGAGCTTCGCCCACTGGTCGTCTTCCGTCAGGAGGTTGCCCTCCATGGTCGAGGCGAAGCCGCACTGCGGCGAGAGCGCGAGATCGTCCAGCGGAACGTGGCGCGCCGCCGCCTCGATGCGCCGCCGGAGCTCGGCAACCGGCTCGAGTCCGGGCAGCTTGCTCGATACCAGGCCCAGCACGACCGCCTTGCCGCGAGGCACGAACCGGAGGGGCTCGAACGTTCCGGAACGCGCGTCGTCGTACTCGAGAAGGAAGCGGTCCACGTCGAGGGTGGTGAACAGCTTCTCGGCGATGGGATCGTAGCCGCCCTCGGCGTACCAGTGGCTCCGGTTGTTTCCACGGCAGAGGTGGATGGCCACCGTGACACCCGGACGGCGCGCGCCTTCGAGGCAGGCGTTGTCCGCGCGGAGGGCCTCGTCCAGCGCCGCGTCTGGGTCCTGGCCCATCTCGGTGCGGATCCAGTTCCGCCACTTGGGATCCATGTAGTAGCTGTATCGCGGCGCGTCGATCTGCACGTACGACACGCCCTCGTCGACGAGGGCGTGCACTTCGGCCTTCAGAATGGCCACGACGTCCCACAAGAGCTCCGAGGGGCTGGCGTAGACGCGGTCGGACACGCCTCGCTTGTACGCGATGGCCGGGAACTGGGTCGGGCTGGGCAGGGTCATCTTGATCGCGCCGGGGCTGTGCCGCTTCATGAACTCCATCTCGTGCGCCGTGAGCCGCCGGACCTGACGGAGCTTCCGCGCGGCGATCCCCGTGACCCGGCTCACCTGAGCCGAGGCCGTCCCTTCCACCTGCCACATGCGCGCCACCGCGTCGCCGTGATCCAGGCCCTCCACCGCGTCCGTGAAGTCGCTCATGAAGTTCTTCCGCCGGAGCTCGCCGTCGGTGAAGACCTGAAACCCGAGCTCGCGCTGGCGGCCCAGGGCGTGGAGGATCGCACTATCCTCCAGCGCGCGTAGGCGCGCAGGTGGCGTCGCGGGGTCGCTGCGCGCCTGGAGCAGCGCGGACGGACGGAGGAAGCTGCCGACCTGATCGGCGCGGTACGGAGCGGTCATCCCAGAACCTCCTGGCGCCGCGCGGATCCGGGGTCTCTCCCGGCCGCGCGGGCCGTCACGAGTGCGGGGGTGCGGCGGCGCCGCCCTCGGCCTCGGCCAGCTTCTGAAGGACCTCGGCCCCGAGATTGGCGGCCGGAAGGCCTCGGAAGAGATAGGCGAGCCCGACCACGGCCGACAGCTCCTCCCACGAGGCCCCGGCGCGCCGCGCGGCGATCGCGTGAAGCCGGGCGGCGTCGCTCATCAGCGCCAGGAGGATGCCGAAGAGCATCAGCTGCGAGGTCTTCACGTCGAAGCACGCAGGGTACATCGCGCGGAGTCGGGTCGCCTCCTGGAGGCGGAGTAGATCCGGGTCCACGCGGGCGAGGAGGTCGGTGCGTGCCATGATCCGCGGGGGCACGAAGCCGATCAGCGTCTCGTAGGGGGCGCGCATAGCGGTCAGCTCCGCGTCCGGGAGCGTGCGCGGCGGGAGCGGCGATCTGGGGTGATCCGGCGTGGACATGGTCGCGATCCTCCCTCTTCGCGCTCGCTGGCGCCGGCTCCCACCACCTCCCGTCCGGGCGGGTGGCCGGGCGTCGGCGGGGCGCCATCAGGCGTGTTGACAGCAGCAACGTTCGCTGGTGTGAAACACCATTCGGTCGAATCTGTCAAGCGCGGCGGACGGGACGGCTGCTTCGTGAAGGAGCATGCGGAGAGCCGTCGGCGCCGGCCGTCGGGTCCGGGAGTTCCGAGGCCGGCGAGGCTTGGTCATCGAGGATCTCGCGCGCAGGGGCGGTCTGTCCAAGCCCTACATCGGCCAGGCCGAGACGGGCAAGGCCTCGGGCGCTCGCCGGGGGCCGCGGCCGTGCCCTCGACGCGAATCCCGCGAACGGAACGCGGCCGAGGTGATGCGCGACCGCCCGCCGTCCGGACGCTCCCGCGCGCCCCGGGAAAGCCTTGCCACGCCGGGGCCGATCGGGCATAGTGGCCCGGGCCGCCGGCCCGGAGCGCCCGCTCCTTTCACCTGCCCCCCCATCCGCGGTTGCGGCCGCGAGGAGAGCACATGGCGACGTCGGACAGCTTCCCTGCGCAGGGCGCGATTCCCGTCGGCTACGGGCCCGAGGGCATTGCGGTCGACGGTGAGCGCCGGCGGGGGTACGTGGCCTGCGCGCGGAGCCACAGCGTCGCCGTGTTCGACCTCGACTCGCGGGAGGTCGTTGCCCAGGTGCCGGTGGGGCGAGAGCCGATCGGGCTCGTGCACGACAAGCGCGGTGGCCACGTGTTCACGACGGACGCTCGGTCCGACGCCGTGTCCGTTGTCGACACGACGACCCTCACGACCGTCGCGCAGATCCCGGTCCAGCACTACCCCGCCGGGGCCGGCTTCTATCCGGAGCGGCGCAAGGTCTACGTCGGCAACACCGCGGACAACTCGGTGAGCGTCATCGACGCCGACCGCCTCGAGGTCATCGCGACCGTGCCGGCCAAGCTGGCCGCCGGAAGCCTCGCCGCCGATCCGGTGCGCGACCGCGTCTACTGTGTCAACTTCGGGGACGCATCGATGACGCTCATCGACGGCGAGACAAATTCTCCGATCGGCGAGATCGCGCTGGACTATGCGCCCTGCAAGATCGTCGTCGACGCCCCGCGCGGTCGCGCCTACGTCGCGAACTCCCTGGTCAGTACGGTGGCAGTCGTCGACCTGGATCGGCGCGAGGTCGTGGGGACCCTGCCCGTGGAGCGGGCTCCGGTCGGCATGGGCCTGGGACGGCGCGGCGACCGCATCTACGCGGCCAATCGTGGGACGGGGCGGGTGAGCGTGATCGATCGGCAGTCCGGTCGCGAGTGGGCGCGAGTGACCGTGGGCAAGGCGCCCGGGGACCTGGCGGTCGACCAGGAGTCGGGCACGGTGTACGTGTCGGACGCGGGGACCAACACGGTCAGCGTCTTCCAGGACCGCCTGGACGCGGAGCCTGCCGAGTTGCCGAAGGACTGGCGGCATCCCCTGATCGGGAAGCCGATCCCGCCGTTCAGCCTGCCTGACATGGCGGACGGGCGGCCGCGCACGTCGGAGGAGTTCAGGGGCAAGAAGTACATCCTGAACTTCTTCGCCAGTTGGTGAGGGCCCTGCAACGCGGAGGCTCCGCTACTCGAGGAAGTTCGCCGTCGGGCCGCGAAGTTCGGGCTCGAGATCGTCATGGTCAACGTGTGGGAGCACGTCGATCCACGACGCGAGGCCCTCCATTTCTGCAAGATCCACAACATCCAGGGGACCGTGCTCATCGACGAGACGGGGGAGTACATCACGCGGCTCGGCCTTCGCGGGGTGCCCCACAACGTCGTGGTCGACAAGAAGGGCATCGTGCAGGCCGTCGGGGTCACGACTCCCGACGAGGTGCGCGCCACCCTCACGAAGCTGCTCCTCCCCTTCGGCTAGAGCGGCGGGGACCGGCGCGACGCGCCCCCGCCCGTCCGGTGCCCCGCGGGAGGGCCGCCGGACACCCGGGCGCACAGGGAGGCGAGGGACCACGGGCCGAGGCTGCCGCGCCTTCGCGCGCTGGTAGCCCGGCCCGCCTCCCGAGCTGCCAGGACCATGCCCCGGAACTCGTCGGAGAAGTCCCGCTGGCCGAACCTCGGACGTACCAGACGGTCCGGCGCCTCCAGGCCGTAGTCGAGCGTCCCATTCCGGATCGCCGGCAACACCCACGCGAACGAGTTCGTGCGGTGAAGTGCGGCAAGCCGCGCCTGCCCGCGGCCGGCACCTCGACGTCGCTGTCCTTGACAACAGGCGACGAATATCGTCGTAGGGCCTTCGGGTGCGGTGAGCGGCTGGCGGGCCCAGCGGGGCCGCGCCGGCCAGGCGCGGCCCCTCCGGCTTAGCCCCCCTGAGGGGTCGGAGGGCCAGACGAGAAGGACGAAAGTCGTCGGGCCCCTCGGCGTGCGGGGTTGGTTACCGGAAGCCGGAAGACTTGCCCGGCCGCCCGGACTCTTCCCGCCCAACCTCGGGGGACCGGGCGGCCGGAGACCGTGCTATGCTGCGGGGTTAAGAAGGCTCTGACCCGTCACCAAAGGAGGCCCTATGGCGGTCAAGCTGTATGTGGGCGGTCTCTCGTATTCGACTACCTCCGAAGCCCTGCGCGAGCACTTCGCCCAGTGCGGGACGGTGGAGTCGGCCACGGTTATCACCGACCGGTACTCGGGACAGTCGCGGGGGTTCGGCTTCGTCGAGATGGCGACCAACGAGGAAGCCCAGAAGGCCGTCAGCATGCACAACGGGCAGCGACTGGACGGCCGCACGATCAAGGTCGAGGTCGCCAACCCGCAGGGCGCGGGCGGCGGCGCCGGCCGTGGCGGAGGCATGGGCGGGGGACGCGGAGGATCGGGCCGGCCTCCACGCTGGTAAGACCCGCGGTTTCGGCTTCACTCGTCCTGGCTGGATCTGCACGGGCCCCGGCCGGCAACCGGGTATCGTCGCGCGAGTGTTCTCGCCGGCCGGAGGTCCGCGCAACGGGCCCGGGTAGGTCCTGACCGGCTCCCTCCCTCCGTGATGCCCGCCCGGTACGTCGCTATCCACGCTCATTTCTACCAGCCGCCGCGCGAGAGCCCCTGGCTCGAGCGCGTCGAGATCCAGGACTCTGCCGCACCGTACCGCGACTGGAACGCGCGCGTCACGGCGGAGTGCTACAAGCCGAACACCGCCGCGCGACGCGTGGACGCGCAGGACCGGATCGTGGACATCGTCGACAACTTCGCCGCGCTTGCCTTCGACGTCGGCCCCACGCTCATGGCGTGGCTCGAGCAGGAGCGCCCCGAGGTCTACTCCGCGATTCTGGCCGCCGACCGGAAGAGCCGGGCGGTACGGGGACACGGCAACGCGATCGCGCAGGCGTACGGTCATGCGATCCTGCCGCTCTGCAGCCGGCGCGATAAGGCGACCCAGGTACGGTGGGGCCTCGCCGACTTTCGCCACCGGTTCGAGCGGGACGCGGCGGGGATGTGGCTCCCCGAGACCGCGGTGGACCGCGAGACGCTCGAGGTGCTGGCCGAGGAGGGGGTCCGCTTCACCCTCCTGGCGCCAAGCCAGATCGCGAGCGTGCGGGAGGCCGGGGGCGGCTGGCGGCCCGGGGTCGCCGCGCTCGATCCGCGCCGGGCGTATCGCTGCGACGTGGGCCGAGGTCGGGAGCTCGCGCTTTTCTTCTACGACGGAACCGTCTCCCACGCGATCGCCTTCGACGGGCTTCTCCGCTCGGGCGACGCCATGGCGATGCGCCTGCTGGCCAGCTTCGACGAGGGCTCCCGTGCGCAGCTCGTCCACGTCGCGACGGACGGCGAGAGCTACGGCCACCACCATCGCTTCGGCGAGATGGCGCTGGCGGCGGCGTGCGCACGCATCGAGGCGGGCGGCGAGGCCACCCTGACCAACCACGCCGCCTTCCTCGCGGGACATCCCCCGACGGCGGAGGCACGGGTGGTCGACGGGTCGTCGTGGAGCTGCGCGCACGGGGTGGAGCGCTGGCGCGCCGACTGCGGCTGCCGCGGGGGCCGCCACCCGGGCTGGACGCAGCACTGGCGGGCCCCCCTTCGCGAGGCCCTCGACTGGCTGCGCGACGCCGTCGATCCCCTCTACGAGGCGAGGGCGTCCGCCCTCGTCAAGGATCCCTGGGCCGCGCGCGATGCGTACGTCCAGGTGCTGCTCGACAGGAGCCCGGCCTCCGTGGACGCCTTCTTCGATCGCCACGGGCTGCGTCCCCTGGACGGACCCGATCGCGTTCAGGCCCTGCGGTGCCTCGAGCTCCAGCGCCACCGCCTGCTCATGTACACCTCGTGCGGCTGGTTCTTCGACGAGATCTCCGGGATCGAGACAGTGCAGGTGCTCCGTCATGCGGCCCGCGTGCTGCAGCTCGCGCAGGCTCTCGGCGCGGCCGCCGACCTGGAGACGGAGTTCGTCCGGCGCCTGGCGGCCGCCTCGTCGAACGTCCCGGAGCTCCGGGACGGCGCCGGCGTATGGCGCCGGCACGTGACGCCCTCGGTGTCCGACCTCGCCCGGGTAGCCGCGCACTACGCGATCGCGGGCCCGTCGGAAGGGTACGGGGATCCGGCGGACGTCTACGCGTTTCGGGTCGAGCGGCTCGAGTGGGCGCGCGTGGCGGCAGGCCGGTCATCGCTCGCGATCGGACGTGTGCGCGTGACGGCCCGGCCGACGACCGAGAGCGTGGAATCCGATGTCGCCGTGCTGCATGCGGCCGACGGCGAGGTGCACTGCCGCGTCCGGCCGGCCGCGGCCGCCCTGGCGGCCACGCGGCAAGGACTCTTCCGGGACTTCGCGGGCGCCGGCGATGCCGGAGCGCCGGCGGCCCTCGCCCGGCACTTCGGCGGGCGCGCGTACGGGATCGCCGAGGTATTTCCTGACGAGCAGCGGAGACTTCTCGCCGAGCGCGCCAGGCGCGCCATGGAGGCCGGGGACGGCCGCTCCGGCCGGGGCCTGACGTCACGAGGCGTGGAGGAGGAGCTGACCGCCCTCGCCGCCGGCGCCCCCGTCGTCCCGGCGGTGAACCGGATCCGCGCCCTCGTCGCGGAGGCTCGCTCGCTTGGCATTCCCGGTCTTCGGCCGGAGTGGGTGGCGCAGACCATTGAGGCAGCGCTCGACCGCCACCTCGAGGCGCTGCGGGCCGGCGCGACGGTGAGGGCCGTGGACGACGCATTGGCGCTGTTGACGCTGGGGACGGTGCTGGAGGCGCCGCCCGAGCTATGGGCGGCCCGGAACGCGGCAGCGCACCTGTGGCGTGAGGGGTCGGAGGCGGATCGGGACGCGCTGGGGCCCCTCATGGCGGCTCTCGGCTTCGCCCCGGCCGCGTTCGCGAGCCCGCGAGAGAAGGGGTAGGGGAGTGCTCGGGCCGAGCGGTCCGGCCGATCTCCGGGGCCAGGTGGCGCTGGTGACAGGGGGCGCCCGGGGAATCGGCCGTGCGTGTGCGGCGGTGCTCGCCCGGGCGGGCGCCGACGTCGCCGTGGCCGATCTCCTGCCCACGGCCGACGCCGAGGAGGCGATCGCGGCGGCGGGTCGACGCGCGCTGGGCGTTCCCCTCGACGTGACCGATCCGGAGTCGGTCCGGCTGGAGATCGCGCGCATCGTGGCGGCGCTGGGCCGGCTCGACATCCTGGTCACGGCCGCCGGCATCATCCACCGCGACTCGCTCGAGGGGACCGGGGAGGCGGTGTGGCGGCGCGTCGTCGACGTCGTGCTGACGGGCACGTTCCACGCCGTCCAGGCCGCCGTACCCGTGATGCGCGGCCAGGGCTATGGCAAGATCGTGACGATCTCGTCGATCTCGGGGATCGTTGGGGGCGCCGTTTCAAGATCGGCCGAAGACCCGGAGGTCGGCGGGAGCCGCTCCGGTCCCGCCTATGCGGCCGCGAAGGGAGGCGTGATCGCCCTCACCCGCTGGGTCGCAAGGGACGTGGGCCAGAGCGGAATCTACGTCAACAGTGTCGCGCCGGGCGGGGTCGACACGGAGATGACGCGCGGATACGCGTACCCGGTGGAGAGGCTGCCGGTTCGGCGCATGGGGGCACCGGAGGACGTCGCCGAGGCCGTGCTCTTCCTGGCGTCGCCCGCGTCCAACTACGTGACGGGCCAGGTGCTGTGCGTGGACGGCGGATGGGTGATCGGATGACGGAGGGCAACCGGCCGGTGCTCATCATCATCGCGCACCGGATCCTGATCGGGACCGCCATCTGCTTCGGGCTCTTCTACACCCTGTGGGAGGCGTCGGCCTACCGTGAGACGCACGAGGTGAGCCACCTCGTGATCGCCGTGATCGCCGCCATCATCACCCTCGCCATGGCGTACTACCTGAAGAACCTGCGCCGCTTCGTCCGCCACCCGTAGCCGTCGCCCGCCGTCTCCCGCCCCCAGGGGGCCGCCGCTCGGGGCGCGGCCGTCAGTTCAGCGCCCCCAGGGCCTGCCGGAGAGCGCGGAGGCGATCCTTCACCTGACCCGAGTCCGGGGCCGCCGGGGCCTGCCGGAGATACGCCTCCCAGTCGCGGACCGCCGCCTGTCCGTGACCCAGCCGTGCGTGGAGCGTGCCGCGATCGCGCACCTCCTCCAGCGCGTTGGGGACCAGCAGGACGATGCGCTCCGAGGCGGCCAGGGCCCGGGCCCAGTCCCCGAGGGCGGAGTACGCGGCCTTCAGGTTGCTGAGCATGCGGACGAAGACTTGGCGCGTGCTGACCGGCGCGAGCCAGCGGGGGTCCAGGGGGCCGCCTCCCGGGCGCATCCTGGCGACGAGCGCCTCGCAGCCGCCGGCGTCCAGGAGCCTGCCGCCGTGGAAGGGGTCGAGGAACCTGTGGCGGCCCCGGCGCTCGGCGCGCACGATGAAGTGCCCAGGCAGCCCCACGCCCGCGGCATCGAGCCCCGCGCCCGCGGCGACGGCGATGTACAGCACCGAGAGCGTGATCGGGATGCCGAGACGACGCTCCAGCACGTCGTTGAGGAAGCTGTTGCGAGGGTCGTAGTAGTCTTCCGGGTTTCCCCGGAACCCCTCCTCCTCGAACAGGAAGCGGGAGAGGGACGCGGCGACCCGATCCACGCCCATCTCCGACGTGACGCGCTCCGCCGCTCGACGTCCGAGCGCGTCCAGGCGCCCGAGCCAGTGCTGAACGTCGAGCCCGGGATGCGCCTCGGCGGCGATCCAGAGCGCTCCCTCGGCCAGCGACCGGGCATCCGCCGTCCCGGCCAGCGCGACGAGCCGGCTGCGTGCCTCCACGACGGCCCGCAGCTTAGCGGATGTCGGGAGACCGCACCAGACGCGACCGGAGATGGGGCAGCAGGCCCGCGAGGAAGCCGGGGTCGAGGAGCATCCGCGGCGGCACGAAATCCCCCAGGACACCCATCAGCCGCGCCAGGTGCTCCGGTCGCGTCGCCAGCAGCCGGGCGGCGGCCACCGACAGCGAGCGGTGGGCGATGATGCGCTGGAGCAGGAGGGTGACCCGAGCCTTCGCGGCGAACTCCGCCTCGCGCCGGTCACGCGCTGGCCGCAGGGCCGCCGCGGAGACGTCGTCAGCCCTGAGCGCCCGGGCCCCCACGTCCGCCGCGACCTGGGCCGAGCGCAGCGCCGCGTAGATCCCCTCACCCGTGAAGGGATCGAGGAAGCCGGCGGCGTCCCCGACCAGGAGGACCCCGGCGTCGCGCGGCGGCGCCACACGATAGGCGAGCGGTCCCAGGGCGCGCACCGGCCCGACGCGCCGCGCCCCGCGGAGCCAGTCACGGAGGCCGGGGAGGGCGCGGGTCGCGGCGTCGAAGTAGCCCGCGAGGTTCGCCTTGCGGCGCCGCCCCTCGTCGACTGGGACCACGAGGCTCAGGTTCCCCACGCCATCGGCCACCGGATTCAGGATCGCGTAGGCGGGCGGGGCGAGGACGATCTCCCCCCGCTCAGGATCCCCGCTCGCTCCCTCCATGTCGGCGACCAGGGCGAGCCGCCGGAGCCAGCGGTGTGGACGCCGGAGGCCGAGACGCTGGGCGACCACCGACGCGCGGCCGTCGGCGGCCACCACCAGGCGCGCGGGGAGGCGCTCGGCGCCGCCGGCCGGGGCCCCGGACGCGGCGGACTCCGCGACGACGCCGGTGACCCGCCGGCCCTCGCGGATGAGATCGACCACACGGACTCCCTCGCGGACCCAGACGCCCACCTCGCGGGCGCGCTCGACGAGCGCCGCGTCGAGCATTCGGCGGCGCACGGCGAGGGCGTGGGGGCGATAGCCGTGCCAGGGACCGGCCGCGGAGTAGTCGCCGACAAGCCGCGTGCCGTCGGGCGCGAGGATCCGCATGCCGCGAAGGGGCCGCGCCCCGCGTGCCTCAATCACTCCGAGGACGCCGAGACGGTCCAGGGCACGGGCTCCTTCGGGGGAGAGATACTCGCCGCAGACCTTGTCGCGAGGGAAGCGCGCCCGGTCCAGGAGCGCGACGGTAAGCCCCTGCTCCGCCAACAGGATCGCCGTCGCGGCGCCGGCGGGCCCCGCTCCGACAACGATCGCATCAGCCGCCACGAGCGCCTCCTGCGGACGGGCGGGTCCACACTCCCACCTGGCGGAAGGCGGGGGCACGGTGCCAGCGCATGTCGGGAAGACCCGCGCGGGTGGCCAGGTGTGCGAGCTCCGTCGGCGTGTACGCCCGTCGAACCGAGAGGGGCCCGTCGTGTCGCGTCATGCGGTTGCTGGACAGCGCCCGCGTGACGAGCCACACGGCGACCCAGGCGAGCCATTCCCGCCGGAAGTCGCTCACGACAAAGCCCAGTCGTACCAGTTCCGCCAGGCGGCGGAACAGGGCGGCGACCGCCTCCTCGGGCAGGTGGTGGAGGACGAGCGAGCAGAGCGCCACATCGACCGAGCCCGGCCGGATGGGCGCCTCCAGCGCGTTGCCCGCGACGATGTGCACCTCGGGGGTGCCGGCCACCGCCCTGGCGGCGTAGTCCAGGATCGTCGGATGGACGTCGAGCGCCACGATCTGCACCCGGTGGCCGTGGCGCCGGGCCCACCGCGCCACGGCAAGGGGAATGTCCGCCGCACCCGTTCCCACGTCGAGGATGCGAAGAGGCTGGCCGGGCCGCCGTCGCGCGAAGAACGGGGCCACGTGTCGCTGGATGGTCCGCCTGGCACCGATGCGGTTCAGCCGGGCGATGTCGGTGAGGCTCCGGGTCAGCTCGCCCGGGGCGGCGTCGAGGTGGTCCATCAACTCGGTGCGGTCGGCTGCGCGGGGCGGCGCCAGCACGTGTCTAGAACCGCAGCAGCGCACCCTCGGCCGCGAAGCCGGGGCCCAGCGCCATCATGAGACCAACGTCTCCGGGCCGCGGCCGACCGCTCCGCAGCACCGCGTCCAGCACGAACAGCACCGTCGCCGAGGACAGATTGCCGAACCGCCGGAGGACATCACGGGAGTACTGCACGTCGTCGTCGGAGAGGCCGAGCAGGACCTGGGCGTTTTCGATCACCCGCCGGCCGGCGGAGTGCAGGACCCAGAACCGCACGTCCTCGCGCGCGAGCTCGTGGTCCTTGAGGATCGCTCCGGCCAGCTCGTCCATCATGGCCGGCGCGATCCGGCGGACCTCCGGGGACAGGAGCACGCGGTAGAGTCCGCCGGGGAACGTGAAGCCCATGCGGTCGAGGTACTCGGAGCGGATCAGGGTCCGGTGGCTCAGGATCTGCGGTCCGTCGCCCTCGGTGGTGAGCAGGACCGCGGCCGCGCCGTCCGCGAAGATCGCGTTCGCCACCGCCGTCTCGGCCTCATCGTCGATGTAGTACGTCGCCGAGCATAGCTCCACGGACACGGCCAGCACCCGGCGATCCGGGAACGCGCGGAGGTAGTTCCACGCCTGCTGGAGGACAACCATCGCGCTCGCGCAGCCGGTGTCCCCCACGTGAACGCGCTGGACGTCGTTGCGCAGTCCGAGGGCGGCGATCAAATGCGCGTCGAGACTCGGCACCAGCCGGCCGGTGCAGGTGGTCGTCACGAGAAAATCCACGTCGGCCACCCCGAGCCCCGCACGAGCCAGACAGGCCTCGACGGCCTGGACGCCCAGGCGCACGCTCCCTTCCGCATACCGGGCGGTCATCTCGTCGACGGTCTCGCCCGGCCGCGGGTCGGAGAGAGTCGTGTAGAGGTACCGCCCCTCGATGCCGCTGTTGAGGAAGAAGCGGCGCCGGAGCCCGTCGCGATAGCCCAGCAGGTCGGCCAGCTCCTCCTGGGTGAAGCGCCGGGCCGGCACGGCCGTGCCGATGGCGACGATCCGAGGCATCTGCACGCATGCCCTCCCCGGAGCGCCGCCGTGACCCCGAGATGTCGGCGCTCCATTCTTCATTATGCAACCTGGCGCCGGGGGAGCGGGTTCCCCGGGCCGCGAGCGCCGGCCGGGATGAGCCTGCTAGCGGGGGCGGAAGGCGATTACGGGCGGGTCCGCGCTCGTCGGCTGGGCGACGAAGCGCACGGGCATGCCGACATGCACGGCGTCTACCGACACGCCCGTCAGACGGCCGAGGAGCGACACGCCCTCGGCCATGCGAGCCACGGCCACGACGTACGGCGCCTCGGCCGCGAACTGGGCGGGGGGGACGCGGATCACGGTGTACGATGCGACCTCGCCGTCCCCGCCCAGCGTCGCTCGGCTCCAGGCGGCGCTCTCGCAGCCGGGGCAGACGGCCTTCGGGGGCACGGCGAGCGTCCCGCAGCCGGCGCAGCGCTGGACGACGATGCGTCCCTCCCTGACCCCGTCGAAGAACTCGCGGGTGCTCACTGGCCTACCCTCCCCTCGAAGAAGAGAGACAAGAACCTCAAAGGGGGGGATACCGAGATATGGGTGGGCCCGAGATCGGGGCTCCTACGGGCTCCTGGCGATCGTGTTTCTTGGTGCGGGGGCCGCGCATGG
>DASZOL010000105.1:0-63956 GCA_035550795.1 Candidatus Methylomirabilota bacterium
CGCTTCACGAAGAACACCGACGTCGCCGAGGCGAACACGCGCGCCCTCAAGGCCGGCTACCACTTCGGCGAGACCGCGGAGATCTTCGCCGAGTGCTACGGCGTGGAGCCGGCCGAGATGGCGCCCGGCGTGTACCGGAGCATGACGGGGAACCGGGCGCTCGCCTGGGGGATCCTGGCGGCGGCGCAGCGTACCGGCCTGCCGGTCGTCTACGGCGCGTATCCCATCACGCCCGCCAGCGACGTCCTTCACGAGCTGTCGATGCACAAGCGCTTCCACGTGCGGACCTTCCAGGCGGAGGACGAGATCGCCGCGGTGGGCGCGATCGTCGGCGCCGCCTTTGGAGGAGCGATCGGCCTCTGTGCGACGAGCGGGCCCGGACTCGCGCTCAAGTCCGAGGGCATCGCGCTGGCGGTGATGGCGGAGCTGCCCATCGTGGTCTTCGACATCCAGCGCGGCGGGCCCTCCACCGGGCTCCCGACGAAGACCGAGCAGGCGGACCTCATGCAGGCCCTTTACGGCCGCAACAGCGAGTGCCCGGTGGTGGTCATCGCGCCGGCGACGCCCGGCGACTGCTTCTTCATCGCCTACGAGGCCATTCGGATAGCCGTCAAGTACATGGTCCCGGTCATCGTCCTCTCGGACGGGTACCTGGCGAACGGCGCCGAGCCCTGGCTCATTCCGGACGCCAGGAACCTCCCCGACATCGACGTCCGGTTCCGCACGGAGCCCGAGGGTTTTCACCCTTACGCGCGCGAGGAGGCCACGCTGGCGCGGCCGTGGGTGCGGCCGGGGACGCCGGGCCTCGAGCACCGCATCGGGGGCCTCGAGAAGCAGGACGTCACCGGCAACGTGTCCTACGATCCGGACAACCACGACCTGATGGTTCGGCTCCGCGCGGAGAAGGTCCGGCGGGTGGCGCAGGAGATCCCGCCGACGACGATCAACGGGCCGGCGGTCGGTGACCTCCTGGTCGTCGGGTGGGGCGGGACGTACGGCACGATCACGGCGGCCGTGGAGGAGGCCCAGGCGGCGGGCAAGTCGGTGGCGAGCATCCACCTCCGGCACCTGCACCCGCTTCCACCCGATCTGGGGCAGATCCTCCGCCAGTACCGGCGCGTCCTGGTCCCCGAGATCAACAGCGGACAGCTCGTGCGGGTCCTGCGCGCCGAGTACCTCGTGGACGCCGTCGGGTTCAACCGCGTGCGGGGCGTGCCGCTCGCCACGCAGGACATCATGGAAGCGATCAACCAGCTCGTCGAGGGTAGCCGATGAGTACCGGCACGAACGCGCCGCAGGCCCCCCGCTACACGAAGAAGGACTTCGAGTCGGACCAGGACGTCCGCTGGTGCCCCGGGTGCGGGGACTATGCGATCCTGTCGACCGTCCAGAAGATGATGCCCGACCTGGGCGTCCCGCGGGAGAACGTCGTGTTCATCTCCGGGATTGGATGCTCGAGCCGGTTCCCGTACTACATGAAGACCTACGGGTTCCACACGATCCACGGCCGGGCGCCCGCCATCGCGACGGGCCTCCGCCTGGCGCGACCGGACCTCAAGGTGTTCGTGGTGACCGGGGACGGAGACGGCCTCTCGATCGGCGGCAATCACATGCTCCACGTCCTGCGGCGGAACGTGAACCTCACGATCCTGCTCTTCAACAACCGGATCTACGGGCTCACCAAGGGACAGTACTCGCCGACCAGCGAGCTCGGGAAGGTGACGAAGTCGACCCCCATGGGCTCGACCGACCGGCCCGTCAACCCGTGCGCCTTCGCGCTCGGCGTCGGGGCGACGTTCGTTGCGCGCACGGTCGACCGGAACATCGCGCACATGGAGGAGACGCTCAAGCGCGCCGCCATGCACCGAGGCGCCGCTTTCGTCGAGATCCTCCAGAACTGCAACATCTACAACGACATGGCCTGGGGGATCCTTTACGACCGGGAGTCCAAGGTCAACCACGAGCTCAGGGTGGAGCACGGGAAGCCCCTTCTCTTCGGCCCCGCCGACGCGCGGAAGGGCCTGGTGCTGGACGGGGTCAAGGCCCGCATCGTCCCCGCCTCCGAGGTGCCGGCTGACCGGCTCTGGGTGCACGACCAGACCGACCTCGCCTCGGCCCTGGTCCTGGCGAGTCTGTCGACGCCGCAGTTCCCCGTTCCCGTCGGGGTCCTGGCGCAGGTGGAGGCACCCATCTACGAGGACCTCATCGCCGAGCAGGAGAAGCGCGCCGTGTCCGAGCGCGGCCCAGGGGACATCGCGCGGCTCCTGACGTCCGGCGACACCTGGACGATCCGCTGAGGGACGGGACCGCGTCGACGCCGGACCGCGCGCGTCCGCGGCGCCGGCCGCCGCACTTGCCCTGAGCCTCCGCAGCAGACGTGCTCTCGCGGGAGACGCCATGGACCGCAGCCTGTTAGCCGACCTCCGCGAGATCGTTGGCCGGGACGGGATCGTCGTCGCGGCCGACCAGCGCCTCGTCTACGAGTGCGACATGCTCGTCTACTACAAGGGCATGCCTGACCTGGTCGTGCTCCCTCGGTCAGCCGCGGAGGTGCTCGCCGTGGTGCGCCGTTGCCTGACCGCCGGGGTCCCCATCGTCGCCCGGGGCTCCGGGACCGGCCTCATCGGGGGAGCAACGGCGCCGAAGGGCGGGGTGATGGTCGGCGTCAACCGCATGGACCGGATCCTGGAGGTGGATCTCCGAAACCGCTACGCCGCGGTGGAGCCCGGGGTCATCAACCTCGCGCTGACGCGGGCCGTCCAGGACCGGGGCTACTTCTTCGCGCCCGATCCCTCCAGCCAGATGGTGTCCTCGATCGGGGGGAACGCGGCCACGAACGCGGGCGGCCCCCACGCCCTCAAGTACGGCAACGTGGCCCATCACGTCCTGGGACTCGAGGTGGTCACGGGCACGGGGGAGCTGCTCGCGCTCGGAGGCCCCGTGGCGGAGCGGCCCGGGTACGACCTGGCCGGAATCGCCGTGGGGTCCGAGGGCACGCTCGGCATCCTGACGAAGGTCGTCGTGAAGCTGACGCACGCGCCCGAGGCCGTCAAGACGGCGGTCGCGACCTTCGACTCCATCGAGGTGGCCTCGGCCGCCGTGTCGGCCATCATCGCCCAGGGCATCGTGCCGGCCGCGCTCGAGGCGATGGACGAGCCGATCATCCGCGCCGTCGAGGCGGGCGTCCGCGCCGGGTATCCGACGGAGGCGAAGGCGGTGCTGCTCATCGAGCTGGACGGCCCCGCCGCCGAGGTCGAGGTGCAGGCGGAGGCGGTCGCGCGGATCTGCCGGGACACGGGATCCCTCACCATGCGCGTCGCGCAGGACGACGCCGAGCGCGCCCTCTTGTGGAAGGGCCGGAAGGAAGCCGCCGGCGCCGTGGGACGGATCACGCACAACTACGTGCTCCAGGACGCGGTGGTGCCGCGGTCCAAGCTGCCGACCGTCATGACGCAGATCCAGGCGATCGCCGGGCGCCACGGCCTCGTGGTCGCCAACGTCTTCCACGCCGGGGACGGGAATCTCCATCCGATGATCTGCTACGACGAGCGGACCCCCGGAGAGTTCGCGCGGGCGCTCGAGGCGAACGAGGAAATCCTCCACGCCTGCATCGAGCTGGGCGGGACCGTCACCGGCGAGCACGGCGTCGGCATGGACAAGGCCGAGAAGCTCGCGCTGCTCTTCAGCCCCGACGACCTCGATGTGATGCACGCCGTCCGCCGGGTCTTCGACCCCCGCGGCCTCATGAATCCCCAGAAGGTGTTCCCGTCCGGCTCGCACGGATGCGCGCCGGTGTCCGCCGGAGCGGGCAAGCCCGTCCCGGAGGGCATGTGGGTCTAGCCGCCGCGGACCTCGGCCGGAACCTCGCGGAGGCGGTCGCTCCCGGGGACCTCCTCTCGGGCGAGCGCGCCGCCGGTCACGCGGTCGCGGGCATAACGCCCCGCTTCGTCGCGGCGCCGATCTCGGTGACCGGCGTGAGTCAGGTGCTGGCCCTCGCCAGCGCTCATCACCTCGCCGTGGTTCCAGCCGGCGCCGGCGCCCGCCTGGGCTGGGGAGCGTCCCCGCGCCGGGTGGACATTCTCCTGTCGCTCGCGCGGCTCGACCGCGTCCTGGCGCACGAGCCGGCCGACCTCACGCTCTCGGTCGAGTGCGGCGCGACGCTCGACGCGCTCGAGGCCGTGCTGCGCCCCCACCGGCAATTCGTCCCCCTGGATCCGGCACGGCCGCACGCGTCGACCATCGGGGGCCTAATCGCCACCGGGGCCGCCGGGCCCTATCGGGCTCGATACGGCACGATGCGTGACCTCCTGGTAGGCCTGACCGTCGTCCGGGCTGACGGGACGGTGGTCAAGGGGGGCGGGCGCGTCGTCAAGAACGTCACCGGCTACGACATCCCGAAGCTCCACGTTGGCGCGCTTGGCACGCTTGGCGTGGTCGTGGAGGCGCACCTCCGGCTCCACCCCCGGCCGGCGGAGGAGCGTAGCTGGGTCTTCGGCTTCCCGAGCGCGGAGGCCGCGCTCGACGCCGCTCTCGACGCCCGGGACACGCCGGTCGTGCTGAGCCGGTGTCAGCTGCTGACCTCGGGAGCCCTTCGCGCGCTCGGGGAGGCCTCGCCGCCTAGGGCCGCCCTGGCCCTCACGATCGGCAGCGTGCCCGCGGCCGTCCGCGCCCAGGGTGACCAGGCCGCGGAGATCTGCCGGCGGGGCGGAAGCGGGCCCGCGATCGAGATTCCGGAGGCGGGCGCCTGGTGGCGGGGCGTCGCGGACGCGACGTGGCCGGGGGACCCGGCGACGAGCCTCACGGTCCGGATCGGGACGCGACCGACCGACGTCGTCAAGGCGCTTCGCGCGGTCGAGGCGGCCAGCCGGGACGGCCGGGAGCTTCGCGCCACCGTGGACGTGGCCAGCGGCGTGCTCCACGCGACCCGCGCCCCTGTCGAGGGCCGGAGCGTGAGAGACATGGTCGGTCGTGTGCGGGAGGCGCTCGTCGCGCTCGGCGGCACCTGCGTCGTGGAGCACGCGCCGCCGGGCGCGCTGGCGGGCCTGGATGTCTGGGGCGACGTGGGGCCGGCTCTCGAGTCGATGCGGCGCCTCAAGCGGGAGGTCGACCCTGAGGGCGTCCTCAATCCGGGCCGGTTCGTCGGAGGCATCTGAGTGACCGCGCACGGCAGCGGTACCGAGTCAGTCCACGCGGCTCCCCCCCCGCGAGGCGCGTTTGACGGCGAGGAGCCGCCCGACTGGGAGGGGATCCTCGACTGCGTGCACTGCGGCATCTGCTTACCCCAGTGCCCGACGTACCGGGTGCTCGGGCAGGAGATGGACTCGCCGCGGGGGCGGGTCTATCTGATGCGCGCCGCGACCGAGGGCCGCATCGACCTCAGCGAGAACTTCCTCCTCCACATGGACCGGTGCCTGGGATGCCGGGCGTGTGAGACGGCATGTCCCGCGGGCGTGCCGTTCGGCCGCCTCATCGAGGAGACCCGCGGTCAGATCGAGCGGCGGGTGCCGCGTCCGCTCGGGCGGCGCCTCCTGGGCCGTCTCTTCCTCGGCGTGTTCCCCGAGCGGCGACGGCTCAGGCGCATCCTCGCCCTGACCGGGGTCTACCAGCGATCCGGACTCCAGCGCCTCCTCCGGGGCTCCGGCGTCCTCCGGCGCTTCCCGCGCCTGAGCGCGCTGGAGCGGCTCCTGCCGGCCTCCCCGGCCCGGCCGGCGGCCCCGATTCCGGCCGAGACCCTCCCCGCGAGCGGCTCCCACCGCGGAACCGTCGCGCTCCTCGAAGGGTGCGTCCAGGCCGTCCTCTTCCCCGAGGTCCATCGCGCGACCGTGTCGCTGCTCGCGCGGGCCGGGTACCGGGTCGTCGTTCCCGGAGGCCAGGGATGCTGCGGGGCGCTGCACCTCCACTGGGGCGATCGGGCCACCGGACGCGCGCTGGCGCGCCGCAACGTCGCGGCGTTCGGGGACGCCGACTGGGTCGTCACGAATGCCGCGGGCTGCGGCGCGGCGCTGCGCGACTACGGACACCTCCTGGGCGAGGATCCGCAGGCGCTGGCGATGGCCGCGCGGGTGCGCGACGTCACCGAGCTGCTCGCCGAGCACCTGCCCGAGCCGCGGCGGCCGCTCGACTTGACGGTGACGTACCACGAGCCCTGCCACCTCGCCCATGGCCAGCGCGTGCGGCAAGCGCCCCGGGCCCTCCTGAACGCGATCCCCGGGCTCCGCCTCGCCGAGCTGGCCGAGTCCGACCTCTGCTGCGGCTCCGCCGGGGTCTACAACCTGATGGAGCCGGAGATCGCGGGACAGCTCCTCGGCCGGAAGCTCGACCGGATCGCGGGCACCGGCGCCGCCATCGTCGCGACCGGCAACCCCGGCTGCCTACTCCAGCTCCGCCGGGGGCTCGCCGATCGCGGGCTCGCCGTCCGCGCCTACCACCCGGTGGAGCTGTTGGCCTGGTCGGTCGAGGGGACAGCCCCGCCGGAGAAGGGCTGACCCGTGGAGCGGATCCGTCTCAGCGAGCGCGTGGCGTTCCAGACCGGGAAGATGGCGCGGCATCGACTGGCGGCAACCGGACGGGTCCAGATGGACCTCTACTGCCTCCAGCCGGGCCAGAGCCAGGCCGCGCACGTCCACGGCGACCAGGACAAGGTGTACGTGGGGGTCGAGGGACGCGCCCGCATCCACGTCGGGACGGAAATCGATTGGCTCGAACCCGGCGTGCTGGTCGTGGCGCCGGCCGGCATCGAGCACGGGCTGGAGAACGCCACCGAGGCCCCGTGTATCGCGCTCGTGCTGGTGGTCCCGCCGCCGCCTCACGCGTGATGGTGCTCAAGTGACGTCTTACAGATGCGCGCCGGAGCTCCCGTCATTCATGTGGGATCTGACCTCGCGAATGGAGCCGAACGGCCGTGGCTGAGGAGTCCAGGCAGTACTTCACGGTCCGGAGGATCGAGGCCTTGATCCCCCGCCTCGAGCTGCTGATGAGCCGGGTGATGGACGCCCACGCCGAGGCTCAGCGGCTCCGGACCGCGCTCGAGGCCGCCCAGCGCGAGGTGGTGCTGGCGGGCGGCATGCGGCTCCGGGCGGAGTGGTGGCGCGCCCGCCGGGCCGGCATCGACAAGGCGAATCGCGAGCTCCGCACCGGGCTCGCGGAGCTCCTCGCCACCGGCGGCGTCCCGAAGGACCTGGAGCTCGGCCTCGTCGACTTTCTGGGCCTCGTGGGAGGGCGCGAGGTCAACCTCTGCTGGCGCTATGGAGAGAAGCGGATCCGGTTCTGGCATGGCCTCGACGAGGGATTCGGAGGCCGCAAGGCCATCCCAGACAACGAGACGGAGGCATGATGGAGTTGATCCTGGCGAGTGCGGGCTCCTATCCGCGCATCGGCGACACCCCCGATACCCAGCGCCACCGGCGCGCCTACGCGCAGAACGAGCGCGGCGAGATCTCCGACGTCGAGTGGCGCGCGGTCGAGGACGAGGTCGCGCAGCAGGTCGTGCGGGAGCAGGCCGCGGTGGGCCTCGACGTGGTGACCGACGGCCAGGTCCGCTGGTACGACCCGATCTCACACCTGGCGCGACACTGCGAGGGGATCCAGATCAACGGGCTCCTCCGCTACTTCGACACGAACTTCTACTTCCGCCAGCCAGTGGTGTCGGGGCGGATCCGTCGGCGCGAGTCCGTGCTCCGCCGGGAGTTCGAGGTCGCCCGCGCGGCGACGGATCGCGTCGTGAAGCCGGTCCTCAGCGGCCCGTACAGCCTCGCCTGCGGATCCATCCTGGAGGGTGGCTACCGGAACCGGCGAGAGCTCGCACGGGCGTACGCGGAGGTTCTGGCCCAGGAGGTCGCCGACCTCGTCCACGCGGGGGCGGCGCTGATCCAGGTGGACGAGCCGTACCTTCTGCGACATCCCGAGCACGCCGAGGTGGTCCACGAGGGGCTCGTCACCCTGGCGGCAGCCCGCGGGCGCGCGCACCTGGCCCTCTACACCTACTTCGGGGACGCGCTTCCGCTGTGGGACGCGATCATGGCGATGCCCGTCGACCTGGTCGGGCTCGACCTCACCTACGGCCTGAAGCTTGCCGACCGGATCGCCGAGGCGGGGGCGCCGCGGACGCTCGTCCTCGGGCTGGTCGACGGCCGGAACACGAAGCTCGAGACGCGCGACGGCCTCTTCCGGATCCTGGACCGTGTGCTGCCGAGGCTCCGCGGGCCCGTGGGACTCGGGCCGTCCTGCGGGCTCGAGCTCCTGCCAAGGGCGCGGGCGCGGGCCAAGCTCGAGAACATGGTCGCGATCGCTCGCGCGCACGACGGCCACGAGGGGAGGCCCCAATGAGCCGCACGAAGCTGGAGAGTCTTGGGCTGCGTCTGCCGGTCCTCCCGACCTCGACCGTCGGCAGCTTCCCGAAGCCCGACTATCTCATCGAGGCCCGGGCCCGGGCCACGCGCAACGCCATCACGCGGCCGGAGCTTGACCGCCTGGAGCGCCAGGCGACCGAGTTCTGGGTGCGCATCCAGGAAGAGCTCGGGCTCGACGTCCTGGTGGACGGCGAGCAGTACCGTGGGGACATGGTCGCGTACTTCGCCGAGACGATGCCCGGGTTCGCACGAGGCGGCCTGGTCCGCTCGTACGGGAACCGCTACTACCACAAGCCGGTGATGGTGGGTCCCGTGCGCTGGCCGGGGCCGATGACGGTCGACTGGTGGCGGTGGACCCAGTCGCTGACGACGCGCCCGGTGAAGGGCATGCTGACCGGTCCGTACACCCTCATGGACTGGTCCTTCGACGACTACTACCCGGACCGTAAGACCGCCTGCCTCGCGCTCGCCCGCGAGGTCCGGAAGGAGGTCGAGGCGCTGCTGGAGGCCGGGGTCCGGATCATCCAGATCGACGAGCCGGCGCTCTCGGTGCGGCCTGACGAGCTGGGCTTCGCCATCGACGCAATGCACCTCGTCGTGGACGGCCTCCCGGCCTACTCCGTGGTCCACGCCTGCTTCGGCGCGTTCGAGACGATCTATCCGGGGCTGCTGAGCCTCCCGGTCGACAACCTCGACCTCGCGATCTCGCACAGCGCCCTCGATCTTCTCGCGATGTTCGAGAAGGATCCGTTCACGAAGGATCTCTCGCTGGGAGTGCTCGATGTCCACAGCCACTCCGTGGAGACCGTTGAGGACGTCCGCGCACGGATCCGCCGGGGCACTGCCGTTCTGCCCGCGGACCGGATCTGGGTGGACCCCGACTGCGGGCTCAAGACCCGGACCGTGGAGGAGAGCCGGGCCAAGCTCGGCGCGATGATGGTCGCGGTCAAGGCGGCGCGGGCGGAGCTCGGCTGAGAGGCCGTGAACCAATCTCTTCGGCGCCGACGACCGGATCGCTGCAGTAGGCGAGCAGGGGAGAGGAGCGCCGCCGCTCCCGCCCCTGTCGACTGAGCCTCCGGCCCGCTCGCGATGGCGCGCTACACCACGGTTCTCTTCGACATGTTCGACACCCTCGTCCGGCTCGACCGGGGCCGGCTGCCCGCGGCGCACATCGGTGGGCGCGAGGTGCGATCCTCCGTGCCCGAGCTCCACACCGTGGCGGCATCCGCCCTGCCGGGGGTCGGCCTCCAGGCGTTCTACGACGCGTTCCTCTGGAGCTACCAGGAAGCGGATCGGCTCAGGGCCGATACCCACGAGGAGGTGCCCGCCCACCGCCGGATCGAGCTCTTCTACCAGCGCGTCGGGGTCGATCCCGCCGCGATCCCCCGCGGCCTGACGGAGCGCCTCTTGGCGACTCACATGGCGTGCCTGGCCGGGGCCGCCGAGCCCATGCCGGGGCAGGCGGAGCTCCTCGACTGGCTGCGAGGCCGCTACCGCCTCGCGGTCGTCTCCAACTTCGACTACACGCCGACCGTCCGGCGCATCCTCGCGGAGGGCGGCATCCTCGGCCGATTCGAGACGGTGGTCGTGTCGGACACCGTGGGCTGGCGCAAGCCGCGCCCCGACATCTTCCGACACGCGCTCAGCGAGATGGGCGTGGCCGCCGGCGAGTGCCTATTCGTCGGCGATCGGCCCGAGATTGACGTGGCGGGTGCGAAGGGGGTAGGCATGGCGGCGGCGTGGCTCAACGTCGCCCGGGCGCCGCTGCCGCCCGGGCTCCCGGCGCCGGACCTCGATCTGGCCGGCCTTTCGGACCTCCGGCCGGCGCTCGAGCCCCGTCCAAAAGGTGCTTGACGCCCCGGCAGGCGTTTCGCTAGTGTTCTGGCGCGATTGCCGGGAGAGCAACGAGTTGGTGATGTCGCTCCGGCCGCAGGGGCGCCCCGGCCCCCCGCGGTGCCTGGTTGGCCGTCGGTCCCCAGCCGTACAGGAGGAGAGCGAGGCATGCGTGAGACCGGAGTGGTGAAGTGGTTCAACGACGCCAAGGGGTACGGGTTCATCGAACGCCCCGGCAAGGAGGACGTCTTCGTCCACTACACCGCGGTCGAGGGCAGCGGGTTCCGCACCCTCGCCGAGGGCCAGGCGGTCGAGTTCGACGTCGTCGATGGCCCCAAGGGCAAGCAGGCGGCCAACGTCGTCAAGAAGTAGCCTCGCCACGGATCGGACCGGCCCCGGGGAGCCCTCCTCGGGGCCGTTTTGCTTCGGCCTTCCCCGGGCGCATCCTGGGGACGTGCGTGACCGTCTCATTCACGGAGGGCCGTCCGGCACATCCAAACGCCGAGCGAGGATAACCTGGTGAGCGATCTGCGGAACGTGATCATCGTCGGGTCGGGGCCGGCTGGCCTCACGGCCGCCATCTACGCAGGGCGGGCGAACCTGCTCCCGCTGATCGTCGCGGGGAGTCAGCCGGGGGGCCAGCTCACGCTGACCTCCGAGGTCGAGAACTACCCCGGGTTCGTCGACCCCATCCTGGGGCCTGAGCTGATGGACGTCATGCGGAAGCAGGCGGAGCGCTTCGGCACCGAGTTCCTGGACGACGACGTGGTCGGGGTCGACGTCTCGGCCCGCCCCTTCACGGTCAAGACGGCCGAGCGGACCTGGAAGGCGCGTGCGCTGGTCGTGGCGACGGGCGCCGCCGCCCGCCTCCTGGGCCTCGAGTCCGAGCGACGGCTCCTGGGCCGGGGCCTGTCGACCTGCGCCACCTGCGACGGCTTCTTCTTCAAGGGCGAGGAGCTGATCGTGGTCGGGGGCGGTGACTCCGCGATGGAGGAGGCCACGTTCCTGACGAAGTTTGCCAGCAAGGTCACGATCGTCCACCGGCGGGACACGCTGCGGGCCTCGAAGATCATGCAGGACCGTGCGCACCGGAACTCGAAGATTGCCTGGGCTCTCAACAGCGTCGTCGAGGAGGTCCTGGGCACGGATCGGGTCACCGGCGTCCGCCTGCAGGACGTGGAGAGCGGCAAGACGCGGGAGGTCGCGGCGGGCGGCGTGTTCGTCGCGATCGGGCACACGCCGAACACCCAGCTCTTCGCCGGCCAGCTCGACATGGACCCCGGCGGCTACCTCGTCACCGAGGCCGGCTCGACGCGCACGAGCGTCGCCGGCGTCTTCGCGGCCGGCGACGTGGCCGACCATGTCTACCGCCAGGCGGTGACGGCCGCGGGCACCGGCTGCATGGCCGCGATCGACGCCGAGCGATTTCTCGAGGCCGAGGGGCACCAGGACACACCGGCTTAGCCTGCGGAGCTCGCCGATGAAGCCCCTGGCCCCCTTTGGGCTCTGGCCATGGATCCACGAGAATCGCCATGCGTTCGAGCCGCCGGTCGGCAACAAGGTGATCTGGGAGGACTCGCAGTTCACGGCCATGGTCGTCCGGGGTCCCAACGCCCGCCGCGACTTCCATATCGACCCGTCCGATGAGATCTTCTACATGCTGCGCGGAGACATGACCCTGGAGGTGCACGTCGACGGGAAGCGGCGGAAACATCTCCTCCGCGAGGGCGAGATGCTGCTCGTGCCCGCGCTCACGCCGCACTCGCCACATCGCCCGGCCGACACGTGGGGTCTCGTCATCGAGATCAAGCGCACGCCGCAGCAGACGGAGTCCCTGGTGTGGTTCTGCGACCGGTGCGACGCCGAGCTCCACGCGGTGACCATGTACGTGGCCGACATCGAGACGGAGCTCAAAGCGGCGATCGAGCACTTCGACGCCAGCGTCGAGCTGCGCACGTGTCGGCGCTGCGGACGAGTTCAGCCCGAGAAGGCGCCGGATCCGAGCCCGGCGTGAGGGCCGCGCTCCCCCCGCGGGCGTCCTACGTCCCGATCCGGAGCGGCGCTCCCAGGTCGCGCAGGTACGCGATCGTCGACAGGTAGGACAGCTTGCCCGTCCGAGGGTTCTCGGAGGGCACGTTCTCGAGCTCGATCCGGAGCCGCCCGAACGCCCCCTCGGCGGTCACCGCGTGGCGGTTCCGGTCGATCGTGGGATCGGCGAGGATCCGGATGCACGTGCGGTCGGGCCCGAGCCCGGCCAGGGAGACCGCCGCCACCACGTTCACGTTGGCAGGAAACGCGCGGCAGGCCTCCCGGGCGGTGCCCTCGAAGACAAGGGTCGGCACCGTGATGGCCGCGAGGTCGATGCCCGTCACGCCCGGCGCCCCCGCCAGCCCGCGGGGCGGCTTGCGCGTTTCCATGACGACCGTGTCGAGGTGCCCGTCCACGGCGGCGCCCTTCAGGCCGTCCAGCCCCGCGATCGCCGCCGATGGCGCGTGGATCCGCGCCCCGCGCGCCGCCGCCCGCTCGACCCATTCGGGATGATCGAGGAGCGCGCCCACGGAGAGGACCACGAGATCGCGTCCCGCCTCCAGGACCGCCGGGGCGAGCTCGATCAGGGCGGCCTGCGTCGCGGCCTCGACGATGATGTCGGCCCGCGCGAGCAGCTCCCGTTGCTCAAGGAGCGGCGCCGCGCCGGGAAGGCTCGACAGGAACGCCCCCGCCCGCGCCGCGTCACGGCTGGACGCGCCCGCGAGCGCGAGACCAGGCATCCCCGCCGCGAGCGCCCGCGCGACGGCCCGTCCGATCGTGCCCAGCCCGACGATGCCGACGCGACGCACCGGGCGTGTCATGCGCGCCACCGTAACAACCGCTCTCCGGGAAATCAAGGCGCCGGCATGTTATCCTTCGGCGCGATGGCGCGGGGAATCGGCGCGGCGCGGGCGGCGCGGCTGCGTGAGCCGCTCGAGCGTCTCTACCGGCGGTACGACTACGACGCCCGGATCGCCAGCGACGCCATCCAGTATCCCGCCCGCTACCGGGATCCCCTGGACCGGGAGATCGTCGCGCTCCTCTCGGCGTGTCTCGCCTACGGGCGCGTCTCGCTGTTCGGCCCCTGGGTGGCGCGGCTGCTCGGCTGGATGGGCCCGTCCCCCCGCGCCTTCGTCACCGCGTTCGACCCGGCGCGCGACCCCGAGCGCTTCGCCCCGCTCCACTATCGGTTCACGCGAGGTCGCGACGTCGCGGCGGCGGTCCTCGCGATCCACCGCCTGATCGCCCGCCATGGCTCCCTCCGGGCGGCGTTCGCGGCCGGTTACTCGCCCGACGAGCCGGACGTGCGGCCGGCGCTGCATCGTTTCGCCGCCTCGATCCTCGAGCAGGACTTCCGGCCCGTAGGCATGCGGCGTCTGACGCGGGGATTCCACCATCTCTTCCCGGACCCGGCCACAGGGGGCGCCTGCAAGCGGTGGCATCTCTTCCTGCGGTGGATGGTCCGTCGCGAGCCGCCCGACTTTGGCGACTGGCGCGAGATCTCGCCCTCGAAGCTCCTCATCCCGCTCGACACCCACGTCGCGAACATGGCCCACGCGATTCACCTCACGGGGCTACGCAGCCGCACCGGACGCATGGCTGCCGACGTCACCGAGACGCTCCGCCGGCTGGACCCTGGAGACCCGGTGAAGTACGACTTCGCGCTCTGCCACACGCGGATGCGGGGCGACTGCCTCGACCGGCGCGACGCCCGCGTGTGCCCCGCCTGTCAGCTCCGGCCGGTCTGCCGCCACTGGGGAGCACGGTGACCCGCCGCGCGATCGGGCGCGCCCGCCGCTCCCCGATCGCAGAAGGAGGACCTGGGGTCGCGGGCTCCCGCTCGGCGGTGGAAGCGCGCCCCCTCTCCGAGGTCGACCCGTGACCGACGCACCCCTGGTGCTCCTCCTCGTCGCGCTGGCGGCCGTCATCGCGCTCGGGGGCGCAGTCTGGGGGCTGGCGGTCCTGGTCGGACGCACGCGTCAGCCGTCCGGGCCTGACCGCCTCGACGCCGGCCTCGCGATCCTCCAGCGCGAGATCGAGACCGTCCGTGGTGAGGGTCGGCGCGGCCAGGACGCGACCCTGAGCGCCGTGCACGAGGAGGTGACGCGGTTCGGCGGCCAGGTCGGGGAGCGCCTCGGGCAGCTCCAGAGCGCCGTCGCCATGGAGCTCCAGCAGGTCACGGCCGAGGTGAACCGGCGCCTGCAGGACGGCATGGCGCTCATGCAGGATGCCCAGAAGACGATGGGGCAGCGTCTGGACGAGGCCTCGCGCGCCGTGACGGAGGTGCACGGCCAGCTGGGGGCCCTCGGCGAGGCGACGCGCCGCATGGAGCAGGTCGGCCGGGAGATCGCCGGGCTCGAGCAGATCCTCCGGGCGCCGAAGGTCCGCGGGGGATTCGGCGAGACGCTGCTCGAGCGCCTCCTGGCCGAGATCCTGCCCGTCGAGGCCTACCGACTCCAGCATGGCTTCCGGAGCGGCGACAAGGTGGATGCCGCGATCGTCGTGGCCGGCCGGCTGGTCCCCGTGGACTCGAAGTTCCCGCTGGAGAACTTCCGGCGCATGATCGAGGAGTCCGACGAGGAGCGGCGGCGCCACTCCCGGCGGGCCTTCCTCAAGGACGTCCGCAACCGGGTCGACGAGATCGCCCGAAAGTACATCGTCCCCGACGAGGGCACCTTCGAGTTCGCGCTCATGTACATTCCGGCCGAGAACGTCTACTACGAGGTGATCCTCAAGGACGAAGCCGGGGAGGACTCCCTCCTCGGCTACTCCCTCGAGCGCCGGGTGGTTCCGGTCTCGCCCAACTCCTTCTACGCGTACCTGCAGGTGATCCTCCTGGGCCTCCGCGGGCTCCGCATCGAGCAGAACGCCCGCGAGATTCTCACCGTCCTCGGGCGCCTGCAGGGCGACGCCGCGCGCCTCCGCGAGCACTTCGACACGCTGGGGCGCCACATCACGAACGCCAAGAACAAGTACGACGAGACCGCGACGTCGCTCGCCCGGCTCGAGGGCAAGATCGAGGACGTCGCGGGCCGGGGCGGCCAGCCGGCGCTCCCCGGCGTGTGAGGCGCCGACCGCGGCGCTCGCTCGGCGGCCCGCAGGGATCGTTCGACCGCCGCGTTCGCGGGGTGCCCGACTCGGCTGTGGTATCATCCGACCGAGATGGCCGCCGCGCCGCCCTGTCAGGTCTATGGCATCAACATCCTCGTGAAGCTCCTCGAAGAGGCGCCGGCGGGAGTCCGCATCTACTGTCCGAAGGGCTCTCCCATCCGGTACGGCGTGGTGGCGGGCCGCGGCGACGGCTTCGATGAGGGCGCGAACGCCTTCCGCGAGATGCCGCCGGTGGAGGCCGTCGTCGCCTTCGAGGAGCCGGCGGAAGAAGTCGAGGGACACTACTTCTACGTCAACAGCGAGGAATTCCGGGTCCTCCGTTTGGACTCGGTGATCCTCGCCTTCCCCCGCGAGTAGTCAGCCGCCTCAGCTGATCCCCGTCGGCGGACTCGTCACGATGTCCCGTGCCGCCGTCGACCGCGTCCTGGAGCAGATCCACGAACGAGAAGTCGTCGACCTGACCTCTCAGCTGGTCCGCATCCCGAGCGTCTTCCGGCCCGGCGATCCCGGGGCGAACGAGCAGGCCGTCGCCGCGGCCGTCGAGGAATGGCTCCGCCGCGAGCGCTTCGCCGTCGAGGTCCAGGAGGTCGCGCCGGGCCGCCCCAACGTGGTCGGCTGGCTCGACGGGCACGGGCCCGGCCCGACGCTCTGCCTCGAGGGACACACCGACGTCGTGACCGAAGGCGACCCTTCCGCCTGGCGGCACTCGCCGTGGAGCGGCCTGGTCTCGGACGGCCTGGTGCACGGCCGCGGCAGCGCCGACATGAAGGGCGGGCTGGCGGCCGCCATGGTCGCGGCGGCGGCCGTACGGCGTGCCGGGGTCCCGTTCGCCGGGCGGCTCATGGTCGCCGCGCTCGTGGACGAGGAAGCCGCAATGTCCGGGGCCAGGCACTTCGTCGAGACGCCGCTCGGACGCGACGTCTCCGCGGCCATCGTCTGCGAGCCGGAACAGAACGAGGTCTGCCTCGAGCAGAAGGGCGTGTTCTGGGCGCGCGTCACCGTCCACGGGCGCATGGCCCACGGCGCCATGCCCTACGCCGCCGTGAACCCGATCCCCGCGGCGGGCGAGTTCCTTGCCCGGCTGCCGCGGCTGGAGCGGCGCGTTCGGCGGGGCGTCCCGCGGAGCCGGTATCTCGGCGTGCCCCACGTCACGCCGACGGTCGCCTCGGCGCCGGTGGGACACGTCCCGCAGAACAACGTGATTCCCGCGCAGGCCGAGCTGCGACTCGACGTGCGCCTGACACCGGGGCTCGAGCCGGCCCGCGTCCTCGGTGCCATCGAGGAGCTCGCGCAGGACACGGAGCGGCGGTGGCCCGGCACGCGGGTCGTCGTGGACGTGGTGGAGGCACCCCGTCCGGCGACCCGGGTCGAGCGGAGCGAGCCGATCGTCCGGGCGCTCGGCTGGGCGATCCATCGGGTGGCCGGGCGCCGACCGGTGTTCGGGGGCGTGCCCGGCTCGACCGACGGGACCATCATCCGGACCGCGCTCGGGATCCCCATTGTGACGTTCGGCCCCGGGAACCGGCTGATCCCGCACCAGGTGGACGAGCACGTGCCCATCGCCGAGTTGGTCGAGGCGGCCCGGTGCTACGCCGCCGCAGCCGTGCGGTTCCTGTCACGCGATGCCTGAGCGGGCCGAGAACCCCCAGCTTCGCCCGGTCGAGGCCTTCCCGGCCAAGGTCCAGGACCACGAGGTGATCTGCCTGCGCGATCCCTCCGGCGTGACCGACGCGGTGCTGACGGTCCCCCGAGGCCTGGCGCCGGTCCTCGCCCTGTTCGACGGCGCGCGATCCGTCGTCGACGTGCAGGCGGAGATCATGCGCCAGTGCGGGGAACTGGTGCTCCGGAGCCAGCTCGAGTCGATGATCGAGATACTGGAGCAGCACTTCTTCCTGGAAGGGCCGCGGGTCGAGGCCGAGCGGGCGCGCCAGCGGGCGGCCTTTCTGAGCGGACCGACCCGGCCCGCCTTCCTCGCCGGCCGGTCCTACGACGGCGAGCCGGACCCGCTCGCGGCGGCCCTGGAGGACCACTTCGCGCCACCGGGCGGGCCGGGGCCGATCGGCCCTCGCCGTGACGCGTCCGTGCACGGCCTGATCGCGCCGCACATCGACTTCAACCGGGGCGGCCCCGGGTACGCGTGGGCATACCGCACCCTGGCGGAGGCCCGAGACGTGGACTGCTTCATCGTCCTGGGCACCGCCCACGGGGGCCTCGGCGGCCAGGCCTTCGCCGCGACGGCGAAGGCCTTCGAGACCCCGTTCGGGCCGCTCGAGGTCGACCGGGAGGTCCTCGACGCCGTCGTACGGCGCGCATCCCCCGACCTCTTCGCGGCGGAGCTGGCGCATCGCAACGAGCACTCCATCGAGTTCCAGGCGGTCTGGCTCCAGTTCCTGCGGCGACGCGCGGGCAGGGGAGAGCCGCGGATCGTGCCGCTCCTGGCGAGCTTCGCGCACGAGTCCCTCCTCCAGCGCGAGAGCCCTGCCGGCCGGCGGGACGTCGAGACGGTGCTGGACGCCCTGCGGCACGCGATGGCGACCGTGCCGCGGCGCTACTGCGTCGTGGCCGGGGCGGACCTCGCCCATGTCGGGCCCCGCTTCGGCGACGAGCGCCCGGTCGGGCGAGCGGACCTCGCGCGCGTTCAGGCGGACGACCGCGCGCTTCTGGAGGCGGCCCTGCTGGGGGACGCGGAGGCCTTCTTCGCCGAGGCGGTCCGGCAGGAGGACCGCAACCGCATTTGCGGGCTGTCGCCGATCTACGCGCTCCTGCGACTTGTCCCTCACGGCCCGGGACGCCTCCTCGACTACAGGCAGTGGCCCGACCCGGAGGGCACCGTCACCTTCGCGAGCGTGAGCTTCGAGACGGACGCGCCGGGGCGGCCGTGACGGCAGCGAGGCCGCCGGACGATCCTAGCCTGTCCGGCGCCTTCCGCATCGACCGCGAGGGTACGTGGCGGCACGAGGGCGTCGAGGTCACCCACCCGGGCGTCCTCCGAAACCTCTACGCCAACCTCCGTGCGGACGGCGAGAGCTATCACCTCCAGGTCGGGCCGCAGCGTCTCCCGGTGCAGGTGGACGACACCCCGTTCGTCGTGATCCGGGCGGAGCCGGGCGCCGATCCGGGAACGGTGACGGCGTACCTGAGCGACGGCAGCCGGGAGCCGATCGACGCGGGTACCCTGGTCCTCGACCGGCGCGACGTCCCGTACTGCCGGGTCAAGGGCGGGCGGTTCCGGGCTCGCCTCTCCGTCTCCGCCTGGCTCCAGCTCGCCGAGCACGTGGAGGCCGATCCCCTCTCGGGCGAGCCGGCCCTGGTGCTGGGCTCCCGGCGCATTCCCCTGCGCCGGAGCGAGCAATCCGGGCCCCGGCCGTCCCCGGCCAACGGCCCCGGCTAGCCTCCCGCGCCCGCGACCCCCAGCGTGATCCGGTAGACCGCGGTCGGCGCGGTGAGGTAGAGGGTGCGGCGGTCATGCCCGCCCCAGGGGCGTTCGACGGCTCCTCGCGGGGCCGGATCACTCCCAGAATCTCGCCGGCCGGTCGCCCGGGGCGCGGCCAGCCGGGGGACGGGCTCAAGGCAGGCCGGGGGTCAGTCCTTCCGGAGCATCTCCCCCGCATGCCAGGCCCGGTGAAGCGGTCCGTCCTCCCGCCAGGCCTGACAGGAGTTCACGAACCAGGGCGTCCCGCCAGGGTCGCCGGGAGCGGTGAAGCCGAAGGCGGCGCCCGCCCCCTGGCGCACGACCGGTCCCATCGCGAGAATGAGCGCCGCGACGTGGGTGCATCCTCGCTCCCGCCCGATGCGCTCGTTCACGGCCCGCGTGAACCCGCGACCGACGGCCACCCCTACGAGCGACTGGAGCGGCGGCAAGGCGTCCGGGCAAACTCCCGCGTGGGGGAACGTGCGCATGGCCCCCGTGATGGCGGAGACGGCGAGGTCCGGCCAGGTGACGGTCAGCGTCACCTCCATGTGGTGGATGACGTCACCGTCGTGCTGGATCCAGTCCGGGACACCCCGCGGGCGCCGGTCTTCCAGCGTGCCCCGGACGAGGAGCGCGCTCGACGCCGCGTCTCCGCCGACGGCTTCAACGGCCTCGATGCGAATGGTGCGGATATGGACGGGCAGCGAATGGGGCGCGCCGGCCGCGCGCCCCGCCGAGTCGCGGCTCCGCGTCACGGGACGGCCCGCGCGGTGCCGAGCGCCGAGAGCATGGCGTCGTGGACGCGGCCGTTCGACGCGAGGACCCCTGGTCCTTCGAGGCGCCAGGGACCGCCGCAGACGTTCGTGACGCGCCCTCCCGCCTCCTGGACGATCAGCCCACCGGCAGCCATGTCCCACGGACCGAGCGAGAGCTCCCAGAAGCCGTCCAGCCGTCCACACGCGACGTAGCAGAGGTCGAGCACTGCCGAGCCGAGCCGCCGCACCGCCTGGGAGCGGATCGAGAGGGCCGCGTACTGAGGCAAGTTGGTCTCGGCGGTGGTGCGGATGTCGTAGGGGAAGCCGGTGACGAGCAGCGCCTGGTCGAGGGCGTCGACGCTGGACACCCGGATCGCCTCGCCGTTCAGCGTCGCCCCCTGACCCCGCTCCGCCACGAAGCACTCATCGCGGCTGGGGTCGTAGGCGACCCCCAGCTCCACGACGCCCGCCCGCTCGAGTCCCACCGACACCGCGAAGATCGGCAGTCCGTGGGCGTAGTTCGTCGTGCCGTCGAGAGGGTCGATCAGCCAGCGGTACCCGGAGTGCCCATCCGTCGCGCCGCTCTCCTCGGCCAGGATGGCGTGGTCCGGAAACGCCCCCCGCAGGCGTTCCACGATGAACGCCTCGGCGCGCTGGTCCATCTCGGTCACGAGGTCGATGACCGAGCGCTTGTGGCGGATGTGGCGCGTACCCCCAAGCTCCTCACGGAGAAGCCGGCCCGCGCCGCGAGCGGCTTCCAGCGCGGTGGTCAGGAACGGGCTCGCGCTCACGCAGCGGAGCGTACCATACGGCGGCGTCGCGTTGCTCGTCCACGACGCGGCCGGTATACTCGCGATGATGCCTGTGTCCGTTCTCGGCCGGTACCTCGCCCGGCATCGGGTGCGGTACGCGGCGGGCGTCCTCCTCCTCATCGCGACCAACGCCTGCGCCCTCCTCATCCCATGGGTGACGAAGGACGTGGTCGATGCGCTCGGCGGCGCCGGCCGGTCAACCGCCACGCGCGAGACCGTCGCCCTCGGTGCCCTCCTGGTCGTCGGGCTGGCGCTGGCCCAGGCGCTGGTCCGCACGGCATCGCGCCTCCTCATGCTCGGAGCGGGGCAGCGGGTCGAGTCGGAGATCCGGGCCGACCTCTTCGATGCCTTTCTGCGGCTCGACCTCGCCTTCTACCAGACCCGGCGAACCGGCGACCTCATGTCCCGCGCGACGAACGATCTGCAGAGCGTCGCCATGCTCGTCGGGTTCGGCCTCCTCTCCCTGATCAACACGGCGATCGTCTACGCCGGAAGCCTGGTCGCGATGCTGCGAATCGATCCGTGGCTCACCGCGGTAGCGCTGGCTCCGTATCCGTTGCTCGTGGCCGTCGCCCGGCGCTACACCACCCGCGCGCACGCCGAGGCCCTCGCCGTCCAGGAGCAGCTGTCCCGGCTCTCCACGAAGGCGCACGAGAACCTGAGCGGGATGCCCGTCGTGCGCGCGTACACTCTCGCGCCGCGCGAGATCGCGGAGTTCAGGACGCTCAACGAGGAGCATCTCGCGCGCGTCCTCCGCCAGACCCGCACGCATGGGCTCTTCTCGCCGCTGCTGGCGATCATGACGGGAATCGGCGCGCTCAGCGTCCTCTGGATCGGCGGCCGCGCCGTCCTCGAGGAACGCCTCTCCCTCGGCGTCCTGGTGGCCTTCTCGGGGTACGTCGCCTACCTTGCCTGGCCCACCATGGCACTGGGCTGGGTCCTGGCGATCGTCCGCCGGGGATTCGCGGCGCTCGGCCGCGTGACGGAAATCCTCGACGCGCGACCCGGAATCGTCGACGGGCCCGACGCCGCACCGCTCGTGGAGCCTCTCCGCGGCGAGATCGAGATCCGCGGGCTCACGTTCCGATACGCGCCGGAGCACCCGGCCGCGCTGCGTGACGTGAGCCTCCGGATCGCGCCGGGCAGCTCGGTGGCGATCGTCGGCACGACCGGCGGCGGCAAGACCACGCTTGCCGGACTGCTGCCGAGGCTGTGGGATCCGCCCCCCGGCACGGTGTTCGTGGACGGGCGGGAGATCCATACCATTCCCCTCCGCGACCTCCGGGCGGCGATCGGCTTCGTGCCTCAGGAGGCGTTCCTCTTCTCGAGGACCCTCCGGGAGAACGTCGCGTTCGGCGCGCCGGAGGACGGCGTCACCGCCGCCGCCGAGGTGGCCGGTCTCGCATCCGACGTCGCGCGGCTGCCTCGCGGCTGGGACACGGTCGTCGGCGAGCGCGGTCTGACGCTCTCGGGGGGGCAGCGTCAGCGGTCGACGCTCGCGCGCGCGCTCCTGCGGGATCCTCAAATCCTCGTCCTCGACGACGCCTTCGCGGCGGTCGATGCGGAGACCGAGGTGGCGATTTTGGACCGCCTCCTCGAGCGGATCCAGAGGCGGACCACGCTCGTGATCACCCACCGTCTGCGGGTCGCGTCGCTGCTCGACCGGATCATCGTTCTCGAGGACGGCCAGGTCGTCGAGGACGGCCCCCACGCCGAGCTGCTCGCCCGCGGGGGACCGTACGCGCGGCTCTGGCGACGGCAGCAGCTCGAGTCCACGATCGAGGCCGCCGGATGAGACCGCAAGGGATGGGCGGCGCGTGAATCACTCCCGCCTGGGCTCCCTCGAGGACGACGAGGTCGTCGGCCGCGTCTACGACGCCCGGCTCGCCCGGCGGGTCTGGGCTTACACCCGGCCGTACCGCAGGGCGGTCGCCTACTCCACCGTACTGTTCCCGCTCCTGGCCGCCGTGGACGTCGTCCAGCCCTATCTCGTCAAGATCGCCATCGACGACCACATCCTCCGTGGGGACTGGCCCGGCCTCTCCCGAATCGGGCTTCTCTTCCTCGGGACGCTGGCGGTCCAGTACGCCCTCCGTTACGGGCAGATCTACCTCTCGACGTGGACGGGCCAGCGCGTCGTGCACGACCTCCGGGCGACCCTGTTCGCCCACGTCCAGCGTCTGCCGGCCGCATTCTTCGACCGCAACCCCGTCGGCCGCGTCATGACCCGGATCCTCGGCGACGTGGAGGCGATCGGCGAGGTCTTCACCGCGGGGCTGGTCGCCATCGTGGGGGACGCGATCACGCTGACCAGCGTGGTCGTCGTGATGCTCATGCTGCACCTGCGCCTCACGCTGTTGACGTTCGCCGTGCTGCCCATACTCGCCGCGGTGGCCGTGGCGCTGAGAGCGCCGGTCCGCCGCGCCTATCGGGATGCCCGGACGCGGCTGGCGCACCTGAACGCCGACCTCCAGGAGACGATCTCGGGGATGCCGGTGATCCAGCTCTTCGGAGCCGAGGCGGCCCGGGCCCGCGAGCTGAAGGACCTCAGCGACCGCTACCGGCAGGCCCAGTTCCGGCGGATGGGACTCGAGTCACTGCTGTACGCGATCGCCGAGGCGCTCGGCGCGACGGTCGTGGCCGCCCTCCTCTGGTGGGGCGGGATCGAGATCCTCGGCGGAACGCTGACGTTCGGCGTGCTCGTGGCCTTCATGCAGTACACCCAGCGCTTCTACCTGCCGATCCGCGACGCGTCGGCAAAGTTCTCCGTCATGCAGGCCGCGACCGTCTCCGCCGAGCGGGTGTTCGCGCTGCTGGACACGCCGCCCGAGACGGGCGGCGCGGTCGTTCCGGCGGTCGGGCCCAGCGGGCCGGCGGTTCCCGTGCGGCATCCGCCGGCCATCGAGCTGCGCGATGTCTGGTTCGCCTATCCCGGTGCCGGACAGGACGGCCTGGGCCGAGACGGGGAGGGGGCACCGGCCTGGGCGATCCGGGGCGTGTCCCTTCGCATCGAGCGGGGCGAGCGCGTCGCCCTCGTCGGGGGGACGGGGGCGGGGAAGACGACGCTCGCCCGGCTCCTGACGCGGACGTACGACGTGCAGCGCGGCACCGTCCTGGTGGAGGGTGTCGAGGTCCGCGAGTGGGACCTGGTCGCCCTGCGGCAGCACGTCGGCCTGGTGCTCCAGGACGTGGTGCTCTTCGCCGGCACCGTCGCGGAGAATCTCACGCTCGGCCGCGACGTCCCCCGGGCGATGGTCGAGGACGTGGCCCGCCGGGTCCACATCGACACCTTCACCCGACGGCTCGCCGGCGCGTTCGACGCCAAGCTCCTCGAGCGCGGTGCGAATCTCTCGCACGGGCAGCGACAGCTTCTTTCGGTGGCTCGCGCGCTCCTGTATAATCCGCCCGTCCTCGTGCTCGACGAGGCCACGTCGAGCGTGGATCCCGAAACCGAGCACCTACTCCAGGACGCCGTGAATGAGCTCCTTGCCGGGCGGACCAGCGTGGTGATCGCGCATCGCTTCTCCACCATCCAGCGCGCCGACCGAGTCGTGGTCCTGCAGCACGGGCAGCTGGTCGACGAGGGGCCTCACGCCGTCCTGCTCAGGCGGGACGGCCTCTACCGCACCCTCTGGGAGCTCCAGTACGGACCGGGCGCGCCGGGCGGCCGGGCGGCCGACGCCGCCGCGCGGGCATGACAAGCAAGCTGCACGCGCGCGTGCACTCCCTGGTGCGCCGGGTACCGTCGGGGCGCGTCGTCACCTACGGGCAGGTCGCGGCCCTCCTCGGGGCGCCTCGTGCCGCCCGCGCCGTGGGACGGGCGATGCGGGCATGCCCACCGGGCGTGCCCTGGCACCGTGTGGTGAACGGCCGGGGTACGATCAGCCGCCGCGGAGATGGCAGCGGCGCGCTCAGCCAGCGTCTGCTCCTCGAGGGTGAGGGTGTGCGATTCGTGCGAGGCCGGATCGACTTCGGGCGCTACCGCTGGCGCAGCGCGGCACGGTCGGGCGCGTCTCGTGGTTTCCGGCCGGAGCTCCTCGCATGACACAGCCGGCGCCGGCGCGCGTCCGGGCTGCCCTTCAGGCGCTCGGCGTTGAGAGCGAGGTGATCGAGCTGGCGGAGAGCGCGCGCACGGCGGCACAGGCCGCGGCGGCGTGCGGAGTCGCCGTGGGACAGATCGTGAAGTCCCTCGTGTTCCTGGCCGGCGACGAGCCCATCCTGGTGCTGGTGTCCGGCGCGAACCAGGCCGACGAGCGGCGCCTGGCCGCGCTGAGCGGTCAGCGCGTCACGCGGGCGGACGCCGACGTCGTCCGGGGCTCCACGGGCTACGCGATCGGCGGCGTCCCGCCGGTCGGCCATGCCCGGCCGCTGCGCGTGTTCATCGACCGGGACCTCCTGGGATACGATCGCCTGATCGCGGCTGCCGGAACGCCTCACGCCGTGTTCCCGATCACGCCCGCCGAGCTGTGCCGCGTGACCGGCGGCGCGGTCGCCGACCTCAAGCGCGGCGACGGTGTCCGAACATGAAGGCCTGGACCGCCCCGGACGGAGGCCCGTCATGCGCGTGATGCCGCTGGCCGCAGACTCGCTCGGCGCCCGGTCGATGGCCACCTACGTGGAGGCCGGCTCGCTGCGTCTTCTCATCGATCCGGGCGTCACCCTGGCGCCGCGCCGGTACGGCCTCGGTCCCGCTCCCGAGGAGGAAGAGGCCTGCGCGCGCGCTCGCGTGCGGATCGAGGGCTACGCGGTGCGGGCGACGCACGTGACGGTGAGCCACTACCACGCGGACCACTTCCGCACGGACCCGGCCCTCTACGCCGGGCGGCACGTGTGGGCGAAGGATCCGCGCGCCATGATCGACCGCCACCAGGCCGCCCAGGGGCGCGAGTTCTGGCGGACCGTGGGCCCGCACTGCCGCCTGGAGCCGGGGGAGGGTCGTCACGTCGAGCTCGACGGCGTGACCCTGCGGATGTCACCGCCCTTTCCCCACGGGGCGGACGGGTCTGAGTTCGGGCACGTCGTGGCGGTGACGGTGGACGACGGCGAGCGATTCGTCCACGCGTCGGATCTCCAGGGACCCGCGTCGCCGGTCGCCACGGCGTACCTCGTGCGCGAGCGGCCGCACCTTGTGTATCTGTCGGGGCCCCCGACCTATCTCCAGGGCCAGGTCGGGCACGACGTCGTCCAGCGCGCGGTCGACAACCTGGTCCGCCTCGTCGGCGAGACGGGGTGCCGCGTCATCGTGGACCACCACGCGGTACGCGAGCCGAGGTTCCGGGAGCGGCTCGCGCAGGCGTTCGATACGGGGCGGGTGATGACCGCGGCCGAATACCTGGGTCGCCGCGACGAGTGCCTGGAGGCGCACCGCGCCGCCCTCTGGGCCCGGCGGCGGCGAGATCGGCCCGAAGTCCGCGAGGCGGCCGGCGGCCCGTGAGTCCCGCCCGCGCGCGGGCCGGGGAGGAGGAGCGAGCATGTCTGAGATGCCGAAGGTGGGCGAGCCTGCGCCGGACATCCGGCTCCAGGGAATCGGCGGCAAGGAATGGAGCCTCGCCGCGCAACGGGGAAAGCCGGTGGTGCTGCTCTTCTACGTCCTCGATTGGACTCCCGGCTGAACGCGGGAAATGCCGGCCTTCGAGGCCCGCCTCCGGGACTTCGAGGCCGCAGATGCCCAGGTGGTGGGCATCTCTTGCGACTCGATCTACAGCCACGCCGCATGGGCCAAGTCGCTCGGCGGGATCTCCTATCCCTTGCTGGGGGACATCCACCGGGACGTCGTCAAGCGCTACGGGATCCACTGGCCGGAGCTCAATGCGTGCCACCGCACCACCTTCGTGATCGATCGACAGGGCGTGATTCGCTTCGTGGAGCGCTACGGCCGGGGCGAGCTGCCCGATCCGGCGCGGGTCCTCGCCGAGGTGCAGAAGCTCGGCTGAGCCTCGCCCCGGCCGGCGCGGGGGCCCCGACCGGCGACGCCCTCGACAACCTCGGGGCGCACATGTCGATCGCCGGCGGCTTACCCAACGCGATTCGCCGCGGCGTGGAGGCCGGGTGCGGCGTCGTCCAGCTCTTCCTGAGAAACCAGCTGCGCTGGGCCGGCCGCGGCCTGGACGAGAGCGAGGTCGCCGCATTCCGCTCGGAGCTCGACGCCTCGAGGCTTCGCGCCGCGTGCGCCCACGCGAACTACCTGATCAATCTCGCGACGCCCGACCCGGGCGAGTGGGCCCGGGCGGTGGCGGCCCTCGTGGACGACCTCGAGCGGGCGGAGCGGCTCGCCCTGCCCTTCGTCGTTCTTCACCCGGGTTCTCACCGGGGCGCCGGCGTCGAGGCAGGACTGTCCCGCCTTGTCCGGGCGCTCGACGAGGTCGCCAGGCGCACCGAGGGGTGGCGGGTCCGGGTCGCCCTCGAGAACACGGCGGGGGCTGGGAACGTCCTCGGCTCCCGGGCCGAGGAGCTGGGCGCGACGCTCGGCCGCGTCCGCCGTCCCGAGCGTCTGGCGCTCTGCCTTGACACCTGCCACCTGTTCGCCGCGGGGTACGACATCCGGACGCCGCGGCGGTTCGCCGCGGTGCTCGATGCGTTCGACCGCCACGTCGGCCTCGATCAGCTCGTCGCCTTTCATCTGAACGACTCCCGGGCGGGTCTCGGCTCGAGGCTGGATCGCCACGAGAACATCGGCGCTGGCCGCATCGGGCTGGCGGGGTTCCGGTTCCTCCTGACCCACCCCCGCGTGGGAGCCCGCCCGATGATCCTGGAGACGCCGAAGCGCGGGCGCGGCGACGCTCGCAATCTGGCGACCCTGCGCCGCCTGCGCCGCGCCGCGCGCCGGCTCCGGTGAGCCGCATCGCCGCGGCGCCCGGCCCCGGCGAGCCCGGCGCGATCGAGACCGCGGCGGCCCGCGTGCTGGCGTTCGGTCGGCACGGCCTCGCCGTCCGGCCGGAGTGCTCGAACATCGCGAGCCCGATCGGTCTCGCCCAGTACCTCGCGATCGCCGCCGAAGTGGCCGCGTGGGTGAGGCGCGGGCGGGCACTCGACTGGGGTGCGGGGTGGGGACAGACCAGCCTTCTGCTGCGGGCGCACGGAGTGCGCGTGGTGGCCTACGACGTGGAGGACAAGGGGGCCGCGGCGGGCCTCCTGCAGGACGCCGAGGTGCCCTACGTGGTGACTCCCGGTCCGGGCCTCCCCTTCGCCGCCGGCGCCTTCGACGCGGTGCTCAACTGCGGGGTCCTCGAGCACGTGGACGACGCGGCGACGGCGCTCGCCGAGCTTCACCGCGTCCTGCGTCCCGGGGGACGGCTCTTCACGTATCATCTGCCGAACCGTTACGCCTACACGGAGTGGCTCGGCCGTCGGCTCGGCCGCTTCCATCACGAGCGGACGTACACGCGACGCGAGGCTGTCCGACTCTTCGAGGGAGGCGGCTTTCGGGTCCAGGCTTGCCGCGCGTTCCACATGTTCCCCCGGAATGTGTGGGGCCGGCTGGCGACCCGGGTCCCGGTGGCGCCGTGGGCGGCGGCCGCCTACGACCGCTTCGACGCCGCCGTCGCGAGCGTGCCGGGCATCCGGCGCTTCGCCACCGCCTGGGCCCTCGTCGCCGAGCGACCGCCGTAGCGCCGGGGCCCGGCGCCGATCCCGGGCGTCACCCCCGCAAGTCAGGCGGGGCGCTCCCGGATCTCGGCGATCTTGCGATCGCGGTCACGCCGCAGTCGGTCGCGGTCCTGCGCGAGCTCGCCGTTCAGCTTCGCGATCTCCTCGTGGCTCTGCGCCTTTCGCAACGCGTCGCGGTGAAGGATCTCGCGCTCCGCCGCCTTCGCGTCGTGGACGCGGCGCGCCTCGGCGATCTCCGCCTTCTGCGCATCGGTGAGCGGGCGCTCGACTACGCCGCCTTCCTTGTCCTTCTGGCGGAGCCGCTCCATCGCAAGCTCGTACGCGCTCTTGGGACCCTCGTCACTCACGGTCGCCACCTCGCTTTCGGACGTCCGAGCAGTGTAGCGCGTCCCGGGGCCCTTCGTCATGCGGCTGCTGTCAACCGAGGGTGGGGCGCGACGACCTGGCGCGGCCGCAAGCCGCGGATGGTGGACGCGAGATGACGGACGAGATGATGTACGCTAGCATCGTTTCCGGAGAATGATCCCGCTCACGCCAGCCGTCCGCACCGATCTCGCCCCGACGGGCGCGCTTCGCGTCGGCATCAACTACGGAAACTTCATTCTCGCCAGGCGCGACCCGACGAGCGGGGAGTCCCGCGGCGTGGCGATCGACATCGCGGCGGACCTCGGACGGCGGCTGGAGGTTCCGATCGAGCTCGTCGCCTACGACGGCGTCGCCGCCATGGTGGATGCCGCCCCGGCCGGCGCCTGGAACATCGCGTTTCTCGGGATCGACCCGGCGCGCGAAGCCGACATCCACTTCACGGCGCCGTACCTCGAGATCGAGGCGAGCTACCTCGTGCCGCCAGGGTCGTCCCTGCGGGCCCCGGCCGACGTCGACCGCGAGGGTGTGCGCGTGGCGGCGCCCGCGCGGGCCAACTACGAGCTGTTCCTGAGCCGGAGCCTGAAGCGGGCCCAGCTCGTGCGAGCGCAGAACGCCGACGCGGCCTTCGGCCAGCTCGTCGCCGGCCAGGTCGAGGCCCTCGCCGGGCTGAGGCAGGCGCTGATCGAGTACGCCGAGAGACTCCCGGGCTCCCGCGTGCTCGACGGCCGGTTCATGGCCGTGCCGCAGGCCATCGGGGTCCCGAGGGGTCACCACGCCGGTCTCGCGTACCTCCGCGCCGTCGTGGAGGAGGCGAAGGCCTCGGGGCTGGTCGCCCGGGCGCTCGAGCGAACCGGCGCGCGTGGGATCGCGGTGGCTCCCCCGGCGGCATGACGCCCGGGTTCCTCTACGGCACCGCCTGGAAGGAGGACAGGACCGCGGCCTTGACCGAGCTCGCGCTCCGGGTCGGATTCCGAGGCATCGACACGGCCAACCAGCGTCGCCACTACTGCGAGGCCGGGGTGGGGGAGGGGCTCGCCGCCGCGTATCGCGCGGGCGTCGTCACGCGGGCGGACCTCTTCCTCCAGACGAAGTTCACCTACCGTGAGGGCCAGGACCACCGGCTGCCCTACGACCCCGGGGCGGACCTGGCAACGCAGGTCGCGCAGTCGATGGCCAGCTCGCTCGAGCACCTGGGAACGGACCACGTCGACAGCTACCTGCTGCATGGCCCCGCCTCCAGTCATGGATGGACCCCCGACGACGCCCGGGTGTGGGCCGCGATGGTGAAGCAACGCGACGCGGGGCGCACGCGACTCCTGGGCCTGAGCAACGTCGCCGCGCGCCACCTCGAGCAGATGCTCGCGTCGGGCGTCGAGACCCCGGCATTCGTCCAGAACCGCTGCGTCGCCCGGCTCGGCTGGGACCGCGACGTCCGGACGCTCTGCGCGAGGCACGACATCGTGTACCAGGGCTTCTCGTTGCTCAATGCCAATGCCGCGGCGTTGCGCCATCCCCTGGTCGTCGCGGTCGCCGCCCGGGAGGAGGGCTCCCGAGCCCAGGTGATCTTCCGCTTCGCACGGGCACTCGGCATCCTTCCGCTGACCGGCACGACCAGCGCCGACCACATGCAGCAGGACCTGGCCAGCGGAGACCTGACGATGTCGCTCGACGAGGTCCGGGCGATCGAGGGCCTCACGTAGCCCCGGACGGCGCGGCGTCGGGCGCTCCCTCGGCCGGCCCCGGAACCCGGTTACCGCGAGGGCAGTCGCCTCCACTCGCGGATCTGGGCCGCGTGCTCGCGGTAGTGCCCCGGCCCGGACCCTTCGAAGGGGTCCCGTGCGGCGCCGCCGGGCTCGAAGTCCGGCTCCGGCACGGCCGCAGCGGCGGTGATGAACGCCCGATGGGATGCGTCGAGCTCCACGAGGACGTCGGCGACGTTGACGTCCCCCTTCCGGTCGACGAGCCTCGCGTTCCATGCGTCGACGTCGCCGTAGGTACCCGCCGGATACGGCGCCTCACCCTTCGCGACGCGACCCAGAGCGAGGACCGTTTCGTCATGCCAGCCCGAGATGTGGATCAGGATCTCGCGCACACTCCAGGTGCCGAACCAAACCCGGCCCATCTCCTCGTCGGTCAACCCGACGACCGCCTGGCGTAGCTCCGTGAACGCCTCGCTCGCGTCCCGCAACAGGGTGGCCTTCGCGCTCATGGATCCCTCCTCGTGGAATGACGCTGCGCATGCGCCTGAGACCCCGGCCGAGGGCCGGCGTGAAACGGTCGGGGAGGGCGAGAACGCACCTTCCTGGCGTAGTGGATCGAGCCGAGGCAACATGCTGATCGTGAACCCGGAAGAGCACGTCGGGCGCTCGAGGGGCCGGGGCGTGGCGGGGGCGCAGTCGCCGGGCCCCGGGGGCCGATGACTCCCGGCTCGACCGACTCCCGCCACAGCGAGAGGTTCCGCCTCCGAGCGCGAGCACGGCTCGCCGCGTTCTCGCGCCAGACGATCCCGCCGGATGACCGCCGGCCCGCCGCCGTGGCTGCGGTCCTGCTGCCCGACGAGGAAGGCCGGGCGGCGTTCCTGCTCACCCGCCGGGCCCCGGGTCTCCGGGCGCATGGGGGCCAGTGGGCCCTCCCGGGCGGCCGGCTCGATCCGGGTGAGAGTGCCCCGCGCGCGGCCCTCCGCGAGCTGGCGGAAGAGGTCGGGCTGATGCTCGACGCCGCCGCGATCCTCGGCTGCCTCGACGACTATCCCACCCGCTCCGGGTTCGTCGTGACGCCGGTCGTCCTCTGGGCGGGCACGGTCGCCCCGCTGCGCGCCAACCCGGCCGAGGTCGCCGCGGTCTACACGGTCCCGCTCGCCGAGCTCGATGCCCCGGGCGTGCCGCGCTTCCTGACCGTGCCGGAGCGCGAGCGGCCCGTCGTGCAGGTGCCGTTGCTCGGGACCCTCATCCATGCGCCGACCGCGGCGATCCTCTACCAGCTTCGCGAGGTGGTACTCCACGGGCGGGCGACACGGGTCAGCCATCTGGAGGAGCCGGTCTGGAAGCTACGCTGAGCGTGCAGCCGTCCGCGGCGACCCCGCTTGACGCGGCGGGCCGACTGTCCGCTCACCAGGGACGCCGGCGGGAGGATGCGAGGGGAGACGGCAAATGACGCGTGGGCGCGTGGCCATCGTCACCGGCGGGGCGTCGGGAATCGGCCTCGCAACGGCGCAGAGGCTCGGGCGTGAGGGCCTGAGCGTGGCGATCGTCGATCGTGGCGACCCCGAGGACGCCGCGCGGAGCGTTCGGGCGGCGGGCGGGGAAGCCTGGGCCATCAAGGCGGACGTTGCCGACGAGGCGCAGGTCGCCGCGATGGTGGAGGAAGTGCTCGAGCGCGCACAACGCCTGGACGCCCTCGTGAACGCGGCGGGCATCGGATCCCCGCGCCCGGTCACGATCGACCAGGCCTCGACGGCGGAGTGGCAGGAGCTGTGCGCGGTGAACCTCACGGGAACGTTCCTCGGCTGCCGGGCGGTGATTCCGGCGATGCGCCGTGGTGGTGGCGGGACGATCGTCAACGTGGCCTCGGAGCTTGGACTGGTGGGCGCGCCCCGAAGCGCGATGTACGGCGCCACCAAGGGCGCGATCGTGCAGCTCACGCGGGCACTGGCCGTCGATCACGCGATCGATCGCATCAGGGTCAACTGTGTCTGCCCGGGTCCGGTAGACACGCCGCTCCTGCGGCGCGGGCTCGAGCGCGCGGCCGATCCGGAGGCGAAGCTCCGGAGCGAGATCGCCTCCACCCTCCTGGGACGCCTGGGCCGGCCGGAGGAGATTGCCAGCGTGATCCAGTTCCTCGTCTCGGACGAGGCGTCGTTCATGACGGGATCGATCGTCGTCGCCGACGGCGGCGTGACCGCCCGCTAGGGCGCGCGATGCCCTCCTCCCTCATCCGCGGCCGCTACGTCGTGGCCCGGGCGAGCGGCCGTGACGGCGGGGAGGTGATCGAGGACGCGGCCGTGTTCCAGCGCGACGGGGTCATCGTCGACGTCGGGCCCTACGAGACGCTCCGGGCGCGCTACCCGACGGACACCGTCCTGGGCTCTGCGGACCACGTCGTGCTTCCGGGGTTCGTGAACGCCCATCACCACGTGGGACTCACGCCGTTCCAGCTTGGGTCGCCCGACAATCCGCTCGAGCTGTGGTTCGCGAGCCGGCTCGGCGCGCGAGCGGTCGATCCCTATCTGGACACCCTGTACTCCGCCTTCGAGATGCTGGAGTCCGGGATCACCACCGTCCAGCACATCCACGGGTGGCGTGGTGCGCCGGCCTCCCGCGTGCGCGAGGTCGCCGACCGCATCCTCGATGCCTACGCCGCGGTCGGGATGCGCGTCTCCTACTCGTACATGCTCCGCGACCAGAACCGCCTCGCGTACGAGGCCGACCGCGAGTTCGTCCGGCGGTTGCCGCCCGGCCTCGCCCCGGACGTCGACACGTTCCTCGCCGGGCAGGCCATCCCCGTCGCCGATCAGCTGGACCTGTTCCGCAGCCTGTGGGAGGCCCACGGGCGGAACGCAGGAGAGCGCGCGCGAATCCAGCTCGCGCCGGCGAACCTCCACTGGTGCTCGGACGCCGCCCTGGCGGCGCTCCGCGAGTGCGCGGGGCACCACGCGGTAGGCATGCACATGCACCTCGGCGAGACGGCATACCAGCGCGAGTACGCGCGTCGGCGGACCGGGGGCACCGCCGTCGAGCATCTGGACCGGCTGAGGCTCCTCGGCCCTCGGCTCACTCTGGGCCACGGGGTGTGGCTGACCGAGCGCGACATCGAGCGGGTCGCCGACCGGGGCGCGATGATCTGCACGAATCCGAGCTCGAACCTCCGGCTGCGCAGCGGCATCGCGCCGGTGAACCGCTTCCTGGCGGCCGGCGTGCGGCTCGCACTCGGGCTGGACGAGGCGGGCATCAACGACGACCGGGACATGCTACAGGAGATGCGCCTCGCGCTCCGTCTCCATCGCGTCCCCGGGATGGTCGACGACGTGCCCACGAGCGCCCAGGTCTTCCGCATGGCCACCGAGGACGGGGCGGCCACCACGCCCTTCGGCGACCGCATCGGGGTTCTGGCCGCCGGGCGCGCGGCCGATCTGGTGCTGCTGCCGTGGCGGCACGTCGCTCACCCCTACCTCGAGGCGGGAACGCCTGTCCTGGACGCCCTCGTGCATCGGGCGCGCGCGTCCGCCATCGACACGGTGCTGGTCGCCGGCCAGGTCGTGCTCCGGGATGGGCGCGTCACGCGGGTCGACAAGGAGGCAGTCCTCGAAGAGCTCGCCGGAGCGCTGAGACGGCCGCGCACCCCGGAGGAGGAGCACCGCGGCCACCTCGCCCGGGCGCTGTTCCCCCACGTCCGCCGATTCTACGCGGAGTGGGTGGACGTCGACTCGTTCGATCCCTTCTACCGGCACAACTCCCGCTCGTAGCCCGGTCCAGCGAGACCCCGGGGGCTCGGCTTCAGCCGGCGCGTGGCCAGCCCCGCCACCGACGCCGTCCCGGCACCCGTTTCGCGGTGTTCAGGACGCCGCCTCCCCGTCTCTCTAGGGCGCAGCCCGCCGGAAGCGCTCCGCCCACTCGCGCGTCGCGTCCAGGTATCGGCGGCCGTGCTCGACGCTCGGCTCGATCTCGCTGCCCTCGTGCCACTCGTTCCAGGTGGAGACGAGAATCCAGGGCGGGTGCACCGACAGGGCCGCCTGCCAGCTGCGATCGTACGTCGCGCCGCCAGCGCGATCCACGACGGTGCCCGGCACGCGCACCTGGCGGTCGTCGAACCCCGGGGCGACCGCCGGAATGAACGGCCGGCCGGCCGAGCGCGCGAGGGTGGCGAGGGTCGTGTACGCGAGGCCCAGGTCCCGGCCCCGGGCCAGGAACACCACGGGGGTGTAAACGTGAACGGCGTCGAACCGCTGGAGCCAGTCCGGCCGCCGGGCGAGCCACTCGGGGCTGGGAACGTCGGCAACGAGGAAGAGCCGCCGCCCGCGCCCGGCAAGCCGCGACAGCACGGCGTCCCATGCCACGGGCCGGAGGCGGTGCGACGCGTAGAAGAAGACCACGGGCACGCCGGCGACGCGCAGCCACGAGGGCTCGTGGCCATGACGATCCAGGAGACTCTCGAGATCCGCTGCTACGCCGAGAGCTCCGCGCCGCCTGAGGTCACCCGTCTCGTAGTACGGGGCCAGGACCAAGCCCGTGTCGCCGGCGTGGCGGAAGAGCGCGGCAAGGCCGAGCGCCTCCTCGCTCTCTCGACCCCACCAGGACACCAGGAACCCGTCGAGGCCGGCCGCGCGCGCAAGACGCAGCTGCGCGCGGATCCGGCCAGGGTCGCGGCTGTCGTAGGGGCCGCCGTCGGGGTAGTGGGTCGCGCCCAGGTCGAACCGGCCGGGAAGGACGGCCCGCCGAGGATCGTGGAAGCCCAGGATCCGCTCGGCCGGCATCTCGAGGCGGGCGTGATTCCAGTGGCGCCAGCGCCCGGCCGGCCCCCAGGGCGTTCCGTACCAGGGATAGTGAACGGCGAGAACCAGACGCGGCAGTCCTGACAGCGAGACCGCAGCGTGATGAGACGCGCTCCGGGTCCAGCCGGGCAGGCCCCAGGTGGGGCGATCGCGCTCCAGGCGCCAGGCGCCCGCGGCGAGCGCCACCGGCAGGAGGCCCAGCAGGACGGCGCGGACGGCCCAGGACGGCACGCCGCGCCCGGGAGCGGGACCGGCGCTCACCGCGTCCGGCCGACACCGACCCGTCGGCACGGGCCGGCGACCGGGCAGATCGAGCAGTGAGGCGACAGGGGCCGGCAGACGTTCTGGCCGAAGGCCACAAGGAGGTCGTTGTATCCGATCCAGAATCGGCGTGGAAGCTTGGCGCGCAGCGCCAGCTCGGTCTGCTCCGGGGTGCTCGTGCGGACGAAGCCCAGCCGGTTCGAGATGCGGTGCACGTGGATGTCGACGCAGATGCCCGGCTTGCCGAAGCCCACGGTGACCACCAGGTTCGCGGTCTTCCGGCCCACGCCCTTCAGCGTGAGCAGGGCGTCGATGTCCGCCGGCACCTGCCCCCGGAAGCGCTTGATCAGCTCCCGGGACACCCCGCGGATCACGTGCGCCTTCGTCCGGTAGAAGCCGACGGGGAAGATCAAGCGGGCAATCCGGCCCGGCGGCACGCGAAGCATCGCGGCCGGCGAGTCCGCCACGCTGAAGAGGCGCTCGGCGGCCTCGCGGGTCGTCGCGTCCTGGGTCCGGAGCGACAGGAGGCAGGCGACCAGGACGCGGAAGGGATCAGGCTGCTCGGCGGCGACCTCGGCGACCGCAGTGGGTCGCCACGATGGCGCGCGGTGCCGGAGCGTCCGGATCACGACTCCCATCGTCTCCGGCGACATGGGCGCGCGGATGGCGCCGGCGAGCCAGCGCGGCTTCGAAGCCGACCGGAGGCGGGTATCGCGCATGGGCGGGCATGACACCTCGGCGCTCGCGGAGGGTATCAGCGGCACCGGGAGGTGTCAAACAGAAACCCGACAGATCACTTGTCAACAACGCCGCCCGGAGGGTACGGCAGTCACGTGCGAAGGCCGACGGCTTGACAACCGCGCACGGAGACCCGGATCATCGCAGCGAGATGAGCGTCCTCCACGGCGTGGCGACCGCGCTTCTCGGAGCGGGACTCGGGGTGCAGATCTTCCTCTCGTTCCTGGTCGCCCCGACGACCTTCCGCGTGGTCGACCGGCCGGTCGCGGCCCGGGTCATGGAAGGCGTGTTTCCCGGGTACTACGGCTTCGGCCTCGCGACGACCGCGATGGCGCTCCTCCTCGTCCTGGCCCTGGCCCTTCGTCAGCCGAGCCCGCTCCGCTGGGGCGCGGCCGCCCTCCTGGGCCTCTCGCTGGCCGGCACCGTGTACGCGGGGCACGTCCTGCTCCCGGAGACCCATGCGGCGCGGCTTCGCGCCCAGACGGCCCCGGCGGGGGATCTCGCCCCTCTGGAGTTCTCCCGCCTTCACCGGCGTGCCGTGGCCGTGAACATCGGCATCTTCGCCGCCGGAGCGATCGCCCTCATGCTGCTCCTCGCCACCGGCGGTCCGGATCGGGCGAGTGGCCCGGGACTCGCCTCTCGAGTGCCGTCGGACCATAGTGAGCACAACGTGCCGACAGGGCGAGGTTTTTAGCGTGGCCGATCAGGCTCAGACCCCCCCTCTGGAGATCCTGGAGCTGGACCACGTGGTCCTGCGAGTCCGCGATCAGGCGGTCTCCCAGCGTTTCTACACGAGCCTCCTCGGCCTGACGCTCGACCACGTCAACGAGAGTGCCCGCCTCGTCCAGCTGCGAGCGGGCCGACACCTCCTCGATCTCCTCCCGCTCGCGCCAGGGGAGACGGCGGCCCCCTCGGCGCGAATGGACCACGTATGCCTGTCCGTCCGGTGCGACGATCTCGCGCAAGTGGCGGCCTGGCTCCGCCAGCGAGGGGTGAAGGTCGAGGGGGACGTGGTGACCCGGCGGGGAGCGTTCGGCAACGGGGACTCGCTCTACATCCAGGACCCTGACGGTTACCGGATCGAGCTCAAGCCTCGCGGGCCGGGCCCCCCGTAGGGAGCGCCTCGTTCGGGTCAGCCCGACAACTGGAGCGTCCCGGGAGGCGGCAGAAGTCCGGCACCGCGGTCCGCCTCGCGCGGGCGCCGGCGCCGCCGGTTCGCCGCCGTCCGGATCGACCGCCACCGCCGGACCGCGGCTCACTCGTAGCGGAGGGCGTCGATCGGGTCGAGCCGCGCCGCCTTCTGCGCGGGGTAGAAGCCGAAGAAGATGCCGACCACCCCGGCGAAGGCGAAGGCCAGGCTAACGGACTCGACCGAGACATCGGTCGACCACTCCGCCCAGCTGGCGATGATCGCCGAGGTGAGGACTCCCAGCCCAACGCCTAGCAGCCCGCCCACCGCCGACAGGGTCACGGCCTCCACCAGGAACTGGGCGAGGATGTCGCGCCCGCGAGCCCCGACCGCCATCCGGAGCCCGATCTCCCGCGTCCGCTCCGTCACGGACACCAGCATGATGTTCATGATCCCGATGCCGCCCACGAGGAGCGAGACGGAGGCGATCGCGGCCAGCAGCGTCGTCATCACGCGAGCTGACTCCTCCTGGGCCGCAAACATCTCGATCAGGAGGCGCACCTGGAAGTCGTCGTCCTGATCGGGCTGGAGGCGGTGGCGCTGCCGCATGAGAGCCCGGATCTGCTCCTCGGCCTCATACATGAGCCCGGCCTCTCGCACCCGCACGGAGATCGCGCCGATCGCTCGGGAGTTGGAGCGGATCGTGCCCAGTACCTTCTTCTTGGCCGTGGACAGCGGGATGAGGATCAGGTCGTCCTGGTCCTGGCCCCATGCGGACTGGCCCTTCGGCTCGAGGACGCCGACCACGGTGAAGGGCACCTTCTTGATGCGGATGGTCTGGCCGATCGGGTCAGTGCCGGCGAAGAGGTTCTGCCAGACCGTCTCGCCAAGAACGGCCACCTTCGCGGACCCCTCGACGTCCTGGAAGCTGAACATCCGCCCGCTGGCGAGACTCCACTCGCGCGCGTCCACGTAGTCGGGCGTCACGCCCTGGATCTGCGTGGACCAGTTCAGGTTGCCGAAGACCGTCTGCGCGGACCCCCGCACCGACGGCGCGGCCACCTCGACGGCGGGCACCTCCAGCGCGATCGCCCGCGCGTCCTCCTCCGTCAGGGTCTGCTGACTGCCGAGACCCCAGCGGATGCCGCCGGAGGTGCTGGAACCCGGGTAGACGACGATGTAGTTCGCGCCCATGGACCGGATCTGCTGCGCGATGCGCTGCTGGGCGCCCGCTCCCACGGACACCATCGCGATCACGGCAGCGACGCCGATGATGATGCCGAGCATGGTGAGCGTGGTGCGCAGCTTGTTGACGCGCAGCGCCTCGAGCGCCATCCGCACCGCTGCCCAGGCCTTCACGCCGCCGCCTCCTCCGCCAAGGCCGGCAGGATCGCCGCCGCGTCAAGAGGGGCCGCGACAGGCGTGTCGGCGCGGAGCCGCCCGTCGCGGAACGTGACGATCCGAGAGGCGAAGCGCGCGATGTCGTCCTCGTGCGTCACGAGGACGATCGTGATCCCGCGGCGGTTCAGCCGCTGCAGGATCGCCATGATCTCGACGCTCGTGCGGGTGTCCAGATTCCCCGTGGGCTCGTCGGCCAGGATCAGTCGGGGCTCGTTGACGAGGGCCCGGGCGATCGCGACCCGCTGTTGCTGCCCGCCCGAGAGCTGGCTGGGCCGGTGCCCCTCACGGTTCTCCAGCCCGACCTCGTGGAGCCCCGCCAGGGCCCGGGCACGACGCTCCCGGACGGCGATGGCCGCATAGAGGAGCGGCAGCTCGACGTTCTCGAGCGCGGTCATCCGCGGCAGGAGGTTGAAGGTCTGGAACACGAAGCCGAGCTTCTGGTTGCGGATGGCCGCCAGGGCGTCCCGCGACAGCCGCGAGACATCGTCGCCGTCCAGGCGGTAGGTGCCCGACGTCGGGGTGTCGAGGCAGCCGAGGAGGTTCATGAACGTCGACTTCCCCGAGCCTGACGGTCCCATCACCGCGACGAACTCGCCAGCGGGAACATCGAGGCTGAGCCCCCGAAGTGCCTGGACCTGGTGTTCGCCGAGGCGGTAGGTCTTGACGAGGTCGCGGACCTCGATGAGAGGAGGCCCGCCGGTGGCGCTCACGGCGTCAGAGTCGAAGCCGCGGTCCGCCCGAGGAAGACGAGCGCGACGGCGCGCCGGAGAATGTGCCGATCAGAACGTCCTGGCCCGGCTGGATGTCCCCGGAGAGGACCTCGGAGTACGTGCCGTCCGACAACCCGACCATGATGGCGACGGCCTGGGGCGTGCCGTCGGGCCCCAGGACGTAGACCCGGGCAGCCGTCCCGCCGGGTGCGACCCCGTTATCCTGGGCCGCCACGTACATGTCGAAGCGCTTCTGCTGATCGGGGGTCAGGATGCCCCGGACCTTCGCCCGGACCTCCGTCCGGACGCGCCGCCGCTGGGTTCCCTGCGCCTGGTCGTCGCCGCCCTGCGTCCGGGCAGCCGCGAACGCGTGGCGGGCCTCGTCGAGGATGGCGTCGAGCCTCGTCTGCTGCTCGGCGGTGAGGGCCAGATCCTGGACGAGCGTCGCGCGCATCTCGCGGAGCCCTCCGCCGCCCGCCCCGGACCCCGGTACGCCGCCGCCGGCTTGTCCGCGAGCGGCGCGGGACTCGGCGCCGGCGCGCGCCCGCGGGGTGGCCGTCGGCTCCGCGCGGTCCGTCGCCAGGCGGAACCGGAGGGCGGTGTTCGGCACGCGTACCGCGCCCTCGCGACGCGAGACCTCCACCCGCACGTTGGCCGTCATGCCGGGCAGGAGGGTCCGATCGGGGTTCGGCACGGTGATCACCGTCGTGTAGCTGACCACGTTCTGCACGACCTGCGCGGCCTTGCGGATCTGGGCGATCTCACCGCGAAAGCTACGGCCCGGGAAGGCGTCGACGGTGAACGTCGCGCTCATGCCTTCCCGCAATCGGCCCACATCGGCCTCGTCCACGGCGGTCTCGACCTGCATCCGGGTGAGATCCTTGGCGATCGTGAAGAGCGTCGGGGCCTGCAGGCTCGCCGCGACCGTCTGGCCGGAATCGATGGCCCGCGACACGACCACGCCGTCGACCGGCGCCCGGATCTCCGTGTGGACGAGATCCAGCCGCGTCTGCTCCAAGGCGGCCTGCTTCTGTCGGACCGTGGCCTCCGCCGCCTTGCGCTGGGCGTCGGCCACCTGAAGGGTGGCTTGCGCCGACGCGAACTGGGCCTTCGCTGCGCGCACCTGCGATTCGCCCGCCGTGAGCTGCGCCTGGGCCGACCGGAGCGCCGCCTCGCCGGCGCGCGTCTGGGCTCGCGCCGCCTCGAGCTGCGCCTGGGCGGTGTCGAACGTCATCTGGGCCTGGTCCCGCTCGCTCTTGGAGATGAGCTCCCGGTTGGCGAGGTCGACCCGGCGCTCCCGCTCCACCCGCGCGTTGCTGGCGGTGGCGCTCTCCCGGGCCACGTTGGCCTGGGCCGAGGCGATCACCGCCCGGGCGTTCTCGACGTCCGCCCGCATGCGCTCCACGTTCGCCTCGGCGGTCACGGCGGCGGCCCGGGCGTTCTCGACGTCCGCCCGCACCTTCTCGACGTTGGCGCGCTGGTTGAGAACCTGGGCCTGCGCGCTCTCGAGGTCGGCGCTGGCGGCATTGACCTTGGCCTGGAAGACCTCCGGATCGATCCGCGCGATCAGCTGGCCGCGGCGGACCGGAGAGTTGAAGTCGACGAAAACCTCGCGGATCTGACCGGAGACCTGGCTCCCGACCTGGACGGTGGTGACCGCCGCCAGGGCCCCGGTGGCCGAGACGCTCGCGACGAGGGTGCCGCGATCCACGGTGGCGGTCCGGAAGCGGGTCGCTGGCGTGCGATTGGTGGAGAAGACGTATCCGGCCGTGGCGAGGGCCACCAGGATCCCCCCGGCCGCGACCATGGCGCCCCGTCGCCTCATGATACCGATTGTCGCACCCGATGCCTTTCCCACGACACCTTCGACGCGCGCGGCCAGGAGGGTGTTCGTCCCCGGAGGCCCTACGGACGGCCGACGACCCGGTCGAGCACCGCGAGCCCGACGCGATAGTCGGTGACGGCCCGCACGCTGTCCGCCTCGGCGTTCGTCAGCGAGAGCTGGGCTTCGGTCAGATCCAGGATCGTGCCGACCCCCGCGTCGTACCGGCCCTGCGCCAGCCGGAGGTTCTCCTGGGCGGACTCGACCGCCTTCTCGGTGGCTCCGAACCGCTCGGCGGCCTCAATCACGACGATGTAGGCCTGCTCGACCTCGAGGCGCACTTGGAGCTCGACGGTCTCGTAGTTGGCTCGAGCGGTTTCCAGGAGAGCCTGCGTCTCCTTCACCCGGCTCTGGGTGAAGAAGCCCTGAAACAGGTTCCAGGTCAACTGGCCGGAGATCGACCAGGTGTCGGCAAAGGAGACGCCGGATACGCCGTTCGTTGAGATGACTGCGTCGTCGCTGGCCATGCCCGCGCTGCCGTTGAGCGTGAGGTCCGGCAGGTACCCCGCGTGCGCCCCAGACAGCTGGGCCCGCGCTGCGTCGAGGCGGGCCTGAGACTGGCGCAGCTCGGGGCGGTTGCCGAGGGCTTCCACGAGGAGCTGGCTCGGGTCCAGCGTCACGGGCTCGTAGGTGAGGGTGTCCTCGATCTCGATGGGCACCGTCGCCTCGAGTCCCAGAGCGTTGGCGAGGCTGGTTTCCGTGAACCGGACCAGGTTGCGGGCCCGGATCACGTCCACGCGGGCGTTCGCCACCTCGACCTCGGCTCGGGTCACGTCGGACTTCGGCTTGGTCCCGACATCGTAGAAGCCCCGGGCGCTCCGGAGGTTCAGCTCGGACCGGGCCAGCGCGGCGTCCGCGACCGCGACGAGGCGCCGCGCCTGGAGCAGATTGAAGTACGCTTGCCGGACGTTCTGGATTACCAGATCGCGCACCCGCTCGAGCTCCCCCGACGCGACCCGGCTTCCGGCCTGGGCCTCGTCGACGAGCGCCGCCGTCTTCCCGAAGTCGTAGATGAGCTGGCGACCCAGAAGGTTGGCGAACGTGCTCTCGCTTCGCGTCCGCCGATTGGTCGTGCTGCTGCGGAACTCGCCCGTCTCGACGCCGGCCTGGAGGTCGACGCGCGGGTAGTAGCCCGACCGGGCCTGGGGGATGCGGGCCTGCGCCGCCGTCAGGGATCCCTGGGCGGCCCGCAGGGTGGGCTGCTGACGGAGCGCGAGGGCAGTCGCCTCGGGCAGGGTCAGACGGAGCGGCGTCGGGGGCGTTCTGGGAGCCGTGGGCGTCGTGGCGGGCGCCGTCGCCGGGCCCGTGGCGCCGGGAGCCGGGGCCTGGGCCCAGGCGGGGAAGGGAGCAGTCAGGCCAAGGGCCAGCGCCAAGGCGACGCTCGGCGCGGCTCGGCGGGGTCTCTTGCGCATCGCTGCGGAGTCTCCGTTCTCAGGGTGCACAGCGCGAGGCGCGGTGAGGCGAGGGCCTCAGGCGGCGCCCCCCTCCTCGAGCGCGAGGTGCCTGGGGAAGCGCTCCTCGAGGATCGTGTAGACCGTCGGGATCAGTACGAGCGTGAACCCCGTCGATACGGCCAGCCCGCCGATGACGGCCCGGGCCAGCGGCGCGTTCGCCTCGCCGCCCACGAGCCAGCCCAGCGCCATCGGCGTCAGGCCACAGACGGTGGTGAGGCTCGTCATCAGGATCGGCCGCAGCCGGGTCCGGCCGGCCCGCAGGACCGCGTCCGACAAGGCCAAGCCGCGGCGGCGGAGCTCGTTCGTGTACTCGATGAGGAGCACGCCGTTCGAGACGACGATCCCGACCATCATGATGATGCCCATGAAGGACGTGGTCGACAGCGTCGTCCGGGTCAAGAAGAGCGCGAGAATGACCCCGATGAGTCCCATGGGAACCGAGAACATGATGATGAAGGGGTCCTTGAGCGACCGGAACTGAGAGGCCATGACCATGTAGACGAGCATGAGCGCCAGGATACTCATGAAGGTCAGGCTCGAGAACGCCTCGCGCTGCTGGGCCGTCTGCCCACCCATCTGAACCGAGAACCCCGGGGGAAGCTGGAGCGTCTCCAGGCGACCCTCGATGTCGTCCGAGAGCGCCCCCAGGTCACGGCCAACGGGGTTGCCGGACACGCGGATGAGACGCTGCTGATACTTCCGCTCGACCTCGACCGGCGCCACGCTCCGCCGGATCTCGGCGATCGTCGACAGGACGACGGGCCGGCCGCCAGCGGCGGTGACGAAGATCTTTCCCAGGTCGTCCGGCCGGACCCGGAACGCCTCGTCGAGCTGCACGACGATGTTGTACTGGTTACCCGTGCGCGGATCCGTGAAGATGGAGGGGTTCACGCTGACGTTCGAGTTGAGCGAGAACAGCGCGGCCTGGGCCACGTCACGCTGCGAGAGCCCGGCGGTGGCGGCCTTCTCGCGGTCGACGACGACGCTCCACTGCGGGTAGTTGCCCTCGCGGCTCACCTGCACGTCGGCGATGCCCGGGATCTCGCGCATGACACGCGCCACCTCGCCGGCGGCCGCCTGGGCGTCGGCGAAATCGTAGCCAAGCACCTCGACCTCGAGGGGATTCTGGGACCCGCGGTTCAGCACCCGGTTCACGATCCCGCCCAAGTTGAAGTAGGTCACGGTCCCCGGGAACTCTCCGACGAACCGCGGGCGGAGGGACGCCACGATCGCGAAATCGCTGCGGGTCCGCCGGTCCGGCGTGGTGAGGTAGGCTTGGACCTGGGCGGCGTGGGGGCCGGTGTTCCCCGTGAACAGGGCCGAGCGGCCGGCCGGGATGCCGACGGTCGACACCATGGACAGGAGCTCGCCGGGCCGCAGGTTCTGCCGGATCAGCTGCTCGACCCGGGCGACGACCTTCTCCGTCTCCTCGACCCGCGTCCCGATCGGGGCGCGCAGGAACACGCGGAACTGGCTCTCGTCCGAGGCGGGAAAGAACTCCGTGCCGATCAGAGGCACCAGCGCGAGGCTCCCCACGAACACCAGGAGGACCCCGAGCACGACGAGCTTGCGATGCCCGAGCGCCCAGTGGAGGACGTCCTGGTACCCGGCGTCCAGGCGATCGAAGAAGCCCTCGCTCGCCCGCATGAACCGGTCACGCCAGCGCCGGCTGACCTGGTCCCCAGGCCGCGGGGGACGCAGGAGCCGCAGGCACATGAGCGGCGTCACCGTTCGCGAGACCAGGAACGACGCGAACAGGGAGAACGAGATCGTGAAGGTGAGGGGGATGAACAGGAGCTTCGACTGGCCCTCGAGGAACACGGTCGGGAGGAACACCACGATTGTCGTGATCGTGGAGACGAAGATCGGCATAGCGACCTCGCGGGCCGCGTCCAGGACGGCCGTGCGCCGGTCCTTGCCGGGCATGGCGATGTGACGGTTGATGTTCTCCAGCTCGACGATGGAATCGTCCACCAGGCGCCCCACCGCCAGCGCGAGCCCGCCGAGCGTGAAGATGTTCAGCGTTTGCCCCAGGAAGTACATCGCGATCAGCGTGCACAGAATCGAGAGGGGAATCGCCGTGAAGATGATGCCGGTCGAGACGAAGCTGCGGAGGAAGATGAGGATGACGAGGAACGCGAGCACCGCGCCCTGGACCGACTCGTGCCAGAGACTGTTGATCGACTGCCGGATGTACGTGGACTGGTCGAACGTGAGCCCGACCGAGACGCCGAGCGGCACGCCGATCAGCTTCGGCAGGAGCGCCTTGACCGCGTCCACCACCTCGATGGTGTTCGCGGCCGGCTGCTTGTTCACCCGCAGGTAAACGGCGCGCTCGCCGTTGACCCGAACGACGCTCGACTGCGCCTCGTGCGAGTCGGACACGTACCCGAGGTCGCGGACGCGCACGGGGACGTCGCCAACCTTCCGGACGACGATGTCCTCCATCGGCTTGATGAACTGAAACTGGTTGTTGGTCAGGAGGTTGTAGTCGACGGTGCCGATCTTGATGTCGCCCGACGGCATGAGGAAGTTCGAGTCGTTGACCGACCGAACGACGTCCAGGACCGAGATCGCCTTCGCGTACAGGAGATCGCGGTCCAGGTTGACGGCGATCTGCCGGATCTTGCCGCCGTCGACGTTGGCGGACGCGACACCATTGATCCGCTCGATCTGAGGCTCGATGGTGTTGTAGGCGACGTCGTAAAGCCGCTTCTCGTCGAGGCCGCCGCCAGACACCGTCAGCAGGCACACCGGGATGTTCGACAGGTCGAACTTCACGATGAACGGCTGCTTGATACCGGAGGGCAAGGTGTTGCCGATCTGCTGGATGCGCTGGATGATCTCGTTCTGCCCGGCGGCGAGGTCGGCGTCGTAGTTGAACCACACCTGGACGGCCGAGATGCCTTGCCGACTTCGCGATTCGACGTGGCGCACCCCGGGGACCGCGCTGACCGCCTTCTCGATGGGATAGGTGACCGTCTTCTCGACGTCCTGGACGTTGGCGCCGGTATAGATGGTGCCGATCGTCACCACGGGCTGGTTGATGTTGGGAAACAGGTCCATCGACAGGCGGCTCAGCGACGTGACGCCCAGCACCACGACCGCGAGGGACGCCATGAGAACGGCGATCGCGTTCCGGACGGCCAGGAGAGTCAGCCACATGGGGCGATCCTTGCCTCAGTACGCCCTGGCGGGCACGGCCTTCACGGCCATCCCGTCCCGGACCAGCTCCTTGCCCTGGAAGATGACCTGGGCGTCGGGCCCCAGGCCCTTGACGATCTGGACGCGCGGTCCATCGACCGGCCCCAGCTCGACGACCGTGGCCGCCACCTTGCCGTCGCGCACGACCAGGACCGTCGGCTGGCCCTCGGCGCCGGTGAGGACCTCGAGGGGCACCAGCAGGGCGTCGGGGCGAACCTCCACGACGAGGTCGACGCGCGCGTACATGCCCGGCTTCAGCAGCTGCTCGGCGTTCGGGATGTCGACCTCGATGCCCATGGTGCGCGTCCGCGGGTCGAGGGCATGCACCACGCGGGCGACCCGGCCGGAGAACCGGCGTCCCGGATACGCGTCGCTGGTCACCCGGACGACGTTGCCGGGCTGGATCCGCGGCACGTCGCGCTCCGGCACCTCGACCTGGACCTTCACCGGATCGATGTCCTGGAGGGTCAGGATCGCGATCGACGCGTTGCTGGTGGCCGCCGCCTGCGCGCTGACGGAGGCCCCCACCTCCAGGCGCTTCTCCGCCACGTACCCGCTGAAGGGGGCCATGACCCTCGTGTCGTCGAGTCGCATCTGGGCCATGCGCTGGGCCGCCCGTTGCTGCGCCACCTGGGTGTCCGCGAGATGCACCTGGCTTTCGGTGGTCGTGATCTGCACGCGCGCCACTTCGACCTGCGCCTCCTGGGCCCGGACCGCCGCCTGCGACGCCTCGTGCGCCGTGCGGGCGTTGTCTCGCTCCTGCGCCGAGACGAGGCCCTTCGCGTAGAGCTCGGCGAGCCGCTCGGCCTGGCGGCGGTCGTTGGCGAGGACCGCCTCGGCGCGCGCCAGGAGCGCCTGCTGGTTCAGGAGGTTGGCGCGGGCCGCCTCGAGGTTGGAGCGCGCGACCTGGAGTCCCGCCTCCGCGGTCGCGATTGAGGCGCGCGACTGATCGAGGGCAGTCTCCGCCTCGGTCGGCTCGATCTCGACGAGCAGGGTGCCCGCGGTCACGAACTGCCCCCGCTCGGCGTGGATCGCCCGGATGTAGCCCGAGGTCTTGGCGAAGATGGCGGTCTGACGGTTGGGGTACACGTCGCCCGTGAAGGACAAGGTCACCTCGAGCGTCCGGCGCTCCGGCTGGACGACACCGACCTGAATCTCGCGACTCACGCGCGGCACGGCTCGGGCCTGCTGCTCACGCAGGCGGAGAACCACGAGCGCCACCACCACGCCCACGAGTGCCACGAGGACGAGCGAGACTCGGTGGCGCCGGATGAAGGTCATCGGACCGGCTCCGCAGAATGCAGGAGGAGCCCGTGGAGGCAGAACTCGGCCACCCGCTGGGCGAGGACCTCTGCTGGCGTGTCATCCGCGTGATTGAGGGCGGTGCCCCACACGAGCCCGATGAGCATGGATGGCCCCAGGTCACGGTCCACCTTCCGGAAGATCCCCGTCTGCACGCCGCGATCGAGGGCGCGGGCCAGGCCCGCGGCGATGCGCTCCCGCCGGGCCCGGACCACCTGCTTCTTGCGCAGGAACAGCCGCGCCTCGCCCTGCTGCATCAGCCGGAAGAAGGGCAGGTGGCGGGCGAACGTCTCGACGATGGCTTCGATCATCCGGGACAGCACCGCCGCCGCCGGCAGCTCTTCGGCCTCCACCCGCTCCAGCCGGCGGATGAGGAGGTCGAATGCCTCGGCGACGACCCCGAGGTAGAGGTCTTCCTTGGACGGGAAGTAGCGGTAGAGCGTCCCCTTGCCGACACCGGCCGCGTCCGCGACGTCGTCCATGCAGACCACGTGATAGGGGCGGGCGGCGAAGACGCGCGACGCTGCCTCCACGATCTGCTCGCGCTTCGCCGCCTGGCGCGGCGTGCGGATTGTCCCCTTCATGAGCGCGATCCCGGCTCCTGGCGTGCGCCGTCGTATGAACCCGCGAACGGCGGGATGGAACTGACCGGTCAGTCCGCCGAACTTTAGTCCGGCCAGGAGCCGCTGTCAAGCAAGCGGGGGGGGGGCGGCGGAGGCCGCTGACAAAGTGCGCCCGGGACGGGCGCATTCCCGTGGCGGCGGGCCGGTCCGTCAGGGAGGGGGCCTCCGGCTCCCGCCGCTGGAGGCTATAATGAGCTGTATTCGATGGGCCTGGGCGCCCCGGGACGCGGCATCGGCGTAGTCGGGTACCGGTCTCGGGACGCGTCCGCCGAGCGGCACGCCGCGCTTCCCTGGCGGCCCGACGCCCTGCTCGCCAAGATCCGGCATGGACGAGAGCACGCGAGGCGACCCGGCCGGCTTTAGGAGCCACATCGCACCTAGCGATTGTTGTCGCTTGTACCAACGGTCACAATGGGTAGTGGATTCTGGAGGGAAGCCACCGGGTTTTTTCTTGACAGCCCCAAATCTCGTATGACAGGATTCGCCCGCCCACAAGATACGGTAGCCCCTAGATCAATGCGATCGAGAACGCGGTGGCCGTTCTGAATGGTGCAGGGCGCAGAATCAAGGAGGTTTCGGATGGCGATCATGGCGACGCGGCCCCCCCGGGTTGGCAAGTGGACAGAGCAGGCGCTCCGCGTGCTGCGAGAGCGCTACCTCACGCGCGAGGGGGACCGGCCCCAGGAGACCCCGGAGGAGATGTGCTGGCGGGTGGCGGTCGCCATCGCGCAAGGGGAGGACCGCTGGGGCAAGAGCCCGGCGGTCGTGCACGAGATCGCGTGCGCCTTCTACGACCTCATGGTGGACGGCAAGTTCCTCCCGAACTCCCCGACCCTCATGAACGCGGGGAAGGGGAACCAGCTCCAGTACTCGGCCTGCTACGTTCTTCCCGTCGGCGACTCCATGGAGGAGATCTTCGACGCGGTGAAGTCCGCCGCCATCATTCACAAGTCCGGGGGCGGAACCGGCTTCGCGTTCTCGCGGCTTCGCCAGAAGGACGCGGTCGTCACGTCGACGGGCGGCAAGGCGTCAGGCCCGGTGTCGTTCCTGCGGGTCTTCAATGGGGCGACGGAGGCGGTGAAGCAAGGCGGCACGCGGCGGGGCGCCAACATGGGCATCCTCCGGATCGACCACCCCGATATCCTCGAGTTCATCGAGTGCAAGCTCGACGGCGGCATCGTCAACTTCAACATCTCGGTGGCGGCGACCGACCGGTTCATGGACGCCCTCCAGAGGGACGACGAGTACGAGCTGGTCGCGCCGCATAACGGCGAGACCGTCAGCCGGCTGGCCGCCCGGGAGGTCTTCGACCGAATCGTGCGCGCGGCGTGGCAGACCGGCGACCCGGGCATGGTCTTCATCGACCGCATCAACGCCAGCCCCGCCAACCCGACCCCCGAGATCGGGATGGTCGAGGCCACCAATCCGTGCGGCGAGCAGCCCCTCCTGCCGAACGAAGCCTGCAACCTGGGCTCGATCAACGTCGCCAAGTTCGCCAGACGGCAAGCCGACGGTGACTGGGCGGTGGATTGGACCGAGCTGGAGCGCGTCGTGCGGCTGTCGGTGAGGTTCCTCGACGACGTCATCGAGGTCAACCCGTACCCCCTGCCGGAGATCGACGAGACCGTGAAGGCCAACCGCCGCATCGGCCTCGGCGTGATGGGCTGGGCCGACCTCCTCTTCCGGATGGGGATCGCCTACGATGGCCAGGCGGCTCTGGACCTCGGAGACCGGATCATGTCCTTCATCAACGAGAAGGCGCATGACCAGTCGGCGAAGCTCGCCGAGGAGCGAGGCCCGTTCCCCAACTGGCCGAGATCGATCTACCAGCACGGGCGGCCCCTCCGCAACTCGACGGTCACCACCATCGCCCCCACGGGGACGATCTCGATGATCGCCGGGTGCTCCTCCGGCGTGGAGCCGGCCTTCGCGGTCGCATTCACCCACAAGGTGGGGGAACGGGTCCTGCCCTTCACGAACCCGATCTTCGCCGAGGTCGCCCGGGAGCGCGGGTTCTACTCGGACTCCCTCATGGAAGAGATCGCGAAGCGCGGCGTCGTCCACGGCCTGCCCGGCGTGCCGGAGGACGTCCAGCAGGTCTTCGTGACCGCGCACGAGGTGTCCTTCGAATGGCACGTCCGCCATCAGGGCGCCTTCCAGAAGCACACGGACAACGGCGTGTCGAAGACCATCAACCTGCCCAACTCGTCGTCGCTGGACGACGTGGCGCGAGCCTACCTCCTCGCCTGGGAGCTCGGCTGCCTTGGCATCACGGTCTTCCGGGACGGCTGCAAGGAGGGAGTCCTCCACGTCGGGACAAACGTGGGCAAGGGGGACAAGCGCGGGGAGGCCCCGGCCGTGGCGCCGGCGGCGGTCGTCAAGCCGCGGCCGCGAAGCCTCACGGGCCGGACCTACCGTGTGGAGACCCCGCTCGGCACAGCGTACATCGTGGTCAACGAACACGGAGACGGCGACCCCTTCGAGGTGTTCGTCTCGGTAGGCAAGGCCGGGTCCGACACGATGGCAGTCGCGGAGGCCATGGGCCGCCTGATCTCCCTGGCGCTCCGCATGCCGTCGCCGCTCTCGACCAAGCGCCGGCTCGAGGAGATCGTCGCCCAGCTCTCGGGCATCGGGGGCGGGCGACCCCTCGGGTTCGGACCGCAGCGGGTGCTCTCGCTCCCGGACGGCATCGCCCGCGTCCTCGCGGAGCACCTCGGGCACGCCAAGGTGGAGGCCGAGGCCCCGGGCGCGCCCGTCATGAAGCTCGTGGCGGGAGACATCTGTCCGGAGTGCGGTCAGGCGACCTTCGTGTACGAGGAGGGCTGCAAGAAGTGCTACGGGTGCGGCTTCAACGAGTGCTAGACGCCGCTTCCTGAGTGTCCGGCCGCTCGACCGCCATGCCCCGTGCCCACCCCCGGGGACGTGGCGGTCGCGGGACGGACGCGATCGCGTCGCGCATGAACCCCAGAATCCCCACGAGCTACGAGGAGGCCGGTGCCTGGCTCCAGGGATTCGTCCGTTCCCACGCCAAGCGCGAGGATCCGCGGATCGAGGTACTGCTGGACGCGGCCGGGCCTCGCGACGGGCGCTCCTACGGCGTCCGCCTTGCCCTGGACGACCGGCTCCACCCTCCGCCGGGCTCGCCTCCGATGGAGTTCCAGTTCCGGGAGGTCGTCGAGGAGCGAACGCGCTTCGCCTGGTGCGCCGCCCTCGGCGAGCGCGTCCGCACCGCCGCGCGGGCCCTCCTCGCCGTCGTGCCGTCGCCCAGCTGACCGCCGGAGCGGCCGTCCGCGGCGGCTCCGGGCCGCTCCGGCCTTCCAGCGACAGGGCCGGCGGGCGGGGCGGGGGACCGTGACCGCCGGGATCGCCCGCCCCGACGCGCGGGGACGCTGGTACGCCGCCGGCGACGTCAACGCGTTCTTCGGGCTGGCCGTCGACAACCTCACCAACCTGGTCGTGCTCGTCGGCCTGCTGGTCGGCGTCTTCGGCTTCCCGTCCGACCTCGTGCTCTACCGGATCGTCCCCGGAACGGCCCTGGGCGTTCTGGTCGGTGACCTCTGGTACACGTGGCTCGCGCGTCGCCTCGCGCGGCGGACGGGGCGCTCGGACGTGACCGCGATGCCCTTCGGGATCGACACTCCGTCGCTCTTCGGCGTTACGTTCGGGGTGCTAGGGCCGACGATGCTCGCGACGCGCGACCCCGTGCTCGCCTGGAAGGTGGGAATGGGGGTCACCGTCGGCATGGGGGTCGCGAAGCTCGCCCTGGCCTTCGCCGGCGAGTCGGTCCGCCGGATCGTGCCGCGCGCGGGCCTGCTGGGGTCGATCGCGGGAGTCTCGATCCTCCTGATCGCCTTCTTTCCAATGCTCAAGGTGATGGCCGACCCTCTCGTCGGATTCGTCTCGCTCGGCCTGATCCTCGTGGCCCTCGTCGGGCGCATCGCCCTGCCGTGGCGGGTGCCGGGGGCCCTCGCCGCGGTCGTCGCGGGCAGCCTCGTCTACCTGGCCGAGCGCTGGGCGGGGATCGCGCCAGGCAGCCACGTGCTGACCGTGCCCGGGGAGTGGCGCCTGGCCGTGCCGTGGCCCACGCTTGCCTGGCTCGACGCGCTCGGTGAAACGTGGGGAGCGCTGCCGATCGCGCTGCCCTTCGCTCTCGCGACTGTCATCGGTGGGATCGACAACACGGAGAGCGCGATCGCGGCGGGCGACCGATACCGGACCCGGGACATCCTGCTGACCGAGGCCCTGGCCACGATCCTGGCGGGCGTGGCAGGGGGCGTGGTGCAGAACACGCCGTACGTCGGCCATCCTGCCTACAAGGCAATGGGCGCGCGGGCGGGCTACACCCTCGCCACGGGGCTGGTGATCGGTCTCGGGGCCATCGCGGGAGTCGTCTCGATGCTCGTCGGCCTCGTGCCGGAGGCCGCCGTCGCCCCCATCCTGATCTTCGTCGGCGTCGAGATCACCGCCCAGGCGTTCCTCGCCACGCCGGCGCGGCACGCCCCCGCAGTGGCCCTTGCGTTTGTGCCGACCGCCGCGGCGCTCGTGATGATCGAGCTCGGCGCCATCCTCGGCGGGCTGGGGCTCGGCCCGGACGCCCTGCGCGGTGACGCGGCGGCGACCGTCCAGGTCCTCCGTCTGCTCGGCAGTGGCTTCATCCTGTCGGCGCTCCTCTGGGCGGCCGCGACCGCGATGATCATCGACCGCCGCCTCGTGGCGGCGGCCGCATTCCTGGCCGCGGCCAGTCTCGGCAGCCTTACCGGCGTGATCCACTCGCCCCTCGCGTCGGGAGGGATCTTCTGGCCGGGCGGGAGTGGATCGGCGTGGCCAGGCCTCCTCGCAGCCGGCTACGGGGTCCTCGCCGGGCTCCTCCTGCTGCTCGCCCCCCTGGCAACGGCGGCCGGTGGCCCCGTCGCGAGCGACAGCGACGACCGCGGCGCTTGACCCCTCCGCCGTTTCGGTGATACACAAGGAGAAGGTCTTGTGAATTCAATCACGATCCTGGGCGTCCACTTGACCAGGCACGCTGTCCGAGAGGAGGCTTCCATGGCGCGTCGTCTCATCCTGGGCGGGGCGGTGGCCGTCACCGCCCTCCTGGCCGTGTCCGCGCTGAGCACGCCTGCGTGGGCGCAGGCGGCCCAAGCGTGGAACTGTCCGGCGGCCGAGAAGGCGAAGAAGAACCCGGTGCCCAAGACCGACGCGGCCGTGGCCGCCGGCAAGAAGCACACCGTCGACAAGGCGTGCACGGCATGCCACGGCGAGTCAGGCAAGGGCGACGGTCCTGGCGCGGCCGCACTGAACCCCAAGCCGGCCGACTGGACCTCGGCGAAGGTGCAGCAGGAGAGCGACGGGTGCATCTTCTGGAAGATCACCACGGGTCGTGGCGCGATGCCTCCCTGGGCGGCGATCCCGGAGAACGAGCGCTGGCAGATCATCCACTACATCCGGACGCTGAAGAAGTAGGCCCCTCCTGCTCCCGCGGCGCCGTCCCATCGCCTCGGCGGTGAGGCGAGGACGGCGCCGCGCACCTTCGCCGAGCCCTCCCGGGAATGGCGCGGTCCCGGTCCCGCCAGGCAACGCGGTCGCGACGCACGGCGGCTGACGGCGCGGACTCCCGGCGGGCGACAGGGGCCCGTTGACCGCACCCCAGGCGATTCCTATACTCCGACCGTGAGCGACGACGAAGGGTCGCTCGGCGACATTCGGAAAACCCTCGCCGGCATCACCCGGCGTCTTGACAGGCTCGCCGACGCCGTTGGCGTCGCCGCGGCGGGAGCCGCCCCGGGCGTCCTCCTTGACGAGCCGACTCGCGCCCATCTCGCCGGCCTGGAGAGCCTGCTCGCGATCGGCCGGGGAACAACCCCCGGTGCGACCTGCCTCCTCGGGATCGACCGAGCGCTGACGCAGACGCGCGCTGACTGCGCCGCGATCGTCAGGCTGACGGGGGAGAGTTCCCTGCAAGTCGTCGCCGAGCGCGGCTTCCGGCTCCCGCTCGAGCCGCAGGCCCACGAAGGGATCCTGGGTCGTGCACTCGACACGGACGAGGCGGTGCAGGCGGGACCGCGTCTTGGCGGTCCCGACGCCTTGCTGGACGCGCACGGGCTCGAGGCGGCACTGGCGATTCCCATTCCGGGGCCCCGCGGGGCGCCGGCCGGGGCTCTGCTCGTCGGGCGCCGGCGCAACGTGCCGTTCGAGCCCGACGCGGTCGGGGCTCTGCTCGTGGTGGCCGATCGTCTCGCCGGCGCCGTCGGAGCGCCGGCTCCCGGCCATCCGGAACCCGGGATCCCGCCAGATCTCTTCGCAAGCCTCGATCCGGCTCGCACCGCGCGCGCGGTGGCCGGGGAGGCGGCGGCCCGGCTCGAAGCCGATGCGGCGGCGGTCCTGCTGCCGGACGGCGAGGGCTTCGCCGTGGCCGGCTCGGCGGGTGCACCGGACGACGCTCCGGGGCCCGGCCCGACGTCGACGTCGACGCTCCGGGCGGTCGCGGCGACACGCCGACCCTGGGTTCCGGCCCCGGACGAGCCGGCCGACCTCGGGCTCACCCGTTGTCTCGGCACCACGCCACGCGCGGTGCTGCCGCTGTCGATCGACGACGGACTCGTCGCCCTCCTCGCCGTCGGCAGCTCGACCGGCTGTGGCACGACCTTGGCCGAGCCCTTCGCGCGCGCCGCTGCCTTCGCGCTGCGCAACGCCCGCGTGCACGCCGAGTCGCGCCACACCGTCGCCGACCCGCCGTTGCCCCCCCGGGTTGCGGCCGGCGCTGGGCTCGCGACGCTGGGGGACATCGCGAGCCTCCTGGCCCTCGTGCTCGGACGGCTGGCGTCCATCCGCGACCGCGGCGTCCACCCGGAGGCCGCGCGGGATCTTGACGACGCGGAGGAAGCGGCCTGGCGAGTCGCGGAAGCGGTGCGCCGGCTCCTCGGCTTCGCGCCGGGGCTCCGGCCGGACGCGGCGGCTCCGCGCGACTTCGCGGAGCTCGTCGCCGAATCGGTGCGCGAGGCGGAGGCGCTGTGGCTGAGCGACGGGACCGGGCCACCGGTGACCCTCGATCTGGAAGCGGTGCCGCCGGTGCGAGTGCATCCCGAGGAGCTCCGTCAGGTCCTCCACCACCTGCTCCAGAACGCGCGCGAGGCGGGACAGGGCGCGGAGCCCGTCGGCGTCAGGCTCCGCTGGGACGGCGCGACGCACGTCGAGCTGGCGGTCGTGGACCGCGGTCGCGGCATGGATCCCGGGAGGCGCGCGCGAGCGGCGGAGCCCTTCTTCACCACCAAGGGCCCGGGGCGCCTCGGCGTCGGCCTGGCGGTCACCGAGGCCATGGCCGCTCGGTACGGCGGCGCGCTGGACATCGAGAGCGCCCCGGGGCGGGGAACGACGGTCCGCCTCCGCCTGCCGACGGCCGCCGGGGCCCGAGCCGGCGAGCGCCGGGCGGAGACGGTGCCTTCGGGTCACCGCCGGGTCCTCGTCGTGGACGATGAGGAGTCCGTGCGGGAGACGCTGGTCCAGGGGCTCAGGCGCGACGGCTACGACGTCCACGCGACGGCCGACGTCGGCGAGGCCGTCGCGCTGCTCGGCCGGGAGTGCGTCGACGTCGTCGTGACCGACCTGGTGCTGCCCGGCGGCTCGGGCCTGGAGGTCGCGCGAACGGTCAAGCGGATGCGTCCGGGCACCCGGGTGATCCTGCTCACGGGCTGGCCGGGACGGGTTGACCCGCAGACCCTCGAGAGCCACGGCATCGACGCGGTGGTCGAGAAGCCGGTCGGGCTGGACGCGCTCCGGGCGACGGTGGCGATGCTCGTGGGGCGCGCCCCGGCGCCACCGAGGTGAGCCGCCTCCTCGCCGCTGTCGACCTCGGGACAAACACGGTGCGGGTCCTCGTCGCCGAGGCCGATCCGGTCGGCGGGCTCGTGCCGGTATGGCGCGATCAGATGGTCACCCGGCTCGGCGAAGGTCTGGCCGCGCGGGGGACACTCGCCCCCGCCGCGACCTCGCGCACGCTGGCCGCCGTCCGCGCTTACCGCGACCGCGCCCGGGCCCTGGGCGCCGCCGAGATCCTGCTGGTCGGCACCGCCGCGGTCCGACAAGCCAAGGACGGCGACGAGTTCCTGGCTCGCTTGCGGGCCGAGCCCGGGATCCGCCCCCGGGTCGTGAGCGGCGCGGAGGAGGCGGGCCTGACGCTCCTCGGGGTCACGTGGGGCCTCCGGAGGATCAGCGGGCTCGTCGGGGTCCTCGACATCGGGGGCGGAAGCACCGAGGTGCTCGTGGCGGAAGGCGACCGGGCCCGGGCGGCGGTGAGCCTCGCCCTCGGAGTCGTTCCGCTGATGGAGCGCTTCTTCGTGCATGACCCGGTCGAGCGCGCCGAGATGGTCGCGTGCCGGGCGTACGTGGATGGTCGTCTGCGGGAAGAGGCCTGGCCCCGCCTGGCGCCGTACCGTCCCCGCACGCTCGTCGCGGCGGCTGGAACGCCCACGGCGCTGGCGGCCCTCGATCTCGGGCTGCCGGCATACGACCCGACTCGCGTGCACGGGCATCGTCTCGGGATCGTCACGATCGAACGGCTCACCGCCCGCCTCGCCGCGCTGCCGCGCGCCCGGCGGGCGCAGGCGCCGGGGTTGGAGCCCGGCCGTGCCGACGTGATCGTGCCGGGGGGAATCGTGCTCGCGGCGGCGCTGGCCGGCCTCGGTCTTCCGGAGGCGGTCGTCTCGGACACCGGGCTCCGCGAGGGCGTGCTGCTCGACGCCGTCGGGTGGCGGCCGGCCGTGGTCACGCCCGCGGGGGCGTAACAGGCCCGCGCGCCGCCCCGCGCGAGGGCTTCGGTGGAGGGTCGTTCCTTGACCCCGTCTTTCCCGCTTTGCTAGACTGCGCCCGGACGCGCTCCGCCATGCGCGTCGAGCCGGACACCCTGCGGGTCCCGAGGTCACGATCGTGCTGCGTGAGGCACTCCTCAGGCTGTCCACCAAGCCCGCGATCGGTCGAGGCCTCGAGCGAATGCCCCTGTCGCGCCGCGTCGTCCGTCGGTTCGTGGCCGGTGCGACGGCGGCGGATGCCCTCGACATCCTGGAGCGTCTCGAGGGCCGCGGCCTCCAGACCGCGGTCACCTACCTGGGAGAGAACGTCGCCACGCCGGCGGCGGCCGCGGCGGCGGCCGACGCCTACGGCCATCTCCTCGAGGAGGCGCGGCGGCGGCGGCTCGCCGTCACCCCGTCGCTGAAGCTCACGCACCTCGGCCTCGACCTCGGAGAGGGCATTGCGCTCCAGAACGTCGAGCACGTCCTCGAGCGGGCGGGCGAGACGTGGGTATGGATCGACATGGAGGGCTCGGCCTACACGGAGCGGACCCTCGCGCTCTACCGGCGGCTTCGTCGGCGCTGGCACAACGTGGCCTGCGTGCTCCAGGCGTACCTCCACCGCACCGAGACCGACCTCCGGGGCCTCGTGCCGGGCGGGCTCCGGGTCCGTCTCTGCAAGGGGGCCTATCGGGAGCCCGCGAACCGCGCCTTCCCCCGGAAGGCGGACGTGGACCGGAACTACGCCCGCCTCGCCGGGATGTTGCTCTCCCGCGAAGCGCAGGCGGCCGGAGCGTACGCCGCCTTTGCCACGCACGACGAGCGGCTGATCCGGGTCATCGCCGAGCGGGCGCGCGAGTTCGGCCTGGCTCCTGACCGCTACGAGTTCCAGATGCTCCACGGGATCCGTTCCGAGCTCCATCGCACCCTCCTCGGGATGGGCGTGCGGCTCCGCGTGCTCGTGCCGTTCGGGGAGGACTGGTATGGCTACTTCGTCCGGCGCCTCGCCGAGCGCCCGGCGAACCTTCGCTTCTTCCTCGCGCATCTCCTCACCCGCGGCTGAGCCGCATTGGCCCGGACCCCGCGAGGGTGCGGGCCGGGCGGGAGCGGGCCCGGCGCCGGGCCTGGACGCGCGGGCGGAGAAGCGGTTCGGGGAGCCGCGGGCGGCCCCGCCGGCGCCCGGCCGAATTCGGGCGGAGCGCGCGGCGGTTGACAGGCACGATGGGGTCTCCGTATCATGCGTTGGCGTATGGATGAAGTAGCCGTACTAGTGCTCAACGGGAGCTTCGAGCCGCTTCATTTCACCAACGCCCGCCGCGCGATCATCCTCCTCCTCAGTGGCAAAGCCGAGACCGTCGAGCCCTCACCCCGGGTAGTCCGCTCGCCGTCGCACACGTTCCCCCTCCCCTCGGTGATCCGGCTGATGATGTACATCCGCAAGCCCTTCGTCGAGCGGGTCGCCTTCAACAAGAAGAACATCCTGCGGCGCGATCACTACACCTGCCAGTACTGCGGCCGCCGCGGGGACCGGTTGACGGTCGATCACGTGGTGCCGCGATCGCGCGGAGGCGGGACGAACTGGACCAACGTGGTCGCGGCATGCCTCCGCTGCAACCTCTTCAAGGGGAACCGGACCTCGGACGAGGCCGGCATGGTGCTGGTCCGGATGCCGGCCCACCCGCAGTTTCTCTTCTCGGTTCACCTCTTGCGCCACCCGCACGCGTCCTTCTTCCTCGACGCCTGGCGGAAGTACCTCCACGCGGTCCCGGCACCTCTCCCCTCGGGCGCCTGAGCGCCCCGCCGCTCCGCGCGTACACTGGTAGGAGCCGTATGCCACCGTTCCGGCTCGTCTCCGACTACGCCGCAAAGGGCGACCAGCCCCGCGCCATCGGGCATCTGGCGGACTGGCTCGCCGCGGGACGCGCTCACTCGGTCCTCCTGGGCGTGACGGGCTCCGGCAAGACGTTCACCGTCGCCTCGGTGATCGAGCGGCTCCAGCGCCCTACGCTCGTCATCTCGCCGAACAAGACGCTGGCCGCCCAGCTGTACGGCGAGTTCAAGTCCTTCTTCCCCGAGAACGCCGTCGAATACTTCGTCTCCTACTACGATTACTACCAGCCCGAGGCGTACATCCCGCAATCGGACACCTACATCGAGAAGGACGCGCTCATCAACGACGAGATCGACCGGATGCGGCACTCGACCACGAAGTCGCTCTTCGAGCGCCGCGACGTGGTCATCGTCGCGTCGGTGTCGTGCATCTACGGCCTCGGCTCGCCCGAGACCTACCACGGGATGCACCTGGAGGTCACGGAAGGGGAGGAGCGGGAGCGGGACGACATCCTGCGCCAGCTCGTGGCGCTCCAGTACGAGCGCAACGACTACGACTTCCACCGCGGGACGTTCCGGGTCAGGGGCGACGTCGTCGAGATTTTCCCGGTGGCGGCCGAGGGCGTCGCGATCCGGGTCGAGCTGTTCGGGGACACGATCGAGGCCATCCATCGGATCGACCCCCTGAAGGGCCAGCTCCTGGAGCGCGTCGAGCGCGCGGCCGTGTACCCGGCGAGCCACTACGTCACGCCGGCGGAGGAGCTCGAGCGGGCGATGGAGTCGATCAAGGTGGAGCTCGCCGAGCGGCTGGCGTTCTTCCGGTCCCAGAACCGTCCGCTCGAGGCGCAGCGGCTCGAGCAGCGCACGCTGTTCGACCTGGAGATGCTCCGGGAGATCGGGTACTGCCACGGGATCGAGAACTACTCGCGTCACCTGGCGGGCCGCCGAGCGGGAGAGACCCCCGCGACGCTGATCGACTACCTGCCGAAGGACACGCTCGTCGTGATCGATGAAAGCCACGTCGGCGTACCGCAGCTACGTGGGATGCACCATGGCGATCGGTCCCGGAAGGAAGCGCTCGTCGAGTACGGGTTCCGCCTCCCGTCGGCGTTCGACAACCGCCCGCTGACGTTCGACGAGTTCACGGCGGCGGTGGGCCAGGTCGTGTACGTCTCGGCGACACCCGCCCCCTACGAGATAGAGAAGGCCGACGGCACCGTGGCCGAGCAGATCATCCGCCCGACCGGGCTCACCGACCCGGCCATCACGGTCCGCCCCGCGGCCGAGCAGGTCGACGACCTCATGGAGGAGGTCCGCGGGCGGGCGGAGCGCGGCGAGCGGGTGCTGGTCACGACGCTCACGAAGCGGATGGCGGAGGATCTCACCCAGTACTACCTCCAGATGGGGCTCCGCGTCCGCTACCTCCATTCGGACATCGACACCCTCGAGCGGGTCGAGGTGATCCGGGATCTTCGGCTCGGCAAGTTCGACGCGCTGATCGGCATCAACCTGCTCCGGGAGGGTCTGGACATCCCCGAAGTGTCGCTCGTCGCGATCCTCGACGCCGACAAGGAAGGGTACCTGCGCTCGGCGACGTCGCTCGTCCAGACGTCGGGCCGCGCGGCCCGGAACGTCCGCGGCGAGGTCATCATGTACGCGGACAAGGCCACCGACTCGATGCGGACCGCGCTCCGCGAGACCGAGCGGCGGCGGGCGATCCAGGCCGCGTACAACACCGAGCACGGCATCACCCCAGAGTCGATCCGATCGTCGATCCGAGACGTCCTTCGCTCCGTCGAGGAGCGCGACTACTACACCGTCGAGGCGGAGGCGCCCGACGAGCGCTTCGAGTCGGCGGAAGCCCTGGCGGAGACGCTCAAGCGGCTGGAGGGCGAGATGAAGGACGCCGCCAAGCGCCTCGACTTCGAGCGGGCAGCCGAGCTCCGCGACCGCCTCCGGGCCCTCCGCAAACGCGACCTGTCCGTCCGGGGCTGACGCCGGTCCACGCTCGCGGCGCCCCCGGGCCGGCACCCCGCTCCGCCCGGCGCGATGCGCGTAAGATCATGAGTACTGGAGCCAGGGTACCGAGCCATGGATCTCGCCGAGAAGCTCGAGCGCCTCCCCGACCGGCCGGGGGTCTATCTCTACAAGGACACCAAGGCGCAGGTCGTCTACGTCGGCAAGGCCGCGTCCATCCGGTCCCGCGTCCGCTCCTACTTCCAGGCTTCCCGCACCCGGGACGCGAAGACGGACGCGCTGGTCGATCACATCGCCGATCTGGACTACATCGTCACCACCAACGAGCTCGAGGCCCTGATCCTCGAGTCGAACCTCGTCAAGCGGCACCGACCCCGCTACAACATCATCCTCCGCGACGACAAGCACTACCCCTTCCTGAAGCTCACGACGAACGAAGAGTTCCCGCGGCTGCTGGTGGCCCGGCGCGTCCAGAAGGACGGCGCGACGTACTACGGCCCGTTCTACCCGGCGACCGCGCTTCGCGAGACCCTGCGCCTCGTGCGGGCCCTCCTCCCGCTCCGGACCTGCAGCATCAAGATCGACGGCACGGCCGAGCGTCCCTGCCTCCAGTACTACATTCACCGGTGCAACGCCCCGTGCACCGGCTGGGAGACAGCCGAGGGGTACGCCCGGACGGTGAAGGACGTCCAGGCCTTCCTCGAAGGCCGCGACGAGGATCTGGCCCGGCGGCTGACCACGGAGATGGAAGAGGCGGCCGCGCAGGAGAAGTACGAGCGGGCGGGCATCCTCCGCGATCAGATCCAGGCACTGAACACGGTCCGCGAGCGCCAGAAGATCATCTCGGTCGAGCCGGAGGACCAGGACATCCTGGGCCTGGCTCGACAGGGCTCGGAAGCGTGCGTCCAGCTCTTCTTCGTGCGCCGCGGCCGCCTGCTCGGACGCGAGGCGTTCTTCCTGGACAAGCTCGGCGGCGCGACCGACGGAGAGCTCCTCTCCGCCCTCCTCCGGCAGTTCTACTCGAAGAGCGTCATGCCGCCCCGGGAGGTCCTGCTCTCGACGGAGGTTCCGGAGGAGGCGCTGCTCGGGGAGTGGCTGGCCCAGCTCCGCGACGGGCGAGTCGAGCTCCTCGTCCCCCAGAGGGGGCGCAAGCGAGAGCTCGTGGCCATGGCGGAGGAGAACGCGGCGCTGGCCCTTCAGACGCACCTGCTGGCCCGGTCGAGCCGCCGCCAGGTCGTGGCGGAGGAGCTCCGGCGGGAGCTCGGGCTGCCGGACGCCCCGCACCGGATCGAGGGCTTCGACATCTCGAACATCCAGGGGCAGGAGGCGGTCGGCTCCATGGTCGTGTGGGAAGCCGGCGCGATGAAGAAGGACGACTACAAGCGGTTCAAGATCCGGACGGTCCCGGGCGCCGACGATTTCGCGATGATGGCCGAGGTGCTGCGCCGTCGCTACGGCAAGGCCCTCGAGGAGGGCGGAACGCTCCCCGACCTCATCCTCCTCGATGGCGGCCGCGGCCAGCTGAGCGCCGGCTCCCGCGTCCTGGAGGAGCTCGGGCTCGACTACCTGCCCATCGTCGCGCTGGCGAAGCGCGAGGAGGAGGTCTACCATCCCGGGAGCCCCCACCCGCTCGTCCTGGACCTCGCGTCGCCGGCCCTCCAGACCCTCCAGCGGATCCGGGACGAGGCGCATCGCTTCGCGATCACCTACCACAAGAAGCTCCGGCAGAAGCGCACCCTGGTCTCCGTGCTCGATCAGATCCCGGGGGTCGGCCCGTTGATCCGGACGAATCTCCTGAAGTCTCTGGGCTCGGCGCGCCGGGTGCGCGCCGCGTCCGTCGCCGAGCTCGCGGCGGTGCCCAAGGTCACCCCGAAGCTCGCCCAGCGGATCCACGCCTTCTTCCACGAAGAGCCGCAGGAAGAGGGCGCCGCCGGGGAGGCGCTGGCGCCTCCGGAGGGACCGAGCCTTGCATCACGAGGGGATCTCTGCTAAATATGCGTGGTAATTGATCGGAGGAGGCTCGAGCGACCCGTGACCCAGGACCGCCCCGACCACTACCCGTTCCGCGAGATCGAGACGAAGTGGCAGCGCGTGTGGGCGGACACCGGCCTGTTCCGGGTCCGCGAGGAACCGGGCCGCCCGAAGTACTACTGCCTCGAGATGTTCCCGTACCCCTCGGGCCGGATCCACATGGGGCACGTCCGGAACTACGCCATCGGCGACGCGATCACCCGCTACAAGCGCATGCGCGGGTTCAACGTCCTTCACCCGATGGGGTGGGACGCCTTCGGGCTCCCCGCGGAGAACGCCGCCATCGACAACGGCGTGCACCCGGCGGTGTGGACGTACGAGAACATCGCGACGATGAAGGCGCAGATGAAGACGCTCGGGATCTCCTACGACTGGGACCGCGAGGTCGCGACGTGCGATCCCGAGTACTATCGGTGGGAGCAGCTCATCTTCGTCAAGATGTTCGAGCGCGGGCTCGCGTACCAGAAGAGCGCGCGCGTCAACTGGTGCCCGAGCTGCCAGACGGTGCTCGCCAACGAGCAGGTCGAGGCCGGCCGCTGCTGGCGGTGCGACTCCGAGGTGGTCATCAAGGAGATCGAGGGCTGGTACTTCAAGATCACCGCCTACGCCGAGGAGCTTCTCGAGTGGTGTGACCGCCTCGTCGGCTGGCCGGAGCGCGTCCTCACGATGCAGCGCAACTGGATCGGCAAGAGCGAGGGCGCCGAGTTCGACCTCCCCGTAGCCGGCCGGCCCGGCCTCGCGATCCGCGTCTTCACGACCCGACCCGACACCTCGTTCGGCATGACCTACGCCGTGCTCGCGCCGGAGCACTCGCTCGTCGACCGGCTGGTCGCCAACCCCGAGGAGCAGGCGGCAGTCGCGGCCTTCCGAACCGAGGTCGCGCGGGAGAGCGAGATCGAGCGGCTCGCCACGGACCGGCCGAAGCGCGGGCTCCGCCTGCAGGCGCGGGCCGTCAACCCGTTCAACGGGGCCGAGGTCCCGCTGTTCCTGGCGGACTACGTCCTCATGGGGTACGGCACGGGAGCGATCATGGCGGTCCCCGGCGAGGACCAGCGTGACTGGGATTTCGCCAAGGCGCACGGCCTCCCCATCGTCGAGACGGTCCAGCGCCCGCCCGGGTGGACAGGCGAGGCCTACACGAGCGACGGCGTCAAGATCAACTCGGGATTCCTCGACGGCCTGAACATCGCCGAGGCGAAGCGGAAGGCGATCGACTGGCTCGTCGCGCAGGGGCTCGGCGTGGCCAAGGTCAACTACCGGTTGCGCGACTGGGGCATCAGCCGCCAGCGCTACTGGGGGGCCCCGATCCCGATCGTGTACTGCCCCGCGTGCGGGACGGTCCCCGAGCGCCCGGATCGCCTGCCCGTCGTGCTCCCCCAGGACGTGCAGATCACGGGGAAGGGCGGCTCGCCGATCGCCGACGTGCCGGGTTTCGTCAACACGACCTGTCCTCGCTGCGGAGGACCGGCCCGGCGCGAGACGGACACGATGGACACCTTTGTGGACTCGTCGTGGTATTTCCTGCGGTTCTGCTCACCCCGGCATGCGGGGGGGCTCGCCGACGCAGACGCCGTGCACTACTGGATGCCGGTCGACCAGTACACCGGGGGGATCGAGCACGCGATCCTCCACCTCCTCTACGCCCGCTTCTACACGAAGGTCCTCCGCGACCTCGGCTACTTCAAGCTCGACGAGCCGTTCCAGAACCTGTTCACGCAGGGCATGGTGGTGAAGGACGGCGCCAAGATGTCCAAGTCCAAGGGCAACGTGGTGAGCCCCGACGACTTCATCGTCACCTACGGCGCCGACACGGGCCGGGTGTTCGAACTGTTCATGGCCCCGCCCGAAAAGGACCTGGAGTGGAGCGACCAGGGCGT
>DASZOL010000106.1:0-56340 GCA_035550795.1 Candidatus Methylomirabilota bacterium
CGAGATCAAGGAGGCGGGCCGGCTCCATCCAGCGCGTCCCGCGGCAAGCGACCAGCTGGTGGACGGCGCCGTCCCAGTCCTCGAGGTCGAGGAGCCGCTCGGCTGCCTCGCAGGGCGTGCGGAGCAGGCGGACGACGACACGCCCATCCGCGGTCTCGAGGCCGACGCGGTAGACGGGCTTGAACCAGGGGAATCCCCGCCACGGCTCGAGCTCGACGAGGGTCGAGCGCCGGGGGTCGACGGGCCAGCCACGGCTCCGGAGCCCCCAGCGCACGCGGAGGCGGCCCTCACCCGCGAGGGCGAGCGTGATGCGGCGCAAGGGCGTCCGGGAGACGAGCGTCCAGGTGCGCGGATGGCCCGGGGTCACGACGACGGCGGCCCGGTCCGGCACCGCGTCGGGATCGACGAAGACGGTCGCCTCGTCCGAGGTCGTGTCCGCGGGTGGCGGGAACGCGTACGGCACCCCCATCGACTCCAGGTCGTAGTAGGCGATGGTCGGGGCGATGAACCCGCGCGGGAGGAGCTCGAACCGTCGCAGGAGCTTTCCCTCGCGCTCGAGCTTCGCCCGCGCCTCGATCACCGGCTGGCTCCGGCGCGCCGAGTACCAGACGTGGTGGCGGTCGTCGCTCTGGGTGTCAGTGACCAGGAGCACCGCGCCGCGCGTCCGCGGGTCGTCCAGGGCGTAGCCCGGGAGGCTCACCTGCATCGCCGCCGGGGGCACGTGCCGCTGGCGCCACCGGAGCGCGAGCTCGCGCGTGTCGTCGGTCCAGAAGAGGTAGGTGACATGCGCCGCATCCACGGCCGCCGCCCCCACCAGCACGAGCCCGAGGGCGAGCGCGGCCGCCCGGGACCATCCGGCGAGCCGGGCGACGGCGACCGCCGCGCTCAGGGCCACGAACGGGGCGAGGATCACGAGGTAGCGGTCGTCGAGGCCGTGCGGCCGGAACCACACGTAGATGCCGAGCACGATCAGGGGGGTGATCAGCACGAGGGCACCTGGCCACCGCCGGCGCGCCAGGACCGCGAACCCCGCGAGCGCGGCAAATCCGAGGGGGACGCCGAGCCACTCGCGGGCGAGGCCGACGAGCACGCGGCCCCCCAGCCAGAGCCGCTCGACGGCCGGAGGCGGATTGCCGATGAACAGCTCGGGCGAGCCCTGAATCTGCCTGATCCAGCGGGCCGGCTCGAGCAGCAGGAGCGGCGTGCTCAGGACGAAGGCGAGGAGGGCCAGCCCCCCCGCGCCCGCGAGGAGGGCGACGGCGCGGGCCGGCGAGCGGCGGCGGACGGCGAGGGCCCCCACCAGGGCCGTCGCGATCACCACCACGCCGAAGAACTTGGCGGAGGCGGCCAGGCCCGCCAGGGCGCCCGTGGCCAGGAGCGCCGCCGGCGGCCCGCCGGCCAGCGCGGCCGCCGCGGCGACGACGGCGGCGACGACGAAGAACGTCTGCGCGACGTCGCCCATCTCATAGTGCGCGTTCACGATCGAGACGGGGCTCAGCGCCAGGAGGGCGGCGGCGAGCAGCGCGACGCGCCAGCCGAACAGCCGCCGGGCCCCGAACGCGAGGAGCCCCACGGTCGCCGCGCCCAGCGCGGCGTTGATCAGGCGGACGGTGACGACGACCTGGGACCACGACGGGGTCCCCGCGGGCCCGTGCGGATCGACCAGGGCGCCGACGCGGAGCGCGAGCGCCGCAAGGTACATGTGCAACACGGGGTACGTGTCCTCGGGGACGAGGTCGCCACGCAGGAAGGGCACGACCCGCTGGAGCTGCTTGGACGTGTCGGAATGGTAGACCCAGCGGGGGAGCCCGTAGCTCACCCCGACCACCCGCAACACGAAGGCCGCTGCGACAATGGCCCCGAGAAGCCACCGCGCCCACGCAGGTCGCGAGGCGCGGCCCGAGGCCGCGGCGGGCGGGAGCGGCTGCACGCCCCGATTGTACTCGGTGCGCGCGCGGCTCTCTCTCGCCGCGCGTGGGATGACCGGACGGCTGGTCGGGACGGCCTCCGGCCTGCGGCGGCGCACGGCCGGGTGCCGCGGCGCCCGGCGATCGGCGCGGCGGGGGATGGTACACTCCGTCCGGCATGCCGCCTCGCTGGCGACCCGTCCTCGCGAAGATCGCCCCGTACGCCGTGCCCCCGCCGCTCGACGCCCTCGCGGCCGAGCTGGGCCAGCCGGTGCTGCGCCTGTCCGCCAACGAGAATCCGCTGGGCCCCTCGCCGCTCGCGGTCGCCGCCATCCGTCGGGAGGCCGAGCGGATCCACCTCTACCCGGACGGGGGGGCCCCGGCGCTCGCCGAGGCCGTGGCCGGAGTGCTCGGCGTCGAGCCCGGCCAGCTCCTCTTCGGTAACGGCGGGGACGAGATCCTCACGCTCCTCGGGCGGGCGCTCCTCGACCCCGACGACGAGGTGGTCGTGCCGGAGCCCTCGTTCGAGCCCTACACGACCACGGCGCTGCTCGCGGGGGCCGCGGTCGTGGCGAGCCCGCTCCGCGACTACCAGGTCGATCTCGACGACGTCCTGGCCCGCATCGGGCCCCGGACGAAGCTCGTCTGCCTGTCGAGCCCTCACAATCCCACGGGGACGGTCCTCGAGCGGCCCGCATGGGCGCGGTTCTGCGCCCGCTGTCCGGACGACGTCATGGTGCTGCTCGACGAGGCCTATGTCGACTTCATCGAGGCGCCCGAGCGGGCCGCGGACGGGCTGGCGACGCTCGGGGCACGACCCGACAGTCTCGTGCTCCTCCGGACGTTCTCCAAGATCACCGGGCTCGCCGGGCTACGCGTCGGCTACGCCATCGCGAGCCCCGCCGTCATCGGACAGCTCGAGCGCACGCGCGAGCCTTTCAACGTCGGCCGGGTGGCCCAGGCGGGCGCGGCCGCGGCCGCGCGCGACGCGGCGCACCGGGAGGCCACGCGTCGCGTGGTGTGGGCGGAGCGGCGCGCGCTCTCGGCGGCGCTCGCCGCCCGGGGGCTGTCCCATCCCCCCACGGAGGCGAACTTCCTCCTCGTGCAGCTGGGACGGCCCGCGGGCCCGATCGTCGGGGCGCTGCGGGCTCGGGGCGTGCTAGTGCGGGACGGCGGGGCCGTCGGTTACCCGGAGCATCTCCGCATCAGCGTCGGCACACGGGACCAGAACGCACGGCTCCTCGCCGCGCTCGACCAGGTCCTGGCCAGCTGACGCCGGCCGCCGCTACGGCGTGCGCTTGGAGGACCCGGGACGGGTGGCCACGGGCGTGGCGCGCGGCCGGCTCGCCGCGGCCGGCGCCTTCGACGCTGTCGCCCTCGACGTCGTCACCTTGGACGCCGTCACCTTGGATGCCCGCGACCCCCCGGTCTTCGCGGCGACGGGGCGTGGCGCGGCCGCCGCCTTCTCCAGCAGCGCGATCCGCTCGCTGAGGGATTCCTTCTCCGCCGACACGGCCGCGAGCCGCTTCTGGATCACATCGACCTGGCGCTGAGCGTCCTCCGCCCGCAGCCGCTGGGTCTCGGTCTCGGCGCGCAGCTCGTTGACCTGCGTCCCGAGGGCCTCGGCGCGCGTGGCCGTCTGGTTCCACTGGTAGCCGACGAACACGAGCGCGAGGGCAAGGACCACGCTGGCGATCGCCCCCCAGGCGCGCCGCCGCGGCTCTTCCTCGTACATGTCGTCCATGTCGTCGTCGGGCGTCTCGCGCGGTTGAGGCTTGAGCTCTTGTTGGATCGTTGCCATGCGTCCCTCCCTGGCACGGAATTGTCACACCCGCGCACAGAGCCGCCCAAAGAAATTCGCGGGACTCTCCATCCGGCCAACGCTGCGTGGCGAAGGTCGCTGCGGTATAGTACGCGCAGGTACCGGAGGCCGATGATGGCGACAGGCGATCCCGCGCCGGCGGCCAGCCTGGCGCGCTTCTTCGAGCGCGTCGTCCGCCAGGCGCTCGGCGATCTTCGGCTCGGCGGCCCGGCCGAAGGGGCCTACCTCGCGGCGCTGCTCACCCGCTTCGGGCGCACGGACGAGCTCTACGCGATCCGCGATGCGGCCGGGCGGCCCCTCGATTCGGTGGCCGCCCTCCTGATCGAGGCCGAGCGCGCCTGGGACTTCCGGGCGGCGGACTTCGATCCCTTCAGGGAGCGGCGGGTGCGCCAGCACGTCGGCGACTATGCGATGTTCATGACCGGCCTGTTCCGCGAGCACGTGGAGCGCCGGGTGGGCGCTGCCTACTACGTCCGCCAGGGGCAGCGGGCCTATCAGGCGGTCGCCGACTTCGAGCGATCGGCGCTCCGCCCGGACGCGCCGCTCTTCGGAGCCCTCGCGGCGGGCTTCGAGCGCTACGCGGCCGCGCTCGCCTACCTCAAGCGCGTGTACTTCCGCCCGGCCGATTCGCCGGCCGCGCTCCAGCCAGTGCTGCGGCTCCTCACCCAATGGTAGCGGCCGCGCTCGATGCCCTCGTCGGCGGGGAGCCGGCCGACGAGGCGGTGGAGGCGGCGCTGGCCACGATCCCGGCGGGCGAGCTCGATGCGGCGCTCCGCTGGCTCGCGCGCCAGCACGGGGTGGCCGCGCTCCCGATCCTGATCCGGTGCCTGTCCGGCCGCCCCGAGCGGGCGGTCGCGGCCGCCCAGGCCCTGGGGATGCTCCCCGTGCCCGAGGCCGCGGAGGCCCTCGAGGCCGCCGAGGCCCGGGCCCCGACCAAGACGATGCGCACGGCGGCACGCCGCGCGCTCTACCGGCTGCGACAGGCGGGTCTCGATCGCCGCGCATCGACCCTGCCGGCGGCGGCGCCTCGGGTCACGCTCGCCGAGGCCTGGGTCTCCGCGGTGGACGGCACGGGCGGCCGTGGCCTCTGGCTCACGCTTGCCGGACCATACGGCGAGCGCACCCTCCTGGCCGCCGTGCTCTCGGACGAGACCGGCCTCGTCGACTTCACCGCCGGGGCGATCGCCAAGAGGCGGGTCGAGGAGCGGCTCCGCGCCATGCGGGCCGAGAGCCCCCTCCCCTGGGTGGCGGTCCCGACGGCCTGGGCCTGGGCCACGCTCGTCGCGGCCGCGGACCGGGCGCGTCAGACGGGCCGCTCCGTGCCCGCGGAGCTCACCCGGTGGGTCGAGCGGCTCGGCGCCCCGCCGCCGGAGCCGGCCCCGATCCACGCGCGCTTGCCGGCGGTGGCTGAGGACCCGGCGCTCCTCGAGCGCTCCGCGTCACTGCTGGCCCTGCCCGAGCTCGCCGGCTGGTTCCTGGACCCGGCCAGCGTGGCGAGCGAGTCCGTGGAGTGGCTCCAGGCGCGCGAGAGCCGGCTCGTCCTCAGCGATCAGATCAAGGCGGAGCGGGTGGCCGCGCTCATCGATCGGGTCATCGAGGCCCGCTTCGACGCCCCGACGCGCCGGCTCTGGCAGGGCCGGCTCGAGGAGCAGGCGTACGTGCTCCTCGTCCTGGGCCGCCCGACGGAGGCCTGGACGGCGGTCGCGGTCGCCCGGGCGCTCGCCGGTCCCGAGGACGACGCCCTCCGTCGGATCCCCTTCGTGCGGGCGCTTGTGGAGCGGAGCCTCGAGATCGCGGGCGAGGTGGCCACGGGCCGGCTGTCCGCGGACGCGGCGAGCCGCAGCCCGCGCGCACCCGCCGGGCAGGGCCGCGGCAGCTAGGTGGGCGGTCTCACGGACGTCACCGGCCTCCTGGTCGGTCACGCCGCGGACCTCGTCGGCCTCACCGGCTGTACGGCCGTGCTCTGCCCCGCCGGCGCGGCGGCCGCCGTCGAGGTGCGGGGCGGCGCCTCGGGCCTCCTGGGCCTCGACCTCCTCGATCCCGGGCACATCGCCACCCGGGTCCACGCCGCCGTCCTGGCCGGCGGCAGCGCCTTCGGACTCGAGGCGTGCTTCGGCGTGATGGCCCACCTGGAGGCGCGCGGGGTCGGCCTGCGCACCACGGGCGGGCTCGTGCCGCTGGTCGTCGGCGCGATTCTCTACGACCTCGCGGTGGGCGCGCCGGCCGCCCGGCCTGACCGCGCCATGGGCGCGCGCGCCGCGGCCGCCGCCAGCGTCGGCCCGGTGGCCGAAGGCTCCGTGGGCGCGGGGGCCGGGGCTTCCGTGGGCAAGGCGTTCGGCCTCGGGCGCGCGATGAAGGGCGGGCTCGGGACGGCGAGCCGCCGCGTCGGCGCCGCCACCGTCGGCGCCCTGATCGCGGTCAACGCGTTCGGCGACGTGCGCGACCCCACGACCGGGGCGCTCCTGGCCGGGGCGCGCGAGGCCCCCGACAGCCCCCGGCTCGCGGACACCGCGCGCCACATCCGCGAAGGCCGGGTCACGCCGGGGTTCCACCAGACCCACACGACGATCGGCGTCGTGGGCACCGACGCCACGCTCGACGGCGCCGAGGCCCGGCGCGTGGCGGCGCTCGGCCACCTCGGGCTGGGGGCGGCGCTCTCGCCGCCCCACCTCAGCGTGGACGGCGACGCGCTCTTCGCCCTGGCGACGGGCTCCGTGGCGCGGGCGGAGACGCCCTCGGCCGACGCCCTCGGGCTCGCGGCGGCGGAGTGCGTGGCCGAGGCGGTCGTGCGCGCGATCCGCACCGCGACCGCGCTCGGGGGGCTGCCCGCGTGGCGGGATCTCTTCGCCGGCCCCGCCGGGGGCGCCTGAGAGGCCGGGACCGCCCCGTGCCCGGCCGTGTGATCCCGTTTCCGTCGCGCGCGCCCGAGCCGGAGGACGCGCGCGAGTTCGAGGAGGTGGCCCGGGTCCGGGACCAGGCCGAGGCCCTCGTCGCCCGCGGCCTGCTCGAGGCGCACGGCATCGAGGTCCTCTTGCGCACCCACGTCGCGCCCTCCGTCCATCCGTTCTCGGTGGGCGACCAGGGCGCGGTCCAGATCCTCGTCCGCCGCGAGGCGCTCGCGACGAGCCGCCTCCTCCTCGCCCAGGTGAATCCCGGCGCGCCGCCTCCCTGAACGCCCGGAGGCCCCCCGACGCGCGAGTGACTCGATCGATGCCATGGTCCGGAAGATGGACGAGGCCAACGTCGAGCGGGTGTTCATCACCCAGACCAAGATGTGGTCGCACTGGAACAAGTGGATGTACATGGACACCACGCTGGAGGAGGTGACCCAGTACATGCGCGCGTACCCCGACTGCTTCGTCGGGCTGGCGGGCTACAACCCCTTCCGGATCAAGGACAGCCCGCGCGAGATGCGAGGTCGCGGTGCGCGAGCACGGCTTCCGGGGCGTCTACGTGCACATCCACGGGCTCGACATCGCCCAGGCTGCCTGGGTGTCAGCGCTTCGCCTCCCGGAGAGCGGTCAGCTGAGGTTGGACGTGGCCCGTGTAACAGTCCGGGCAGATCCCGTGGGTGAAGGACGCCTCGGTTCGCCGGGCGACGTACCTCTCGATCTGCACCCAGCCATTCTCGGTGTCGTTGATGCGCTTGCAGTAGGTGCAGATGGGCAGGAGCCCTTGCAGCTGTCGGACCTCGGCCTGGAGGCTCAGGATGCGCTGGGCGACGCCGAGACGCGCCTGGAGCTCATCCGTGTCGAAGGGCTTGGTGATGAAGTCATCGGCCCCGGCGCCGATTCCCTCCAGGTAACTCCCCTTGCCGTCCAACGCGGTCAGCATGATGATGTACGTGTACCTCGACCGGCGCTCGCTTCGCACCATGCGACAGAGCTCCAGGCCATCGAGCTTCGGCATCATCCAGTCGACGATCAGGAGGGGGAATGGCTGGCGCTGGAACTCCTCCCAGGCCTGCCTCCCGTCGCACGCCTCGACCACTTCGTGCCCTAGGCCGAACAGGAACCGCCTGACACGAAGGCGGGAGACGGATTCGTCATCGGCGATGAGTACCTTCATGGCGACCTCCATGCGTGCATCAGGTGATCGGTGCGTCAGCCACGTGCTGTGGCATGCGATGGGGGAGCAGCCGGGCGATCGCGGCGTAGAGCGCGTCGGGCAGGATCGGCTTGGCGAGGTAGTCGTCCATCCCGGCGGCCAGGCAACGCTGCTGGTCACCCTCCATGGCGTTCGCGGTCAGCGCGATGATCGGGATGTGACGCTCCGTTCCCGTCTCCGAGGCCCGGATGGCGCGCGTCGCTTCGAACCCGTCCATCTCGGGCATCTGACAGTCCATCAGAACCAGGTCGTAGGGGACCCGTGCCAGCGTGGCGATCGCCTCGCGGCCGTTGGCGACGACATCCGCCCGGAGATCGCGCTTCCTGAGCAGCCGGACCACCAGCTGCTGGTTCACCGTGTTGTCCTCGACCACGAGGATCCGCGCCCACGCCTCGCCGCGGAACCACGTCGTGGCCGCCGGACGAGCCCGCGGCGCGGCCGGAGACGTCCCGTCCAGCAGCGCAGTCAGTCGCTCCAGTAGCTGGCCGGCCCGCACCGGCTTGGTGACCTGCGCGGCGATCCTCGCTGGCCGGCCCGTCTGGGCCTCGGCCTGCTGCCCCCACGAGGTCACGAGGACGAGCCGCGTCTGCGCGAGGCCATGGTCCACCGCGACGGCCTGGGCCAGCTGCAGCCCATTCATCTCGGGCATGTCCTGGTCGACCAGCGCCAGGGCATAGGGCCGCCCCTCGGCGGCTCCGGCGCGAAGGTGCGCGAGCGCCTCGCTGGCCGTCGCGGCCTCCTGCGCCTCCGCCTCCCACCCGACGAGGTGCTGACGAAGGACCGCACGGCTCGTGGCACTGTCGTCGACGACGAGGATGCGGAGCCCTCGCAGGGCCAGCGGTACCGGGGCGGCCACTGCCGGCGCGGGCGGGGGGGCAGCGAACCGCGCGGTGAACCAGAAGGTGCTGCCGCGCCCCGGCTGGCTGTCCACGCCGATCTGGCCACCCATGAGGTTCACCAGCCGCTTGCAGATGGCGAGCCCGAGTCCGGTGCCCCCGTACTTCCGGGTCGTCGAGCTGTCCACCTGGGAGAAGGACTCGAAGAGACGCCCCTGCGCCTCGGGAGGAATCCCGATGCCGGTGTCGGCGATCTCGAAGCGCAGGACGAGGCTGTCGCCGGCGGCCTCGGCGATCGCCACGCGTGCCACCACCTCGCCGCGCTCGGTGAACTTGACGGCATTGCCCACGAGGTTGGTGAGGATCTGGCGGAGGCGGCCGGGATCACCGCGGAGCCTCGCGGGCAGGTCGGGGGCGACCAGGCATGCCAGCTCGAGGCGCTTGCCGTGTGCCTCCTCGGCCAGGAGCTCCACGACGTCCTCCATGACGGGCCGGACATCGAAGTCGATGAGCTCCAGCTCCAGCCTGCCGGCCTCGATCTTGGAAAAGTCGAGGATGTCGTTGATGATGCCGAGCAGGGCCTCGCCGGAGCGGCGCACGGTCTCCGCGTACTCGCGCTGCTCGGCGGTCAAGTCCGTGTCGAGCAGCAGCCCCGTCATCCCGATCACGCCATTCATGGGAGTGCGGATCTCGTGGCTCATCGTGGCGAGGAAGTCCGCCTTCGCCGTCGCGGCCGCCTCGGCCGCGAACCGGGCGGCGACCACGTCCTGGTAAAGCATTGCCTTCTCGATCGCCACGGCGGCCTGCGTGGCGAGGTTGGCGAGCACGTGCACCTCTTGGTCGGCGCACTCTCGCGAGTCGCTCTGGTAGCACACGAGCACGCCGAACACGTCGTTTCGCATCAGGACCGGCGCGGCCAGGTACGCCTGGGCCGCGCTCGGTCCGGAACCACCCGGCGCGTGGCCGCCCGGCGCCGCCGGCGACGCCTTGGCGGGGCGGCGCTCCGCGTAGGCCCGGCGCGCCAACTCCATCCCGCGCTCCGCCAGCGCCTCGGCCGGCAGTCGCCGGTTCTGTCGGTGTTCCCGGCTCAGTATCAGGCGCTGCGAGTCGGCGTGGAACCGGTACAGGCCGACCGCATCGCAGCGCAGGGCCTTGACCGCGCCCTGCATGACGATGTCGAGAACGCGCTGGTGGTCCAGCGTTCCGGCCGTCTCTCGTGTCGCCTCGAAGAGGATCGTCGCCTCGCGCTCCCGGTGCTGGGTGTCCGCGTAGAGCTGCGCGTTCCTCAGCGCCACGGCGGTCTGGGCCACGAAGCTGTTGAGCAGGTCCTGGTCATCGCGCTCGAACCGGAACGGCTCGGGCCCCTCGAGGGCGAGGACGGCGAGGAGGGTGCCTTCGAAGACAACCGGCACTCCGAGGAAGCTGACCAGGTTCTTGGCCCGACACCAGTCTCGGGCCAGGCACCTCGGGTCGCTCAGCACGTACGGGATGTTCAAGGGCTTGCGGTGGCTGGCGATCCAGCCGACGTGTCCCTGGTCGAAGGCGACGCTCTTCACCGGGTAGTCGGTTCGCATGCCTCCGTACCAGCACTCTCCCACTTCGAGCGTGCGGGTCTGTTCGTTGACAATCCAGAAGGAGACGACGGGCGCCTCCATGAGCGTGGTCGCGGCGTTGGCGATCTCCTTGAGGACCGCGTTGGGATCGAGGGACGACGAGATGAGATGGCTGACGCGCGTCAGGGCCTGGAGCCTCGCCGCGCGCGCGCCCTGGCTCTCGTAGAGCTGGTTCTTCTCGAACGTGGCCCGACGAAGGTTGCTCGCCATGGAGTTCATTGAGGCCGCGAGCTCGCCGAGCTCATCGCGGCTGAAGGACGCGAGCCGGATGTCGAAGTTGCCTTCCGCGATCTCTCTGGCGGCGGCCGTCACCTGTCGGATCGGCGCGATGATCCCCTTGGCGAGGACCCCCGAGAGAGGGCCCAGGACCGCGATCACAAAGGCGATGACCAGCACGCTCAGCCAGATCGTCCGACGCAGCCGGACGTCGGCGGCCTCGAGCTCGACCGTGACCTCGTCGCGAAGCGCCTCGGAATAGGCGTCGAGCGGAGCTGCGAGCTGGGGCGCGAGGCGCTTCCACTTGAACGCGAGGTCCTGCAGCGCGGTCCGATCCTCGCGCTGGAGGGCCTGCGTCAGGTTGAGCGCCACGGCGCGAAGCTCGAGGAACGCCACCTCGAAAGCGCGGCGCGCGGCCGCCGCGTCGGCGGCTCGCGTGCTCGTCTCGAGTGCGTCCCACGAGCGGATCACCTCGGCCAGGGCGCGGTCGAGATGGGCTCGGGCGTCGCGGCTGGAGAGCGTTCCGGCCTGGACGGCTCCGATCCGGGAATCGATCTCGTTGAGAAACGTCTCGATCAGGTGGGCATGCGCGAGGAGGCTCACGGTCTCCCGATAGTGCGTCTCCACATCCTGCCCGGCGTGCTGGGCCGTCCAGAACGTGAGGCCCGCGGTCCCCACGGCGGCCAGGATGCCCATGAGGGCGAGCAAGCGGACCTTCGCACGGATCGGGAACCGACCCTTGACCTGATGTTTGCCGCTCACGAGCGACTCCGGCGCCCGCCTGGGCTCGTGCTACCCGCGGTGGCTCCACCCGGGGACCGCGAGGAAGTCCGAGACTCGCCTGAGCTCCCGCTCGAGGCCATCGAACCGCTCCCGCGCGGCGTCGAGCCGCTCGGTCCACCCGAGCCCTTCCAGCTCGAGTGCCTGCTGGCACGCCGGCCTGGCGGCCAGGATGGCGAGCGCCCCCTTGAGACTGTGCGCCACGCGCCTGACCGTCTCGGCATCCCCGCCGTCGAGCGCCGTCCGGAGCTCCGCCAGGTGCTCGGGAACCTTGCTCCGGAACTCGTCACCGAGGTCGCTCAGCAGCTCGGGATCGTCTGCGGCGAGCCGCAGGGCCTGGCGGATGTCCACAGGTGGGGACGGCGGCTGCTCGCTCATCGTGCGCCTCCTGGACACGTCGCGGCCGGCAACGCCCCTCCCGAACGCCCACCCGGGAGTGGCCAAAAAGCCGACAGGGCTCGGACGTCCGAGATGGCTGGGGGTGCAACTGCCGGACCAGGTCCGAGAGGGCTCGATGGACGGCATCACCCAAGGGGTCAGAGCCAACAATTCTCGATCGAACGTGGAGTTACGCGCCGGGCAGTGGGAGGGTCCATGCGGCAGCCCAAGCTTGACCTCTGCCTAGCTCGCCTTTCGTTGACGAGACCGGATCCGCTGTTGACACTTCTCGCAACCTGCCCAGCCTGACCTCTGTCCATCCGCTGGGTGGCTCGGTCACCAGCCGCGCCTGTCCAGGTCCACGAACTGTCTTCTGCGACCTAGTCGGCTCCACCGCGCTGGCCGAGCGACTCGGCCCGGAGGGCATGCACGTTTCCGCCCGGCGGTTCCAGCAGGTCTTCGCCCAGCGCGTGGTCTACGCCACCGACGCCCGGCGGGCGGAGGGCGAGGCCCTCCTGGCGCTCGGCCGGACCGCCGAGCGCGAGGCCCTCCTGCTCGGGGCAAAGGCCGCCGGGCTGACCGGTGCCGCGCCCTCCTGCGCGGCTTCCAGGCGTCGCCGCCGTATCGCGAGGCCTCGGCTTCCTAACCCTAGCCGGCGGGCCCGGCGTCGAGCGTCCGGACGAACGCCTCCAGCGCCTGCCCGACGGCGGCGAGCGTGGGCGGCTCGAGCGTGTCCGGCGTGTCGCCGGTCGTGTGATAGGTCGTGAACGGCGGCGGACGCCGCCCGGGCGGGATCAGGATGCCGCGCACGCCGCCGTAGATGAACGCCCGCAAGGGCTCCATCGACGCCCGCGGGATGGCCGTCAGCCCCACGCCCGGCACGCCCCGATCGGCGAACGGCCGATGGTCACTCCCGAAGAACGGCACGGGCTCGGCGAGGTGATACGTCTCGTCGCGGCGATACCCCAGGGCCTCCACCGCCGCGACGAAGCCGCGCACCAGAGGCGTCTCCTCGAGCGCCGGGGTCACGTCCCACAGCGCGAGGCTGTCCCCGATCCCGCAGAGCTCTAGGCTCATGACCCCGACGAGGTCGCCGGGATCGGTTCGCCGGACGTAGGCGCGCGAGCCCAGCATCGCGCGCTCCTCGCCCCCGAAGAACCCCAGGCGCACGCGGAGCCGCCGGGGCGGATCGGTGACGAGCCGGCCGGCGAGCTGGAGGAGGATGCCCACGCCGGCCGCGTTGTCGTTCGCGCCGGGGCTGCCTGGCACGGCGTCATGGTGGGCGGCGAGCAGGAGCGTCCGGGGCCCCGCCCCGAGGTCGACGAACAGGTTGACCCCGGCCCCTTCGACCGTCCGGTAGGGAAGTCGGCGGACCGGCAAGCCGGCGGCGGCGAGCACCGCTGCCGTGAGGTAGGCGCGCTCCCGGTTGGACCGGCCGGCCAGGAGGCGCGCCATGTCGCACGGTGTGGGCGCGGACAGCGCCCGGTAGCCCGCGAGATCGAGCACCGGCGGCCCCGGCCGCTCCCGGCCGAGGTTCATGACCCGCGCTGCCGTGACGTTCAGCGCGCCGCCCACGACGCGGCGAAGCTCCCGGCGCCAGCGCCGGGCCCGGTCGGAGCTCACGGGGCGCTCGCCCGATCGGACAGAAGGGCCGGGAGGGCGAGCAGCGTGGCGGCGTTCGCCGTCGTGGCGGAGGCGACCGTCGTCACGGGCACGCCCAGCAGTTCCGCCACGCGGGCGACCGTGACCGGGAGGTAGGCCGGCTCGTTGCGCCGGCCCCGCCAGGGCTGGGGCGGCAGGTACGGACAGTCGGTCTCGACGACGACGCGGTCCAGCGGGAGGGCCCGGACCACCTCGGCGAGCCGCCGCGCGCTGGGGTACGTCACCGGTCCCGCGATCGAGATCAGGAGCCCGAGGTCCAGGCCGCGCCGCGCCACCGTCAGGTCGCCGGAGAAGCAGTGCAGGATGCCGCCGACGGCGGGAATGCCCTCGGCGGCGCACACCTCGAGGAGGTCCGCGTGCGCCTCCCGGCAATGGAGCAGGACCGGCTTCCCGACGGTCCGCGCGAGCTGGAGCTGGGCGAGGAGCGCCGTCCGCTGGACGGCCCGGGGGGAGAGGTCGCGGAAGTAGTCCAGGCCGATCTCGCCGACCGCCACGACGCGCGGGGCCCGCGCCAGCGCGGCGATCCGCTCGATGGCCGGGGCGGCCGCCGCGCGGGCGTCGTGCGGATGGATCCCGACGGCGGCGTAGACGTCAGGCTCCGTCGCGGCGAGGGCCACCGCCGCCTCGGAGGTGCCGACGTCGGTCCCTATCGTGAGGAAGCCGGTCACGCCCGCGGCGCGCGCGCGCGCCAGCACGGCGCTCCGGTCGGCGTCGAACGCCGGATCGTGCAGGTGCGCGTGCGTGTCGACGAGCACGGTCAGGCGTCCACCCGGAAGCGCAGACGCCCGATCAGCTGGCCGGAGGCGGTCACGACGTCGACGGTCCAGCGGCCCTCTGCGTCGTGCGGGAAGTCCGTCTTCCGGGAGAAGGTGCGGAAGCCGCCCGGGCGGCCACCCTGCACCGGCGTCGTCAGCCGTACGGTCGAGACGACCCGTCCCTCGTGGCGCCAGCGGTGCTCGATCGGCTGGCGGAGCGCGGCCGGCGCCGCCACCGGCGTGAACGCGACCACGCCGCCCCACGCCCGGAGCTCCTCCCGGGTGACGTGCGTCACGGGGTCGAGCGGCTCGAGATCGGCCACCGCGCGGGCCAGGGTCGGCCGGACCAGGCTGATCGGCGCCGGCGGCACCATCGGGCGCGCGAGCCAGGCGACGGCCACCGTGAGCACCGCGGTGACCCCCGCCTGCACGGCGGCCGCCCGCCAGCGTCCCCCGCGCTGGAAGAAGGTCGGCGTCAGCCCGAGGGCGCTGAGCGCGGCGCTCGCGACGACCGCACCGGCCGGCGGCACGCCGACGAGGGGCAGGGCCACGTTGAGGCCGGCGAAGAGCGCGAACCCGCAGAAGGCGAGGCCGAGCCAGGGTCGCGGATGGACCACGACCCGATACCAGGGGTCTACCGTGGTCAGCAGCGCCGCCGCGGCCAGCGCGGCGAAGAAGACGGCCGTGGCGCTGTCGAAGGTCGTGCTGGCGAAGTAGCCGGGCAGGACGAAGAGGAGGAGCCCGTGGTAGAGCGTCTGGATCGTGTAGTCGCCCGCGGCCACGACCAGGTGGCGCCCGCGGGCCAGGAGCGCGCCGCGGAGCTGGCTCAGCACCGCGAACAAGAGCCAGAGGACGACCACGTAGCCGATGATCCAGCCGACGTGGGGCACCCCCCGCCGGAAGATCACCAGCGTCGCGAAGCCGGAGGCGAGCGAGGCCAGCGAGATGCCCCACCGCCGGAGGAAGGTCCGCCACGCGCCTCCGCCCGCCACGGCGGCCGGCCGCGGCCGGGAATACGGGTCCGCCGAGCTCGACACCGCCACGGCGCGGCGGGTTAGCGGACCTTCGCGCCGGCCGGAAGGTCGCGGTCGAGCGCGAGGAGGGCGAGCGCCTCGCCCGACGAGCCGGCCAGCACCATGCCGTTCGAGGTCACGCCCATGAGGGTCGCCGGCTCCAGGTTCGCCACGACGACCACCTTCCGGCCGACGAGGGCCTCGGATCGGTAGTGCTCGGCGATCCCGGCGACCATGGTCCGCGTCTCGTCGCCGAGCCGCACGGTGAGCTTCAGAAGCTTCTTCGACTTCGGCACCGCCTCCGCCGCGAGAATCTCGGCCACGCGCAGGTCCAGGCGCCTGAACTCGTCGATCGTGACGCGGGCGCCCGCCGGCCCGGCCGCGGGCACGGGGACGCTCGCCGGCGGCGGCGCCTTCGTGTCGACGCGCGGGAACAGCCCGGAAAGCCGCTGCACGGCGCCGAGCTCGCCGGGGCGCCCCCCCGCGGCATTCGCGAGCGCCGGGGGACGCCGGTCGCCCATCGCCTCCCGGATGCGGGCCGCTGCGGCCGGCACGAACGGATCGAGGACGATGCCGAGATACCGGAGCGCGTCGGCGAGGGTCGCCAGCACCGCCGCCAGCCGACCGCGCCTCCCGGGATCCTTGGCGAGCGCCCACGGCTGCGTGGCGTCGACGTACCGATTCACCACGCCGATGAAGCTCCAGATCTCCACTAGCGCGCGCTGGAACGCGAACTGGTCCATCGCCCGCGTGACGGCGTCGCGGGTCTCCTCGGCCCGGACGCGGATCGCGCGATCCTGGTCCCCCGGGGCCGGCTCCGTCCCGGCGACCGCGGCCCCGAAGGTCACCACCATCGTCGTCGCGCGGGACACCAGGTTGCCCAGATCGTTGGCGAGCTCCGCGTTCAGTCGCTCGACCAGGGCCTCCTCTGAGAAGCTGGCGTCCTGGCCGAACGGCATCTCCCGGAGCACGAAGTAGCGGAAGGCGTCGTTCCCGTACTTCCCGGTGAGCGCCAGGGCCTCGACGACGTTGCCCACGCTCTTGGAGATCTTCCCGCCGCCGAGCGTCCAGTACCCGTGGACCCGCAGGCGCGCGAACCCGGGCAGGCCCGCGTCCGCCGACCCATCCTCGCGGAGGAGGCCGGCCGCCTTGAGCATGCAGGGCCAGTAGATCCCGTGGGGCTTGAGGATGTCCTTGCCGATCAGATGGTGGACGTGCGGCCAGTAGCGCCGGAACCGGTCACTGCCCGGCCCGCCGAGGGCGGAGACGTAGTTGAGGAGCGCGTCGAACCAGACATAGGTCACGAACCGGTCGTCGAACGGGAGGGGGATGCCCCACTGGAGCCGGCTCTTCGGGCGGCTGATCGACAGATCCTGGAGCGGCTCCCGCAGGAATCCGAGGAGCTCGTTCCGGTAGCGGTCGGGGTGGACGACGTCCGGATGCTCCTCCAGGTAGCGCCGCAGCCAGTCCTGGTACGCCGACATCCGGAAGAAGTAGTTCTCCTCCTCGATGTACGTGAGCGGCGTCTGGTGGTCGGGGCACTTGCCGTCGACGATCTCCTTCTCCGTGTAGAAGCGCTCGCACCCGAAGCAGTACTGCCCCCCGTACTTGCCGAAGTAGATCTCGCCCCGCTCGAACAGGGTCTGCAGGATGGCCTGGACCACGCGGGCGTGCCGCGGCTCGGTGGTCCGGATGAAGTCGTCATACGTGATCTCGAGCGTGTCCCACTGATCCCGGAACGCCTTCGCGTTTCGGTCGGCCAGCGCCTGGGGCGCCTCCCCGGCCTTCGCGGCCGCCTGGGCGATCTTGTCCCCGTGCTCGTCCGTGCCCGTCAGGAAGCGGACGTCGTCGCCGGCCAGCCGGCGGTAGCGCGCCATCGTGTCGGCCACGATCGTCGTGTAGGCGTGGCCGAGATGCGGCGGACCGTTGATGTAGTAGATGGGCGTGGTGAGGTAGAACACGCCGTCAGGGGAGCGGCTTGACATGCGGGCGCCCCTCCCACGTGAGCTGGGAGAGCGGAACCTCCGCCTCCGTTCCGTCGGCGAACCCGACGACCACCGACTCCTTCAGGACCTTCACGGCGCGGACGCGCCCCTCCATGCACCCGCCGCCCCCGCAGTCCGCCTGGCACGCGGAGCCGACGCGCGGCAGGCGGCCGCGCAGGGCCTCGTACTGGGAGAACTCGTAGAGCAGGCAGCACTTGAGCCGGCCGCAGTTGCCGAGGAGCCGGCTGTCGTTCAGCGGCACGTCCTGGCTCTTGGCCATCTTCACCGAGACGGGCTCGAAGCCGCGGAGATGACTCGAACAGCAGAGCTGGCGGCCGCAGGGGCCGATGCCGTCCTGCACCTTCGTCACGTCCCGGGCGCCGACCTGCCGCATCTCGATGCGCGCCCGGAACTCCCGCGCCAGCTCGCGCACGAGCTCGCGGAAATCGATCCGGGTCTCGGCCGCGAAGAGGACGGTCACGCGCCGGCCGTCGTGCGTGAACTCGACGTCGACGATCTTCAGCGAGAGCCCGCGCCCCTGGGCGCGGAGCTGGCACGTCCGCGCGGCGTCCACCTCCCGCTCGCGGCGTCGGCGGGTCTCCGCCACCTCCTCGGCCGTGGCGAGCCTCAGCACCCGGGGATAGACCCGGCCGCGCTTGGCGGCGGGCAGGTCCCGCGCCGGGCGTCGGACCTGGCCGACCGCCTGCCCGCTCGGCACCTCGACCAGGCAATGGTCGCCCACGCGGAGGGTGAGGCCCTCGGCCAGGTAGTCGTCGGCCCGCCCGCCCTCGCGGAGCCGAACCCCGATCAGCCGCGAGGCCGACGCTTCCGGTTGCTCGAAGAGCTCCGGGCGGTCGGTCATCGCCCGTCCTCCTACGCCGCCGCCCCGCCGAGACCGAGCAGCGCGGTCTCGAGCGCGAGGCGCGGGTTGACGTTCGCCTCCAGCGCCATCCAGGCTGCCTTCACCCGCGCGAGCGCCGCGGCGAGGGCCGGGGCCGGCAGGCGGGCGGCCAGGGCTCGGAGCGCCTCCTCCCGGTCCGCGTTGACCAGCAGGGCGGCGGAGCCGCCCACCGCCAGGCACAGCGCGTCCCGGTACCACGTCCAGTAGAGCTCGAGGTATGCCGTCACGGCGGCGCGATCGGTCGCCGCCCGGTCGAGCGCGACGCCGAGCCGCGCCGGCGGCTCGGCCGCGAGGGCGAGCGCCGCCTCTCGGCGCGCGCGCAGGGCGTCGAGGTCCGTCCCGAGCACGCAGCCGGGGCGCCCCTGCGCCAGCCGGGCGAGGAGCCCGCTGACGGCGGGCGCGACCCCGCGCGCTTCCAGGAGGTGCGCGGCATCGGCGTCGCCGAGGGGCTGGAACCGCACCCGCTGGCAGCGCGAGAGGACCGTCGGAGGCAGCGCCCGGGGGTTCGACATGATCAGCACCAGATGGGTCCGGGGCGGCGGCTCCTCGAGCGTCTTGAGGAGGGCCTGCGCCGTCGGCAGGGTCACGCGCTCCGCGTCATCCAGGACGAACACCTTGCGGGCCCCCTCGAGCGGGGTCAGCGCCGCCGCCCGCTCGAGCTCGCGGATGTGCTCGATCCGGATCATCGGCGCGCCCTTCGGGTTGTCCCGCGGCGGCGACGGCGCGAGGACCTGGCAGTCCGGGTGCTGGCCGGCGCCGACACGCCGGCACACCGCGCACGCTCCACAGCCCCGGGCGGGGCAGAGGGCGGCCTGGGCGAGGGCGACCGCGGTCAGCCGGCGTCCGACTCCCGAGGGTCCGACGAAGGCGTACGCGTGGGCCAGGCGGTCCCCGGCGATGGCCCGCTGGAGGAGCGCGACCGCGGCCGACTGGCCGACGATGCCGGCCCAGACCCCGCGCTCGATGGCGGGCGTCATGGCGGATCGAGGCCGAGTCGGCGTGCAACGAGCGCCGCGATCTCCGCAGCGACGACGGCCCGGGCGCGGTCGGCATCGACCAGCGTCACGCGCTCCGGCTCCCGGTCTCGGATCGCCCAGTATCCCTTCCGGACGCGCTCGTGGAACTCGATCGCGAGCCGCTCGAACGGGTCGCACGCGGCGAGCGCGCCCCGGCGGGCTCGCACGCGGCGCAGCCCTTCGGCGACGTCGAGATCCAGCACGAGCGTCAGGTCGGGCACGACGCCGTCGGTGGCCAGGCGGTTCAGCTGGGCGAGCGTCTCGAGCGGCACGCCGCGCCCGTACCCCTGGTAGGCGAGCGTCGAGTCCACGTAGCGGTCGCACAGGACGACCTGTTTGGCGGCGAGGGCCGGCTGGATGACCCGCCGGACGTGCTCGGCCCGGCTCGCCGTGAACAGGAGGGCCTCCGTCAGGGGGGTGACCCGGTCGATCTCGCCGAGAACCCGCCGGAGGTGGGCGCCGAGGGGGGTGCCGTCGGGCTCCGACGTCACGAGGACGGACACGCCGCGCCCCGCCAGCCAGGCGTGAAGGTCCTGGATCTGCGTGGACTTACCCGCCCCCTCGACGCCTTCCACCGTGATCAGGCGACCCCGGGGGCCGTCGGGACGCGCGACCGCCATGGTGCCGTCACGCTACCACACGGGAGCCGGGGCGTCACGCGCCGGAGGTGCGGGCTCCCAGGATCGGGAAGACCTGGCGGCGGAGCTCGGCGACCTGGCGCTCCGCGTACTCCCGCGCGGGGCGGATCGCCTCGATCGGCAGGACCGCCGGCGCGTCCCACAGCGCCTCCCGGTCGCCGAGGTACGGCGCCGCGCCGATGACGAAGGCGGGGGGGAGCGTCGGGGAAAGCGTCACGCCGTTGATCAGCGCCCAGGCAACCGTCCACGCGCGCGCGACGTTCGAGAGGTCGTAGCCCCCGCCGCCGAGCGCGACCAGTCGCGGCGCAAGCTCGAGGATGCGGCGCACGGCCTCGGCGAACCCGTCGACCGACAGCGCCAGATGCGTCAGGGGATCCGTGCGGTGCCCATCGATGCCGAGCTGGGCGACGACGACGTCGGCGTCGAAGGCCCGGAGCACCGGAGGGACGACGGCCTCGAACGCGTCGAGGTAGACCCCGTCGTCGGTATAGGGGTTCAGCGGCAGGTTCACCGCGTACCCCCGCCCGGCCCCTTCGCCGATCTCCCCGGGGGCCCCGGTGCCAGGGAACAGCCGGTCTCCCCGCTCGTGGGTCGAGATCGTGAGCACGTCGGCGCTCCGGTAGAAGGCCGCCTGCACGCCATCCCCGTGATGGGCGTCGATATCGACGTAGGCCACGCGGAGGCCGTGGCGGCGGAGCGCCAGGATCGCGAGGACGGCGTCGTTCAGGTAGCAGAATCCCGACGCGCGGGCCGGCATCGCGTGGTGCAGCCCCCCCGCGAACGCGAAGGCGCGCTCCACGTCGCCTCGCGCCACCAGCTCGGCGGCGAGGATCGATCCGCCGCACGCCAGCGCCGAGGCCTCGTAGCAGCCCGGCCAGATCGGGTTGTCGCCGGGCCCCAGACCGAACCGGTAGGCCCCGGGCACCGCCTCGCCGGCGCCGACGGCCTGCAGCACCTCCAGGTACTCGGCGGTGTGAAACTCCTGGAGCACGGCGCCCGGCGCCACCGCGGGCGCGAGCACCCCGCTGTGGGGCAGGCGGGTGAGCCCGTAGGCGTCCATCAGCTGGAACGTCAGCCCGAGCCGCTCCATGCGCAGCGGGTGCTCCGGCCCGTAGTCGTACCGCTTGTAGGCGTCCGAGTGGATGAGGGCGGTCTTCATCATCCGCGCACCCAGTGTCCGCTGCGGCCCCCGGACTTCTCGACGAGACAGAGGTCGGTCAGGCGCATCGCTCGGTCGATGGCCTTGACCATGTCGTAGATCGCGAGGCCCGCGCCCGCCGCCGCCGTGAGCGCCTCCATCTCGACGCCGGTCTTGTCCACGGTCCGCACGGCCGTCTGCACGTGCACCGCGGAGCGCGCGCGATCCAGGACGAACTGCACGTCGATGCCGGTGAGCCGCAGGGGATGGCAGAGGGGAATCAGCTCGGCCGTCCGCTTGGCGGCCATGATTCCCGCCAGCCGCGCGACGCCGAGGACGTCCCCCTTGACGACCTCGCCCCGGCGGATCGCGCGGAGGGTGGCCGGCCGCAGGCGCAGGGTCACGCGGGCGCGCGCCTCGCGCACCGTGTCGGGCTTGCCGGAGACGTCAACCATCCGGGCCTTGCCCTTCCGGTCGAGATGGCTCAGCCCGGCCAGCCCGGGCTCCGGTCCGGCCAGGCGTGCACGTGCCGGACGAGGCCGAGCCGGGCGAACGGGGACGAGATCAGCGCCGCGCGCGCGGCGGCGGGCGCTCCCCGCGGGCCGGGATGCGGGCACACGACCCCGTGTGCGAGCCCGGGCGCCCGCCGGCACGCGGGGCATGGGCCGAGGGGGCCGCCCTCAGGCCGACAGCGAGGCGGCGGCCTGGTTCTGTCGGATGAGCGTCTCCATGCGGTCCTTGCCGATGAGCTTGAGCTTCTTCAGCTCGCTCTCGCGCCACTGCTGCTCGGCAGAGAGGAACGGGCGGGCCTGGAGCTCCGCCAGCTCCTGCTCCTGCGCCTGATGCTCGGCACGGAGCCGCCGGAACTCCTCGCTGAGCTCCATCAGGCGCTGGACGGCGGCGTCACGATCGGACATGCTCCCTCCTTCCGTCAAAGCCCGGCTGAGAAAACAAAACGGCCAGCGCCCGGACGGGCCACTGGCCATCTCAGTAAGCCGACCTGCCTGCCCTGCAAGAATCACACGCACTCGGCCTCCCGTCGACGCCCGGGGGTTGGCCTGCCGCGTTCAGCCTCCTTGTAGCAGAGGGCTCACCATCGTGTCAAGCCAGGGCGCCTCGCCCACGCTCACGATGAGGCGGGCGGGGTGGCGAGTGCGCCGTGAGGGCGCGCGAACGTGCCGGGGGGGCACGGCGGCCACGCGACCCCGCTGGCCCGGTCGCCTGCCCGGGAGGGTCGACGGCGGGCCCCGGGGGGGCTGACCCACGAGCGCGCCCTCACACCCCTGGCAGCACCTGGAGCGCTCCGCGGTGCATGGACACTCGCCATTGCCGATCGCGGCCGACGTCCAGGATCTCGTAGACGAGCTGCGGGATCTCGATCTCGAGATCGTAGGCGCCCTGACTCGGCGACCCGGGCGCGTCGATCCGGAAGAGCAGCGTCCACGACGTGCCGTGATCGATCGTCTCGACGACGGTCCCGGGGAGGAGGTTCATGTGGTGGACGGGATCGGGCCCGATGCGATCCTTCCGGATGAGCCGCACGTGCTCGGGACGGACGACGAACGCGACCGACGTGCCGGGCGGGGCCTGGAACGGCGCGGTCGGCGAGTTGACGGCCTCCACGGTGTGGCCGCGCCAGACGATCTCGATCCGGTCGGACGTGGTCTTCACGACCACCCCCCGGACGACGTTCCTGAGGCCGATGAGGCGGGCCACGGTCTCGGAGGCCGGGCGGCCGAGCACCTCGGCCTTCGGCCCCGCCTGCACGACCCGGCCCCGCTCGTAGAGCACCAGGCGATCGCCAAGCTGGTAGGCCTCGGCGAGGTCGTGGGTGACGAGCACGACGGTGCGCCGGAGCCCGACAACCAAGGCGCGCAGCTCTTCCCGCAGCTGCCGCCGCAGTGGGGCGTCGAGGGCGGAGAGCGGCTCGTCGAGCAGCAGCACGGCCGGATCCGGCGCGATCGCTCGACCGAGGGCGACGCGCTGCTGCTGGCCCCCCGAGAGCTCCCGCGGGTGGCGCCCGGCCAGGTCCCCGATCCCGAGCTGCCCCAGGACGTCGGCCGTGCGCCGCCGGCGCTCGACCGGCGGGCGGTCGCGCAGGCCGAAGGCGACGTTCTCCGCCACCGTGAGATGCGGGAACAGAGCGTAGCCCTGGAAGACGTAACCGAGATGGCGCGCCTGTGGCGGCAGGTGGACTTCCGCCGCCGAATCGTCGAAGACGCGCCCGTTGACGACGACCCGCCCCGCGTCGGGGTGCGCCAGGCCGGCGAGGCACTGCAGCGTGAGGCTCTTCCCCGCGCCCGACGGGCCGAAGAGCGTGACGACCTCGTCCCCCGCCGCCCACGCGACGTCGAGCGTGAAGCCGGGCAGCGCCTTGCGCAGAGCGACCTCGATCACCGACGCCTCACAGCCGGCTTCCGAGCCGGCTCGCCAGGACGATGACGGCACAGGAGAGCGTCGTGAGCACGAGCACGAGGACGCGCGCTTCCTCCGTCTCCCCTGTCGACACGGCGGTGTAGATGGCCAGCGGTACCGTCGTCGTACGCCCGGGGATGTTACCCGCGAGCATGAGGGTCGCGCCGAACTCGCCGAGCGCGCGGGCGAAGGCGAGGACCAGGCCGGCCACGATCCCGCGCCGCGCGAGCGGCAGCGTCACCTCGAGCGCGGTGCGCCATTCGGAGCGGCCGAGGACGAAGGCGGCCCGCTCCAGATCGGGGTTCACGCTCTCGATCGCCGCGCGGGCGGGCCGCACGAGCAGCGGCAGGGCCATGACCGCCGCCGCGACGACCGCGGCGTACCAGGTGAACGGCAGGCTCCAGCCGGTGAGCCCGTAGAGCGGGCCGCCAAGCCAGCCGCGCCGCCCGAGGAGCACGATCAGGTAGTAGCCGGTCACCGTGGGCGGGAGCACGAGCGGCAGCATCACCAGGACGTCCAGCGCCTGGCGGCCCCAGAAGCGTCGCCTGGCAAGCAGGTAGGCGAGCGGCACACCGATCAGCGCGTCGAGGGCGGTCGCCAGGAGCGAGACGCGCAGCGAGAGCCACAGGGCGCTCGCGATCGGATCAGACACGGCGCCCGTGCCGTGCCCGGTTCACGAGGCATGGCCACGCGGAGACAACGTCCCGCCAGGCAGCCGAGAGTCGGCAGGTCCGCGCACCGCGGGGACGAAGGGCCGCTTGCCCCGGGTCCCGGCTGCGCGCGGCCTGGGACCCGGCGACCCCGACCCGGGCCGCCGCGAGCAGCCGGCGCCGAAGGGGCAACGCTCAGTCTTTGGCGACCATCACGTCCGAGGCCTTGACCGCCGCGTAGGCTGCGTCCCCCTTCGCCAGGTGCAGCTCCTCGACCGCCTCGTTGGTGATGGACGCCGTGATCACGGTTCCGCCGCCCACGTCGAGCTTCACGTGCGCGGTGGTGGCGACCTTCACGACCTCCACGATCCGTCCCTTGATGACGTTGCGCGCGCTGATCCGCATCGCTACTCCTCCGCGGGGAAGCCGAGTCGGGCGCCGGCCCCGAGCCGGACGCTCTCGACATGCCCCGAGATCCGGTCGTCGGCCGTCTTGAGATGCATGTGCACATCGGCGTCCGCCGGCGTGAAGACTCCCCGGTGCGCCGCCGAGTAGAACCCGAGGATCACGACCGCCCGGTCCTCGACCGTGAACCGCACCTTGGCCGCCTCGTGCCGCTCCGGCGTGTGGCGCTGCCCGTCGCGCTTGTCGAGGACATGGATCCGGGCGGCCGCCACGTGTCCCTGGATCAGGAACGGAAACGGCGCGTCGAGCCCGGCGGCGGCGGCCCGCCGGGTGATCGCCACGACGAGCGCGCGATCGGCGATCCCGTCGCCGAGCGGCTCCTCCCGCCACGCCGCGACCTCGCTGGAGACGAGAAAGCAGGCGCGGTGGTCGAACCCCGTCTGGACGGCGCGCCGGCCGTCGATCACCGTGGCGATGGACGCCACGCCCGCGAAGATCGACACCTCGCCGCGGCATCCCTCGATGGGGCCGAGCGCGTACAGACGCGGGCGGCCGGCCAGGGGGCGCAGGTCCACGCGGCTGCTGACGTCCCCCGCCAGCACGTCGCGCTGGGCACCGCTCCAGTGAACCGGGGCGCCGACCGCGCGCGCGCTCACCGGGCCGCGGGCGGGGCCCGCTGGAAGCCCAGGCGTTCGAAGACCGCCTGACCCTCCGGGCTCACCAGGAGATCGAGGAACGCTCGCGCGAGGGCGGGCCGCTTGGAGCTCGCCACCACCGCCGCCGGGTAGACGACCGGACGATACGTCTCCTCGCCCGGACGGAACGCCTCCTTGACGCGGTCGGCCCGCGCGGCGGCGTCGGTCGTGTAGACGACGCCGGCCTCGACCTCGCCGCGCGCGACGTACTCGAGCACCTGGCGCACGTTCTCGGCGAAAACGAGCTTGGGCTGCAGGCGCTCCCAGAGCCCGAGGGCACGCAAGCTCTCCTCGGCGTACTGGCCGGCCGGCACCGTCTTCGGGTTCCCGATGACGATGCGTCCTACGCGGGAGCCGAGCAGGTCCTGGGGCGTCGCCAGGTCGAGCCGCGAGTCGGCCGGCTTGATGACGGTGAGCGCGTTGCGCGCGAAGACGCGCCGGCTTTCACGGACGATCAGCCCCTGCCGGTCCAGCTCGTCCATCTGGCGCTGGGCGGCCGAGACGAAGAGGTCGACGGGCGCCCCCGCCTCGATCTGCTTCTGGAGCTCGCCCGAAGAGCCGAAGTTGTACCGGAGCTGGACCCCTGGACGCCTCCGCGAGAAGGCGCGCCCCAGCTCCTCGACGGCGTCCTTCATGCTGATCGCGACCGACAGCATGATCTCCTGGGCAGCCGCCGCGGGGGCGCCGGCCCCCAGCCACCCGAGCGCGAGCGCTCCCAGCACCAGGGCTCGTCTCAGCATCGGCCCCCTTCTCTCCCGGCTCAGTCTCATCTGCTCTATGATCCGCCCATGGCCTGAGTCGACCGTACCGGTCCACGCAGACCGCGTCAAACGGCTCGGCCCGACATATTGGGCGCCCGGCTCAGCGTCGCCGCGGCCGCCGGACGGTGTCACGCCACCTCTCCCACCACGCGCCCCGTCTGCGCCCAGTCGTAGCCGCCGAGACGCTCGAGGCCGCGCCGGAACCGCTCCGAGCGGATGGCCTCGACGAAGGTCTGGACCGGGGGCTGGAAGAAGCTCGCCTTCGGGATCACGAGGTCGAACCGCTCCCGCGTCAGCCCCACGAAGCCCAAGCTCAGGGCGGCGGCCACCGCGCGGGTCGCCACGCCGACGTCGGCCTCGCCCCGCAGCACGCGGAGCGCCACCCCCCAGTGAGTGGACACCTCCTCGCGGTACCCCACGAGGCTCTTCGGCGCGACGCCCGCAGCGGCGAGCGCGCCGTCAGTGAAGATCCGCGTGCCCGAGCCAGCCTGGCGGTTCACGAATCGAAGGCCCCGCCGGCCGAGGTCGCCGACCACGCCGAGCTTCCGGGGATTCCCCGTCCACACCACGAGCCCGAGCTCGCGGTGGAAGAGATTGACGACCACCGCCGGGCACTCCGGCACGTAGCGGGGCACCTGTGGGACGTTGTACTCCCCGGAGGCGGGGTCCGCCAGGTGCGCGCAGGCGACGTCCGCCCGACTCCGGGCCAGCGCCTCTAGCCCGCCCACGCTCCCGAGCGTCGCCGTGAAGAGCAGGGGGGATCCGGCGTCCCCGTGCAGCGCGTCCACCAGCAGGTCGAGCGCCGGGTCGTCGCTCCCGGCCAGGAAGAGGGTGCCGGCCGGCAGGGCCGCTCGCCCGCGCGCGGGGCGCTCACCCCCCCGCTGCCGCGCGCTCGCCTCGAGCCACTCATCCAGGAGGTGGACCGGGAACAGCCACTTCCCTGTCGCCCGGCTCGCCGGCATGGCCCCGCGCTGGGCAAGCAGATAGACGGAGCGCGGGTTCAGCCGGAGGTAGCGCGCCGCCTCGGCCACCGTAAGAAAGCGCGGCTCCATGGCACCGCCAGGCTAGCATTTCGATCATATTGGATCAAATTGGTTCAAACCTGATCCGATTTGACGGAATGTATGCACCAGAGAGCAGCCCGTCGCTCGAGCCGGTTGGGAGGGGCTGTACCTAGCGGGGAGGTGAGAGGACGCGGCCCGTCGGGCGGGCGTGAAAGCGCCCCTCTTCCAGCACCGCGCCGCCGTTGATCCAGACCCAGTGGATTCCCGCCGGATAGCGATGCGGCGCCTGGTAGGTCGCGAGGTCATCGACGGTGCGTGGGTCGAACACGACCACGTCGGCGGCAGCGGCGGGGCGAAGGACCCCCCGGTCTGCGAGCCCCAAGCGGCGGGCGGATTGCCCGGTCATCTTGTGGCCGACGAACGGGGCGACGTTAGCCGTGAGCCCGGCCTGGCGCAGCCGGTCAAGCCGGGAGCCGAAGCTGGTCCACGCCCAGTCGAGGTGCGGGGGAGAGGAACGCGGCCCATTCCCGGAGCAACCCGCCGCCCGGCGGCGACGGCGCCGGGGAGAAGCCGCACATGCCCGTCACCTCGGTCGTCACGCCCTGACGGACTTTGGCCTCCGCCGACGGGAACGCGAGGAGCGCGAAGTCGGAGTGGGCGTGCATGTCGATGAAGCCGGGAGCGACGATGCACCCCGCGGCGTCCACGATCCGGGCCGCCTCGCCTGCCAGGCCCGGGGCGATGGCGTCACGCGGTCCCCGGTCAGGGCGACATCCGCCCGGTGGCCGGGGCGCCGGTCCCGTCGAGGACCGTCCCGCTCCGGATCAGCCAGTCGAACGCCATGTCGGGCGGCTAGGACTCGGTCAGGGCTTGGGCTCCTCGATCTTGACGCTCCGCATCTTGTCGCCCGGCTTGATGCGGTCGACCACGTCGATCCCCGACGTCACCTGGCCAAAGACGGTGTAGCTGTTGTCGAGGTGCGGCGCGGGGGCGAAGCAGATGTAGAACTGGCTGCCCGCCGAGTCCGGGTGCTGCGAGCGGGCCATCGCCACGGTCCCGCGCACGTGCTTCCGCTTGTTGAACTCGGCCTTGAGCTGGTACCCCGGGCCGCCGGTGCCGTCGCCCTTCGGGTCCCCGCCCTGGGCGACGAAGCCCGGGACGACCCGGTGAAACGTGAGGCCGTCGTAAAAGCCCTTCTTCGTCAGGGTGACGAAGCTCTCCACCGTCTTCGGGGCGTCCTCCGGGTACAGCTCGATCCGGATCTCCCCGCCCTTCTCCATGGTGATCACCGCGCTCGGATGCATTCGCTGCTGCCCTTCCGCGCCACCCGGGAGCCCCGGGAACGCCGTCACGAGCCCCATGAGTACGACCCACCGCCATGCCCGCATGCTGTGCACCTCCCGCGCGTGAAGCGCCGGCCATTCTACCCCATGGACGACCGGGCACGAAGACCGGCGCGTCCCGCGATGGCGGCTCCGGCCCCCCTAGGGCGGGCAGATTGAGCGGATCTTCTCCGCCGGCACCCGGATATTCCCGGCGCCCTCCGCTGATGCGGGAGCACCGCCTGGCCGTCCCCGGTATTCAGTGCCATAGTCGAGCCGATTCCATGTGCTCGGGGCGCCGATGCCGCCCTCGATCTGGCGACCGACGAGCGAACCATAACGTCGAGGGAGGGAGACAGCCATGAAGCTTGGGAGGCGTAGTTCTGTCGCCGCCGCCGTGGCGCTTGCCTGCGCCAGCTTGTTCGGCACGCCGAGCCAGGGAGCGACGGCGATCGACGTCGCCCTCTACGGCGAACCGCCGTCGCTCGATCCGGTCATTTTCACCTCGGATTCCGCGACCATCATCACCCACCACATCTTCGAGACGCTCTACACCTTCAATTCGAAGTGGGAGGTGATGCCGGTGCTCGCCTCCGCGCTGCCGGCCATCACCGAGAACGGCACGGTCGTGACCATCCCGCTGCGCACCGACGCCGTCTTCCACAACGGCAAGAGCATGACCGCCGAGGACGTGGCGGCGTCCGTCAGCCGCTGGACCAGGGTCTCGCCGCGCGGCAAGCTGGTCGGCGCCATGGCGACCTCCGTGACGGTGAAGGATCCGCGCACGATCGAGATCCGGCTGAAGCAGCCCTTCGCGCCGCTGTTGCCGCTGCTGGCGAGCAACACGGCGACCGCGGTGGTCATGCCCAAGGAGCTGAACGCGAGCGACAAGCCGATCACCGAATTCATCGGCACCGGCCCATACAAGTTCCTTGAGCGGAAGCCGGACCAGTTCACCCGCGTCGTCAGGTTCGATCAGTACAAGTCGCCGCCCGGCAGGCCCGACGGCTACGCCGGCGAGCGCAAGGCGATCATCGACGAAATCCGCTTCGTCCCCGTGCCGAATGCGACGACGCGGGTCGCCGGCGTGATCAGCGGGCAGTACCTGTTTGCCGACACGCTGCCCAACGAGGCGCTGCCCCAGCTCAAGGCCGCGCGCGGCATCAAGCCGGAGCTGGTAAAGCCGGACTGGATGATCTTCATGGTGCTCAACACCAAGGGTGGGGCTACCGCGAACGTCAAGATCCGGCAGGCCATGCAGGCGGCGATCAACGTGCCGGACATGCTGGCGGCCGCCTTCGGCGATCCCGCAATGTTCGACGTCGACGGCTCGATCTACGGCAAGGGCGCCGCCTTCTACGACAGCGTCAACACCCGCGGGTTCAACCAGCGCGATCCGCAACGGGCGGGCCAACTGCTCAGGGAGGCGGGCTACAAGGGCGAACCGATCCGCTTGCTGACGTCGACGCAGTTCGACTACTTCTACAAGCAGACGCTGGTCGCCAAGGAGAACCTGGAGAAGGCCGGCTTCAAGGTCGACGTCCAGGTCATGGACTGGGCGTCGGTGACGCAGAAGCGCACCAACGCCAACGAATGGGAAGGCTTCATCGCCTATCATCACTTCACCCCGGAGCCGTCGCTCATCACCTTCATCAGTCCGGAATATCCGGGTTGGTGGGACACGCCGGAAAAGAAGGCCGCGCTCGCCGCCTTCAACCGGGAGATGGACCCGGCCAAGCGCAAGCCGCTGTGGGCCAACATCCAGAGGCTGCTCTACGAGCAGGCCTCGACGCTAATCACCGGGCATTTCTACAGTCTGACCGCGGTCAGCGACCGGCTGCAGGGCTTCACGTCGATGCCCCAGCCGGCGTTCTGGAACGTACGGCTGGCGCAATAGCCGGTCGGCGATCGTTGGCCGGGGAATTGCCCCACTCGGCGGCACTCCCTCCCTCGCGCTTAGCGCGGGGGAGGGAATCGCCCTGAGACGCTCATGCCGTCGAGCGCGTCACACCTTTCGGCCCAACAGACTCCTGATACGTCTCAGGTAAGGCGGTCGATCCGAAACGGTTCGACGATTCCTTCGGCCTACGATAGGCGCGCTTTTCAACCGGAGATGGCTACGTGAAGGCGATGTACGACCTGCGCGGCAAGGTGGGGCTGGTGACCGGCGGCGGCGGCGCGATCGGCGGGGCGAGTGCGCGTGCCCTCGCGCAGGCGGGCGCCGACGTCGCCATCGTCGACCTCCGCGCCGACGCGGCGGAGACGGTCGCCGGCCAGATCCAGGGACTGGGCCGCAAGAGCCTGGCGCTGGTCGGCGATGCCGCGGACTACGCGGCGACCGAGCGGCTCGCTTCCTCCGCGCTCGCGTTCTTCGGTCAGATAGACATCCTGGTGAACGTCGCCGGCGGCGGGGATCCGCGCGCGATGATGCAGCTGACGCCGGCCGAGTTCGATCACATCCTGACGAACAACCTGCGCTCGGCGTGGAACTGGGCCCGCTGCCTGGCGCCACAGATGCTGAAGCGCGAGGGCCAGCGCATCGTGAACACGGCGTCGATCTCGGCCAAGCACGGCGGGGGCCCACCGGCTACGGTGAGCCAGTCGGCGTACTCCGCTGCCAAGGCCGGCGTGCTCGGGCTGACGCGCGGCCTGGCCAAGGAGCTGGCCCCCCGGGTCACCGTCAACGCGGTCTGTCCCGGGTTGATCGACACGCCGCGGACCGTGAGTATCACCAGAGGACCGGGCATCGAGGCCATCGTTCGGACGATCCCGCTGGCCCGGGTGGGGCGGCCGGAAGACGTCGCCGCGGCGGTGCTGTTCTTCGCGTCGCCCGGCGCGGGCTGGATCACCGGCGAGTGCATGGACGTCAACGGCGGTCAGTACATCGACTGATGCCGCCGGGGAGGGCTCGAGCGATGCGTTACCCCTGGCCGAAGGGCCGGCGATCCGCGGCCGTGCTGTCGTTCGACTTCGACGCCGAGTCGGGCTTCCTGTTTCGCGAGCCCGAGAAGGCCAAGCGCAGCCTCGCCGATCTGGAGGAGCGGCGCTTCGGCCCCCGCGTGGGCGTCGATCGGATCCTCAGGATGCTGGACCGCCTGAAGCTCCGCGCGAGCTTCTACATCCCCGGCTGGACGGTCGTCAATCACCTGCCGCAGTCCAAGCGCATCCGCGACGCCGGCCACGAGATCGGTGCCCACGGTAATGTCCACGAGGCCGTCGGCATGCTCGACCAGGCGCAGGAGACGGCCGTCATGAAAGAGCAGCTTGCTATCTTGAAGGACCAGCTCGGCGTGCGGCCGGCCGGCTATCGCTCGCCCTCCTGGGACGTGAACGTGTGGACGCCGGGACTGCTCAAGAGGCACGGGTTCAGCTACGACAGCTCGCTGATGGGCAACGACGTGCCCTACGACGTGGTGACGCCGGAGGGGCCGCTGACCGAGATCCCCGTCCAGTGGATCATGGACGACGCGCCGCTGTTCCGTCACGTCTACGGCGCCACCAACGCGATCGCCGACCCGGGCCGCGTGCTGCAGATGTGGAGCAAGGAGTTCGTCGCCATGCACCGGGAGAACGGGTGCTTCGTGCTGACCTGTCACCCCTTCATCAGCGGCCGCGCCTCGCGCGTCGGGCTCATCGAGGATCTGGTTCGCTACATGCGGAAGCAGCGCGGCGTCTGGTTCACCACCTGCGAGGAGGTCGCCCGGTGGCACGAAAGGAACCGGCAATGACCGCGGCAAGACTTCAAACCGCCCTGCGCAGCCTGGGATCGAGCGCATCGCGCAGGCCGTCGCCGACGACCTGCAGCGACACCACCGTCAGCGCGATGGCGATGCCGGGCGCCAGGATCAGCCATGGCGCCTGGTGCATGGCCTGCTGTGCGCCGGCAATCATGTTGCCCCAGCTCGGCACCGTCGGGGGAATGCCGACGCCGAGGAAGGAGAGCGCTGCCTCGGTCAGCATGGCGTAGGCGAACACGAAGGTGGCCTGCACGACGACCGGCGAGACCAGGTTGGGCAGGACATGCAGGAGCACGATGCGCATCCGCGTCGCGCCGAGCCCCACGGCGGCGTCGACGAACTGCAGCTCGCGCAGCACCAGGGTGACGGCGCGGACGATGCGCGCGATGCGTGGCGTGTAAACGATGCCGAGCGCAACCACCACGTTGAACAGCCCTGGCCCCAGCCCGGCCATCAGCGCGATCGCCAGCAGGATGTCCGGAAAGGCCATCATGGCGTCGGTCAGGCGCATGAGCGGACCGTCCAGGCGCCGGACGTAGCCTGCCGCCAGGCCCAACGCCGCACCCGCGATGGCCGCCACGACGACCACGAGGAAGCCGACCAGGAGGGACAGGCGCACGCCATGGATCATGCGGCTGAGAACATCGCGGCCGAACTCGTCGGTGCCCAGGAGGTGACCGAAGCTCGGCGGCTTCAGGCGGATGGCGACCTGCATGCGTTGAGGGCTGTAGGGCGCGGTCCACGGCGCGAAGATCGCAAGGCCGACCACCAGCGTCAGCAGAAGTAGCCCGGCAACAACGAAGCGCCGGCGGATCAGCCGCTGGAGCACCAGGAAGGTCGGCGATCGTTTCCGCGGGGGCGCCGTGAGTGCTCCGACGACGGACATGCGACGTTCAATAGTGGATGCGCGGGTCGACCACGGCATAGAGCAGGTCGACTGCCAGGTTGATCAGGACGTAGATGCCGGACACCACGAGGAGGGCGCCCTGGATCACCGGATAGTCGCGATAAAGCACGGCCTGGACGATCATCCGGCCGACGCCGGGTAAGGCGAACACCGTCTCGGTGACGATCGCGCCGCCCATCAACACTGCGATGGTCAAGCCGAGCACGGTCAGGATCGGGATCGCGGCGTTGCGCAGGGCGTGCTTGAGCACGACCAGCACCGCCGGCGCTCCCTTGGCCCGCGCCGTGCGTATGTAGTCCTCCTCTAGCACGTCGAGCATGCTCGTGCGCGTGAAACGCATGATCAGGGCCGAGCTGGGAATGCCCAGCGCCAGGGACGGCAGGACGAGATAGCGCAGCCGCTCGGTCAGGCTCGAATCGGGCGGTCCGTACCCCGCCACCGGAAGCCAGCCGAGGTTGACGGCGAAATAGTGGATCAAGGTCAGGCCGATCCAGAAGCTCGGCAGGCTGGCGGCCAGCATGGCACCGGCCGTCAGGGCCTGGCCCAGGCCCGTCCCGCGCCGGACTGCCGAGACGATGCCGAGGGGCACGCCGATCGCGACGGCCACGGAAATCGCCATCAGGGTCAGCGACAGGGTCAGCTCGGCGCGGCCGAGCATGGCCTCGACGACGGGCTGGTTGAAGAAGATCGAGCGGCCGAGATCGCCGACCAGGATCTGCTTCAGGTAGATCGCGAATTGCGTCGGGATCGGGCCGTCGAGTCCGAGTTCGGCGCGCAGCGCCGCGACGTCGGCCGGCGTCGCCAGGTCACCCAGCATCACCGCGGCAGGATCGCCCGGCACGACGCGAACGATGATGAACACCAGCGACGCCACCAGCAGCATGACCACGACCATCGAGCCCAGTCGTCGGATCACGAAGGCCAGCATGGGTCAGATCAGCTGCATCGGTGTGGGGCCACGCGGACCCGAAGAATCGATCCCGAGATGCTACGCGATCCGCGGGCGCTTGTCGATAGCGCAGAGCGCATCGGAAGACCCCGTTGTATTCGTTGGTCGATCCCGACAAGTGCGGCCACGTGGCGGATGTCCTTGACGGGGTTCGCCACGGCCCACGAGACAGCCGGTCGCGACGCGGACTGGTGGGCTGCCCGAGCCACGAATCGCTAGCCTCGCCCACGTGCACGGGTTGCGCAGTCCAGGGGGGTCGGTCGGCTGGACTCCCGAACCCCACGATCGTCCGCAACAACCCCACGGACTCGCCCCGGTGCGGATCGGTTAGCTGGCCGGCCGATCGAGCCCATCTGCTACACTGGGGCGGCATATGCAGACCCGGCCGGACCTCCGCAACGTCGCCATCATCGCCCACGTCGACCACGGCAAGACGACCCTGGTCGACGCGATGCTCTGGCAGGGCGGCATCTTCCGCGCGAACGAGACGGTCCCCGAGCGGATCATGGACTCGATCGACCTCGAGCGGGAGAAGGGCATCACGATCATGGCCAAGAACACCGCGATCACGTATCGCGGCGTGAAGATCAACATCGTGGACACGCCCGGCCACGCCGACTTCGGGGGCGAGGTCGAGCGGACCCTGACCCTCGTCGACGGCGTGCTCCTCCTGGTCGACGCCGCCGAGGGGCCGCTCCCCCAGACGCGGTTCGTCCTCCGGAAGGCCCTGGAGGCGGGGCTGCCGCCGGTGGTCGTGATCAACAAGATCGACCGCGCCGACGCCCGCCCGGCGCAGGTGCTCGACGAGATCTACGACCTGTTCATCGACCTCGACGCCGACGAGAGCCAGCTGGACTTCCCCGTCCTCTACACCGACGCCCGCCGGGGCACGGCCACGACCCGCCTGGACGAGCCCGGCCGGACGCTCGAGCCGCTCTTCGAGGTCCTGCTCGCCTCCGTGCCCGCGCCCCGCTACGACCCCGACATGGGGCTCCAGCTCCGGGCCGCCAGCCTCGACTGGGACGACTACGTGGGGCGGCTGGTCATCGGGCGCGTGACGAACGGGACGATCCGCGCCACCGATCGCGTCGCCGTCGTCCGGCGCTCCGGCGCGGTGGAGCCGGCCAAGCTGACGGTCGTCTACGTGTACGAGGGCCTGCGGCGCATCGAGGTGCCGGAGGCGGGCCCGGGGGAGCTGGTCGCCGTCGCCGGGATCGAGGCGATGGACATCGGGGAGACGCTCGCCGATCCCGAGCGCCCCGTGGCCCTCCCCCCGATCCGCATCGACGAGCCGACCGTCACCATGCTGTTCTCGGCGAACGTCTCGCCCTTCGCCGGGCGCGACGGCCGGTTCGTCACGTCCCGGCACCTGCGGGAGCGGCTCTTCAAGGAAGCGCGCACGAACGTGGCGATCCGGATCGACGAGACCGACACGCCGGACACGTTTCGCGTGTCGGGGCGCGGGGAGCTCCAGCTCGCGATCCTGATCGAGATGATGCGCCGCGAGGGGTACGAGGTGGAGGTCGGGCAGCCCGAGGTCATCACGCGCTCGGAGGACGGGCAGCGGCTCGAGCCGATGGAGCATCTCGTCGTCGACTGTCCCGAGGAATACATCGGCGCGGTCACCCAGAAGGTCGGGACGCGCCGCGGCCAGATGGTCAAGATGACGAACCACGGGACGGGCCGGGTGCGCCTGGAGTACCGCATCCCGGCGCGGGGACTGATCGGCTACCGGTCCGAGTTCCTGACGGACACGCGAGGCACCGGCCTCCTCAACCACCTGTTCGACGGCTGGGCGCCCTGGCACGGAGAAATCCCGCGCCGGACGACCGGCGCCCTGGTGGCGGACCGCGAGGGGCGGGCGACCGGCTACGCGATCGACCACCTCCAGCCGCGCGGCACCTTCTTCGTGCGGCCCGGCGATTCCGTCTACGAGGGCCAGGTCGTCGGCGAGCACGTCCGAGAGAACGACCTCGACGTGAACGTGACGAAGGAAAAGAAGCTGACGAACATGCGGGCGTCCACCTCTGACGAGGGCATCCGCCTGTCGCCGCCGCGCCTCATGAGTCTCGAGCAGTGTCTCGAGTGGATCCGGGACGACGAGCTCCTCGAGGTGACGCCAACCTCGCTCCGCCTGCGAAAGAGAGCGCTGGTTGGGCGACGGCGCTTCTAGGCTCGTCCGGGTCGCCGGCCTCCTGCTCCTGCCGCTTGTTGCCGCCGCACCGGCCCGCGCGCAGCGCGACCCGGAGCCGCGCGCCTACCTGGAGGTCGGCACCGAGGTGCCGCTCAAGGGCAACGCGCCGCTCGCGGGCTATGCCTTCTTCCTCTGGAACCGTCCCAATTTCCCCCAGCCGGATCAGTACCTGCGCGTGGTGGTCTCGCCGACCTACCTGCTCTCCGAGCTCGTGCAGGATCACTGGCCTTTCGGCCGTCACGCGGTCAGCATCGGCCTGAACGGGGGCGGGTTCCGCTTCGGCCACGAGGAGTTCCGGCACGGCAGCTACCAGGGGGAGGAGTCCTTCTGGGGCCACGGCGCCGAGCTGCCGCTGTCCTACTACGCGGGCACGAAGCTCTTCGACAAGCTGCCGCTCGAGGGCCAGGTCCGCGTCACGCCCGCCTTCGTCATCTACGACCGGTCATTCGACACCGCCGACCGGTTCGAGCTGCCACTGGACACGGGCCTCTTCACCGGTCGCGTCGGGCTCCGTCTGGGAGGCGTGCCGCCCGAGCTCCTCCCGGCCCTCGCCCTCGAGGCGTCGGCCTGGTACGAGGCGACGTACCGGGCCGAGACCCGCGCGTTCGGGTTCCCCGAGCGCCCCGAGCGGCTGGAGTCGTTCACCCAGCGCGCGTGGGGGCGGGTGGCCGCCGTCGTCGAGCCGGCGGACGGGCACACCGTCGAGGTCCTCCTCACCGCCGGCCTGTCGCGCGACGCCGATCTCCTGTCGAGCTTTCGCCTGGGAAGCGCGCTCCCGTTCCGGAGCGAGTTCCCGCTGATCCTGCACGGGCACTTCGTCGAGGAGGTGTTCGCCAAGCGCTTCTGGCTGCTGAACGCCTCCTACCGCTTCCCGGCCTGGCCGGGCTCGCGCCGGGTGCAGCTCCGCATCGGCGGCGACATCGCGGGCGTCGACTACGTCAGCGGGCATCGCCTCCCGCGAAAGCACCTCCGCGGGGTCGGGGGGGACCTGTCGGTCGCGGTCACGCCGCGCGTGACCGTGGTCGTCGGCTACGGATACGGCTTCGACGCGCCCCGGAACGGCGGCTTCGGAGGCCACGAGGCGCACGCGCTGGTCGAGCTGAAGTTCTGACGCGCCTCAGTCCACCTGGGGGGAGCGGCGGCGCTCCGCCCCCAGACCCCCCCACCGCATTGATCAGTCGCGTGGCGCCGAAGAGATTGGTTCACGGCCTCTCAGGCCCCGGGCGGGGCGGTCGCGCCGGGCGCATTCCCCCGCCGGGGGCCGCGGCGGCGGCGCCGGCGGCTGTCCCGGGCCCCGTCGGGCCCCCCGCCCGGCGGCGCGGGGCGCGGCCCCGGGGCAGGAAGGCTCGGAAGGCCCTCGCGGCGCGGGCCGTCCGGCGCCCGTCCCGCCGGGCGTCGCGGCGGGCCCGCGGAGCGCGGGCCGCGGCCTCCGAACCCGGCGCGGCGCGCCTCGCGAGCCTCGGCCGACCGGCGCCGCTCCTCGGCCGTCGGCTTGATCTCCGGGAGGAACAGCGCGTCGTCGGCCCACTCCACGCGGATGCGCTGGCCGATGAACCGCTCGACGCCCTCGAGCGAGAAGGCGCTCGCCTCGTCGACGAGGCTGATCGCCTTGCCCGCCGCGCCCGCCCGTGCCGTCCGCCCGATGCGGTGGACGTAGTCCTCGGGATCCTGGGGCAGGTCCCAGTTGTAGACGTGGGTCACGTCCGGGATGTGGAGGCCCCGCGACGCGACGTCCGTCGCCACGAGGATGGGGACGCTCCCGTCCTTGAATCCCTCGAGGGTCCGCAGGCGCTTGCGCTGGTCGACGTCCCCGCTGAGGGCCCGGGCCGGGTAGCCGTTCCGCTCGAGCCGCTCGACCAGGCGGTGAACCTCGTCGCGCGTGTTGGTGAAGATCAGGGTCCGTCCGCCCTGCTCGGCCGCGAGGAGGCCCAGGAGGAGCCCGAACTTCTCGTGCCGTCCCGCATGGTAGAGCAGCTGCTCGACGCGCTCCACCGTCACCTGCTCCGGCGACACGGTGATCTGCGCGGGGTTGTTCATGAACTCGTACGTCAGCTCCAGGACCCGGAAGGACAGGGTGGCCGAGAACAGGAAGGATTGCCGGGCCTCGGGCGGGGGCAGGCGGCGGAGGATCCAGCGGATGTCCGCGATGAATCCCATGTCGAACATCCGGTCCGCCTCGTCGAGGACGAGCACCTCGACGCGCGCGGGCGACCACGCGTGCTGCTTCAGGTAGTCGATCAGGCGCCCGGGCGTGCCGATCAGGAGGTCGAGCGGCCCCCGGAGCGACTCGCGCTGCTTGATGTAGTCCACCCCGCCGAAGACGAGGGCCGTGCGCAGCCCGGTGAAGCGGCCGAGCTGCTGCGCGTCGGCGTCGATCTGGACGACGAGCTCCCGCGTCGGCGCGATGATGAGGGCGCGGGGCGCGGCCTCGCGGGAGCTGGCCGGCGGGTGCCGGAGGAGCCGGGTGAAGGTCGCGATCAGGAAGGCCGCGGTCTTCCCGGTCCCCGTCTGGGCCTGGCCGGCCACGTCCTTGCCGCGGAGCGCGACCGGCAGCGCGGCCTCCTGGATGGGCGTCGCCGTCGTGAACCCCGCGGCCCGGATGCCCTCCTGCACCTCGGGCGGGACGTCGAGCTCCGAGAACCGCATCGCGGTCAGGCGGCGGCCGCGGGCTTCCGGCGGCGGCCGAACACCCGGGCGGCGACGATGCCCGCCTCGTAGAGGAGGATGAGCGGCCCGGCCATCAGGAGCTGGTTGAAGGCGTCCGGCGTCGGCGTCAGGATGGCCGCCGCCACGAAGCAGAGGAGCATGGCGTACTTCCGGTTCTTCGCCAGGAACTCGGGGGTGACCAGCCCGAGCCGCGTGCCGAGCGTCAGCGCGAGCGGCAGCTCGAACACGAGGCCGAAGGCGAGTGTGAACTTGAGGATGAAGTCGACGTACCGGTTCACCGAGAGGGTCGGCACGAGGTTCTGGGTCTTGTAGCTGACGAGGAACTTGACCGCGAACGGGACGATCACCTTGAGCGCGAACGTGGCGCCGATGAAGAACATGAGCGTGGAGAGCACGACGAACGGCATCGCGAACTTGCGCTCGTGCGGAAGCAGCCCCGGCGCGATGAAGGCCCAGATCTGGAAGAGGAGCACCGGCAGGACCAGGAACGCGCCAGTGATGAGCGCGACCTTCATGTTGACCCAGAAGGGCTCGGTCGGCTCGAGGAAGACGAGCTTCACGGGCTCGATCGGCTGGGCCAGCCAGGTGATGATCCGCTCGGAGAAGCTGAAGGTCGCGATGAAGCCCAGTCCCAGCGCGATCAGGGACACCATGATCCGCATCCGCAGCTCGCCCAGGTGGGCGAGGAAGGGCATGCGGCCCTCCTCGACGTCCTGGGCGTCGGTCCCCGGGGGGATGGCCTTCTTGAAGAACATCAGTCGATCGGGGCGGCCGGAGCCGCCGCGGGAGCGCTCGCCCGCGGGTTCACGACGAGCGTGACCTCGCCTCGCACGCCCGCCGCCGCGAGGGCGGTGCGCAGGCCGCCCGCCGTTCCCCGGCGGAACTCCTCGTACCGCTTCGTCACCTCACGGGCGAGCACCACTTCCGCCTCGCCGAAGACGGCCGCGAGGGCCTCGAGCGTGGCCAGCAGGCGATGCGGGCTCTCGTAGAGCACGACCGGACGGTCCAGCGCCGCGAGCTCGCGCAGCCGCGTGAGCCGCCGGCCGGGCTTCACCGGCAGAAAGCCCTCGAAGACGAAGCGGTCCGCGGGCACCCCCGCCGCCGACAGCGCCGCGACGAGGGCCGAGGCGCCCGGGATCGGCACCACGGGCACTCCCGCGTCCCGGCACAGGCGCACCAGCCGGAACCCGGGGTCGGACACGCCCGGCGTCCCCGCGTCGGTCACGAGGGCGACCCGCGCGCCGCCCTGGAGGCGCCCCAGCAGCTCGGGGCCGCGGCGGGCCTGATTGTGCTCGTGGTACGAGACGAGCGGCGCGCGGACCCCGTACGCCTGGAGCAGGGTCCGGGTGCGACGGGTGTCCTCGGCCGCCACGAGGTCGACCTCGCGCAGGACCCGGAGCGCGCGGAGGGTGACGTCCTCGAGATTCCCGATCGGGGTCGCCACGACGAAGAGCGTGCCGGCAGGCAGCGCGGTCCCCGCCTCCGGGGCGACGCCTCCGTCGCCCGGCGCCGGCTCCGCACCGGACGGGACGGCCAGCGCCGGACTCGGACCGCTCAGGCGCTCTCCGCCTTCCGCTCGGTGACGAGGATCGGGCGCTCGGCGCCGAGGATCGCGTCTCGGGTGATGACGCATTCGGTCAATCCCGGGATCGACGGGAGGTCGTACATCACGTCCAGCATGACGTCCTCGAGGATCGCCCGGAGCCCCCGGGCGCCCGTGCCCCGCTTGAGGGCCTCCCGCGCGATCGCCGCCGTCGCCTCGTCGGTGAACTTCAGACGCACCTTCTCCAGCTCGAAGTACTTCTGGTACTGCTTCACGATCGCGTTCTTGGGCTCGATGAGGATCCGCATCAGCGCTGCCTCGTCGAGGTCGTGCAGCGTCGCCACCACGGGGAGCCGCCCCACGAATTCAGGGATCAGGCCGAACTTGAGGAGGTCCTCGGGCTGAACCTGGGCGAGCACGTCGCCCAGCAGGCGATCGGACTTGCCCCGGATCTCCGCACCGAAGCCCATGCCCGACTTCCCGACCCGGCCCTCGATGATCTTGTCGAGGCCGACGAACGCCCCGCCGCAGATGAACAGGATGTTCGTGGTGTCGACCTGGATGAACTCCTGGTGCGGGTGCTTCCGGCCGCCCTGGGGCGGCACGTTCGCGACCGTGCCCTCGAGAATCTTGAGCAGCGCCTGCTGCACGCCCTCGCCGGAGACGTCGCGGGTGATCGAGGGATTCTCGGACTTCCGCGCGATCTTGTCGATCTCGTCGATGTAGACGATGCCGCGCTCCGCACGCTCGACGTCATAGTCGGCGACCTGGAGCAGCCGCAGGATGATGTTCTCGACGTCTTCCCCGACGTATCCGGCTTCGGTGAGGCTCGTGGCGTCGGCGATCGTGAACGGGACGTGCAGGATCTTGGCGAGCGTCTGCGCGAGCAGCGTCTTCCCGGAGCCCGTCGGCCCGATCAGCAGGATGTTCGACTTCTGGAGCTCCACGTCCCCGGCGCCGGCGCCGGCCTCGATGCGCTTGTAGTGGTTGTGGACCGCGACGGCCAGCACCCTCTTGGCCCGTTCCTGGTTCACGACGTACTGGTCCAGGATCGCCTTGATCTCGGCGGGCTTGGGCAGGCTGCGGATCTCCCGGCTGCGCTCCTCTTCCCACTCCTCGGCGATGATGTCGTTGCACAGCTCGACGCACTCATCGCAGATGTAGACGTTGGGCCCGGCGATCAGCTTCCGCACGTCGTTCTGACTCTTGCCGCAGAACGAGCACTTCAGGACGCCGCCGTTCGCCTCCCGCGTTCGCGCCATTCGCTTCCCCCCGGGACCGCGCCCTAGGTCCGCCGCCCGTCGCCTGCCGCGGCGGCGGCCCGGAGGACCGGCGTGTGGGAGACGATCACCTGGTCCACGATCCCGTACTCCTTGGCCTGCTCGGCGGTCATGAAGAAGTCGCGATCCGTGTCCTTCGCGATCCGCTCGATCGGCTGCCCGGTGTGGGTCAGCAGGATCTGGTTCAGCTCGTCCCGGATGCGCAGGATCTCCCGCGCCTGGATATCGATGTCCGTCGCCTGGCCCTGAACCCCGGCGAGCGGCTGGTGGATCATGATGCGCGAGTGGGGCAGCGCGAACCGCTTGCCCTTGGCGCCTGCGCACAGGAGCAGCGCCCCCATCGACGCGGCCTGCCCCATGCAGATCGTCGACACGGCGGGCTTGACGTACTGCATCGTGTCATAGATCGCCATCCCGGCCGTCACCGAGCCCCCCGGGCTGTTGACGTAGAGGTAGACGTCCTTGTCCGGGTCTTCGGCCTCCAGGAACAGCATCTGGGCGATGACCAGGTTGGCCATGTCGTCCTCGATGTAGCTCGGGAGGAAGATGATGCGCTCCTTGAGGAGCCGCGAGAAGATATCGTACGCGCGCTCCCCGCGGGGGGTCTGCTCCACTACCATCGGGACGAGTGCCACGATGCCTCCTACCCTGATCCGACGTGCGGTCGGGTCTTCAGTCCCCTGATTCGGTCGCGACCGGCTCGATCTTCGCGTGCTCGACGAGCAGGGCCAGGGTCTTGCCCTCCCGGAGCGCCAGGCGCAGCCCCTCCAGCTCGTTGCCGCGCTCCAGCAGGCTCCGGACCACCTGAGGCGCGCGCCCGGACTCCCGGGCCAGCCGCGCGATCTCCGCCTCCACGTCCGCGTCGCCGGCCGTGATCTCCTCGCGCGCGGCGATGGCTTCCAGCAGGAGCGCCCGACGCACCGAGCGCTCGGCGTCCGGCCGGAGCTCCGCCGAGAGCTTCGCGTAGTCCCAGCGGACGGCGTCCGGGTCCACGCCCTGCCGGCGCAGGCTCTCGCGCGCGTGCCCGATCCGGTGCGAGAGCTCGCGGACGACGAGGCTCTCCGGCACCAGGAAATCGTGACGGGCCAGCGCGGCGTCCACGACCGCCTCCTCGAGCGCGTGCCGGTCCTGCCGCTCCCGGTCGGCGATCAGGCGCGCCCGCACGGCCTCACGGAGCTCGGCGAGCGTGTCGTGCGTCCCCAGTCCCCGGGCGAGCTCGTCGTCGACCGGGGGCACTTCCTTCTCCTTGACCTCGACGACGCGCAGGGTGAGCTCGCCCGCGCGGCCGCGCAGGTCCTCGCGGGGATGCTGCTCCGGGAACCGGACCTGGACGCGGCGCTCGGCGCCCGCCTCGAGGCCCATCACGGCCTCGTCCATCTCGGGGAGGACCCGCCCGCCGCCGACCTCGAAGGCATAGCCCTGCTCGGCGCGAGCCTCGCCCTGCTCAGGACGGAGCTCGTAGTCGACCACCACGAAGTCGCCCACGCGGGCCGGTCGCGTCGCGGCCACGAGCGTCGCCCGCTGCTCCGCGAGCGCGGTGAGCGTCGCGTCGACGTCGGCGTCGGTCACGGGCCGGGCCGAGTGCCGGACGCTCACGCCCCGGTACTCCCCGAGCGCGATCGCCGGCTTGATCTCGACGACCGCGGTGAAGCGAAGGGGCCGTCCCTCCTCGAGTTCCAGCTCCCGGAAGTCGGGATCCTCGACCGGCCGAAGCTGGGCCTCGTCCACCGCCCGGCGATACACGACCGGGATCAGCGTCTCGGCGACGGCTTGCCGCACCTCGTCCGCGAACCGGGACCGGACGAGCGTCAGCGGCACCTTGCCCCGGCGGAAGCCCGGGAGCCGGGCGTCCCGCTGGACCCGGCCGCACGCCGCCGTCCAGGCCGCCCGCACTTCCTCCTCGGGCGCCTCGACGACCAGCTGCCGCTTGCACGGATCGAGCTCTTGAATCTCGACCTTCATCAGATGGGCCGTGCCATTTTGTCCTAGGAGAGGTGTGGTGCGAGAGGGGGGAGTTGAACCCCCAAGGGATTGCGCCCACTGGATCCTAAGTCCAGCGCGTCTGCCAATTCCGCCACTCTCGCGGGTCCGGCTGCTGCGGCGGCGTCGACCTCCCTGCCCCGCACGTGATCTCGCTCCGACTTCGCCGAGTATACCGGACGGGGAGAGCCCCGGCAAGAAACCGCGTCTCAGGCGCCTCCGTGGCGCCCCGCAAACGCGCATGCCGATCCTGCGGGTGAGCTCGAGGGCCCCTCGTGCACCGCGTGAGGGCACCGGGTCGCCCGGCGGACCCAGCGGGCGCGGCGCCTTCGAGGAGGCGGCGGACGCGCCGCCGCGCTCTAGGATGCGCGCCGGGGCGGCAGGTGGATCCGCCGCTCCCCGGTCACTCGGCGGGCGCGTAGAGGCGGATGGCCACCCGCCGATTCTGCGCCTGGCCCTCCCGGGTCTTGTTGTCCGCCACCGGCCGGATGTCGCCCAGCCCGATCGAGTGGATCCGCGGCAGCTCGACGCCCTTCTCGACGAGGAAGCGGCGCACCGCCTCTGCGCGCCGCTGGCTCAGCTGGATGTTGTAGGCGCCGGCGCCGATGCTGTCGGTGTAGCCTTCGAGCTCCACGAACAGCTGGGGCTGCTCCTGCAGCTGCTTCACCAGCGCCAGGAGCCGCGTCTGCGCCCCGTCGTCCAGCACCCACCTGTCGAAGGCGAACTGCACCGCGAGCTCGTCGGTCAGCGTGCGCTGGTCCCGGCTCGCCCAGAGCTTCGTGAGGCGCTGGTCGGTCTCGGTGACCTTGCTGAGCGCCTCCTGCGCGGTGGCGCCCGCCGCGTCCGCGCGGCCGGCGGCCTCGGTGGCCTTGGCGCTGGCCTCGTCGGCCTTGCCGCCCGCCTGGCTCGCCAGGCTCACGGCTTCCTCGGCCTTGCGCGCGGCATCCTCGGTCGCGGTACGCGTCTGGCCCAGCTCCTTCTCGATCCCCGTGACGCGCGCCTTCTCCTCGCCGAGCGCCGCGTCGACGCGACCCACATCGGCGCCCACCTTCTGCTCGCTCTTGGCGACCTCTTCCCGGACAAACTTCTTGGTGGCGCAGCCCGTCACGAGCAGAGCGCCCCCCACGAGGCCCCCGATCACCATCCTCCACGTCATGGTTGCGTCCCCTTTCCCGCACGAATCCTGCGCCCCCGCCACTGACGCACGGGCGCTCGGCCCGCGGCCCTCGACGCGCCCAGTGTACAAGGGTCCCGCCCGCCCGCGAAAGCAGGCCCGCGCGGGCGGACGCTCCGCCGGTCTCCGTCCCTCGATTGCCCGCACGGGTGCGCGGCAGCGGGCGGCCGAGAGCCGCTGGCGGGGCGCGGGCGAGCCGGTTGACCGTCTCGGGTGCCTCGGCTAGCTTCCGGGAAGACAGGAGGCGCCTCGCGTGAAGGGCGACAGCCGCTCGGTCCTGGCGCGCGTGCTGGCCGGCGACGTGCGCGCCGCGGAGCGCCGCCACGTCCGGCTGATGGAGAACACGGACGCGCTCCCCGCCAAGCCCTTCCTCGGGGGCACGAGCCTCGACGTGGATCGCGCCCTGACCGAGATCGCGATCTTCAGCGCGATGGTGGGCTGCCTTCCGTGCGGCCCGGGGTCGCTCGTCCTGGACATGGGGGCGGGGCCGTGCTGGGTGAGCGAGTGGCTGCAGCGCCTCCGCTACCGGACGCTCTCGCTGGATCTCGCGGAGGACATGCTCGCCATCGGACGGACACGGCTGGCGCCGGGCAGCTGGCTATGTGCGGCCGACATGACGGCTTTGCCCCTCGCGGCGGGGAGCGTCGACGCCGCCCTCTGCTACGGCGCCCTCCACCACGTCCCCGAGTGGACCGCCGTGCTGGGCGAGACCCATCGGGTGCTGAGGGACGGCGGGGTGCTGGTGCTGCAGGAGCCAGGCCGCGGCCACGCGACCCAGGCCCACTCGGTCGCGCAGATGGAGCAGTTCGGCGTGCTGGAGCAGGATCTGCCGCCCCGCGCGCTCGCCCGCGCGTGTCTCCGGGCGGGCTTCTCGCGGGTCGCGATTCGCCCGGTCGCCGCCCTGGCCGGAGGCCGCAGCCGCATCCTGCCTCCCTACGCGCTCTGGCGCGCGGCGCCGCGGGTCTTCCTGCACAAGCGCCTCCAGCGGCTGACGGCCACGATCACGGAGCGCCTGCTGAACCTCGTCAGTCCCCTGCACATCGTCGTCGCCGCGAAGGGCGCGCCGTGGGCCGACTCGCGGCGCCCGGAGACGCTCCTGGCGCGCTTCCACCACGTCGAGTGCCCGGCGACGCTGCGCGCCGGCGGCACGGCGCTCTTCCAGGCCCGCGTGCAGAACACGGGGCAGACCCGCTGGCTCGCGCGGACGGACGCGTCGGGCGTCGGGCAGGTCCGCCTGGGGCTGTCGCTCCTCGCCCCGGACGGCGGCCTTCGGCAGCTCGACTTCGGGCGGTGCCCGCTCGCCCGCACCGTCGATCCAGGCGAGGAGATCGGGATCGAGGGCGAGATCCCGCCGATCGCGGCCCCCGGGCGCTACCTCCTCCGCTTCGACCTGGTGGCCGAGGGCGTGAGCTGGTTCGCCGACCGGGGCACGATCCCGCGCACGGTGCCGGTCGAGGTCACGCCCTGATTGGCCGGCCCCCGGGGGCGCCGCGCCGCCGGGCCCGCCCCGCGCGGGCCCCGAGCCGATCAGAGACTGCGCTTCCGGCCCCGCAGCCCCCGCCGGCTTCCCTTGCGCTTGAACGACTTGCCCCGGCCGGGGCCGGACCGGTCACCGCTCCCGCCCGAGCGGTTCGGATCGAACGGCCGCGGGCCGTCGCGGCGCGGCGGCCGATCCTCCGCAGCGTTGACCGTGAGCTTCCGCCCGTCGACCTCGCGGTCGTGAAAGGGCCGGATCGCCGCCGCCGCCTCCGCCTCGCTGGCGAACTGGACGAACGCGAAGCCCCGCGGGCGTCCGGTCTCGCGATCAGCAGGGAGGTAGACCTCGACGACGCTGCCCGCTTCGGCGAGGAGCTGCGTCAGGGCGTCGGCCGTGGTCCCGAGGTTCAGGTTCCCGACGAAGATGCGGGCTGGAATGGCTAGTGTCCTCCTGGTGAATGGGGAGTGGGTCGGCCTCGGGCTCCGTCCGGGGGGAGGTCTCAGTACCCGTCACGCCGGGCCGCCCGGAGCGCGTCGGCCGCCTTGATCTCCTCGGCGAACATGCTCACGTGGAGCGGACACGGAGGCTCGTTCGCCTCGACGTACTGGCAGTCCACCTGATTGCACTGCACGAAGTACCCGGTCGGCCGCATCAGGTGGCTGGGCCGGGTCAGCCGGATGACCACGGGCTCGGACACGACGGGACACCAGAACTCGCGGGGGCGGGCCGCACGCATGGCCATCCCTCTCAGCGCCACCGGGGGCGAAGCGCCCCCGCCGCGCGGAGACGTCTGACCGCGACCTGCCCTACCACCGGGCGGGCCGCCGCGCGCCGCCGCCCCCGTCGCTCGGCGACTTGGCCACGCTGACCAGCAGCTTCCGGCCCTCGAACACCTGATCGTTGAGCTTCGTGATCGCCTCCTGCGCCTCGGCGGGGGTCGCCATTTCGACGAAGCCGAAGCCGCGGGACTGCCCCGAGAATCGATCCGTGACCACCGTCGCCGATTCCACCGTGCCGCACTGGGTGAAGTACTCGCGAAGGCTCTCGGAGGTCGTGGAATACGACAGCCCGCCGACGTACAGCTTTGATGCCATGGGCACCTCCACTGGGACCCGGGCCCCGGGTCCACCGCTCCGCGACTGCAGTTCGCGCCGCGAACACGCGGAGAGGCTATCGGCGGCGAGGCTGGATCCGTGCCCGAATCCGGCAGGAGTGCCGTCGGGAGGATATCACACCCGGGAACCTCGATGGCGGCCGTCGCGGTCCCCCGGGCCATGCGGGCCGGGCGCCCGGGCGGGATCGCCGGAGGGCCCCGGAAAAGGTCAAGCGCGGCAGGCCCTTGGCGGCGCGGCCCGGCGGCCGCCCGCCCGCGGACCTACCCGCCGGCTACGCCCTGCGTGTTCACGTAGAGCGAGTAGAGCCCGTGGCTCGCCGCCATGAAGAGCCGGTTCCGGTGGCGGCCGCCGAAGCACAGGTTGGCGCAGCGCTCGGGCAGGTCGATGTGGCCGATCGGCTCACCGCTCGGGGAGAAGACGCGCACGCCGTCCAGGTCCGGCTGGCCCATGCCCCAGCCGCACCAGAGGTTGCCGTCGACGTCGACGCGGAACCCGTCCGGCGCGCCGCCCGGTCCCGCGTCGACCAGCACCTTGCCGGCGCCGAGCTTCGTGCCGTTGGCGGTCACGTCGTACGCGAGGATCGTCCGGTTCGGGATGGCGCGCGACGCGACCACGTAGAGCGTCCGCTCGTCGGGCGAGAAGGCGAGCCCGTTGGGGCCGGGGATGTCGTCGACCATCACGGCGAGCTGTCCCGTCCCGGCGTCCAGCCGATAGACCGCCGGCTTGTTCTCCGACTCGGCCTGATGGCCCTCGTAGTAGCCCAGGATGCCGAAGACCGGGTCGGTGAACCAGACCGCGCCGTCCCGCGCCACCACGACGTCATTCGGCGAGTTGAGCTTCCGGCCGTCGTAGGCGTCGGCCAGCACCGTGATGGCGCCGTCGTGCTCCGTGCGCGTGACGCGCCGCGAATCGTGCTCGCAGGTGACGAGCCGGCCCTGGCGGTCCCGCGTGTTGCCGTTGGCGTTGTTGGACGGTTTGCGGAACACGGACACCCCCCCGGTCTCCTCGTCCCACCGGAGGATCCGGTTGTTCGGGATGTCGCTCCACAGGAGGTACCGCCCGTCGCCGAACCAGACCGGGCCCTCCGACCACCGGCAGCCGGTGAACAGCCGCTCGACGGAGGCGAGCATCAGCCGGTGCTTGTTGAAGGCCGGATCCAGCACCCGCACGGTCGGGTCGGGATAGCGCTCGCTCGGTTGCCACATGGTGTCCTCTCTCCTCTGGCGCGCCGTCAGCTGGTCGCCCGCCCCGCGAGCGCCTCCGGGCCATTCTCGGACACGGACCCGATGCCTGTCCTTGCCTTTCTTGGCTCCCCCTGGGAGCCGGAGGCGCTACGAGCATATGCGCTGGCCCGGCCGCCCATCCAGGCAGGCCCGAGGCTCGAGTCCCCGCATGTTCCTCTCACCACGGGCGGCAGACCAGCTTACCGCTCTTTCTCGCGACAGGCTGCGCGGGGTGCTGTGTCATGCCTGCCCTCGACCGGAGCCGCACTCGACTCTCGCGTGACAGATCCCCCCCCTGTCACGGTGGTACTCCGATGAACACGCCGACGGTGACCCGCTACCGGGAAGGCGCCGAGATCGGCTACCGCTGGCTGGCGAAGAGCGGCGCGAAACCGAACTACCCGTTCGGCCACGGATTGAGCTACACGACCTTCGACTACAAGGATCTGAAGGTGAGCGGCGGCGAGACCGTCACGGCGACGTTCACCGTCACCAACACCGGCAAGGTCGCGGGCGCCGACGTGCCGCAGGTGTATCTCACCGATGCTGCCGGCGAGCGGCGCATGCGGCTGCTCCCGTTCGAGCGCGTCGAGCTCGCGCCCGGCGCCTCGCACTCCGTGACGGTCACCGACGATCCGCGCCTTCTCGCGCGCTTCGACGGCGCGGCCGGCCAGTGGCGCATCGCGGCGGGCACGTACCGTGTGGAGGTCGGGAAGTCCGCCGGTGAGCTGGTGCTGACCGCGGAGGCACGGCTGGCCGCGCGCCTGTTCGGGAAGTGAGGAGGGGGAGGGTGGGGGACTCGCACGCCGCGAGGGCAGGCGCGGCCGGGGCGTACGGGACGACGCCGAACTACCGGGACCCGAAGCACGTGCAGTCCCTCTGGAACGTGTACGACACGGAACCGCGTCGTGTTCCTGCGCAATGCCCTGACGCAGCTCCAGCGGGCGAGCGACGGCGTGCCCGTGAAAGGTTATCTCCTCGTGAAAAGGTTATCTCCTTGGAGCGCGACGGTTACGGCAACCGGTTCGGAATCGTGTACGTGCACTTCAAGACGCAGAAGCGGACGCCCAAGATGAGCGCGTCGTTCGTCCGGGAAGTCTGCCGGTGCAAATGCAGTGGCGTGACGATCTGCAGCGGGCGGTCGAGCGGCGCCCTCACTTCCCCCGGGCCGCCAGCAGCCCCCGGCGCGACGTCGATGCCGCCGCCGAGGGCTGCTATCCGGATGCGCGTAGGCGCTCGGACGCGGCTAGCCGCCGCTCTGCACCTTGAGGTCGTTCCGGACCTCCCGGACGCCCTCGATCGAACGGGCCACCTCGCTGGCCCGCTTCTTCAGCTCGCTGCTGGGGACGGCCCCCGTGAGATGGACGACGCCCTTGCTGGTATCGACGTCCACCTTCGTCAGTGTGCCGGCCTTCTCGCGGGCCAGGCGGGTCTTGACCGACGCCGTGATCGACGCATCGCTCCAGTAGCTGCGCGACTCGTCCCCCCACTTCCGGTCCCGGGCGTCCGGCCAGCGATCCCGCGCGAAGCTGGGCGCCTTCTCCAGGGTTTCCTTCTTCACGTTGTCCAGCATCACGACCAGGTTGTCGCGGTCGTCTCCCTCGATCCGCATGGCGCTCCACGGCACGGCATAGAGCCGCTCGCCCACGCCGAGGAAGCCGCCGAAGGACATCACGGCCATGGGCACGCGCCCGTTCGGCTCGATGATGATGTCCTCGATCTTCCCGATGCCCTTCCCGGCCGCGTCCTTCACCTCGGTCCCGATGAGCTTGCTGCCCCGCCAGCGTCCGAGGTTCTTCGGATCTTCGACCTGCTGCACGGTCCCCTGCGTCCGCGGGGGCGGGGGCGTGGTCTGCGCCAGGACGTCGGTCGAGGCGACCGCCACGGTCCCCAGCGCAACGAGGAGCAATCCGATTCGCTTCATGGTGTCCTCCGGTGTTCTACGGTTCTTGGGCTTCGCGAGTCTTCGCGTGACGGGTGTCACGCCTACGAGAAGATCCCGAGGAGCCACAGGATGACGATCAGGCTCACGGGCACGCCGAGCAACCACAGGATCAGCGGCATCACTCGCCTCCTACCTCAACCGGCCGCCGTCACCGTGACGACGACCTCTGCTTGCAGGCCGTTGCGAGGGCCATGCCAGAGGCCGACTGCAACGGCCCGGCTGGCCACCCTGGCGGGTGCGCGACAGCATGACGGCAACGCCCGAGCCTCACCGAGGCCAGCGGGTGCGCCACACTTACCCCTGATCCCCGGCATCGCGCGTCCGATCTCCCGGCTCGACCGCGACACTCGCTGCTCGCCACATCCGAGAGGAGCGCGCCAGGAACTACCGACGCCTGGCCGACCGCTGCCGACCGGCGGCGGTGCGCAGTCGACTGAGCGGCTACGAAGGATCCGCCGAGCCCGGCCTGCGCCGCCGGGGGTCCCGGTGATCGGCGGCCTGGCGCTCGCGCTCCAGCTCGGCGAGGAAGGCTACCGGATCCTCCCAGCTCTCCCGAAAGTGAGGAGAGGCCCGCTGGTCGCCGGGGCCGTAGATGTGCTGCCACAGCCGACTCACCCGGGGACGGAAGTAGCGGACTTCCAGGTGGAGGTGGCACCCGGTCGCCCGGCCGGTCGCGCCGATCCGGCCGAGCGGTGCACCGCGTGCAACGTGCTCCCCCGCAACCGGCGGCGACTGGAGATGCAGGTAGAGAGAGTAGAACGCGCGCCCTGTGACCGACGCCGGGTGCTCGATGATCACCATGTAGCCGAGGCTCGCAAAATCAGGATCTGATCGCGACCGGATGCGGTCGACGATTCTCCCGGCCTCAAGGGCCCGCACGGGCGTTCCGCACGGGGCGACGATGTCCACGCCGGCGTGGGTGCGGGCGCCCTGGGACGGGAACGTGCCGTGCTGATATTCGCCGACCCGGCCACCGGGCACGACGGCGTGGACGCCCGCCGACTGGTTCGCGGCCGAGCTCCGCGTCGCAGCCCGGGGCGTCGCAACCATCGCGCCGGTCGCGAGTAACAGGGTGACGATGGTGATGGCTACCAGTGCGCGCATGTCGAGGTCCTCTCCGCGGAGCGCTGCGGCGCTCAATCGTGGCCAGGGCAAACGAGGTGCCACGGCGTCGGGAGCGACAACGTGACCGGTCCCAGCCAGCGTGTCGGGTCCCTGCTCTGGCCGTTCCCTTGCACCCACGAGGCGATGATGCAATCCGCCTCGGCACCCCGGAAACGCTGGCGTCCCGTCTCGGGGAAACGTGGCTTCGCGACGACCCAGGTTGCGTGGGGCCGACATCCGATGCTGATGGGCCCCCGGCGCGCGCCGGGGTTGACCCGCCATGGTCGTGGCGTCTGGAAACAGGCTGCGTCAGGGGAGCGCGGAAGGGAGGCGTGACGGGCTCGGTCCCGCGCCGTTCGGCACGACCGAACTTACGGAGGAGGCCACGATGATCCGCAAGCTCCCATCCGGCCAGTACCGGCTCTACTCGCGCAAGCCAGATCCCCGCACCGGCCGGCGCCGGAACCTCGGCACCTTCCCGAGCCGGGCGGCGGCGGAACGCCACGAGCGGGCCGTCCAGTTCTTCAAGCGGCGCGGGTAGAGCGGGCGCCCGAGCGCGTGGGGCCGGCCCCTGCCAGCCGACGGACCGCCGGCCCGCCCGGCCGAGCACGACGGCGTGAGCCCGACCGCCACCGAGGACAGGACCGCGTCAGCTCGGCACGCCGCCTCGGGACCAAGGCCGCCGCGTGCTGAGACGGGGAGCTGAGGATGGTCGTCAGGCCCTCGCTCCGCGACGAGGTCGCCGAACCCCGGGTGCCCTCGGGCCCCCGCGCCCTGCGGACCGCGCTTCGCACCGCCCTGGAAGACGGCCCGGCCAGGGCCGCGCCCCCGGGGAGATTTCCACTGGCAGTTTTCCCTTCCACGGCGCGGGCGCCCGGAGGCGGCTCAAGCAACTGCGAGCACCGGAGAGGACGGTCCAGGCCGCAGGCCAGCGGCTGATGATTGGCATCGCTTGCATGCTCCAGTGCGCGCAGCGCCGTGGGTAGCGCTGGCAGGATGGGGAGGAGCCTATGAGTTCCTACGACTCTCGCGGTCTGATGCTGGATCCTGGACTGACCGCCCTCGCGCTTCGGGGCCTCCACGAGCGCGACGGGCACTATCCGTTCATCGATCGATTCCGGCTTCATCGTCGACTGGGACCGCGGCCCTCAGCCAGGCGGACCCTCCACCCCGCTTCGCGATGGCGACGGACGCTCCAGCGCTGCGGGCTGATGCGTCGCTCCGCCGCTCCGGCGTGAGCCTGGCGTCAAGGCGCACGAGGCGCCGGGAGCGCGCGCCCCGCGCCCCGGGTGGCGAGCCGTGCCACGCCGCCGGGCGCCGGATCTCGCGACCCGCCGATAACGCTCGAGCGGCCGTGACGTGACGGCCGCGTCGCGGCCCGACGCCGCCGTTACTTCGTGACAGGCAGGATGTCCATCGTCGCCACCCGCTGGCCGACCTGACGGCCGAGCGCCAGCCCGTCCTCGCAGGCGCTGTTGCCGAGCCTGGCCAGTGCCTGCCCACAAGCTCGGACAAGCTGCCGGGGGTGGCCCCGGCGGCCGGCCCCGTCGAACGACGTGGAGCGGCTGGGACCGAGCCCGCGTCGCCCGGTCCCCGCACGTCGATCTCGGACCGGGGCCTCGACTACACAGTGAGCCCGGCGGGGACGATCCGCGCGTCGGCGGGCGGACGCCCTCTCCCGCGAATGGCCGAAGTCTCGCATGTGGAGACCGATGCAGGCTCCACGCGCGCCGGGCCCGGCCTTGGCTGCGATCGCTACCGAGTGAGGAGGACACGATGACAAGAGCCAGCGCTCGACTGCGCGTGACCCAGTTGGTCCCGGGCAAGCGCGAGCGGGTCTATCAAGCGTTCGCTGATCCCCGGCTGGCCAAGAAGTGGTGCCCCGATGGGTGCCGCGTGGTCTCGTTCAAGGCGGACATGCGCGTCGGCGGGACCTTTCGGCAGGCCATGAACTGCGGGGGCGACGTGCATACCGCCCACGGCGTGTACAGGAAGATCACGCCCGACAGGGCCGTGGTCTTCACCCATCAGTGGAGGGAGGAGCACCCCGTCGAGACCCTGGTCAGCGTCGAGTTCAAGGACCAGAAGAGCGGGACCGAGATCGTCCTCGTCCAGACCGGCTTCAGTGACGCCTCGGAAGCAAGGGGTCACAAGAAGGGCTGGTCGAGTGCCCTCAAGAACTTTGCCGAGGTGTATGCCGCCGAGAACAGGCATTCACGGCGGGAGCAGAATCTCACCCGGTAGGCTTCGTGGGACCGCCGGGGCTAAGATGCTGGACGGAGCCACAAGCTCGAGACACTGATGACGACGGACCTGGAGGGGAATCACATCGCCTTCGCCGAGACAATCGACAAGGGGATGGCTCGGTACCCTCGCGGCGCGCCCGCGGCCCGAGCGTTCCAGCGCCCACCCTCGTGGCGTGACTCTCGCCAGAGGCTCTCACCCCGGTTGTGCATGAGCGCTCCACGTACCATGTAGCCGGCGGCCATGGCCACTCCCGTCATCTTCGTCGCTGGCCAGGATCCGCTCCTGGGGCTGAGCGGCCATCCCAGCTACGTTCGCGCCCACGCCCGCGCGGCAGTGAGTGCCGGCTTCGAGCCGCACATCTTCTGTATCAGCCATCCCCCCGGCATCGTGAAGACCGACTTCGGCCTGGTGCATCGGGTGCGGCTGCCTTCTCTGCGCCGGCTCACCCGAACCAGCGGGATAGGATTGCGCATCGACCTGGTCGGGGTCGATGCACCGCGGCTGGCGGCCGGGATCCGCCAGTTCATCGGATCGGAGCGCGGTCCCCACCTGATCCACGGTTTCGGTCAGTGGGGCTGTGTGGGCATCACCCTGCGTGAGCAGATGCGGCCCGCAGGCGCCGAGATCATCCCCGTCAACAGCGTCTACGGTTCCTGGCAGCACGCCTGCGCCGGCAGAGTGCGCGGACTCGGCAACGCGCACAGCCTGTCTCAGAAGGCCTTCTACCTGGCGGAGTGGCTCTGGAGTCGGCTCGTGGTCGCCCGCTACGAAGGTCGCGCCTATGCCGAATCCCGCCTGGTCCTGGTCAACTATGAATCGGTGCGCCGGCTCTTGCGTGACGAGTTCGGGCCGGGCGCGGAAGTCCGCCGCCTGCCCTACGCGGCCGAGGCGGCCTTCCTGCCCAGTCGCGCTCCGTCACCGGAACCGCTGCCGGTTGGCCCGCTGACGCCGCGGGACGCTCCGCTGATCGTGTCGGTCTCCCGCCATGATGCGCGCAAAGGCGTCGACGTGCTGCTCCGCGCGCTCGGCCAGTTGAAAGCCGCGGGCATCCCCTTCCGCGCCTGCCTGGTGAGCGGCGGCCCTTTGCTGACGGCACACCGGCGCCTGGTGGAACGGCTCGGGCTGGAGACGATGGTGACCTTGACCGGGTGGGTTCCCGATTCCTTCGCCTACCTCCAGCACGCCGACGTCTTCGTGCTGCCCTCCCTCCGGGAGAGCAGCGGCTCGCTCGCCCTGCTCGAAGCGTTGCAGGCCGGGGTGGCCGTCGTGGCGTCGAATGTCGACGGGATTCCCGAAGACGTGACCGACGGCGAGAGCGCGCTGCTCGTGGAGCCGGGTAATGTCGCTCAGCTGACCGGCGCGTTGACGCGCGTCCTGACCGACCGTGAACTGCAGCGGCGGCTGGCAGAGCGCGCGCGCACGACACTGGCCGAGAGGTTCTCGGCGGATGCGTTCACCGCCGCGCTCCGGAACCTGTACGCGGAACTGGGCTTCACTCCCCAACCGTGAGGCCACGCGGGGGCTTCGCGCAGAGCCTCACCTCGCCCGGACCTCGCGCGGGCGCCATGAGGAACGGATAGTCGACGGTCCTTTCGGGAAGCTGGACGGCGCCGGCCAGCCGGCAAGGGCGTCCACGGCCGGGCCCGCGGCCGGTCCACGCCTCGCGGTCATCCATGCCCGGTGGGGCCTGCATGACGACGTGATCGCCGCCCCGGACGGGCTGGCGAACGAAGGATTCTCGGTCGTCGCGCCGGACCTATTGACTACCGACAGCTCGACTTCGTGAAGGAAATTCACCGCCTCACGGGTGAGGGCGTGGACGTTGTCCTTGACGGCATCGGCGGCACCCACATCCGGCGCTCCCGCACGGCGCTCCGTCCCGGCGGCACGGTAGTGGCCTATGGTCTGACGTCCTCCCTGCGGGGGGCCGACTGGCTTCCGGTCGTTCGGGGCGCCGTCAGCGCTTCCATGGACTCCCTCTTTTCGGGCTGTACATCGCCGGCGGCTGGCCTCTCCCCGGCCGGAAACGGGTGGTCCCCTACAGCATCCAGTGGCTCAAACGGCTGAGGCCGCCACTGTTTCGACAGGACTTGATCGCCCTGTTCGACCTCCTTCAACAGCAGAAGATCGAGCCACTCATCGCGCAGCGATTTTCGCTGGCCGAGGCCCGACTGGCGCACGAGCGGCTCGGGCAGGGAGGCGTGACGGGCAAGATCGTGCTCGTGCGTAACGGGTCGTCGCTTGCACTCTGGGGCGGATCGAAACCGAACTGTTCGAGGACTGGCTGGGCCTCGCCGGCCAGAGGAGCGGCCACGGCGTAAGTGCCGAGGACGTTCTTCCTGTCCCCGATCCCGCATTGAAACCGGCAGGGACTCAGGCGCGCCGCCGATTTCGCTCAACCATGCTGGTCGTCACTGCTGGAGGCCGTGAAATGCCGGATCCATGTGGTCTCGGTGTGGTCTTGCGCGGTGCCGAGCGCGCGCTGGTCAGCCTTCGTCGGCCTGCTGCCGTTGATCCTCCGCGCACCGGCTCTCACCAACCAGAGGGTAGCTTCCCCATGAGGCTGGCGTGCGGCGCCGAGCGGCCGATCAAACCGGGAATGCGTCTTGACGGCTCTTGCGGAGGTCGGCGTGCCTTCGGGTGAGTCGGACGGGTGGCCCCTTGCTGTGGGCACCGAGGCGGGCCCGGCGACGGGGAGTGATAGAAGCGCGGCGGATCAGGCGCAGCCGGTTCGGGGGGTGTCCGCTGACCCTCTACGGCGACCGCCTCGGCGTGCTCG